>CAZYVT010000021.1:0-50782 GCA_964651335.1 uncultured Enterobacteriaceae bacterium | reverse complement strand
CGGCTCCGTGGTGCTGGCGGCCGTGATGCTGAAGCTCGGCGCCTATGGTTTCATCAGGCTGTCACTGCCAATCCTCCCGGACGCAAGCCACGTTCTTGCCCCGGTCGTCATCGGACTGTCCCTGATCGCGGTGGTGTACATCGGCCTGGTGGCGCTGGTGCAGACCGACCTGAAGAAGCTGATCGCGTATTCCTCGATCGCGCACATGGGATTCGTCACGCTCGGCTTTTTCCTCTTCAACGCCTACGGGGTGGAAGGCGGCCTGGTGCAGATGATCTCGCACGGTTTCGTCTCGGCCGCGCTGTTCCTGTGCGTCGGCGTGCTCTACGACCGCATGCACTCGCGCATGATCGCGGACTACGGCGGCGTGGTGAACACGATGCCGAAGTTCGCCTCGCTGATGATGCTGTTCGCGATGGCGAACTGCGGGCTTCCCGGCACGTCCGGGTTCGTGGGCGAGTTCATGGTGATCCTGGGCGCGATGAAGGCGAACTTCTGGCTCGCGTTCGCCGCCGCGACGACGCTCGTCTTCGGCGCCGCCTACACTCTCTGGATGTACAAGCGTGTCATCTTCGGCGCCACCGCCAGTCATCACGTGGGCGAGCTCAAGGACCTGAACGGGCGCGAGTTTCTGGTGCTGGGGCTGCTCGCCGCGGCGGTGCTGTGGATGGGGGTGTACCCGCTGCCCCTCACCGAGGTGATGCACGCCTCGGTCAATGAACTGCTGCGCCACGTGGCGCTGCCGAAAATTTGAAATGAACACTCCGGCGTCCCTGGTCGACTTCGCGCCGGCGCTGCCGGAGATGTTCCTGCTCATCGGCACCTGCGCGCTGATGATCTTCGACCTGCATGCGAAGAGCGAGCGCAGGAAGACGAGCGTGCTGTTCGCGGCGCTGGTGGTGCTCGGCTGCGCGCTCTCGACCTTGTTCGTCCTGCTCGGTTCGGGAGGACAGCTAATCTACGCGTTCAACGGCCTGTTCGTGGCCGACATGATGTCGCACGTCCTCAAGCTCGGCGCGTACCTCGCGGTCGCGCTCGCGCTGGTGTATTCGCGGCAATACCTGCTCGACCGGGGGTTGCTGAAAGGAGAATTCCTGGCGCTGCTGCTGTTCGCACTGCTCGGCATGATGGTGATGATGAGCGCGAACAGCTTCCTGACGCTGTACCTGGGGCTCGAGCTGCTGTCGCTGTGCCTGTACTCGATGGTGGCGCTCAACCGCGACTCGGCCGCCTCGGTCGAGGCGGCGATGAAATACTTCGTGCTCGGCGCGCTCGCCTCGGGCCTGCTGCTCTACGGCATGTCGATGATCTACGGGGCGACCGGCACTCTCACCATCTCGGAGGTGGCCAAGCAGGTGGCACACCTGTCGACCCAGGGCGCCGAGCACACGTTCCTCGTCTTCGGCCTGGTGTTCGTGGTCGCGGGGATCTCCTTCAAGCTTGGCGTGGTGCCGTTCCACATGTGGATCCCGGACGTCTATCACGGCGCGCCGACCGCGGTGACGCTGGTGATCGGCTCGGCGCCCAAGCTGGCCGCGTTCGCGATGGCGATGCGGATGCTGGTGAACGGCCTGCCCGACCTTGCCGCCGACTGGCAGCAGATGCTGGTGATCCTCTCGGTGCTGTCGATGGCGCTCGGCAACATCGCGGCGATCGCGCAATCGAACCTCAAGCGGATGCTCGCGTACTCGACCATCGCGCACATGGGCTTCATGCTGCTGGGGCTGCTGTCCGGAGTGGTCGGCGGCAACTGGCTCAACGCCACCGAGGCGTACGCCGCGGCGATGTTCTACACCCTGGTGTACGTGCTGATGTCGCTGGGCGCGTTCGGCATGCTGCTCTACCTCTCGAGCAAGGGCTTCGAGTGCGAGAACCTGGAGGACATGAAGGGCCTCAACCGCCGCAACCCGTGGTTCGCGTTCGTCATGCTGCTCGCCATGTTCTCGCTCGCCGGCGTGCCGCCCACCGCGGGCTTCTACGCCAAGCTCTCGGTGCTCAGTGCGGCGGTTTCCGCGGGACAGATCTGGCTCGCGGTGGTGGCGGTGCTGTTGTCCCTCATCGGCGCTTTCTATTACCTGCGGGTCGTCAAGCTCATGTACTTCGACGACCCGAAGGACGCGACCCCGGTCGTGGGCGATCGCGACATGCGCGTGCTCCTGTCGGCGAACGGCCTCGCGCTGCTCGCGATCGGCATCGTGCCGCAGCCGCTGATGTGGATCTGTTTCGTCTCGATCAGAAGCTTGTAAGAACCACGACGCGCTGCGGAGCGGCAATTCCTGCCGCACCGCACCGCCTTACTTTCGGAAAAACCTGGAGCCGTGAAAGGGAAAGACCTCACCGAGCGCTTCGTCTCCGGCGAGGAGGTCTACGCCGGAGGGTTCTTTCGCGTGCACCGCGACGTGGTGCGGCTGCCCGATGGCAGCGAGACCGTCCGCGAGTACATCCGCCACCCCGGTGCAGTGGGGATCGTCGCGCTCCTCGACGACGGCCGCGTGCTGCTCGAACGCCAGCACCGCTATCCGCACCGGCGCGATTTCATCGAGATTCCCGCGGGCAAACTCGAGCAGGGGGAGCCGCATCTCGAGACCGCGAAGCGCGAGCTGCTGGAGGAAACCGGCACCGTCGCGAAGGAGTGGACGCGCCTCGGCATCATCCACAACGCCATCGCCTACTCCGACGAGGCGATCGAGCTGTGGCTCGCGAAGGGGCTCGAGCAGCGGGATCAGAAACTGGACCACGGCGAGTTTCTCGAGGTGCTCTCGCTTCCCTTCGCCGAGGCGCTGGCGATGACCCGGGACGGACGCATCACCGACGTGAAGACCGTCGTCGGGCTGCTCTGGGCGGAGTCCTTGCTCAAGGCGGGCTGAGCAGGAGGAACACGGCGCCCCCCAGCGACGTCATCGTCAGCATGGCGAGCGCAATGATGGTGAGGATGTGAAGCACCATCCGCGCCGTGACCGGCGTGGCGAAAACGATCCTGTTCTCCGGATCCTGGTCCGGCTTGATCCCGGTGATGCGGAGCGTGAACGTGCCTGCGGCGGAGGCGGTGAAACTGCGCAGCTGCAAGCGCACCCGGGAGGCCCCTGAAACCGTGGTGCGGAACCAGACGCACTGAAGATTCACGGCGGCGCTGGCCGGGTCGGAGAGCGCAAACTCCAGAGAGCCGAAGTCCTTGCTAAAGCGCGTACCCTCCACGTAGAGGTCATACGCTCCAGGGTGCGGCAGCGAGAACGTCTGCACGTCGCGCAGCGGGATCGAAGCCACGACCGAGCCGCGCATCGTACGGATCAGACTGCGGATCGTCCAACCGAGAAGGAAGGCCGCGATCAGGAACAGCGCGACCGTCGCCACGAGCCAGGATTCGCTTAATCTCACGGTCTAAACGCCTGACGGCGCCTCAGGCACTCTCAACCTCCCAGTAATCCATTGTCGCCGACTTGCGATACCCCTCGCCGGTCAGCCGCACGCCCACTCTCCCGGAATCCGTGTACACGATCACGTCGTTCGGATTGCGCTCGCCTTTCGAGAACGCTTCCCACGGAACGTCCTCGATCGAGAACGGCTCGAAGATCCCGTCGGCGTTAGCCGATGAACGTTTCTCTGTCAAGGCAAGTCTCCCTCTGGGTGGGCGGAGCCGCGTTCCCAGGTGTCCGATGCCTGTTGCTGTGTCACCGTCTTGCGGCGCAGACCTGCTGGCCGCGTGCGCGGGCCAATAGAGCGAGACGGCGCTCGAGGCTTTCCTTCGGCCAATACGCGGCGCGATCGTATCCTCGACCGCAGGCGTGTCCGGGGGAAGCACCACCCAGGTTTCGCGGCCGGCGCGCCTTTGTTGCAGGTCGCCCGGTCACCGGGGAACCGATCGTCGCGTATTACCGGCGCGCGCCGCTCTTGGCGCGCGGCCGCGTGGATGCGGCGGTCAGACCTCGCAAGTACTCCGGCATCTCCCGGCGCAGGACTTGGCGCAAGGTCTTCTCGGTGACGGGCTGGTCGGTTTCGGACAGGGACTTCCGAAGTGCGTCGTTCATCATGGTTTGATATCCGGTACCCGCTTTATCCGCTCGCGCCCGAAATTCGTCGAGCACGGCGTTGTCGATAAAAATCGAGATGCGCGTCTTGCCCTTCTGCGGGATGACGGCGCCACGCTTGCCTTTGGAAAAATCGTACTCAGCCCTCATACTGTTTCCGTTCCTTTCGCGTCGGGCGCCGCGCCGAGATCACGCGGCACTCGTCGTCGCGCTCCGTCCATACCGCCACAAGTAATTCACCGGCGCTTCCCAGGCCGACAGTAATAAATCGTTGTTCCCCTGCGGCGTCGGGATCCTCGACGGTGACCGCAAGCGGATCCACCAGTACGCCTTCCGCGTCGGCGAACGAAACCCCGTGTTTCTTTAGATTTGAAGCCGCCTTCGCGGGGTCAGGCCGGAACCGCACGCGACCATAATATATACATTATATGCATTCGGCAAGAGAGCGTGCTGCATGGTCAAACGTTTGGCATGAGGTTCTCTGCGGCGGTTCGCACCGCGGGAGACTCGAACAGCCTCAATCCCGCCGCAGCCACGGCGATACCCAGAAACATGAATCCCTTTGCGACAATCCAGCGCTTCGATTGCAGAACGCTCATTTGCGGACGAAGTGTGCCGTGACGCCGAACGTACGACAGGAGCGGCATCACCCAGCTTGCCGGGGCAGGGCCGCTCGCTGGGCAGGTTATGCCCCAGCCTGGACCGGAGAGGCAAGCTCATACAGGACATCAGGGCACTGCTCCTCATTCGCGCTCCCGTCGGTGAACTCGATGGGAACAAAGCCGCTTCGCTCGTAGAACCGACGAGCATCGGCGTTTTGCTGGAAGGTGTAGAGCCGAATGGGACGCGGCACTGTTGCGACCGCGTGAGCGAGAAGCTTCGAGCCGATGCCTTGCACAACGTGCGAGGGGTGCAGATACAATTGTGTGAGCCAGCTCACCCCTTCCGCTTGCTTGACAGCGAGTACGCCAACCACCTGGCTCTCGACCACTGCGACAGTGACCTCTTCCGATGGAAGCAGCACATCGCGCACCCAGGCGCGCACCTCTTCGTCCGTGTGCGGCGATGGAGCGAACGCCAGGAATGCCTTGCGGGAAGCAAGCAGGACCTCTGCAACCTGCTCTGCATCGGCGGGAGTGGCCTCGCGCAGAGAAACACTCATGGGGCATCACGAGGCAAGGTCACCGGCGCCCGCCGGATCAGGCGGCAAACGGCTGCGCTTTCATTCGGCGATGGGTTGCGGTATTGCGTCGGCTCGATCGAGAAAAAAATCGTCACCTCTTCGTAGGGCGTGCCGCCGATGTTCAACGCGCGGTGCACGCGATCGGTGGGCGCGTCCCAGTCCGCCTGGCCAGCGCAGACTTCGAATCGTTCAGTTTCCCGCCCGTCACGGTACTCCAGCGCCAGCGCCTCGCAGCGCACGATCACAGTTACTCAATGAAAAGGATCGACGTGCCAGGGTGTGTCTTCACCCGGCTCCAGAACCAACCGCCTGACGAGCGTCGTCCCGCGTTGCGTGATCGTTTCAACAATCACGTTCGATACCCGTAAGCATATCGTCGGCGCCTTGGCGCCTAATTTCCGATGATCATCTGCTCGTACTCATGCTGGGCGCGTGAAGTCGCTACGTCAGTGGCCAGCTCGGAATGGCCCGATCTATCTCGTCCTGTAGGCGGATGGTCAACTCGAGCGCCGCGATGACGCGGCGGTAATGGTCGAGTTCGTTGAAAGTCAGCAAGCGGCCTTTCCGATCCTTCAGCCACTTGTGTGCGACCTGGTAGCCGCCGATGTGGTACTCCCACACGCCCTTGGCAACGCCCTCGAAGTACTGGTCGGCGTTGATGTAGACGCGGCCACCCCGTTCATCAAATTCCATCCGTTCGACCAAATTGCTTCCTTTGACCGGATAGTCCGGTTGGTTGGTGCCAGTGGATCGCATGAGATGCAGGTCGATGAGCTGCTGACCGAGACCGACGAGCTTCTTGAAGAGAGTAATCTCGTTCGTCATCGGAACCCTCGGAAAATCTGTTTTGAGAAACGTCGCGTAGCGAGTTCTATAGGTCGGCGAATAGAACACAGCGTAGATGTAGGCCAGCACATCTTCCGGCCCGAACGTCGTCTCCAGGTCGCCGTGGCCGCGCTCGGTGAGCTTCATCTTCAACCGCTTGGCGATGTCGCTCTCAAAGTCTGCCGTCATATTGACGGTGATGTCGTCGAGCAATCGGCCTTGCTTGTTGTGGAGGTAGAGGGGAATGGTGGTGCTCGCGTCGTAGACTGCAGCAATCTTGCGCTCGGTGATCAGATCGGCGCATAGGGCCGCGAACGGCTCCTTTGATTGCCGGTTGACGAGCAGGCACAGGTTCTCCTGAAGCATGTGACCCAAAACCTCCGGCCGTGGCCAGTCCACCATCCGAGGGTTATAGAGAACGAAACGTACGTCGAATGGACGGTAGAGCGTGGGCCGCACATCCTGCTCCCAGTCCGCACCGACCCGCAGTGCCGCCCGCGCGGCCGACAAAGACCATTGACGGGTGTCGCCAGAGGCATAGTCTCGGACCTTCTTGCCCGGGAAATGCTTGGAGCGGATCTCCTCGTCTGAAACGGTTGAATCGGAAAAGGTCTGGATCTGCCTCACCAGCTCGTCGCGCGTGAAGCCAACAACCAGGTGGTCCCGCGATGACTGAAAGCCCAAGCCCATGAGCGGAAAGATGTCCTTCACGCTGGGATAGGCGTGATACTCCTGTTCAAAGTCATCGTTGCGCGGGTAAAAGAAGAGAAAGGGTCGTTCCGGTTTCAACGTTTCCCATGAAGTGGAGGAGGCATCGTGCGCCTCCAGCCACTCGTATTTGGCGGATCGGGTGCCCCATAGATCGGCATGGTGCACGGTGCCTTCGGTGTCTTGTATTCCAGTGCGCACCATAAGACAGATCGCGACGCCCTGCTGAATGTCAAAGACGTTCTGATCCTTCCCTCCGTCCGGCGCCTTTTCTTTCTTCTTACTGTTCCCGTGCAGATCGATGAGATAAATCTTGTCGAAGGTCTGCAGCAGGCTATGGCGCATTCCACGAAAGGTCGGATTATCGAGATAGCCGTGGTTGGTCACGAAGCCGAGCACTCCGTAGCCGGTCTGCTCAATTCTCCACTGAGCGAAGCGCAGAAATTTCACGTAATCGTCGTTGAGCCAGTGCTTGTGTTCCTTGAGAGGGGAGCCGTCGGGTTCTCGCTTGTACTGGCTGATGAGATTCTCGATCCACTTCCCCGTGTTGGAGGAAATGCCAGAGTACGGAGGGTTGCCAAGGACCACCATGATGGGGGCTTCGCGCTTAACCTCGCTGGCCGCGGCTGCCTCGTCAGCAAGCCATTGCGCGAAGAGCGGAAGGCCGGCGAATTCGTGCCCCTCTTCCAGACTGTTCGTCAGAAAGACCCTGAGGCGCTCATCTGCAGCAAAGTCGTATCCGGTCTCCTCGAGCTGAAGTCCCAGCTTCATATGTGCGACGGCATAAGGAGCCATCAGAAGCTCGAACCCATAAAGGCGCGGAAGAAGGTGCTGAGCGACGTAGCTCGGCCAGAGGCCTTTCACACCGGAGAAGCCCTCCTTGATCTGCGCGACGACTGCGTAGAGAAATGTTCCAGTCCCGCATGCCGGATCCAGAATTTGCACCCGGTGCGTCGTGACCTCTTTGTGCGTCTTCTTGGCGTGTAGTGTTGGGATCTGAAGCTTCACCATGCTGCGGTCGGCAAGCCCTGTCTTGAGCCCAAAATTCTTCTTCAAGATGGCATCGATAGAACGCACGATATAGCTGACAACGGGCTCCGGCGTAAAATAAACGCCGCGTGTTTCCCTGAGCTTGGGGTCGTAGGCTGCGAGAAACGTCTCGTAGAAATGGACGACAGGGTCTTCCCGGCGCGTGACCTTGCCAAAGTCCTCGAGAATTGCCGCCATGTCGGCCTTGGCCAGGAGCTCGGCGAGATCGTCGACGGCCCAGGAGATTCTTTCGTCCAGGTCTGCGCCTGCAATCGTGTTGAAGAGCTTTCGAAGAAACGGGTTGGTTTTTGGAAGCTCCCGACCGGCGCGCTCACGAGTAAATCCGGTTCCGATATGATTGAAACGCGCCGCGAACAGACCATACGCGATCGTCTGTGCATACATATCGGCAAACTGATCGATCGAGAGGTCGGCGACCAAGACCTTCTTGAATGCCTCGTACTGCGCGTGAAGATCGCCCTTCTTTCCTTCGTGGGCGAAGGTTTCGCGGATCAGGTCATGCAGCAGGCGCGCAAGGCGCGCCATCCGCTCGGCCAGCTCGCGGGGGCTTGATATCGTGGGGACTTCTGCATCGAAAAACGCCTGGAGCAGTGTCTCAAGCTGTGCTTTGGCGGCTGCATCGCGCCACAAAATTCCATTTTTCTGCCACTTTCCTAAGCGAACGGTCTGAACGAGATCCCCATTGCGGTACTGTCTGAACTCAAGGTAGTCGGTGAGAATCAGATTGCGGAGACTAGTGCGGTAGCGCTTGAGCTGCTCGGAGTCTTCTGTGCGGTCGAGATCAACCCCAACATCTTTGGCCTCGATGTAACCGAGAGGAGTGGCTTTTCGGGTGACGATGAAGTCAGGTGCCCCGCAGGCAATGCGCTGCGGCTCGTTGGTTGCAGTAATGCCGGGCCGCAGACTTTCGACTAGGGCTTTGAGCGCCGGTCGATGCGTGTGCTCGGTGGCACTCCCGGCCTTAAGCGCCTGCTCTATATTCTTGAGGTAGTCTGAGAGGGCAGACATGGTTGTGATCCGATGCCGGCACTGTAGTCGCCGTCGGAGTCCTTTGAAATCACGCTTTTGGGTGACCGCACGCGCACCAGCCGGCAAAATATCTACCCTGACTTCTTCGCCATGCGCCGCTCATACTCCTCCGCCAACTCCTTGTTGGTTTTGTAGTGCGGAACCCTGGTGATCCAGAGCCGCTTCAGCGATTGCCACCGCCAATCAGCGTCGCTCGCCTCGGTCTCCCAGTAGTGGTCGGCGAGCTTGATGTTCCGCTCCTGATCCATCTCGAAGTAGAGCCTCGGCCGTGCGCCGCCGAACACGAACAGCCGCCCGTCGATGATCTTGAAAATTTCCGGCTCGCCGCCGAGCGGGATCGCGTACACCATGCCGTTGGCGCAGAAGCCGCCGTACTGGGGAACGTACTTCGCGGTATTGGCGATGAAGAGCCGGCGGTGGTCTTCGCTCGCGAACCGGTAGGTGACACCCTGGTGATCGGCCTTGATGTCGGGCCGGCCAGCAACGGGCTTGCCGTCGGTGAAGTAGGCGACAGGGTCGTAGCCCTTGAGCATGAGGCGCGAATCGGCGCCGTCGGAAACGACGTTCATCGAGCCGCAGCCGGCAAGGAGCAGGGCGGCGAGGGCGAAGGCGAACAAGCGCGTCATGACTTCTTCCTTTCGGGCACGCGGCAGAACCCCTGCGACGGAATGTCGAGCGCGGCGTTGAACTTGGCCGACATGTTCTGGAAAGCGATGAGCCCGGTCAATTCGACCATTGCATCCTCGCCGAATTCCGCTTTGACCCGGCCGGCGAGCTCGTCGTTCACCCGGCTGCCGGAGACCGCTTCCGCGTATTCGAGCGCGAGCCGCTCGCGTGCGGAAAAGAGCGGGCTCTCGCGCCAAGCGTCCAGCGCCATCGCCTTATCCATGGAGCCCGCGCGCTCTCCTGCGAGCGCGGAATTGATGTCGATGCAGAAGGCGCAATGGTCGAGCTGCGAGACACGCGCCTGCACGAGCGAACGGAGCGCCGGATCGAGCGGCGAGCCTTTGCGCTCGGTCGCGGCGTAGAAACCGGCGAAAGCAAGATAGAAGGGCGGCACCCGCGCCCAGGTGAGCGCGGGCACGAGGGTCTGGCCCCAGCGCCGCCTCTGCAGCCAGAACAGCGGCCGCAGGTACCACTTTACCGCGGCGACTGGCCGCTCCGTCAGCCTCACTAGTGGGCCACGCTCCCAAACCGCCTATTTATCACAACGACGACGGGAGAGCTCTAACGGATGAGAGCCATGCCAGAGCGGACAATGCGTTCTTGCCTGAATTTCCACTTGGAACGGACGCCGCTCGCAGCACGTTCTGATGAATAGTCCACACGTTCAGCAACGCACTGCGGACAGCGAGTGCGGAAGCGTACCGCAATGATTCTGTGCGACAGACCATGTGCCGAATAGTACGCGCCAAGTCGCCATAGGTCGGAATGAGGCTCTCGATCATCAGACGCGGTACCCCATCAAGAATCATCCGTTTGACGAGGTCATCACTGGCATTCGGAGGAATGGCGTGTTTGCCAAGCAACAATGAAAGCAGAACGAGTCCAACTTGGTAAATGTCGGACTGGTGCGACCAGTAACCATAGCGATGAAGTTCGGGCGGCAGATATTGCTTGCTTCCAAGCACGGTCCTCGTGACATCCCCGGCCGGAAGATTGGTCTTAGAAACCCCAAAATCGTTGATCTTGACAACGTCGGCGCCGAACAGCAGGACGTTTCTTGGCGTGATATCGCGGTGAATGATACCCCGTGAATGGAGATGATGGACGGCGCCAAGAATCTGGCAGCCATAGGAGCAGACCGTTCCAAACGACTGGGGTTGGTTAAGCCGCAGCAACGATTCGAGATTGCTTGACGCCCGCTCCATCACAATCACCCAGTCGCCCTGTGGTGAACGAAATTGATCAAACGTTTGCACCACGCCAGGGTGACCGAGGCATTTCAGGTGAACGTCTTGGTCGTGATACCAAGACGAGACGATCTGGTATGCGTTCGCCGTCGGGTGGATTATCTTGATCGCGACCGGAAAATCTGAAGGGTGCATAGTCCCAGCCCATACCTGCCCTTCGCCACCTTTATCTAGCTCGAAGTCAAGTCGGTACCAGACGTTTCGGTCAGGATTGAATAACCAACTGACGCCGGGAGAGGGTACGTTCATCGCCATCATCGCAGAGACTTACCCGCACACCCCCACGTAGCCGCAGGCGGTGCAGTAATCGCACCCGTCCTTGCGGATCATGGTGTTGTTGCCGCACTCCGGGCAGCGCCCGCCCTGCATGATCGGCGCCTGGCCGTCGGCGGGCTTTACCAAGATGCCCATCTCGCGGTGCGGCACGCCGTTCTCGTCGAGGATCCCGAGCATCGCATAGCGGTGCAGGATGAGGCGCGCGAGGTACGACACCGTGGAGGGAAAGACCTGCTGCTTCTTCGAGCCAGGCACGAAGGCCATGAAATCGCCGAGCGGCTCGGGGAAGTCGAGCAGCTTGCGCGCCTTCATCCCGACCCAGGCCGGGTCGAGCACGCGCATGTCGAGCGACAGGATCTTGCACAGCCCGTCGAGCGCCTTCGGGTATTCGCCCGAGAGCCACATCGAGTAGGGGCGCGTGAAGCCGTCGGGCAGCGTGATCTCCTTCAGGCCGAGCACGAAGTCGTCGCCCGTTCTCGGGTTGAATACGTCGACGGTCCAGGACATGGTGCCGTCGGTGCCGGTTTTCGGCTCCTTCAGGCTGAACATGGTGTCGAGCACCGGCGTCGGGCCGTCGTGGAAGCCTTCCAGATGCTCGACGCGCCAGCGCACCACCTGCGCGAACGCCGAGACGACCGAGCGCATGCGCTTTTTCTCGCCGTGCGGCGGGAACGGCATGTCGAACGGCTCGTCGCCGCCCGCTTTGGCGAGTGTCTCGAGCTTGAGCTTGAGCCAGCCCGGGTCGTTGGCGCGCATGTCCATTGAGAGCGTCTTCGCGAGCGCCCCCAAACCCCTCGGCTGGCCGGCGCCGTTCACCCACACCTCGAAGGGGAACATGCGGCCATTCTCGACATGCCCGACGAACACCGCGAACGCGCCGTGCGGGGTCTCGATCATGTAGGTCCAGGCGATGTTGCCTTCGGCGAGCTGCGGCCGCCCCGGCCACCGGAGGCTTGCCAGCACCGGCGCAGGCACGGTGCGGATCTGGATGCGCCGGTTGACGTCGTCCTGCCGGAAGTCCTGCGGTTCCTTTTTTTCCGCGATTTGGTCCACCGAGAGCACTGCGCCGAGCACCTTGTTCGGGCGGTAGGTGGCGAGCCCCTTCAATCCCGATTTCCAGGCCGTGAAGTAGAGGTCCTCGAAATCCTCGTAGGGATAATCCTCGGGGACGTTCACCGTCTTCGAGATGCTGGTGTCCACGTATGGCGCGACTGCGGCGACCATCTGCTCATGCGCCTTGGCGCTGATCTCGAGCGCGGTGACGAAGTGTCCGGGGAGGTCCTCCATGTCGCCGCCCATCGCCTTGTACAGACGCCAGGCATGATCCTCGACCGGGAACTCTTTCAGCGTGCCGTCGGGCATGCGCTTCCTGCGGGTGTACACCCAGGAGAAGGGCGGCTCGATGCCGTTCGAGGCGTTGTCGGCAAACGCCAGCGAAATGGTGCCGGTGGGCGCGATTGATAGCAGATGCGAATTGCGGATGCCGTGCTTGCGGATGAGGCTCTTGATCTCCTCCGGCAGCCGCGCTGCGAAGCTCGTTCCCGAAAGATAGAGGTCGGCGCTGAAGAGCGGAAACTGGCCGCGCTCGCGGGCGAGCTCCACCGAAGCGCGGTAGGCGCAGTCGCGCATCGCTTCCGCGATGCGGGTGGCGGTCGCACGCGCCTCGTCGCTGTCGTAGCGCTGGCGCAGCATAATGAGCGCGTCGCCCAGGCCCGTAAACCCGAGGCCGACGCGCCGTTTCGCCATGGCTTCCTTGAGCTGCTGCTCGAGCGGCCAGGCGGTCACGTCGAGCACGTTGTCGAGCATGCGGATCGCGACCTCGACCACCTTTCCGAACCGATCGAACTCGAACTCGGCCTGATGCGTGAACGGATCCTTGACAAAGCACACCAGGTTGATCGAGCCGAGGCAGCAGCAGCCGTACGGCGGCAACGGCTGTTCGCTGCACGGGTTCGTCGATTCGATCGCCTCGCAGTAATTGAGGTTGTTGTCGCGATTCATGCGATCGAGGAACAGCACTCCCGGCTCGGCGTGGTCGTACGTCGAGCGCATGATCTGCTCCCAGAGGTCCTTGGCGCGGACCTTCCTGTAGACCCACAGCCCGTCGTCGCGCTGGAATGCGCCGTCCTTCACCTGATCGGTGGAGGGCTTTGCCTTGTGCGCAAGGTCGACGTCCGCGTCCTTTTCGACCGCGAGCATGAACTCGTCGGTGACGCCGACCGAGATATTGAAATTGGTGAGGTCGCCCTGGTCCTTGGCGTGAATGAAATCCTCGAGGTCAGGGTGGTCGCAGCGCAGCACGCCCATCTGCGCTCCGCGCCGCGCGCCGGCGGACTCGACCGTCTCGCACGAGCGGTCGAACACGCGCATGTACGACACCGGCCCCGAGGCGCGCGAATGCGTGCCCTTCACCTCGGCGCCTTTCGGGCGGATCGAGGAAAAGTCGTAGCCGACGCCGCCGCCGCGGCGCATGGTCTCGGCCGCCTCCTGGAGCGCGGTGTAGATGCCCGGCTTGCCATCGACGATTTCGGAGATCGAGTCGCCCACCGGCTGCACGAAGCAGTTGATCAGCGTCGCCTGCATCTGGATGCCTGCTGCCGAATTGATACGGCCCGCAGGAATGAATCCCTCCTCGAGCGCGCCGAGGAAGCGCTTCTCCCAGTGGGCGCGTTTCTCTTCGGGTTCGGCCTGGGCGAGCGCGCGCGCCACGCGGCGGCGCACTTCCTCGACGGTGTTTTCCTTGCCTTTGGCGTACTTCTCGATCAGCGAGTCGCGGCAGATTTCCTGCTCTGCGAGCTCGGGTGCTGGAGCGAGAATGCCGGCTTGCGATGTGATCATCTTTTTCTGTCCGGTCTGGTTGGTTGAAACGAGGCGCCAAGAGTACAGATCTGCGAGCACTCTGGCGACTCAATGTTCGAATTCCTGTCTCACATCAAGTATCCCACATAGCCGCTTGAATACACAACATTTTGTTATCGTGGTCATTGCGGCTACTAGATCTAGTAGGCGGCGAGGAAAAGCGGAGCGCGCACGCCGGGCACGAATTTGTCTGAAACACCAAAGACTTTGTGCGCTGCAATGCGCACCCCCGCAGGTCTAGGGGTGGGATGTATAATTATACAGTATCAGCGGGGCGAGCGGTAGCTGATGCGGTAGATTGCGCCGGCGTGATCGTCCGAGACCGCAATCGAGCCGTCGGGCAGCAGCTCGACGTCGACTGGCCGTCCCCACGCCGATTCGCCCTGCAGCCAGCCTTGAGCGAACGGCTGGTAGGACACCGCGCGGTTGCCCTCCAGGCGCACCAGGCTGATCCGGTAGCCGATTTTCTTCGAACGGTTCCAGGAGCCGTGTTCGGCAATCAGGATCTGGTTGCGGTACTCGGGCGGAAACATCGTTCCGGTGTAGAAGCGCATGCCCAGCGCGGCGACGTGCGGGCCGAGTTTCTGCGCCGGCGGCGTGAATCCGGCGCAATCGCGGCCGTATTGCGGGTCCGGCGTGTCGCCCTGGTGACAATGCGGAAAGCCGAAATGCATGCCGGCGCGGGGCGCGTGATTCAGCTCATCGGCGGGGAGATCGTCGCCGAGCATGTCGCGCCCGTTGTCGGTAAACCAGAGTTCGCGCGTCTCCGGATGCCAGTCGAAGCCGACGGAGTTGCGCACGCCGCGTGCGAACACCTCGAACCTCGATCCGTCCGCGGGCATCCGCCCGATGAGCGCGTAGCCTTCGCGCTCGCACACATTGCAGGGCGCGCCAATCGGTACGTAGAGATTTCCATCCGGGCCGAAACGGATGAACTTCCAGCCGTGATGCGTCTCCGACGGGAGCCGGTCGAACACGACCACCGGCTGCGGCGGCGAGTCGAGCCGATCCTCGATTCCGTCGTAGCGCAGGATCCGGTTGACTTCCCCGACGTACAGGGCGCCGCCGCGGAAGGCGACCCCGTTCGGCATGTGCAGGCTGGAGGCGATTCTTACGACCTTCTTCCCCGAGGCGACGGCGTAAACGGCACCCCCGGACCTCGTCGCCACGAACAGCGTTCCCCTGGCGCCGGCTGCGAGGGAGCGCGCATTCGGCACCTCGGCCAGCAGCTCGATCCTGAAGCCGGGAGGAAGCTGAATGCTCTCGAGCGGAAGCTTCTGCGCCGGCGCCGGGAGCGCCGCGGCGAGCAGCACCACAGCGACCCGGATGCGCACCGTCAACCCGATTGCGGCTGCGCCTGCGTTTCGGCCCGCCCCTCGATCTGCTGCCGCGCGCGCTTGAGCTGGTCTGCGACCTCGGTGTGCCCCATCCGGAGCGCAAGCTCCACCGGGGTGTCGCCGTCCCGCGTCCGCACCGTCGCGTCGGCGCCGTTCCTCAGGAGCAGATCCACCATCGGCGCGCTTCCCTTCATCGCCGCGTAGGCGAGCGGGGTGTAGCCGTTCTCGTGGACCAGGTTGGGGTCGAAATTCATCGACAGCAGTTTCTGCGCATAGACGAGATTGTTGCGCTCGATGGCGTAGAACATCGCGCGCACGCCCTCCGGACTCTTTTCCTTGGGCTGCGGCTCGAGGCCGGTCGGAATGAGCTTGACCACGTAGTTGATCAGGGAGATGCCGACCATCGCCACCAGCGCCAGCACCATCGGGATCTTGGAGATGCCGAACCCTTCGGCGATCTGCTCCGGAAGATTGGCGCCGGCGATCAGCAGCACGACTGCAAGAAAGAAGAAGAACTTGAGGTACAGGAACAGCGCGATGACCACCAGCGAGCCGAGCACCCCGAACAGGAGCTGGCGGTCGATGCCGAGCGTATCGCCGATGTATTCCCGCGGCAGGTTGGCGACGATCGCGATCAGCGCGATCAGGCTGAAAACCAGGACCTCCCTGATTCGCACCTTCGTCAGCAGGTCGTCTTTTTCGACGTTCTTCAGAATGGCCATGGATTCTCCCGGATCGCTGCAGGGGGAATTCTCGGCGCACCCGGGATCGCTGGCAAGTCCGCCCGAAGGGTGTCCGGCCTGAGGGTAGAATCCGCGCCGTGTCGAAAGCGTTCGTACGCGAGAGCGCGCAGGAGGAGAACGAGGTTCCCGATGCGCAGCCGGCGCCGCCGCCGGGCAGGAATTACATCTCCCCGGCTGGATACGCGCGCCTCAAGGCGGAGCTGAAAGCGCTGGTCGAGGTCGAGCGGCCCAAGGTCGTCCAGACCGTCGCCTGGGCGGCGTCGAACGGTGACCGTTCCGAGAACGCCGACTACATCTATGGAAAGAGGCGGTTGCGCGAGATCGACCGCCGCGTGAGGTTCCTCATCAAGCGGCTGGAGAGCGCGGAGGTGGTCGATTCCGCCGGACGCGGCATCGACCAGGTGTTTTTCGGCGCGACCGTCAGCGTGGCTTCCAGCGCAGGCGGCGAGCGCACCATCACGATTGTCGGGATCGACGAGGTGGATCCCGCCAGGGGACGCGTATCCTGGATCTCGCCCATCGCGAAGGCGCTGCTCAAGGCCCGCGCAGGCGATACGGTGACGCTGCGCAGCCCTTCCGGGTCCGAAGAGCTGGAAATTCTCGCAGTGCGGTACGCGTCGATTGACTGAGCGGGAGAGCGCCATGGGCGTGGTCAAGGAATTCCGGGAATTTGCGGTCAAGGGCAGCGTCGTCGATCTCGCGGTCGGCGTGGTCATCGGTGGCGCCTTCGGCAAGATCTAGCGTTTTCGTCTGGCTGGCCGGATTGCATGCTTTCCTGCTGCCGGTATGCACCGCGACCCCCGCCAGCGCAGCGGAGGGTGCGATGGACATCGAGTCGTATTGGGAGTACTCGGATCCTGCGGCCAGCGAAGCGCGATTCCGCGCCGCGCTGGATTCGGCCAAAGGCGACGAGCGCCTGGAAATCCTGACGCAGGTGGCGCGCAGCTATTCCCTGCGCGGGCGTTTCGACGAAGCGCACAGGCTGCTGGACGAGATCGAGTCGCAGCTTCCGAATGCCGGGCAGCGGCCGGGAATCCGCTCTCTG
This sequence comes from uncultured Enterobacteriaceae bacterium, assembly GCA_964651335.1. Taxonomy (GTDB): domain Bacteria; phylum Pseudomonadota; class Gammaproteobacteria; order Burkholderiales; family SG8-39; genus 2-02-FULL-66-14. The sequence goes on along the minus strand of CAZYVT010000021.1, from coordinate 33,789 downwards.
ATCGAGCGCGGACGAACTTTCAAATCGGCGGGGGACAAGGGCAAGGCACGGGAACTCTTCGGCAGAGCTTGGGAAGATGCCACAGCGGCGGGACTCGAAGGCCTCGCCGTGGATGCGGCGCACATGGTGGCTATCACGTACTCAGGCACACCCGACGCGATCCAGTGGAACCAGCGCGGCCTGGCGGCTGCCCGCGCCTCGCAGGACCCGAAAGCACGTGCCCTGATTCCGGCGATGCTCAATAACTCCGCCTGGGACCTGCACGACCTGGGACGCACTGCCGAAGCGCTGCCGCAGTTCCAGGAAGCACTCGAGGCGTGGACCGCGCGAGGAAAGCCGAAACAGATCCGGATTGCGAAATGGTCGGTGGCGCGCTGCCTGCGATCGCTCGGTCGATTTCAGGAAGCGCTGGATGCGCAGCGTGCGCTCGAAAAGGAGTACGCGTCGGAGGGCGACATGGACGCAAGCGTGCTCGAGGAGATCGCGGCAAACCTGGCCGCGCTCGGCAAGAATCGCTAGTACGGCTGGCGGAAATCCCCCGCCTTCAGCACCGAGAGCTTCGCCGGATCGAGGTGCCGGCGCAGCGCGTCGCGCACTTCATTCGCGGTGAGCGCGGCGATGCGTCGTTCGAGTTCGATGTCCCAGGCGAAGGTGCGCTGGATGAACAGGTAGTTGGACAAGCGCGCGACGAGCGCGCGGTCCTGCGCCCGCGCCAGGCGCCGCGCCTCGAGCAATCCCTTCTTCGCGGTGTCGAATTCGGATTCCGGGAACCCATCCTTCAGGGCACGCTCGAGCTCCTCGCGGATCGCCTTCTCGATGCGCTCGCTGTTCTGGGGCGCGAAGATCGACGCCACGCCGAAACTTGCCGACTCGTCCAGCGCGCTGGCGCTGAAATGCGCGTAGGTGCTGTAGGACAGCCCGTCCTTCTCGCGCACCCGCGCCGGCAGCCTTGCGGCGGAGCTGCCGCCCAGCAGGTAGCTGCCAAGCACGAGCAGCGGAAAATCCGGATGATCGTCGCGCAGCCTGAGATTCAGGCCGGCGCGCAGGGCCGCGTTCGCCTTGTCCGGGGTGCGCACCTCTTCCTGGTGCGGCGGTCGCTCGAAGTACCGTGCCCGGATGCGCGTGTATGGACGCGGATTTTTCCAGCCGCCGAACAGCTCCTCGACCAGCGCCGTCACGGCGTCAGGGTCGAAATCGCCGACCGCGACGAAATCGGCGCCGGTGGCCCCGACCAGGTCCGTGTAGCAGCGCCTGGCATCGTCGAGCGTCGCCGCGGTCAGCTCGCCGATTCGCTCGTCCGTGCTTTTCGGCTCGAGCCAGTGGCCACGCGGATACGGCGTCAGATGGCGCGACAGGCGCTCGGCGGAGATCGCCGATGGATCGCTGCGGCGCGCTTCCGCCCCGGTGAGCGACGCGCGCTTCAGCTCCTCGAACTCGGCGGCGAGGAACGACGGCTGGCGAAGCACTTCGGCGACCAGACGCAGCGCGTCGGCGAGCTGCCCGCGCTTGGTCTCGATGCTCGCGGAGTCCAGGTCCACCGACACGGAGGCATTCAGGCGGTCGAGCGCGTCGCTCAATTCGGCGCGCGAGTGTTTTCGCGTGCCCCGCATCAGCATTCCGCCCGCCAGGTCGCACGCGGTGGCGCGGTTCATCTTGCTCGCTTCGTCGCCCCAGTGGAGCTCGAGCGACGCGAGCACGGTGCCGCCACGCGTCTTCCTCGGCAGCAGCGCGACGCGGATGCCGTTGGCGAGCTCGCGGCGGATCACCCGCTTCTCGATGTTTTGCGGTGATGGATCGAATGCCTCGCCCTGCGCGACCTCGTCCCGGCCGCGGTATTGCGCGACCAGCGCGGCGGCGTCGGGGCGCGGCGGGATCTCCGCCCGCTCGGGCTGCGCGGTCGGAATGAACTGGCCGAGCACGCGGTTGGCCGGTTTGAGATAAGCGGTTGCCACGCGCTGCACATCCTCCACCGTCACCTGCTGCAGCCGGTCTCGATAGAGGTAGAACAACCGCCAGTCGCCGATCGCCGCGAACTCCGACAACCAGCGCACCAGCGAGCGAGCGTCGAGCTGGACATTCTCGAGATCCTTGAGCAGCGCGATCCTCGCGCGCTCCACCTCGTCGGCGCGGATCGGCTCCTGCGCAACGCCTTCCAGCACGGAAAGCAGCGTGTCGCGCGCAGGCTCGAGGGGAGCATCCTTGGCGAGGCGGGCGCCGAAGTAGGCGACGCCCGGGTCGTGCATCGCGCGTTCGCCGCCCCAGATCGAGCTCGCGAGGCCCTTCTGGACCAGCGCCCGGTGCAGCCTGCCGGAGGGCGCGTTCCCCAGCACGTGCACCAGCACGTCGATCGCCGGATAGTCGGCATGGCTGCCGGCTGGAACGCGATACATCGCCGAGACGGCCGGCGTGTCGCCCACGCGCCGCAGCGTCACGGTACGCTCGCCGTCCTGTGTCGGCTCCACCGTGTAGAGCGCGGGAAGCGCCCGCGCGGATCGCGGGATGGCGCCGAAATGCCTGTCCACCATTGTGAGCGCGCGCGAAGCGTCGAAGCGGCCGCCGACGATCAGCACCGCGTTGTCGGGCTGGTACCAGGTGCGGTAGAACGCCTGCAGCCGTTCGATCGGCACCGATTCGATGTCCGAACGGTTGCCGATGATCGCGTGGCCGTAGTTGTGCCAGGCGAACGCGAGGCGCTGCATGCGCTCGTACAGCACGCTGTTCGGGCTGTTCTCGCCCATCTCGAATTCGTTCCGCACCACGGTCATCTCGCTGTCGAGGTCGGACTTCGCGATGTTGGCGTTCACCATGCGGTCGGCTTCCATGCCCAGCGCCCAGTCGAGGTTGTCCTCGCTCGCCGGCAGGGTTTCGAAGTACGTGGTGCGGTCGTAGGCGGTGGTGCCGTTGTAGCGCGCGCCGCGCCGTACGAATTCCTGCTTGATGTCGGTGTAATTGCGCGAGTCCTTGAACAGCAGGTGCTCGAGCAGGTGCGCCATCCCTCTCTCGCCGTACCCTTCGTGCCGTGAGCCGACGAGGTAGGTCACATGCACCGTTACCGTATCGGCGCTCGCGTCGGGCACGGTCAGCACGCGCAGGCCGTTCGCCAGCCGGTATTCGGTGACGCCTTCAACCGTGGCGACCTGTTGCGGCGCCTGCGCGAGCGCGACCGAGGCCGCGAGTGCGAGCCAGGGGAGGAACAGTCGAACGAGATTTTTCTTCATGCCGGAAGCATAGAGACTTCCGGCCCGCCCCGGAAGTTCCGCCAAGCACTTGAAAATGTGCCGTTTCACCCCAAATGCACACTCGTCCACGAAGAACGAGGGAGAACCCGCGTGACCCAGACCGCCGCCAGGCAGACGCTCGGCTTCCAGGCCGAGGTCAGGCAGCTGCTTTCGCTGATGATCCACTCCCTGTACGGCAACAAGGAGATTTTCCTCAGGGAGCTGATCTCGAATGGCTCGGACGCCGCCGACAAGCTGCGCTTCGAGGCGCTCGCGACTCCCGCGCTGTACGAATCCGAGCCGGACCTCAGGATCACCATCCGCGTCGACCAGCAGGCGCGCACGATCGCGGTCTCCGATAACGGGGTCGGCATGTCGCGCGACGAGGTGATCGCCAACATCGGCACCATCGCCAAGTCGGGGACGAAGGAGTTTCTCGCGACGCTCACCGGCGACCAGCAGAAGGACGCACGGTTGATCGGCCAGTTCGGCGTCGGCTTCTATTCCTCATTCATCGTCGCCGATCGGGTGACGCTCGCGACGCGCCGCGCCGGATTGCCGGCAGGGGAAGGGGTGCGCTGGGAATCGGACGGCTCGGGCGAATATTCCATCGAAACGGTCGAGCGGCGCGCGCGCGGCACCGAGGTCACGTTGCACCTGCGCGAGGGCGAAGACGAGCTGCTCGAGCCCTGGCGGGTGAAGGCGATCGTGCGCAAGTATTCCGACCACCTCGGCCTGCCGATCGTGCTCGCGGGCGAGTCGAAGGTCGACCCGGTGAGCAGGGAATTCATGGCCGGGAAGGAAGAGACCCTGAACCAGGCGGGCGCGCTGTGGTCGCGCCCCAAAGGCGAGATCAGCGACCAACAGTACCGCGAGTTCTACAAGCATGTCGCGCACGATTTCGAGGACCCGCTCGCCTGGGCGCACGCGCGCGTGGAAGGCCGCCACGAGTACACCCAGCTCCTGTACATCCCGGCGCGCGCGCCTTTCGACCTGTGGGACCGGCAGGGCCGCCACGGCGTCAAGCTGTACGTGAAACGGGTCTTCATCATGGAAGACGCCGAGCACCTGATGCCGGGATACCTGCGCTTCGTGCGCGGGGTGATCGATGCCGACGACCTGCCGCTCAACGTCTCGCGCGAAATCCTGCAGCAAAGCCGCGATGTGGAGGCGATCCGGGCCGGCTGCGCAAGACGCGTGCTTGGGCTTCTCGACGACCTTGCCGCGAACCAGCCGGAAAAATATGGCGCGTTCTGGCGCGAATTCGGCCGCGCGTTCAAGGAAGGGGCGGGCGAGGACGCCGCCCACCGCGAGCGCATCGCAAAGCTGCTGCGCTTCGCCTCGACGCACGCCGACACCGAGGCGCAGACCGTGTCGCTTGCAGAGTACGTTGCGCGGATGAAGCCGGGCCAGAAACCGATCTGGTACGTCACCGCCGAGTCCTTCGGCGCGGCGCGCTCCAGCCCGCATCTTGAAGTGTTTCGCCGGAAAGGCATCGAGGTCTTGCTGCTGTTTGAGCGGGTGGACGAATGGCTGGTGGCGAACCTGACCGAGTTCGAGGGCAAGCCGCTCGCCTCGGTGGCGCGCGGCGGGCTCGACCTCGGCGATCTGGCGGATGAGGCGGAAAAGAAGGAAAGCGAAGAGAAGCGCAAGGAATTCCGCGAGCTGGTCGGGAAGATCAAGCAATCGCTCGGCGAGCGGGTGAAAGACGTCCGCGTCACGCAGCGGCTCACCGAGTCGCCCGCGTGCCTGGTGTCCGACGAGCAGGACATGAGCGCGAACCTGGCGCGCATCCTGCGCGCGGCCGGGCAGAAGGTGCCGGCGGCAAAGCCGATCCTCGAGATCAACCCGGCGCACCCCATCGTACTGAAGCTGCGGAACGAGGACGCGCGCTTCGCCGACTGGGCGGCGCTCCTCCTGGAGCAGGCGCTGCTCGCGGAGGGGGCGGCGCTCGAAGACCCCTCCGGTTTCGTCAAGCGGATGAATTCGCTGCTGCTCGATCTTTCGTCGAAGGATTAAATCAGCCGAGCTGCCGCAGCATCGTTTCCGCGTCGGACACTTCGAACTTCCCGGGCGCCTCGACGTTGAGCTGTTTCACCGTGCCGTTGTCCACGAGCATCGAGAAGCGCTGCATGCGCATTCCCATGCCGCGCGCGCCGAGGTCGAGTTCCAGCCCGAGCGCCTTGGTCCACGCCGCACTGCCGTCGCCCAGAAACCTGATCTTGCCGAGCGCCTTCTGGTCGCGGCCCCAGTGCGCCATGACGAATGCGTCGTTCACCGCGACGCACCAGAGTTCGTTCACGCCCTTGGCCATCAGCTTGTCGCGGTTGGACAGGTAGCTCGGCACGTGCTGCGCCGAGCAGGTCGGGGTGTACGCGCCGGGCAGGCCGAAGATCGCGATCTTCTTGCCCTTCGCCGCCTCGGCAACACTGACCTCCTTGGGCGCCATCGCGCAGTGCGTGGCGGAATCGAATTCGGTGGATTCTGCAAACTTGCCGTCGGGAAGTCGGTCGCCGACTTTGATCGTCATGGTCTCGTTCCTCAAGTAGTGATGGGACAGGGTGGCGATGATAACGCATGCATCTCGGACCGCGGCAGCATGCGTATGATGCGCCACCCGCCCCATGAGCTATGTGCTGATCTGCGTGACGGCGTTCGCGGTATCCGGCCTGACGCTGTTTTCCGGCTTCGGGCTTGGCACCGTGCTGATGCCCGCGTTCGCGCTGTTTTTCCCGGTTCCGGCGGCGATCGCAGCGACCGCCGTGGTCCATCTCGCCAACAACCTGTTCAAGCTCGCGCTGGTGGGCCGCGACGCCGACTGGGGTGTGGTTCTGCGCTTCAGCCTTCCGGCCGCCCTGGCGGCGATCCTCGGCGCAAGCCTGTTGGCAGTGGTTGCCGAGCTGCCCGCGCTGGCGAGCTATACGTTTGCCGGGCACGTGCGTGAAGTGAGCGCGGTCAAGGCCGTGATCGGCGCGCTCATCGTCGTCTTTGCGATGCTGGAGTTCTGGCCCTGGTTCGCGCAGCTTGCTTTCCCGCCGCGCTATGTTGCGCTCGGCGGCTTGCTGTCGGGATTCTTCGGCGGGCTCTCGGGCAACCAGGGAGCATTGCGATCGGCATTCCTGATCAAGGCCGGCCTTGGCAAGGAGGCCTTCGTGGCCACGAACGCCGTGTCCGCGGCGATCGTCGACACCGTGCGGCTGGTGGTCTACGGCCTGTCCTTCCACGCCGCTGACTGGGCCGTGATGCATTCGGATCTCGCCCGGCTGGTCGGTGCAGCCATCGCGAGCGCGTTCCTCGGTGCTTTCCTCGCCACCCGCCTGCTGAGAAAAGTGACGTTGCGCTTCGTGCAGATCACGGTCGCCGCCGCGATGACCGTGGTGGGCGCCGGCCTTGCGGCAGGATTGCTCTGACGCGAATAGCCGATCTTCGGCCGCCTCATGCGCCTTGCAACGCCGCGCGCCGCCCGCGCTCGACGTCAATTCCGGCGAGCAGCGCGAGGCCGATCACGAAGTACGCACCCACCGCGAGAATTCCCAGTCGGTGATTGCCCTCGAAGATCCAAGTCACCGCGCCGTAGGTGAGCGGGCCGAAGATCGAGGCCGCCTTCACCGCGAGGCCCCACAGGCCGAAGAACTCCGCCAGCCGCAGCGGCGGCGAGAGGTAGCCGACGATCGCGCGGCCGGCCGCCTGCGACGAGCCCATGCACAGCCCGGCGAGGTTCGCCGCAACCCAGAACAGCGTCGCCCCTTCGGCGAGGTACGCGAGCGCGATCATCACGATCCATCCGGCGAGGACCAGGACCATGGCGCGGATATGGCCGATGGCGTCCTGCAGATAGCCGAAGCCGAACGCGCCGAGCGCCGCCGTCACGTTCACGACCAGGATCAGCACGATCGTCTGCTGCGTGGTGAATTTCATTGCTTCCTGCGCGTAGATCGCGGCCAGCGCGATCACCGCCATGATGCCTGCCTGGTAGAAGAGGATGCAGACGAGAAAGCGGCGCAGGTCGCCGTATTCGCGCGCATGGCGGATCGTGTGCAGGACCCTCGCCCAGGGGTTCTCCTTCTGCGGCTGCGGTTTCGCCCGCTCGCGCAGGAACACGAACGTCGGCGACGCCGCGACTGCGAACACGGCCGCGGTGATCAGCATCGTGACCGGAACAAAGTCGGACCCGGTGTGCCCCTGCTTCTGCGCCCAGGTGATGTAGGCGAGCGAAATGCCGAGCGAGACCAGGCCGCCGAGGTAGCCGAACGCCCAGCCCCAGCCGGAAACGCGGCCCATCGCCTTCGAGTCGGCGAGCTCCGGCAGAAAGGCGGCAATCAGGTTCTCTCCGGTGGCGAAGAAGAAGTTCGAGAGCACCACCAGGAAGACCGCCAGCACGATCGCGCCGGGCGCGGCGAAGTAGAGGCCCGCGGTGAAGATCACGCAACCGACCGTTGCGGCGAGCAACAGCCGCTTTTTCGCTGCGTGCGCATCCGCCCACGCACCGACCAGCGGCGCGCTGAGGAGAACGGCAAGGTAGGAGACCGAGAGCGCGGCGGTCCAGGCGAAGGTCGCCCACGGCGCCTTGCCGGCGACCGCGGCGACGAAATAGGCGTTGAACACGGCGGTGATCACCACCGTCGTATAGCCGGAGTTGGCGAAGTCGTACATGCTCCAGGCCCAGACTTCGCGCAAATTGACGTCTTCGGCGAGGGCGCGGGAGGCGGCCATGCACAATTGTAGCTTTCGCGTATAGTTTTGCTTCCATGCAGCAGGCAGTGAAAGCCCCGGCGCACGACCGGCGCCTGACGCTCAGCGAGGTGATCGACTGGCTGGCGGAGGACTGCTTGGTCGACGCCGAGAGCGCGGAAAAGCTCAGGAAGGAGCGCCGCTACTATCGCGGCACGAGCCACCCGCTGGTCATCGTTGCCGACCAGAAATGGAAAAGCGCGCAGCCGCCGCACCGCCCCCTCACGCTCGAACCGCTCACCGAATGGCTGGCGAGACGGGTCGGGATGGAGTACCTGCACATCGATCCGCTCAAGATCGATTTCACCGCGGTGACCGAAGTGATGTCCTCGGCCTATGCCACGCGCTTCCGCATTCTGCCGGTCGGTCTGAACACGAAGGAAGCGGTGATCGCGACCGCCGAGCCCTGGGATCGCGGCTGGGAGCGCGAACTTGCGCCCATCCTCAAGCTCGAGATCCGGCGCGTGATCGCGAATCCCGTGGACATCGAGCGCTATCAGGTCGAGTTCTACAACCTGGCGAAGTCGGTGAAGGGCGCGGCGCGCGGCGCCAGCGGCAGCTCGGGACTGTCCAACTTCGAGCAGCTGGTCGAGCTCGGGGCCGCCAACAAGCCGCTCGACGCCAACGACGCGCACATCGTGCGCGTCGTGGACTGGCTCTGGAGCTACGCCTTCGAGCAGCGCGCGAGCGACATCCACATCGAGCCGCGGCGCGACGTGGGGATCGTGCGCTTCCGCATCGACGGCGTGCTGCACCAGGTGTACCAGATCCCGGCCCAGGTTCTTGCGGCAATGACGAGCCGCATCAAGATTCTCGGGCGCATGGACGTGGTCGAAAAGCGCCGGCCGCAGGACGGACGGATCAAGACGCGCACGCTCGAGGGCGACGAGGTCGAGCTGCGGCTATCGACGATGCCGACCGCATTCGGCGAAAAGCTCGTCATGCGGATCTTCGATCCCGAGGTGCTGGTGCGCGACTTCCGGGAGCTGGGCTTCTCGGACGAGGACCACGAGCGCTGGAAGGAAATGACCGGGCAGGCGCACGGCATCGTGCTGGTCACCGGCCCCACCGGCTCGGGCAAGACGACCACGCTGTATTCCACCCTGAAGCAGCTCGCGACGCCCGAAGTGAACGTCTGCACGATCGAGGACCCGATCGAAATGGTCGAGCCGGCATTCAACCAGATGCAGGTGCAGCACGCGATCGATCTGGGTTTCGCGGGCGGCGTACGAGCGCTCATGCGCCAGGACCCGGACATCATCATGGTCGGCGAAATTCGCGACCTGGAGACTGCGGAAATGGCGGTGCAGGCCGCGCTCACGGGACACCTGGTGCTATCGACGCTGCACACGAACGATGCGCCCAGCGCGGTGACACGGCTGCTCGAGCTCGGCGTTCCGCCCTACCTGCTCAACGCGACCATGAACGGGGTCCTGGCGCAGCGCCTCGTGCGCACGCTGTGCCTGCACTGCAAGAGCAAGGTCGAGTTGAGCCGCGCCGAGGATGGAGCGGCGTGGGACGCGTTGGTCGCGCCGTGGAAGGCGGTCCCGCCGGCGGCGATCTACAAGGCCGCCGGCTGCCTCGAGTGCCGCATGACCGGATTCAGCGGCCGCATCGGCATCTACGAAACACTGGTCTTTTCCGGCGCCATCAAGGAAGTCGTCGCGGCCGGCGCCGATCTCGGGCGCATCCGCGAGCAGGCGTTCAAGGAAGGCATGAAGCCGCTCCGCATCAGCGGCGCGATGAAGGTGGCGAGCGGGCTCACCACGATCGACGAGGTGCTCAAGTCGGCGCCGCCGGCGCGCGAGGCGGGCAGCGGGCGCTAGCGTTTCGCAGCCGGCAGCCGGACCTACTTGGCCAGCGCCTTCATCGCGCGCTCCAGACCCGCGAGCGTGGTGGGGTACATGCGGTTATTCATCAGCTCTTTCATCACCTGGATCGACTGCCGGTAGGGCCAGACCTCCTCGGGCTCGGGATTGAGCCAGATGCACTTGGAGTAGATGTCGGTGACGCGCTTCACCCAGACCGCGCCCGCTTCCTCGTTGAAATACTCGATCGAGCCTCCGGGTTGCAGGATCTCGTACGGGCTCATGGTCGCATCGCCGACGAAGATCACCTTGTAGTCGTGGCCATACTTGTGCAGCAGGTCCCAGGTGCGGGTGCGCTCGGTGTGGCGGCGGCGATTGTCCTTCCACACGAAGTCGTACAGGCAGTTGTGGAAGTAGTGGTACTCCAGGTGCTTGAACTCGGTTTTTGACGCCGAGAACAGCTCCTCGCACAGTTTGATGTGATCGTCCATCGTGCCGCCGATGTCGTAGAACATCAGCACCTTGATGGGCCGCATGTGGATGTCGAGATAGGCCTTGCGCGCCGTGGCATCGATCGTGCCGTCGAGATCGAATTCGTCCGGCGCGCCTTCCCGGGCAAACTTTCTTAGACGCCGGAGCGCAACCTTGATGTTTCTGGTTCCAAGCTCCACCGAATCGTCGAGGTTCTGGTATTCGCGCTGGTCCCAGACTTTCACCGCGCTGCGGTTTCTGCTCTTGTCCTGGCCGATGCGGATGCCTTCCGGGTTGTAGCCGTAGGCGCCGAAAGGGGAGGTGCCGCCGGTGCCGATCCACTTCGAGCCGCCCTGGTGGCGGCCTTTCTGCTCCTCGAGCCGTTTCTTCAGCGTCTCCATGAGCTTTTCCCAACCGCCGAGCGCTGCGATCTGCTTCTTCTCTTCCTCCGTCAGCGTCAGCTCGACCTGCTTGAGCAACCATTCGAGCGGGATCTGCGCCTCGATGCCGGGGATGGTTTCGACCCCTTGCCAGAATTCGGCGAACGCGCGGTCGAACTTGTCGAAATTCGCCTCGTCCTTCACCAGCGCCAAACGCGAGAGGTAATAGAAATCGTCCACCGACGGGCCGATCACGCCCTTGCCCATCGCCTCGAGCAGCGTCAGGTACTCCTTGATCGAAACCGGGAGCTTGTGAGACTTCAGTTTCAGAAAGAAATCGATGAGCATAAGTATTCTACAATCAATGTGTTACATTCATCTCTTGATACATATTCGAAGGTGTGTTTCAGCGATGTCCAAGGACACCGATCTGATTGTGATTGAAGATTGAAGGTGCTGAAGGGTACATTGCCGTATAAGCGAGATGACTTCTCCAATGCGACGCTCAAGAACTGCGATTGTGCTCCTTTTGATCGCTCTGCCCGTGACGGCAGCGGCGCAAGGATTCAAATTCTCCAACGAGGACAAGGCGCAGGAAGCGGCCAAGGCCGAGCGGCAGAAGCGCATCGAAGTGCAACTCTCCACCCCCTGCCGCGACCGGATCAAGAACCGCAAGATCGCAGTGCTGATCGGCGAGGAAGTGAACGGCGTCGTGCAGGCGCGGCAGGCGGCATTCAGCCCGCATTTCGACGCTATCAACGCCCGGCTGCAGAAGCTCGGCCTGCGCACTTACACGCAGGAGGAAATCCGCAAGCAGGTGGCGCAGGCCGAGATCGACGCCTACTTCAAGAATAATCCGGACGCGGCGCTGTCGGCGGCCAAGCGCCTGGCGGCCAATTACACGCTGAAGGGCCTGATTTCCGCGCGCGCCATGCGCAACCCCATGATTCCGGTCAACCAGGTCGCGGTCAGCATGCAGTTCGTGCTTTCCGGGGCCGATGGGAAGCGGGTGGCGCAAGCCGACGCGCAGTCGCAATCGTTCAGCGGCGCCGATGTCCAGGGCATGGCGTTGACGCTGATCAACGAGCAGGCGGAGGAAGTGGTTGCCAAGCTCTACAGCGAATATTGCCAGCAACCCGAACCGCGCGGAAAATAGCCACGGCTCGGAATCATTTCACTTGAGCAGACCGGGGGACGTATGAAGCATCTTTTCTGGGTGACTACGACGGCGGCGATAGTTCTGCACGGCGCGAACGTCGCGGCGCAGCCGACTTTTGGCAATCCTTCGCCGACTGCGGGCACCGCGACATCGCAGAAGGCGAACGCCGCCGCGGACGTCGCCGCGTACAAGCCGGTCGAGTACGTCAACCGGGGCACCAAGGGCCCGGCGCTCGTGGTGATCCCCGGTGACGTGAAAAGCAACAACGCGACGTTCGTGCAGAAATTCGGCCCCAACAACATCGCCGATTACGCCGAGCTGGAGCTTTCGCAGGCCAATTTTCCGGTGCTGGAGCGCTCGAACCTCGGGCCGCTGATGAACGAAATCGCGCTTGCCTACAACCTCGGCGACCCCGACAAGGCGCGCCAGACGATGCAGGTCGGCAAGTTGAAGACGACCAAGTGGGTGGTGAAATTCGACATCCTCAAGGCCGAGCAGATCTCGGAAGTGAAGCAGGGCTTCGACGGCCGGGCAGTCGGCGGGTTGTTGAACATCCTCGGCGGCGGAAGGGGCGGGGCTGCCGCCGGGCAGGTGGCGGGTTCCGTCCAGACCCGGGAAGCGACCGGCGTCTGGTTGATCGGCATGCGCTACAAGATCATGGACGCCACCACTACCGAGCAGGTGGCGCAGGGCTATTCGGAAGAGAAAATGGAGGTCGGCGCAGCGGGCACCTCGGTGATGGGCGTGTCGCAGTCCGCCAAGGGCGGCGTCGGACTCGATACCATGGTGCAGCGCCTGATCCAGAAGTCGGTCTGGGAAATCGATTCCAAGTACAAGTAGCCAAGTCACGTTGCGTTGCCGGGCGGATCCGCAGCCGCGCCGCGCCGCGCGCGTTCGCGACACAAGTGCATAGTCCGCCATGACCGACACCATCCCCGCCAAACTCGGCAAGTACACCATCCGCCGCGAACTCGGGCGCGGCGCGATGGGCGTCGTGTATGAAGGGTTCGACCCCTTCATCGAGCGCACTGTCGCGATCAAGACGATCAAGCCGGAACGCATCGACCAGGCAGCGACCGAAATGCTGGCGCGCTTCAAGCGCGAGGCGCAGGCGGCCGGGCGCCTGAACCATCCGAACATCGTCTCGATTTACGAGTACGGCGAAGAGGGCGGAGTCGCGTTCATCGCCATGGAGTTCATCAAGGGAAAGGAGCTGAAGGACTATTTCGAGAGCGGCCAGCGCTTTCAGAACAAGGACATCGCGCGCGTCATGGGCGAGATCTTAGGCGCGCTCGAGCATGCGCACCGCCACGGCGTCACCCACCGCGACATAAAGCCTGCAAACGTGATCGTGCTCGAGGGCGGCACGGTCAAGGTGGCCGACTTCGGCATCGCGCGCATCGAGTCCTCCGAGCTGACGCAGGCCGGCACGGTGCTCGGCACGCCTTCCTACATGTCGCCCGAACAGTTTCTCGGCACGCCGGTCGATGGGCGCAGCGACATCTTCTCCTGCGGCGTGATCCTGTATCAGTTTCTGACCGGTGAAAGGCCTTTCAGCGGCGCGGTGACGACGATCATGCACAAGGTGCTGAAGGAAGAGCCGCTGCCGCCTTCCGCGCTCAATGCGACGCTGCCGCCGGCGTGGGACGCGGTGGTGAAGAAGGCCATGGCCAAGAGCCCCAGCGACCGCTACCAGAGCGCCGCGCAGTTCGCTGCCGACATCACCGCGGTTGCCGAGGGCCGCGCGCCTTCGGTCGTGACCTCGGGCGCAGATGCCACGCTGGTGGAAGCTGCGCCGGATGCGACGCTGGCAGACACACCGATTGTGCGACCCTCTTCTGCGCCGGCGCCGGCGCCGGCGCAGGCGCGAAGCGAAGCTGCTTCCCGTGCGGCTGCGCCCGCTGTATCCCGAAACAAAGCCAACGCCGGCGTGCTCGCGGCGGTAGCAGTGGCGCTGCTGGCTGCAATCGGAGGCGGAATGTACTGGATGGGGGCGAAGAAGACCGATGCACCCCAGTCTGCGGACCTCGCCGCAGCGAAACCCGCGCCGGTCGCGGCTGCGCCCTCGCCGGCACCTGCAGCGGCAGCGACGCCGGCAGCCGCCTCTGCGCCCGCGCCGGCCGAACCCGGGGTGATGACAATCAGCGCGGTCGGCCTCGCCGACCCGGCGAAATTCAACGGCGACACGGCTGCGGCGGGAACGGAAGCGCGTGCCGATGCCAAGCGCCAGCTGATCGAGAAGGCGCTGACGCTGTACGTCTCGAACGATTCGATCAACCGCAATTACCAGTGGGTGGTCGACCGGTTCCTGCCGCGCTCCGGTGAATTCATCAAGGCCACGCTCGCGGAGGATGCGCCGCAGCTCGGCAAGGACGGGCTGGTCGCGCTCACCACGCGCGCCACGATCAAGGTGAAGGACGTGCAGAAGTCGCTCAACCAGATGAGCGACAAGGAGCGCATCGAGTTCATCCGCAACAACGGCGACCCGAAAATCTCGGTGCAGATGCAGATCGGCTACGCCGAGGCGTCCCAAGCGCTGCCCGCCGCGCGCTCGCAGCTCGCGGAAAACGCGATCAAGGAGCGCATCAAGTCGTTCGGCTTCCGCACCTGGTCGATCGAGGGCGAAACGCGGACCGGGCCCGATGCCAAGGCCGCCGATTTCCACATTGTCGGCGAGGTGAAAGTGAAGCAGCTCTCTGCAAAGCTCGCTGCCTCGGGGCTCACGATCACCAAGACCGCGCTGACTTCCTGGACCGTGAAGGCGGTCGACAAGGCGACCGGCGAGGAGATCTACACGAACACCAGGCTTCCGAAGAATACGAGCTGGCCGACCGAGGACGCCGCCCTTGCCGACATCGGCAAGCTCGTGGGCGACGAGTTTTCGAAGAACTTCTTCCTCGCGCATTTCAGTTTCGGCGCGCAGAACGTCAACCTGACCGTCAGCGGCCTGCCCGGCGCGGATTCGGGGAAAGTGCTGCTGCGGGAGCTGAAGAGCCTGCGTGGAGTGCTGGATGCGCAACCCGCGGGCGACAATACCTTCCGGCTTGAACTGCCGGAAGGCAGCGCGGCGGACCTCATTGCGGAAGGAGTGCTGAAGCCGCTCAACGCCAAGCTGGGCCAGGCCTGTTTCGCCCTCGGCGGAGTGAGCGGGCAAACGGTCGGCGTGACGTTCAATGCGGCCTGCACGCAGGAAGCGGTGCGCGGCAAACTCGAGACCGCGCCCCCGGCGGGCCTGCTCTCGGCCCCGCCCGCGCGGGGCAAGTCCGTGCTGAAAGCCTGAGCAGCGGGCGGCCGCGGCGGACGCCGGTGCTCAGCTCCTGACCGCAAAGTCCACGGCATCCCCGCCGAGGTCGGCCGCGCTGTGGCCGAATACGATCCGCCCCGATCGTCGCAGCATCACTTCCTCGCGGCGCAGGGCGAGTTCGGGTTCGCCTGCGAACGTCACGTAGGTCCCGTTGGAGCTCTGGTCGGTGAGGAAGAACTTGTCCCGCCGCTTTTCGATGCGGGCGTGCTGGCGCGAGGCCTTCGGATCCGAAATGACGCAATCACAGCCCTGGTCGCGGCCCAGCATCGCCGAGGTGCGAGCCCTGGCGAGGACGATTTCCCTGCCGCCATGCCGGATGACCAGTTCGACGCGCGATTCGCCGACCTGCAGGGAGCCCGCGGCCATGGTGAGGTCGTCGCCTTCCTGCCACAGCACTTCGCACACCGCCATGTCGTCGGCCTTGCCCTTGACGGCGATCGACGCGATCGGCCGGGTCGAGGCGCGCAGGGCGGGCGGCAACGTGTCCACGGTGGCGCGCGTGGTCATGATCTGCATGCCTTTCGCAAGGCCCGCCATGCGCGCGGCGACGTTGACGGTGTCGCCGAACACGTCCCCCTTTTCCTCGATGACCGGACCGGCATGGAAGCCGACGCGGATCATGCGCTTGGCACTCTTCACCGCAGGCAGCGCATGCACCAGCGTCTGCATGTCGGTGGCGGCGAGGAAGCCGCGCTCTGCATCCGGGAACACGCACATCAGCTCGTCGCCGATCGTCTTGACGACGCGCCCCCGATGGCGCTCGGTGATGGCGCGCAACGCGACGAGCGCTTCATCGATCAGGATTTTCGCCTGGGCGTCGCCGAGAGCCTCGTAGAGCTTCGTGCTGCCGGCAATGTCGGCGAACAGGACCGCCACATCGCCGGCGCTTGCCGCCTCCTGCGTCACTGCCGTTGCGCCCGCGTCATGAACACCAGGCGCTCGAACAGGTGAACGTCCTGCTCGTTCTTGAGCAGCGCGCCGTGCAGCGGAGGGATGATCGTCTTGCGGTCCTTGGAACGCAGCACATCCGGCGGGATGTCCTCTGCGAGCAGCAGCTTGAGCCAGTCGAGCAGCTCGGACGTGGAGGGCTTTTTCTTCAGCCCCGGTACTTCGCGCACCTCGAAGAACACCTCCATCGCTTCGCGCAGCAGCGACCTCTTGAGCCCCGGAAAGTGCACCCCGACGATCTTTTCCATCGTTTCCTTGTCCGGAAACCTGATGTAGTGAAAAAAGCAGCGCCGCAGGAAGGCGTCGGGCAGCTCCTTTTCGTTGTTCGAGGTGATGAAAACGATCGGCCGGTGCATCGCCTTCACCAGCTCGCGCGTCTCGTAGACATAGAATTCCATGCGATCGAGCTCGCGCAGCAGGTCGTTCGGGAACTCGATGTCGGCCTTGTCGACTTCGTCGATCAGCAGCACCACCGGGGAATCCGCGGTGAACGCCTGCCACAGCATGCCGCGGACGATGTAGTTGTGAATGTCGTGCACGCGCGCGTCGCCGAGCTGCGAATCGCGCAGGCGCGAAACCGCGTCGTACTCGTACAGTCCCTGCTGCGCCTTGGTGGTGGACTTGATGTGCCACTCCAGCAGCGGCAAATTCAGCGCCTTGGCGACCTGGACTGCGAGCATCGTCTTGCCGGTTCCCGGCTCGCCCTTCACCAGCAGCGGGCGCTGCAGCGTGATCGCGGCATTGACCGCAAGCGTGAGATCATCGGTGGAGACGTACTCGGCGGAGCCGGTGAAGCGCATGAGTGCCTTTCGGCGCAAAGCAGCATTATAGTTGAGCCCTTCCGGGTCTTTCGATAGACTTCCGGCTGCAAAATCGAAACGGCGTTTTATGCTTCTCCGAATCCTCGTCGCGATCGTTGCCTGGTGCGGTCAGCCGGCACTCGCGCAGCAGCCGGCGCCGGTCGGCGACCCCAAGGCCGCGCACAAGAAGATCGCCATGTGCGAGGGCTGCCACGGCATTCCCGGCTACAGGACGGCGTACCCCGACGTCTATCCGGTGCCGAAGCTTGGCGGGCAGCAGCCTGCCTACCTGATGCGGGCCTTGCAAGCGTACAAGTCCGGCGAGCGCGGCCATCCCTCGATGCGCGGCATCGCGTCGGGCTTGAGCGAACAGGACATGGCGGATCTCGCGGTCTACTACGGAGGCGCTGCGAAATGAATTCCGGGGCGATCAGGGCCGCGGCTTGCGCCGCGCTTGCCTTGAGCGTCGCGCAAGACGCCGCGGCCCTGGGCAACGCGGAAGCGGGCAGGGCCAAGGCGGCGCAAGTCTGCGCCGCGTGCCACGGCGCGGACGGCGCCAAGCCTTCGTCGCCCGACCAACCGATCCTCGCAGGTCAGTACTACGAGTATCTCGTCAAGGCGCTCTCCGACTACAAGTCGGGCAAGCGCAACAACGCGATCATGAAGGGATTCACGGCGGGCCTCTCCAGGCAGGACCTGGAAGACCTCGCGGCGTGGTTCGCGAGCCAGAAGTCGAGCCTGCATTTCCAGAGATGAGCTGCGGCTAGCCTCTGATTTTTTTCTCCAGGCATTCCAGGTACGCTGCGCCGTCGGGCGGCGCATGATCGCGCTGCGAGCGCCACACCATTTCCGCCAGGCATTCCATCGCCTCGTGCAGCGCCAGGTGGCGGTCGCCGTGTCGGGTCACGAGTGCGGCGAACCGGCTCGCCACGCCCGGCGGCTGATCGATCGAGAGTTGCTCCTCGATCGCCAGATGCATGCTGAGATGCAGAAACGGGTTGGATTCGCCGAGCTCGGGAAAATATTCCTGGTCGCGGAAGCGCCCCGGGTCGCCGAGCGCGCCCTGAACCTCGGGGTGCGACAGGACCACGTCGAGGGCAACCGCCTCCAGCCCGACGAGCGGTTGGCTGGCGCGGTACTTGCTCCAGGTCTCGAAGAAAAATTCCCTGACCTGCTCGCGCGACGGATCGAACACGATCAGTCCTTCGTCTTTCCCCTGAACTCGCACAGGTCGCGGATCGGGCACTGCGGGCAATTCGGTTTGCGCGCCATGCAGACGTAGCGCCCGTGCAGGATGAGCCAGTGATGCGCATTGCGCAGAAATTCCGCAGGCGTGAACTTCAGCAGTTTCTCCTCGACTTCGAGCGGATCCTTGCCGGGGGCGAGGCCGGTGCGGTTCGCGACGCGAAAGAGATGCGTATCCACGGCGACGGTGGGCTGGCCAAAGGCGGTATTGAGCACCACGTTCGCGGTCTTGCGCCCGACTCCTGGAAGGCTCTCGAGCCCGGCGCGGGAGTCGGGCACTTCGCCGCCATGCTGCGCGATCAGCATGCGCGAGAGTTCGATCACGTTCTTCGCCTTGGTCCGGAACAGGCCGATGGTGCGGATGTAGCGTTCAAGGCCGTCCGCGCCGAGAGCAACCATCGCTTCCGGGGTGTTCGCGACCTCGAACAGCCTCGCCGTTGCCGCATTGACCGACTTGTCGGTCGCTTGCGCCGACAGCACGACGGCTACCAGCAGCTCGTAGGGCGTGCGATAGACCAGTTCGGTCGTGGGCTTCGGGTTGGCCGACCGCAGGCGCTCGAAGATCCAGCGGCGTTTTTGCGGATTCATTTGCGTCTTGCGTGCTGGAGTGCGGCGGCAATGACCGCCCGCCGCCGTTCGCGGTCGGTGAATCGCGCCGGCGCCCGCGCGCGTGCAAGCCGCGCCTTGCGCGCCGCATAGCGCCGCTTCGCCGCATCAGCATTTCCTCTGCTCCACGAAGCGGGCGGCGCGACCATCGCGATGCAGTCCACGGGGCAGGGCGGCAGGCAGAGCTTGCACCCGATGCACCAGGCCGCGACCACGGTATGCATGAATCCGCTCGCGCCGCTGATCGCGTCGACCGGGCAAGCCTCGATGCAGCGCGTGCATCCGATGCAGCGCGGTTCGTCGATCAATGCCACGGCGCTGCGCTTCATGCCACCAGCTCCTCGAGCGGAACATGCGCGCGGCGCGTGTCGCGCGCGAGATGCTCATGCGTGACTTTCCCGGCGTGCACCTGCACCGCGGTCTCGAGGTCCGGGCGCGCCGCAAGCGCGCCGGCGAGGCCGCGGTCCGCGAGTTCGAGCACGTACGGCAGTACGGCTCGATCCAGCGCCAGGCTCGCGGTACGCGCGCAGGCGGCAGGCATGTTCGGGACGCAATAATGAACCACCCCCTCTTCGAGGTAGATCGGCTGGCTGTGGCTCGACGGACGCGAGGTCTCCGCGATTCCCCCCTGGTCGATCCCGACGTCGACCAGCGCCGAGCCGCGGCGCATCGAGCGCAGCATTGCGCGCGTGACGAGTTTCGGCGACATTTGCCCCGGTCTGAGCACCGCGCCGATGATCAGGTCAGAGGAAGCTGCGGCATCGGGCAGGCGGTCGGTTCCGACCCGAAATTCGACGTCCGGGAACCGCGTGCGAAGTGAAGCAAATCTCCTGTCCGTCGAAGCAAAGACCGTCACATGGGCCCCGATGCCGTGTGCCATGGCGAGCGCATTCGAGCCGACATTGCCCGCCCCGAGAATCATGATGTGCCCCGGCGCAACGCCATCGAGCCCGGACAGCAGGACCCCCGAACCGCCGTTCTGCTTCTGCAGGCACCATGTGCCGATCGGAACCGAGAGCCGACCGGCGATCGCCGACATGGGAGCGAGCAGCGGCAGGCTGCCGTCCGCCCCGCCGACGGTCTCGAACGCGAGGAACGTCGCGCCGGACGCGAGCGCCGCATCCAGCAATCGCGGGGCGGGCCCGAAGTGCTGGAAGCAGAAAAGCATCTGGCCGCGGCGCGGGCGGCCGTATTCCGGCTCCTGCAATTCCTTGACCTTGACGATGAGCTCGCAGTCCCACGCCTGCTCAATGCTGCCTGCGAGCCGTGCGCCCGCGGCTGCGTAATCAGTGTCCGGAAATCCCGCGCCGGCGCCCGCGCCGCGCTCTACGCGTACCTCGTGTCCCGCGCGTGCGAGCTCGCGTACCGCGCCTGGAGCGAGCGCGACGCGGAACTCGCCGTCCTTCACTTCACGCGGCAGCCCGATGCGCATGACCGATCGCGCGGGCGCACTCGGCGACCAGCTCCGGACCGCGGTAAATCAGGCCGGTATAGAGCTGCACCAGCGAGGCGCCGGCGGCCATTTTTTCCACCGCATCGGCCCCCGAAAGAATGCCGCCTGCGCCAATGAGCGGAACCTCGCCCTTGAGTTCCGCCGCAAACGCCGCCAGCACTTCGGTCGCGCGCCTGCGAATCGGCGCGCCCGAGAGCCCGCCGGCTTCCTTCGCGAGCGCCAGTTCCTCGATGCCCTCGCGCGACAGCGAAGTATTGGTGGCGATCAGCGCGTCGATGCGGTGCCGCCGCAGGGCAGCGGCAATATCGCGGATCTGGCCGGGCTCGAGATCAGGAGATACCTTCAACGCGAGCGGCACGCGACGGCCGTGCCGGTCAGCCAGCTGCTCGCGCCGCGCTGCGAGCCGGCCGAGCAGCGCTTCGAGCTGCTCCCTGTCCTGCAACTCGCGCAGCCCCGCCGTGTTCGGCGAGGACACATTCACGGTAACGTAGCTCGCGCGCGGATAGACGCGCTCGAGGCAGGCGACATAATCATCCGCGGCACGCTCGTTCGGCGTGTCGAAGTTGCGGCCGATGTTGATTCCGAGCACGCCGCGCCAGGAAGCGCGCGAAAGATTTTCGAGAAAGGCGTCGAGCCCGACGTTGTTGAAACCGAGCCGGTTGATCAGCGCGCACGCGGCGGGCAGACGAAACAGCCGCGGGCGCGGGTTCCCCGGTTGCGGGCGCGGCGTGACCGTGCCGACCTCGATGAAACCGAACCCCAGCGCGCCAAGCGCGTCCACATGCTCCGCGTTCTTGTCGAGTCCCGCGGCGACTCCGACCGGATTGCGGAACTCCAGCCCCATCGCCCGCACTGGCTGGGGCGGCACGCGCGGGCATCGGAGCAGGCCGAGGCGCAGCGGCGCGTCGGCAAGCGCGAAGGTCAGCAGATGAGAAGTCTCGGGATCGAGCGCGAACAGCAGCGGCCGCGCAAGCGCATACAGCATCCGGCTATTGTCTCACCCGAGTTCGCGCGACGAGAGACGCCTCCACGAGCCGCCGACGAACCCCTCGATCGGCGCAAAGCGCGACTTGTACGCCATCTTGGGGCTCTCCTCGATCCAGTAGCCGAGATACAGATAGGACAGGCCCAGCGCGCGGCAGGCATCGATCTGCCACAGCACGTTGTAGGTGCCGTAGCTCGCCGCGCGCCGCTCGGGTTCGAAGAACGTGTACACCGAGGACAGGCCGTCGGGCAGGTAATCCACGATCGAGACCATTACGAGCTGACCGCGGTCGCGGAACTCGATCAGCCGTGTATCGACGCGGCTTTGCAGCAGGAAATGGGAATATTGATCGCGGCTGTCGTTATCCATGCCGCCGCCCGAATGACGCCGCGACTGGTACCGCAGGTAGAGCGCGTAATGCTCGAGCCGGAATTTGAGCGGCTGCGGATGCGCGGTCAGCGCTTCATGCAGCTTCCAGGCGCGCCGCTGCGAGCGGTTGGACTCGAACTCGGCCACCGGGATGCGGACCGGCACGCAGGCGCGGCAGCTGTCGCAGTTCGGCCGGTAGGTGAAAATGCCGCTGCGGCGGAAACCGGCCTTCACCAGCTCGCCGTACAGCGCGGTATTGATCAGATGGCTCGGAGTCGCGACCTGCGAGCGCGCCATGCGCTCTGAGAGGTAGCTGCACGGATAGGGCGCAGTGACGTAGAACTGCAGGACTGCATGCGGCAGGTCATTGAGCTTGGACACGAGTCCATTTCCCCGGTGGCTCTGAATAGTTTACCAATCCGTTTAAGCGGCGCAAGAATTGACGCCGCGGGATTTCCCGGCCTCCGAGCGAGGCGAGCAGCGGTGTCTTCACCTGGCAGTCGATCAGCGGAAAGCCGCGCCGGCGAAGCTCGTCGACCAGCGCGACCAGCGCGACCTTGGAGGCGTCGGTCGCGCAAGAGAACATGGATTCGCCATAGAACATGCGCCCCACCGCGACCCCGTACAGGCCGCCCACCAGCTGTTCGCCGCGCCAGCATTCAAACGAATGTGCGTACCCGGCGCGGTGCAGTTCCGAATAGGCGGCGCGCATGTCCTTGCCGAGCCACGTGCCGGCGTCCCCGCCCGAAGTGGAGCCGCGCGCAGCGCGGCGGGGACCGGCGCAGCCCTGCAGCACGTCGCCGAACGCCGTGTCGATGCGCACTTCGAAGCCCTTGTTGCGGATGTTCTTCGCCAGCGAGCGCGGCACCCCGAGTTCCTCGCAGAACAGCACCATGCGCGGATCGGGCGACCACCACAGGATGGGTTCGCGGCCCGAGTACCAGGGAAAGATGCCGCTCCGGTAGGCGGCGAGCAGCCGCCTTACGTTGAGGTCCGCACCCGCGCACAGCAGCCCGTTGGGATCCTTCAGCGCACACGCGACCGGGGGAAAAGGATCCTCCGACCGGAGCCAGGGCACCACTTCAGCACTTCACCTGTTGCCGGCAGTAGTTCTCGAGCTGCGTCACGACCGTGGTGCCGCTGACGGAACGTTTCGAGGCGGCGCCATGGTCGAGGCCCAGCCGGAACTCGTACTTCGCAAAGAACTTCTCGAACATCTCGCCGCCCAGGGTGCCGACTGCGTAGAGCTCATCGGTCGCGGCGTCGTGCTCGAGCAGAATCGCGGCGAGCGGTTGCCGCGCGGGGCCGGCGACCACGCGTGCGCCCGCGGCGGGATCGTACTGGCTGTGCTCGGCGCAGCAGTGGATCACATTGCCGTGCCGGTTGCGTGCGCTGCGCTCGGTGCGATAGCTGATGAAACTGATCTCTTGCGTCGGATACGCAAGCTGGTGTGCGCAGATTGCCGAATAGGCGACCACCGATCGGCCCGCGCCCACCCCCCCCTTCCATTCATAGCCGCGGTCGTCGGCAGTCTTCAGCCGTGCCGGGGCGATGACTGCCCGCCCGAGGTTGAGCAGAAAACAGGGCGTCGTCTCGTAGGGATAGCGAAAGATCAGATTGCGATGCGGCGGGATCGCGCCGGCGTGCAGCGCGCCGCCACGCTCGTCGACCAGCTTGACGCGGGCGTAGAAGTGCAGCGTCGCGTCGGTGGGCGCGGCGGACGGTGCTGCGCCGGCCGCGGCCGCGGCGCTGCAGAATCGGATGAATTCGCGGCGCTCCATGCACCGAATCTTACCGCTAGAGGTTATAGCCCTTCTCGTTGTGCAGCACGGTGTCGAGCCCCTCGGTTTCCTCGTCCGCCGTGGCGCGCAGGCCGGCCAGCGCATCGGCGATCTTGAGCAGCAGGAACGTGATCCCCCCGGACCACACCGCGGTGGCGAGCACGCCGACGAGCTGGACCAGCACCTGGTCGCCCATCGTCACCTTCTCGGGATAACCCACGCCGCCGAATGCGGATGCCGCGAACACCCCGGTCAGGATCGTGCCGAGGGAACCGCCGACGCCGTGCACCGGGAACACGTCGAGCGAGTCGTCCACACCGAGCGACCGTTTCATGAAATTGGTGGCGAAGAAGCACGCGACGCCGGCGGCGGCGCCGATCGCGAGCGCGCCCATCGGCCCGACGAAGCCCGAGGCCGGCGTGATCGTGCCCAGCCCCGCAACCATGCCGGTCACGATCCCGAGCACCGAAGGCTTGCCGTAGCGCACCCACTCGCAGACCATCCAGGCGAGCGACCCGGTCGCCGCGCCGATATGCGTCACCAGCATCGCCATGCCCGCCGAGCCGTCGGCCGCGAGCGCGCTTCCGGCGTTGAACCCGAACCAGCCTACCCACAGCATGCACGCCCCGGTCACGGTCATGGCGAGGTTGTGCGGCGGCATGGGCGTTTCGGGAAAACCCTTGCGCCGCCCCAGCACCAGCGCGGTGACCAGTGCAGCCACGCCGGCGTTCAGATGCACGACCGTGCCGCCGGCGAAATCCATGATCCCCATCTTCGCCAGCCAGCCGTCGCCCCACACCCAGTGCGCGATTGGCGCGTAGACCAGGAGCAACCAAAGCAGGGTGAACAGCAGCATGCCTGCGTAACGCACCCGCTCGGCGTACGCGCCGATGACGAGCGCAGGCGTGATGATGGCGAACGTCAGCTGGAACATCGCGAACACGGTTTCCGGGATGCTGCCTTTGAGTGCCTTGAAGTCGACACCGGACAGGAAGGTCTTGGAAAACCCGCCGTACCAGGCGTTGAGCGCGCCCGCGTCGCCGAACGCAATGCTGTAGCCAACCACTACCCAGGCGAGCGTCACGATGCAGGTGATCGAGAAGCACTGCATGAGGATGGAGAGGATGTTCTTGGTGCGCACCAGCCCGCCGTAGAACAGCGCCAGCCCCGGGAGGGTCATGAAAAGAACGAGCACCGAGGCGGTGAGCATCCAGGCCGTGTTCGCCATGTTGAGCGACGGCGGCTCGGCCGCCGCCGCAAGCGGCGAATGGATCAAAAGCACGGCAAGCAGTGCTCCGGTGCGTGGCTGCATCGTCATGGACAGGTCCTCCTCCGGCCTAATCTGCGCGGGTTCGCATTGTTGTAGGGTTGTTGTATCAATATACCGCACTAGCGGGGAGCGACGTCCTCCGCGTGGAAGCCGAAAGTCCCCTTCGCGCGATCGGCAAACCAGTGCTTCAGCGTCAATCCCACGGTGCGGAAGGCGATCTCCTGCCACGGCACTTTCGCCTCCACGAACAGCGCGACTTCCAGGGTTTCGGCGCCGGGCCTGAATTCGAGGTCGACCAGCCGCGCGCGAAAAAACAGATGCACCTGGTTGACGTGCGGCACCGAGATCATCGAAAACGGCTCCGCCAGCTCGACGCGCGCTCCGGCCTCCTCGAGGGTCTCGCGCAGCGCCCCCTCGCCCGTGGTCTCGTCGTTCTCCATGAATCCGGCGGGCAGGGTCCAGTAGCCGTAGCGCGGCTCGATCGCCCGACGGCAGAGCAGCAGCCGCCCGTCCCACTCCGGAACGCTCCCTACGACGAGCTTCGGATTCTGGTAATGGATCTCGCCGCACTGATCGCAGACGTAGCGCGGCAGGCTGTCCCCCGGAGGGACCCGCCTTGCGACCGGGGACGCGCAGTTAGGACAGAACTTCAGGCAAATCTCCGAGAGAACGAAGCACCCCGTCGGGCTGCAATCCGAGCCGGTCCACCGGCGCGCCGGCGCGGTTGATCCACCAGACACGGAATCCGAACGACTTCGCGCCGAGTGCGTCCCAGCAGTTCGAGGAAACGAAGCCGACTCGCTGCGGATCGGCGCCGAGTCGGCGCGACGCGAGCTCGTACACCTCGGGCGCGGGCTTGAAGATTTTCAGCTCATCCACGCTGAGGACGGCGGAGAACTCAAGACCGGAGTGCTCGACCAGCGGCTCGATCATGTCGGGCGAGCCGTTGGTAAGGATCGCAAGCTTGTGGCCGCGCGCTTTCAGCGTCTCGAGCGCACCCGGCACGTCGGGGTAGGCGGCGAGGCCCAGGTACTCGTCCATCAGCGCGGCGATCCTGCCCTCGTCGAGCGCAAGGCCGAGCGTCTCGCAGGCGTAGCCGAGCGCATCGCGCGTCACCCGCGTAAACGGACTGTAGCGCCGCATCAGGCTTCTCTGCCAGGTCCATTCGAGCTGCTTCGCGCGCCACAACTGCGATACTCTGGCGCCCTGGCCGGTCCAGAAGGACTCGCAGCGCTGCACGACCGCGTGCACGTCGAACAACGTGCCGTAGGCGTCGAACACCAGTACTTCGGGTTTCATCGGTTCCTGCGATGGTAGACTCGACCGCAACAAAAAGCGAAACTCGTCCGGCCTTGGATAATCGCTACGACGAGCTGTACCGCAGCTGGCGCTGGGAGGTGCCGGCCCGATTCAATATTGCGCGCGCGTGCTGCGGGCGGTGGGCCCGGGACCGGTCGCGTTTCGCGCTGTACTGGGAGGACGAGTCGGGAGCCGCGGCGTCCTATTCGTTTTGGGACATCCAGCAGCAGGCCAACCGGCTTTCCAACGCGCTCGCCGGGCTCGGCGTAAAGCGCGGCGACCGGGTCGGCATCCTGCTGCCGCAGCGCCCGGAGACGGCGATCGCGTACATCGCAACTTTCCAGATGGGCGCGATCGCGCTGCCGCTCTCGCACCTGTTCGGTCCGGAAGCGCTCGAATACCGCATGCAGCACGCGGAGGCGAGCGTCGCGATCGTGGAACCGACCACACTGCCCAATCTGCTCGCGGTCCGGCACAAGCTCACGCACCTCGGGCAGGTGATCGGCGTCGGCGGTGCGCGCGAATCGGGAGTTCATCCGTGGGAGGCGCTGCTCGAGCGCGCGGCTCGCAATTTCGTTTGCGTGGACACGGCAGCGGATGACCCGGCGCTCATCATTTACACGAGCGGCACCACCGGCGCGCCGAAGGGGGCGCTCGAGGCGCATCGCCTGGTGTTCGGCAACCTGCCGGGCTTCGTCTATTCGCACGACTTCTTCCCCCAGCCGGGCGACATTTTCTGGTCTCCCGCCGACTGGGCGTGGGCCGGAGGCCTGTTCGATGCGTTGCTGCCGAGCTGGTATTTCGGCCTGCCGATCCTGGGATACCGCGGCCGCTTCGACGCCGAGAAGGCGTATACCCTGATCCAGAAGTACGGGGTCAGGAACGCATTCCTCTTTCCGACCGCGCTCAAGCTCATGATGAAGGCGATCCCCGAGCCGAGGGCGCGTTTCGACCTTCCGCTGCGCTCGATCATGAGCGCCGGGGAGTCGGTCGGCGTCACCGTGATCGAATGGGCGCGCGAGCAGCTCGGCGTCACCATCAACGAGATGTTCGGCCAGACCGAGATCAATTACGTGGTGGGCAATTGCCAGGCCGCGTGGCCGGTGAAGCCGGGCGCCATCGGGCGCCCTTACCCCGGCCACCGCGTCCGCGTGGTCGACGAGCAAGGGGCCGAAACGCCGCGCGGCGAGCTGGGCGAGATCGCGGTGTGCCGCACCGACATGCACGGTGCCCGCGATCCGGTGTTCTTCCTCGAATACTGGAAGAACCCCCAGGCGACGCGGGAAAAGTTCATCGGCGACTGGGGCCGTACCGGCGATCAGGGCCGGATGGATGAGGATGGCACCCTCTGGTACCAGGGCCGATCGGACGACGTCATCAAAAGCGCCGGCTACCGGATCGGCCCCGCGGAGATCGAATCCTGTCTCGTCAGGCACCCCGCGGTGGCGAACGCCGCGGTGATCGGCAAACCGGACCCGGTGCGCGGCCAGATCGTGAAGGCGTTCATCGTGCTCCAGCCCGGCGAGACCGCGTCACAGGCCCTGATCGACGCCATTCAGAAGCACGTGCGCGAGCGGCTTGCACCGTACGAGTATCCACGCGAGATCGAGTTCATCGACGCGCTGCCGATGACTACGACCGGCAAGGTGCAGCGCAAGGAACTGCGCAAGCGCGAGGAGGCGAAGCGTGATCCTCCCGCTTGACCGAAGGCGCGAGCTATGGCGCTAGAATGCACGCTCCTTCGGAGGAGGAAACCATGAAACGCATTGTCGCAGCATTAGCCGTTGCCGCGCTGGCGCCGCTTGCCGCCAGCGCAGCCTATCCCGACCGGCCGATCAAGCTGATCGTGCCCTGGCCCGCGGGCGGCGATACGGACAACATCTTCCGGCCGCTCGCGCCTCTGATGCAGAAGCACATCGGCCAGACTGTGGTGATTGCAAACGTCGCCGGCGCTTCGGGCACCAAAGGGGCGAAGGAGGCGAAGGAGGCGCCCGCCGACGGCTACACGATCTACGCGGTGCACGACTACATCCACTCGACCTACTACACGGGTGTGGCGGATGTCACCTACACCGACTTCGAGCCGATCTGCCTGATCTCCTCCACCGCGTCGGTGCTCACCGCGAGTCCGAAGACGCCGTGGTCGGACTGGAAGAGCCTGCTCGCCGACGCCAAAGCGCGCCCGGGGCAGATCTCGGTCGGCGCGACGCTCGGCTCGACCAGCCATTTCTTCCCGGCGCTGGTCGAGAAGGCCGCGGGAATCAAGTTCAAGTACGTCTCGTACGAGGGGCTCGCGCCGCGCATGAACGCCATCCTCGGCGGTCACATCGACCTCACCGACGCCAACATGACGCAAAAAGGAAAGGTCGAGGCCGGCCAGCTCAAGTTCATCGCCATCGCCACTGAGAAGCGCAATCCCGAGATCCCGAACGTCCCGACCCTCAAGGAGTTGGGCGTCAACGTGGTCTACGACGTGAACCGCGGCCTCATGGTGCCCAAAGGCACGCCCGCGGAGGTGATTGCGAGGCTCGAATCCTCCTGCGCCGCGGCCGCAAAGGAACCCGCGTTCGCCGACTCGATGAAGAAGCAGGCCACCGACGTGCGCTATATGGACCGCAAGACCTATGCCGAGTGGCTCAGGCAGAACGACGAGCTCAACCGGACGCTGGCGAAGGATCTCGGACTGCTGAAACGTTGATGCTGTCCAGGGACGGCTGGGCAGGGCTCGCCGTATGCGCGGTGAGCCTTTTTCTTTTTGCGCTCACGCTCGGGCTGAAGGACAGCCCGCTGGTCCCGATCGGGCCCGGGTTCTATCCGCGCATCGTTCTCGGAATCACCGCGGGGTTCGGGTTGCTGCTCGTCGTCGCCGATGCGCTCGGCCGGCCCCGCAAGGCGCCGAAGGCGCCGATGGGGGTGGCGCCGAACTACGCCGCGGTAGCAGTCCATTTCGCGCTGTTCGGGCTCTATGCCCTGGCGCTGCCTTACCTCGGTTTCCGTATTGCGACGTTCATCTATGTAACGGCGGCCAGCGCCTTGATGGATCCGCCGCGAACTCGCCGGCAGTGGATCCAGGCAGTCCTGCTCGGTTTTCTCACCTCGCTCGCGACCTGGTTGGTGTTCGAGCGCTACCTCTCGGTGCTGCTGCCGCGAGGCGGCTGGACGGATTTCTAGCCCATGTACGAACTGCTGCTCGCCGGGCTCGTCGACGTCGCACAGGTGAAATACCTGGTGCCGCTGGTCTTCGGCACGCTCGCCGGCGTGGTCGGCGGGGCACTGCCGGGGGTCACTATCACGATGACGATCATCGTGGTGCTACCCTTCACGTTCGGCCTCGATCCGCTGCAGGGGCTCGCGGCGATGACTGGGGTCTACGTCGGCGGCTCCGCGGGCGGGCTCATCACCGCGTGTCTGCTCGGCATCCCGGGCACGCCCTCGGCGATCGCCACGACCTTCGACGGTTTTCCGATGGCGCGCAAGGGCGAGCCGGGGCGTGCGATCTGGCTCGGTGTCTGGGCTTCGTTCTTCGGCGGGCTGCTGGGCGGCGTGTTCCTGATCGGCGCCACCGCGCCGCTCGCGAGGATCGCACTCGAGTTCGGCCCCTGGGAATTCTTCTCTCTGTTCGTGCTTGCTCTTTCCATGGTGGCAGGACTGGTCGAAGCGTCGCTGCTCAAGGGCCTGGTCTCGGGCATGCTCGGTCTGATCGTGACCGTGCTCGGCAACGATCCGGTGATGGGCCAGGAACGGCTCACGCTCGGCATCCCGTTCCTCAGGGGAGGAATCGACTTCCTGCCGGTGCTGATCGGGGTATTCGCCTTCGCGCAGATCATGGGCGATGTCGAAAAGATGGGCGCCGCGCAGCGCAGCGCGGACGCCGCGGTCCGTGCGGTCAGTCTCGCCGCCTCGCAGCTCAAGGTGATCTGGGAGATCCTGTCGCGGCCGTTCCTGCTCGCGTGGTCCTCGCTCGTCGGCCTTTTCATCGGCGTGCTGCCGGCAATCGGCGGCAGCGCCGCGAGCATGATGGCCTACGACCAGGCGAAGAAGTTTTCCAAGCGGCCGGAGAAGTTCGGCAGCGGCATCCCCGAGGGGATCATCGCCTCGGAATCCTCCAACAACGCCAACGTCGGCGGGTCGCTGGTGACCATCATGGCATTCGGTATTCCCGGGGACGCGGTGACTGCGGTGATGCTGGGCGCGCTGACCATCCACGGCATCCAGTCGGGGCCGCTGTTCATCTCGCAGAACACGCAACTCGCCTACGGCATTTTCGCCGCCTACCTGCTCGCACACCCGATCATGGTGCTGATCATCGCGCTCGGGGCGCGCCCGATGCTGCGCATCCTGAACGTGCCGAAAGCGGCGCTCTTCCCGGTGGTGCTGGTGCTGTGCGTGATCGGCGCTTATGCGCTCAACAACACCATGGCGAACGTGTACGTGCTGCTCGTGTTCGGCGTGATGGGCTACGGGATGGTCAAGACCGGCTTCCCGCTCGCGCCCTTCATCCTCGGCGTGATCCTCGGTGATCAGATCGAGATCAACCTGGTGCGCGCGATCATGACGGACGCCGATCCGTGGCTTTTTGTCACGCGCCCGATCTCTGGCGGACTGCTTGCTGCTTCTATCATTTCGGTGGCGGCGGCGTTGTGGCAACATCACCGGGTGCAGAAACGCATGGTTGCGGCCGATGGCGACGCGGACTTCTAGGCGCGATGTGGCACCCTCGTGCTGCCTATGCACAACCACCCGTGACTCAAGCATCAACGCTTCACGGAAACGGCAAAACTTGACTTCACGGCACACGGTGGCCGGTGGAAAAAATCAATCCTTCTCGTACGTGTCCAAGAGTTCGTCGTTTCCAAGAATTAGCGTCGCCGTACTAGCTTCAAGATTGAACTCGACCACAACTACATCGCCGGGATCACACCCAGATAGACGCTGAAATGTGGCAAATCCATAGGCAACACCATCTTTGGTCACCCCTAAGGTTCCGCAGGGTGTTCCATCTGGCATCGCCGCAACGAATTTCCGCCCCGCTAAGTATTCACGCGACCCGGCCGGACAACCAATTACGGCTGCTTGGGTAGCTGGTGGTACGACTGCCGCTATCCATAGCCTTCCATCTGCGGTCCACCCATAGTTTCTGATCCTCACTTCCTTAGGCCGAAGCGCATTGGCCTTGCGCAATGCTTCGACGGCTGCAGGATTAACGTCCGCCCCGCGAAGCGCCCAAATGTTCGTATCGACATGCTCCACGATGCAACTGTATGTAAGTGCAGCATTAATCGATGCGGGATTGAGTCCCCGCCGCATGCATTCACTAACTATAGACGCACGGTCCAAAACTGCGCTCGGATTGCTCCGAAGTACATCTACAAACACACTGTCGGCCTCTCCAAGCTCACGTCGATAGTCCAATGGCACCGCTGGTCGCGCCACGTCCTGTTCAACAACAAACTCCGGATGAGCTGTGAGGAATGCTCTCATTACTTCGGTAGGTGGTACTCGAAGGTCATATCGCCCAGAACTAGTGATATTCCTAAACATGTATTCGCGCTTTACACCCTCCCTGAGTCGCGAAATGCTTATTGGCGAAGTAGCTGACAGCATCTTTCTGCAGATATTCACAAGGCGGTTTCTTCGCTCTGAGATATCCTTTGCCCAATACCATGGCCCGGTCAGGTGACCAAAGTTCGCACTAGCCTCTAACGTTTTTTGCACTTCCTCAGGACTACACAAACCGTTTGTCACCTGCGCAACCTTGGCTGCGACATCGACGACGCTTGCTACACCAGAGGCGCCAGACTTCTTTCTGCCTATCGAGAGAATCAATCGCGTGTGTTCGGGATACGCAGATCTCGTCACCATTTGAAGCGAGCCAACCGTCGATATTGCAAATGGCGGATCGAACCCAAGATCGGATGCGGCAGCCAGCAAACTCTCTGGATGAAACTCGCTCTTGCTGAGCCCCTTCTCTGCAAGGATGGCGGCTGCCTTCTCCACCTCGATTGGAATTACGTCGACTAACACCGTAATAGCCTTTGACAGCCCTGGCACAAGTACAGGACTTGATGGCAGCTTATTGCGCACCTTTTGTTCGATCTGGCGCAATCGTTCTCGGGTGACACCCAAAAGTCGACCAGCTTCCTCAAGAGTAGTTGGCGGACTTCCCGCCCAGCCCAAGCGCGCAAGCATCGCGTCAAGCCGTTGACCCGTAAAACCCGTGCAGGCGCGTAGATACTGCGACAGAAGATCCTCAAGAGTTAGCATTTCGATTTGCTTGATCCTTGTCTTAATATCGGAAAGCCATTGAAACAAGCTGGCACTCTCGTGTGGCAGATCGGGTAGATCGATAGGCAAAGACAGCTGCGTTGTGCCCGCATCGCGCTGCGTAACAATCTCAGCCAATACGGATCTAGAAAATGCGGCGAGAGAATCAACATCTGCCGGGATCAAATCGCTAAATCGAGGATCGCCGCCAGAAATCATCTCTGCCGAATCGCTATCTGCCAGCTCCTGCAGTACCCCCCTTATCGCACTCAAATCTGCGGCAGAAGTACTGTAAGCCTGTGACTCGTTCGGCTCAGCCACACGTAGAGATGTAAGAGCTTCAGAACAAAGAGCCAGACTCAGCAGACTTCTTACCCCTAACCCGCGGATCTTCCGTAGCTCTCCATATGTGACGTTGGAGAGCAATGATGGGTTTTTGAGCAGCCCCGCTTGGCGCAACGCGTTCATTGCGCGTGTAGAGCAATCTGCCTTTGCGAGAAACTCTTTGTCAATCACGATGCCGCGCGGAAACGCTCGAAGATCGGCAATTTCGCGCAGCCGTGTCCGTAGAAGCTCTGCGACAAAAAATTCAATGGCCGCTCGGGAAGCACCATCTGAAATTGGGGGAAGCGCCGCAGTTGCTAGCGATTGGACGGTGGAATTCCTTGGTAATCGACAACATTCGGCTACCCAGGCGGGTAAAGGAACGCGCGCCCACCGCTCGGCTAAGTTCCTCGGGAGTACGCGTCCTTTCACTGGTAGGCAGATCGACGGGAGCGGTGTTCTGTGTCAATAGGGTATTTATTATTCAAGTATTGACAATCTTATGGAAACTTGCAAGAATTATTTTCGCAATGCTTTGAATTCGATCTAGAAATTGACAAAAAGGCTTTCAAACTCGGAGTTGGTGACACTCGCCGTCTTCCTCCTTGGAGGAAGCGACCGATTCATTGATCTAGAGGATGTCGCCATGAAAACACACGCGTTAGCACCTGGACGGTTTTCATGGCGAAAGTACCCCGAGCAAATCAATCTCGAACTTGTGCGCGTTCGACTCTCAGAAGCTAAGAACCCAACACACGGAGCGATGCTGCGTGGCTCCGGAAAGAAGGGCTGGAAACTTACGGCCAAAGGCTTGGAGTGTGCCTCCAGACTGGCGGAGGATGCGTCTACCCTGATACCGGCTGAGATGCGTCAGCGCGAACGAGGTGGATCGGTTGATGCGAAGCGATCAGACCGCGCAAGAAGTCGAATTCAAGCCTGCCGCGCTTGGACGAAATGGCCTGATAACGCCGACACCATCACCGTGTCCGAAGCGGAGGAAGTTTTCCGTATCGACAGTTATTCATCGGATGACCAACGCTTGGAAAAGGTCGATAGGCTTCGCAAAAGCATTCTCGGGGATGCCCAGCTCTTGCAGTTTCTCCGCCACCTTGAGTCACTTCTGACTTCGGCGAAATAGCCAAGGCAACGAAAGTTTTATGCGTCAAATTCGAGTGACGTCGCATGTCGGCAGAGATCTGCTCTCCTCTGCCGCAGCGTTCAAGAATGAAGCGGCCGCTGTTTGGGAATACGTTACTAATAGCCTTCAGTATGTAGAACCAGGTGTGCTGCCAGCAGTTCAAGTGTCCGTAAATGCAGCCGAACGTCAGATTCAAATCAGCGACAATGGTCGCGGCATCTCGGCCGAGGAACTAA
>CAZYVT010000020.1:6673-51774 GCA_964651335.1 uncultured Enterobacteriaceae bacterium | reverse complement strand
GCCTCGCCTTGGGCCAGTGCGTCGCGGCGCCGATGGCGGCAGTGACGCCGTCCGCGGACTGGATGTTGGTCACCCGGAAGATGTACTTCGGGTTCGGGACCGCCTTGTCGAACAGGAAGTCCGTACACCCGTCATTGAACAGCGTCAGCACCCTCAGTTCTTCGGACACCGGGCCGAGCGCCGGCGTGTTGCCGCTTGAGATGACCCCTGTGAAGAGATCGATCTTCTCCGACAGCTTCATGCGCCGCAGTTCCTTCACGTTGGCGTCGGTCCCGGCGGCCTCGTCGGCGAAGATTGTCTCGATCTTGCGCTTGCCGAGCAGCCCGCCCTGGGCGTTGATCTCCTCCATGGCGAGGATATGTCCCCGCTGGCCCGGACCGCCCAGAAGTTCCCCCGCACCGGTAAGTAACGTCATGTGGCCGACCTTGATCGGTCTGTCGGGAATGTTTCCCTTGGGTTTGACCGCGGCATTCGCGGTGTGCACCGTCCCGAGTCCGGCAGCCCCGAGACCAGCGGCGCCCACCGTCGCGCCGAACTGCTTCAGAAAACCGCGGCGGTTCTGATTCATCTGTTCCTGATCCATAACTCCTCCTGTTAGGGCTGTCTTTGTCGTGCCAATCGGCCCGCCCGTTCGTCCCGACGGGGGAACCGGATCACCGACGACAGTTTACCGCCGTTCGCACCCGGGCGGTTCGGGCGTCTCGACAATTAATAGTTCCACTGCACGATCTTGATCGGCGCGT
The DNA here is from genome assembly GCA_964651335.1 of uncultured Enterobacteriaceae bacterium. GTDB lineage: Bacteria > Pseudomonadota > Gammaproteobacteria > Burkholderiales > SG8-39 > 2-02-FULL-66-14. The sequence goes on along the minus strand of CAZYVT010000020.1, from coordinate 51,031 downwards.
TGGTAATGTTGTCCTCCAGGACCGAGGCGACCACGAGCCGGTAGCCGCCCGATGCGGTCCGCCCCCCGGCGCCTGTGAACTCGAGACGGCAGGCCCCCGTTCCGCCGGCGCGCACCGCGCCTGCGGTTGCGACCTCGCCATCCGGGCCGACGAGCAGGTAGTGGCACACCGGCGCCGGCGGCACGCCCGCGCCCGAGATCCGCTCCGCAAGCTTCATCGCGAACGAGCCGCGCACGATCCGCACATCGCGTCCAAGGCGCTCGAGCCACTCGGTTTCGGTGTAAACCTCCGCGCCGTAACTGCGGCGCTCGATCCTCGTCACATACGCCTTGAGCGGCACCGCGTGGGCGTTGAAGCTGCCGAGGCCCTTCGGATAGCTCGGATCGCGGAATACGGCGAGCACCGCCTTCGTCCCGTCCCACCGGCTCAGCACGTACGGACCGTTGGTGACGAGCCAATGACCGTGCGCCGCGTGGAACTCGCGCAGCCGGCGATAGCGATTGCGGGCTTCGTCGGCGTTGACGTACGGCGCGAGCGCGGGCGGAACGTACGCACGCTCCTCCAGCTCGCGGGCAAGCTCGGCGAGCCGCCGCACGAGCGCGGCGTTGCGCACCGGATCGAGCTCCGGCAGGCCGCGACGCGCCGCAGCCGGCGCCGAAAAGGCGAAATGCCTGCGGCGCGCGCCTTCTTCCAGCAGCGCGAGCAGATGCCACGGCAGCGTCGACCACGGCGGTGCCACTGTAGCCGCGTCGCCGTCGAATCCGACATCGAGGTAGACCTCGATCACCGGAACTTCGTAACTCAGCTTGTCCTCACCGGATGCGAGGGTCTCGGTCTCGACGCGCAGGACGCGCACTCCCCTGAGGCGCTCGCGCGCGAGTGCCGTCGCCGCGGCGACATCGGAATCCACCGCAGCGCCTGCGCCCCAAGCGGCCGCGAAGGCGTACGCATACAGCACGTCGGCCACGCTCATCGGTGTGCCGTCATGGAAGGCCGAGTTGCGCACGCGATAGGTGATGCGCGACGACGCCGTCTTGCCGCGTCCCGCGAGTACGAGTCGCCCGCTGCCTGGCTCGGGAAGCAAGGCGTCTTCGGGCACCGCAATCGGTCCTGCGGGCTTTGCGATCGCGGCACTGACGCGGTTTTCGATCCAGCCGCCGCCGTGCGGCGAAGGAAACAGCGCAGGGTCGGCGACCGCCCACCACACGAGACGACCGAAGATGTCGCCGAAACCCCCGACCACGGGATTCCACGCGCTGGAGGGCGGCGCCGGCGCCGCAGCGTTGAGCCAGCCGTTCCAGGGAAAGTCCCGCAGCTTGACGGTGCGCGGGAAAATCGCCGAGGCCACGCCGTCGAGCGCGTCGTAGCCCACATTCTCCACCCCTTGCGAATAGTCCACGCCATAGTGCTCGCGCCGCTCGGTATAGCCGAGGACGACGCGCTCGCAGCCACTTTGCAGTAAGGCCACGAGGCTGCGCTCGAGGTTGACGCGCTCTTCGAGGCTCCGATAATCACCGCGCGTCAGACGCCGCACCGCGTCCTCGATCCGCGCGCGAGTAGTGTTTTCGCTCACCGCGCTCGCGAGTAGGAGGTAAGCGTTAAACCAGCCCTGCCTGCTCCACGGCGGTCCTGACCAGCCGTTGTAACGCGTGCTCGCTTGAGCCGCGAGCGCTGCCACATCGATGATTTCCACCTTGCCGGGCAGTCCTGCGCTTTTCTGCGCCGGGACCGCAGCTCGCGCCGCTTCGGCGCGATCGGCATGGTGCAGGTAATCGGCGTGAAAGGGCGTGACCGGGTATGGATGCCAGATCTGACCCTCGCCGAGCGCGTCCTTCAGGCTGCGCGCGGCTGCGCAGCGCGCGGCGCGGTCAGCGAACTGCGGCACGCGGGGATCGAAGTTCGCAACGACGTAGCCGCCAAGCGAGCTGACGCTTCCGGTTTTCCCCGCATCGACCTTGGTGGCGATTTCGCCTCCCGCGTAAGCGTGCAGCGTCCCCTTGGCGAGCCGTTGTGCGGCCGAGCGCGCATCGAGCGCCTCGACCGTGATCTCCTGCGGATAGAACGACGGATAAAACGGAAACTCGTGGCCGGCGTGGGCGACGCCGAGGAGCGCGAGCGCCGATGCCAGAACGATCTTACTCGCGCAGGAGTTCATGAGCGAGATTCAGTGGAACATCGCTCCCTTGCGGGTGTCAAGGACGCGTAGTGTCTCGGTTTAATTTCGGCTTCCGACCCGAATCGGTGATTTATCGAGCTAAGTTGCGACCGCCGGTCTCTCTCCAGTATCCCAAGTTGCTTGTCGTCCCTCTGCGGCGTACTGTTGTATCCATAGGCCCCCGTGTTACAGCAACGGGGGCCGAGCCGCCGTTATAACTGCGTGAGCTGACCGTCAGATTCATATGGTTTTTTCGCAAATCAATAAATGTAGCTGCAATGAGTGATGAAACTGACCTTCTGGAAGAGATGAAACGATCGTCGGCTTCAGACTTTCACTTCTTCTCCAACGCGCGGAAGGAGGAGCGCGAACGCTCGGTAGTGCAAGAGTTTCTCAGTCGCCGGTCGGTGGTATTTGCCATTGACGAAATCAAGTTGCAAGAACAGAACAGCAACGTGGACGTGAAGTTCCGAGATGCGCATTTCCAAATCAAGGAAATACTAGTCCCGGGCTACCGCCGCAGCGCCGAAGTTGAGGCAACATATCGTCAAGTTATGGCGGCCAAAACAGTCCAAGACACCATCGGCCCGGGTTCCGTCTATGACGTACCGCCCTCAGTCGACGGGTACGACCTCGTTCGACACGAGGCGCAGAAGCTCGCTGAAGACCGTCGCTACGTCCAGGCCAAGGGCACTCTCGATCTACTTCTGTACGTCACGCGTACACGTGTCTCGCTTGTGCAACAGACCAAGGTTAACTATGGCGAACTATCCGCAATGGGCTGGCGCTCTATATCGTGCCTCATGGGCGATCGAGCCCTTGTGCTATTCGGACAGGTAGGTGCGCCGGCGTTCCTGCGCCATGAAGGCAGTTAAACGGACGCTCAACTTGGGCCATGATGTCTAACACGACGCGCTCGCGAACGCATCGAGACTACGGGCGGGAAGCGTTGGCCGACCCTCAGAACTCTGATGTAATAAAGGGCGTCAAGCTTCGTTGCGCGTTAGATGAATCGACATGTCTCACGTGTCTTGAACTAGATGGGGCCCAGAATCCACCAGCACTTCCTATCCATGAAGGTTGTAGGTGCGTCACGCTCCCCGTAACGATGACGTATAGAGAATTAGGTATAGATGTTCCGGAATTGCCGGAAGGTAGCCGTGCATCGGCCATCGGCCCTGTAGCGAACGATGGCGGCTTGTACAAGCAGTACCTTATTCAAAGAGCCCGCCTCGCCGCCAAGAACCTGTCTAGTCCAGATCTAGCGGCAGGGCTAACAGCTTGGCTCGAGAGTGTCAGCGACGAAGGGTCAGATGGTAGTGTCGTCGCGTCTATACAGCTGGGAATCTTTGCGATTTCTGCGCCAAAAAGCTTTGATGAAGTGCGGCCCATTCTTGCAAGAGTTCGCTGGAACGCAGTAGGCGCACACAATTTCCTGTACGCAGCTTGCGCAGACGCGGGGGAATACGGCGCTCTAACGGAGTTTTTGGAGAGAATGGCAAGCGACGTACCCGATGGCCTCTACTCGGGGCGTCATCGGGGAATGCTATATAAGTCTGCCGCAGTGGCCGTAAAGCCGTTCTCTCTCAGCAGTGCTATTGAATTCTTAAGTCGCGCCGTGGACCACGATCCGCTCAATGTGGCAGTACTCGTCCAATTAGGATCGCTGCTGAGGAGGGCCGGCAAGACTGATCAAGCGCATTGTGTGATTGAGAAGGCTCTAGGAGCAAACCCCACTCACAAAGGAGCGCTTCGCGAGCTTGAACGTCTGCGCAGGGCGCGAGGTGCCCGCTAGCGGCACCTTAATACAGCCGTACACTGACGCGCCAAGAGTGCCCAGATTCGCCCCGATTGGGGAACCAAGCCGGGCTCGAACTGCTCGGACTGTTCGATTGAGGTGACGGCTCGTGAGTGTCCGGTCTTCGCCGGAAGCCGAAATTTATACAGCGTCACTGCATGGTGTTACGATCGCGCGGTGCTGGCAGCAAGGATCGTCGCGGCTGTCATCGCGCTCGGCGCGTGCCTTGCGCCACCGGTCATGGCCGGCGACGAAAGCCCGCAAGCCGCCAACCGCACCTTCGAGCTTCGCATCGCGCACGGCCGCGTGCCGCAGGCACAACGCGTGTTGCGCGCCACTGAGGGCGAACGCGTCGAGCTGCGCTGGACTGCCGACGAGCCCCTCGTCCTGCACCTCCATGGTTACGATCTCGAGACGCGTGTCGAGCCCGGCAAGCCCGCCGTCACGGCGTTCGCGGCGCGGCTCACGGGTCGCTTTCCCGTTGCGATCCATACCGATGGCGGGTCCAAGCATCGCCACGGCGCGCTCCTTCATGTCGAGATTCATCCGCGCTAGCGGAGCCGCGGCGCTCACGCTACTCCCTGCGGAGGCCGTAGCGCACGCGTTCGGCGCGCGTTACGACCTGCCGCTGCCGCTTTCCCTGTGGCTCACCGCCGCGGGGTCGGCCGTCGCTCTTTCATTCGTCGTCTTTACCCTGGCGCTGCGGCGCGGCGCCGGCGGCGCTTCCTACCCGCGGCTCGTTCTCCTGCGTCTACATCCGCTCGCGCTCGAAGCGCTGCGCGCCGTATCGGTGTGCGTTTTTTTCGTCCTCATTGCCGCCGGGATCATCGGCACCCAGGATCCTTTCCGCAATCTCGCGCCCGCTTTCGTCTGGATCGCGTGGTGGATCGGGTTCACTTATCTCAGCGCCGCGGCGGGCGACCTCTGGGCGCTGCTCAATCCCTGGAAGGCGCTCTACCTATGGGCGGAAGCGATCGCCCGCAGGATTCGTCCCGCAGCCCGTTTACGGCCGCGCCTGGGCCTGCCGGCCGGCGTCGGCGTGTGGCCGGCGACGGTGCTGCTGATCGCCTTCGGGTGGATCGAGATCGTCTGGGATGGCAACGCGGTTCCGGCCAACATCGCTTGGCTCGCGATCGGCTATTCGCTGCTCACTTGGGGCGGCATGTTGCTTTTCGGCCGCGAGGCGTGGCTGCGCAGCGGCGAAGTCTTCGCGGTGTACTTCGGGATGATCGCGCGGCTGGCGCCGAGCGAAGTGCGGGTGACGAACGCAGCCGCTTGCGAATGGAACCTGCGTCCGCCCGCAGCCGGACTGCTGGATTCGTCGCCCCTCTCGACGTCGGCGGCGGTCTTCGTGATCGTCATGCTTGCGACCGTCACGTTCGACGGCTTGCGGGAGACGCCGCTCTGGGCGGGCTTGCTTGCGCGCGTGTCGCCTCCCGGCGAACCGATCACCGATTCGATCTGGTCGGCGTCGGCGACGGCAGGGCTGCTGCTGGTTCCTTGCGTCTTCGTACTGGTCATCCTCGGCGCGAGCGGGTTGATGGCGTGGCTCACGCGCGGGGATGCGCGTCCGGCCACCGCGGGGGAGCTCGCGCGCCTGTTCGTGCCGACGCTGCTGCCCATCGCTTTCGCCTACCACGTTGCGCATTACCTCTCCTATCTGCTGGTGGCGGGCCAGGTCGTGATTCCGCTCGCCTCGGATCCGTTCGGTCACGGCTGGGACCTGTTCGGCACCGCGCACTACAAGATCGCGGTAGGCATCGTCGGCGCGCGATTCGCCTGGTACACGTCGGTCGTCGTCATCGTGCTCGGCCACGTGCTCGCCATGTACGTTGCGCACCGCCTGGCGCTCGCACGCTTTTCCGAGCTGCGGACGGCCCGCCGCAGCCAGTATCCGCTCGCCCTGCTGATGGTCGCCTACACCATGGTGAGCCTGTGGATCCTCGCCCAGCCCATCGTCGAGACGCGTTAGGCGCCGGTAAAATAACGGCCGGTCACACTTCTGGAGTCCTCAGGCGTGCGGTGGGCAGGCGAGTCCCTGCGGGGGGCGTGGACGGCATTGGCCGCGCATCCCGGCGTCTTCGCGTCGGTGACGGTCGCCGTCGCTGCGCTCAACGTTCTTGCGCCCGTCGCGATCCTGTCGGCGGTGCGTAAACCGCTCGACTTCTACACCTTCAATCCGTGGCTTAAACGCCTCCCCGAATACCTCGCCTCCGGTGACGTGGCGATCGGGGAGAAATTGCGAAAGCTTCCGGACCTCGCGCTTTTCTGGTTCTCGGCCGACGCCACCTACGGCGGCGCCGACTGGGGTTTCGCCGTGGATGTGACCGACGTCGGGCGCATCCTCCTCGTTTCGGCCCTGTTCGGGCTGTACTTCGCCCTCTGGCGCAGCTATCGCGATCTCACGCTCGGCGGCACGCGAGCCGCCTCCGCACTGCGCCGGGGAGGTCTCGCGGGTGCGGCGGCGACGGTGCTCGGGATCTCCACCGGCGCGTGCAGCGTCACGGGCTGCGGGGCTCCGATAATCCCGGTGCTCGGCCTCGCATTCGTCGGGCTGGAGAGCGGCACGTTGCACTTACTCGCCCAGTCCTCGCGCGTCGCGACGATCGCTCTTTTCGCCGGGCTTGTCCTGGCCGTCGGCTACCTCGGGTACAGGACGAGCCGCGCGCAGAACCGGCGGGCCCAGGCGGTCCCGGCTTGACGCGGCGTGGGAGCCGCGGCAGGGGAACCGCTACGCCCCATCCCCGCGCAGCCGCGCCAGGTCGAGGACACGAATCGTGCGCCCGTCCACTTCGATCAGGCGCTGCGTCGTGAGGTCGTGCAGGATCCTGGAAAAATGCTCGGGGGTCATGTTGAGACGCGAGGCGATCACGCTCTTGCCGGGCGAGAGGTTCACTTCTACCGGAGCGCCGTCGGCGCCGGCGCCGTCCGGGACGTCGCCCAGCAGGTATCCGATCACCCGCTCCGAGCCCGAGCGCAGCGTGTAGGCCTCGACATCGCGCACCAGGCCGTGCAGGCGCCGCGACAGGCCCGAGAGCATGCGCCGCGCCAGGCCCGCATCGCGCTCCAGTTCCTCGAACACGGCGTGTTTAAGGACATGCAAAAGCATCGTGTCGGAAAGCGCCTGCGCGAACACGATGTACGGCTTTTCGAGGAACATCAGTGCTTCGCCGAAACTCTGCCCGGGGCGGATGATCTCCACCACCTTCTCGATTCCCTGCGGCGAAGTGAAGCCGAGCTTGACCTGGCCGTACACCACCACATGGAAGCCGGTGCACGGGTCGCCCATGCTGCACACGTTTTCTCCCTTTTCCGCGTACACCGGAAAGGTTGCGGAGGCAATCCGGTCGAGCTCTTCGGCTTTCATGTTGCTGAAGAGCGGCAGGTTGGCGAGAAACGCCTGCACTCGGATCTGCGGATGCCGCGCCTTGCGGCTCGAGCCGTTGGTCTGCTGGCTGCTCACCGCGTCGCCGCCCTGCGGTATGGGGTGAGCCGGATGCGCGCGCGCGTTCCAGAGGCCGCGCCGATCTCTTCGTCGCTCAGGTAGCAGCCCGGGTCCTCTTCCCAGGGATCGCCCGTCAGTTGCCGTGCGCGCACGCGCGTGTTGCCGTTGCAGATCGCCAGATGACGGCAGGCGCCGCAGCGCCCTTTGACCGGGCGCGGGCGCTGCTTAAGCCCGGCCATCACGGGATCGGAAACATCGGTCCAGATGGCGGAGAACGGGCGCTCGCGCACGTTGCCCAGGCGATAGTCCCACCACATGGTATCCGGGTGCACGTTGCCGAGGTTGTCGATGTTGGCGACATTCACGCCGGACGCGTTGCCGCCCCATTCCTCGAGCTTGGAGCGGATGTGATCCGCGCGCTCGGGGAAGCGCCGCGTCACCCACTGCAGCAGGTATGCGCCGTCGGCATCGTTGTTGCCGGTGACGAATTCTTGCGCTACGCCGCGGCGCTGGTAGTCCCAGCAGCGCTCGAACAGCTCGTCCATCACGCGCCGCGTAAGCAGGTGCTGTGCATCGTGCATCCGGTTCCGGTTGCCGCGCCCGGCATAGTTGAGATGCGATAGATAGAACTTGTGGATCCCTTCACGCCCGGCGAGGTCGATCAGATCATTCAGATCTCCGGCGTTATCCTGGGTGAGCGTGAAGCGCACGCCGACCTTGCAGCCCCGGTCGCGGCAATGGCGCAGTCCCGCCAGCGAGGCGTCGAACGCGCCGGTCTTTCTGCGAAACCGGTCGTGCGTCTCGCGCAGGCCGTCCAGGCTCACGCCCACGTAATCGAAACCGATCGCCGCGATGCGCTCGGCCCTCTGCACGTCGATCAGCGTGCCGTTGGTCGACAGGCCGGTGTAGAAGCCCATGCGCTTGGCGCGCGCCGCGATCTCGAACAGATCGCGCCGCAGCAGCGGTTCGCCACCCGAGAGGATCAGCACCGGTACCCGGAATCCCCTGAGATTATTCATGACCCGGTAGATTTCCTCGGTCGAAAGCTCGCCCGGGAAGTCGATATCGGCCGAAATCGAATAGCAGTGCAGGCAGGCAAGGTTGCAGCGCCGGACGAGGTTCCAGATCACCACCGGTCCCGGCGGATTGCGGCGCGGCGCCACCGGTGTTGGGCGGTCGATCTCCTGGATGAACTGCGAGACCCGGAACATGGGCAGATGCTATGCGCCCGGACCCGGAGAAATTTGACCCGGGTCAAACATCAGCCGAGCCGCAGCCCGGTCTTCTTCAGAATCCGGGTGCTGTAGAGGACTTCCGAGCCGCGGCACGCGCTCCCGAGGAGCGCCCGGATCTGCGCCACTTTGTCCTCAACCTCTCCCCGGCTGCGCCCATGGACCATCGCGAAGAGGTTGTACGGCCAACCCGGAGGCCGGCGCGGCCGCCGGTAGCAATGCGTGACGAACGGAAGCGCGCCCACCGCGCGCCCCAGCCGCTCCACATGCTCGTCGGCGACGTCCCAGACCGACATGCCGTTCGCCGTGTAGCCAAGCCGGTAATGATTCGGCACCGCGCCGATCCGGCGGATGCGGCCCTCTGCGAGCATGCGGCGTACGCGTTCAATGACGAGATCGGGTGCGACGCCGATCTCTTCCGCAACCGCATGCCAGGGCCGCGGCACGAGTGGAAGGCCGGACTGCGTGGCTCGTACGATGCGCCGATCGAGATCATTCATGCCGAAAGCTTCAGCTCAATGAAGTACTCGTCGAGGCGCGGCAAGTCGAGCACCGGATATCCGGTCTCTTCCTCAATCGCCCGGATGACCGGCGCGATGTCCTCGCGCGCGCCGGTCGCGAGCACGAACCACAGGTTGTACGCGTGTTCGCGCTCGTAGTTGTGCGCCACTTCCGGATGAGCGTTCACCAGCGCCGCGACGCGCTCGAAGTCGGCCGCCGGCACCCGCATCGCGCACAGCGTGAACGCGCCGCCCATTCTTTCCACGTCGTAGAGCGGGCCGAAGCGCGTCAGGGTCCCCTCCTCGAGCAGCGCTCCAATGCGCGCAATCAGTGTCTGCTCGTCCGTGGCGAGCGCGATCGCAGCCTGCGCAAAGGGCCGCTCGCAGATCGGAAAGCCGCCCTGCAGGCGGTGGACGATGTCGCGATCGAGTTCATCCATGCGCGGTTTCGACGTAGCGCGCTGCGCGCTGCGCGAAGCAGCGCCGGGTGAAGAGGACTTCGCGCGGATACCCGTCCAGCCCTGCGCCCCGGGTCACGTCGTCGATCGCGCGCGCCACCGCCGCGCGCTCCTTGCCGTGGATCATGCAGAACAGGTTGTACGGCCATTCCGGGAGCTGGCGCACGCGCCGGTAACAGAGCGTCACCGCAGACAGTGCCGCAGCGCGCCTGCCTGCCGCCCCGACTTCCGCGTCGCGGACGTCCCAGACCACCATGGCGTTCGCCCGGTAGCCGAGCGGCTGATGGCGCACCACGGCACCAAAGCGGCGCACGATGCCACAGTCGAGCCAGCGCCGCAGCATTTCGATCGCTGCGGATTCGGTCAATCCGGCGGCGCGCCCCAGTTCCGCGTACGGCCGCGATACCAATGGAATCCCTTTCTGGAGCGCGGCAACGAGCCGCCGGTCATCCGGATCGAGCATCACCGGCTGAACCGGGGCCGTGCCATTGCGCGGCACGGCGCCATCGAAGAGATCGAAGCCGAGATCAATATGGAATTCCTCCTCGAGCGGCAGGCGCAGTGACCGCAACCCGCATTGCGACTCGATCCGGTCGAGCGCCGCGCCTACGCACGACGCGTCTTGCCCGGTCACCACGAACCAGAGGTTGTAGCGGTGCTCGCGCTCGTAATTATGGTTCACCTCGGGTTGTGCGCTCACCCCCTGCGCGACCCGTTCCAGTTCGCGCGGCGGCACCGCGAGCGCCGCAAGCGCGCTCGCCCCGACCGTGTTCGGGCGAAACAGCGTACCGATCCGGTCGATCTTGCCTGCCTCCCGGAGCCCGCAATACTCATGGATGACTTCCTGCTCGGAAAGGTCGCACTGCGCCCCAATCTCGGCATACGGATGGGGGACGAGCGGAAAATCGCGCTGGTAGTCGTTGAGCAATCGGTACGTGACGGCGCGCATCAGAACCCGGTGCGGAACGCTCGCGACACGAGAAAGATCCCGCTCGGCTTGTCGGCCGCAAGGCGAGCAAGCTCGGCGTAGGTCCGCGTGTCGTAGACCGTCACGCGGTCGTCATCGCGGGAGGAAATCCACACCTGCTCGCCGCGCGGGGTGAACTCCAGGTGCAGCACCGCGCGTCCCGGGTTGAGCGCTCGCACGACCTCGAGCGTCTGCACGTCGATCACCTGCACGAGTTCGTTCTTCGGGAAGGCGAAGTTCACCCATACCTTGCGCCCGCCGGGCTCCGCCACCGCGAACACGGGTTGCCCATGCACCGGGATGCGGCCCGCTTCCTTCCAGTCCACCGTGTCCACCACCAGCACCTCGTGGCGGCCGATCGCGGGCAGGAATGCGTAGCGGCCCGCGACTGCCCAGCCGCGCAGGTGCGGCATCTTGTAGACGGGCAGCGGCTCCTCTCCCCGCCCATAGCCGGCGAGGATCCGCTGCACGCCGGCTTGCGGGTTCCACAGATCGACGAGAGCCAACCCATCCTCGCCAAACAGCCCGGCGATGTAATGCCTGCCGTCCGGCGTGATCAGCGCATCGTAGGGCTGCTTGCCGACGCCCCGCAGCTTTGTCACGACCGGCTTGCGCGGATCGGTTGCGTCCGCAATCCAGATTTCGCCCGCCTCGAACAGGCTCCAGACGAACCGGTTGCCCGGCGCGTCGGTGATTCCCACGACCTTGGCGCGCTGCGTGCCGTCACCCCACGTTGCTGGGATTTCGGAGAGCGGCTCGAGCGTTTCGGCGTCGAACAAGCGCACCCCGCCCGGTTCGTAATTCGCGACCGCGATCAGCCGGCCATCCTGCGAAATCGCGCCGCCGATCGAGTTGCCCGCCTGCACGACGCGCGCAACCACGCGCGCGCCGAGCATGTCCACCTTGCTCAGCCCCCCGTCGCGCCCGAACACGTACCCGTAGCGCCCGTCGCGCGAATAGACGACCGATGCATGCGCAAGGTCGCCCAGTCCCTCGATCCGCGCGAGCACCGAGCGCCGGCTCGTCTCGATGAGCAACACGCGACCCGCGGCGCGTTCGATCACCAACCCGAGGTCGCCGGTGCCTCGAAGCTCGGGCTGCGCCGCGCAACCAGCCAGCACAGCCGCAAGAATGATGAGAAGAACTCTAGCGCGCATCCGGCAGTCCTTTTTTCAGCATGTCCACGATCCAGCGCACCTCGTCTTCGCTGACGAAGTCTTTCCACGGCGGCATGGGCGTTCCCGGCCTGCCATGGAGAATCACGTGCCGCATCTGTTCCTCGTCCTTGCCCGCCATGGCGCGAGGCTCGAGTGCCGGTCCTAATCCTCCCTTCATCGTGAGGCCGTGGCACGAGCCGCAGTCCTGCTTCACCATGTTGAGGAGTTCAGCGCGACGCGGCTCGACGGGCTGCGCGCCGGCCGTTCCGCCGGCGATCGCCGCGGCGCACACCAAGAGCCGGGCAGCTTCTACAATCATGACCGTAGAGTGCTCCACGGGCACTGCCGGACACTTAACCTAGATCAAAGGTGACAGACCTCGCCTTCGCAACGATTCGCCTATGAACCCGATCCCCGACGGCGCCTACTTTGCCGCATTTCTCGACCTGCGCGGCAAGCCGGGAATCGTGGTCGGCGGCGGACCAGTGGCGGCGAACAAGGCCGAGACGCTGCTGCGCTCCGGGGTACGCGTGACCGTGATTGCACCCGAGCTCTGTACCCGCCTCTCGGAGTTGACCCTGCTCGGCGCGATCCGTCACGAGGCGAAGCGCTTCCAGCCGGGCGACCTGGTGGGTGCGGAAGTCGTGATCGCCGCGACCGACGATCCGAGCGCGAACGAGGCGGTTTCGAATGCCGCGCGCGCACTCCGCATCCCGGTCAACGTCGCCGACAACGCAGCGCTTTCGAGCTTTATCATGCCGGCAGTGATCGATCGCGCGCCGGTGCAGATCGCGATCTCGACCGGCGGCGCATCGCCCGTGCTGGCGCGAACGCTGAGAACGATCATCGAGACGGCGGTGCCGTTCGCATTCGGTCGGCTCGCCGCGCTCGCGGCGCGCTTCCGCCAAGCCTCCAAGCGCCGGTATCCAGATCCCGCCGTGCGCCGCCGCTTCTGGGAGCGCGTGATGGACGGGCCGATCGCCGAGATGGTGTTGGCCGGGCGCGAAGTCCCGGCGCTCGAAGCGCTCGAGCGCGAGCTGCAAGCCGGGGTCGCGGCCACCACTCCTTCAGGGATAGTCTATCTCGTCGGCGGCGGGCCCGGCAACCCGGAACTGCTCACGCTGCGCGCGCTGCGCGTGCTGCAGCTCGCGGACGCGGTGCTCTACGACAACCTCGTGTCTCAGGCGATCGTCGATCTCGCGCGCCGCGAGGCCGAGCGTATCTTCGTCGGCAAGGAATCGAACCGCCACGAGCTCAAGCAGGAGGAGATCAACGCGCTGCTGGTGAAGCTCGCGCGCGAGGGCAAGCGCGTGGTGCGGCTGAAAGGAGGCGACCCGTTCATCTTCGGCCGCGGCGGCGAGGAAATCGAGACGCTCGCCATGCACGGCATCGCGTTCGAGGTGGTTCCGGGCATCACCGCCGCAGCGGGCGCCGCGGCGTACGCCGGCATTCCGCTCACTCACCGCGAGTACGCGCACTCCTGCGTATTCGTGACCGGGCACCTGAAGCACGGCGAGCCGGAGCTGGACTGGGAGGCGCTCGCGACGCCCCACCAGACGATCGTCATCTACATGGGCGTGCACGGCCTGCCGCTCATCTGCGAGCGGTTGATTGCGCACGGCTTGGCTGGAGACATGCCGGCGGCAATCGTCGAGAACGCCACCGATGCGGGACAGCGGGTGCGGATTGGGACGCTTGCCACGCTGCCCGAGATTGCGTCGCGCGAGAAGGTGAAACCACCTGCGCTCGTGATCGTCGGCGAGGTGGTGCGGCTGCACCACAAGCTGAAGTGGTTTTCGCCCAACGCGATCGAGCAAGGGGCGCCGGAAACGGAAGCTACCTAGGCCCTTGCCTCGCGAGAAAGTGACATCACCGGCGCTCGGCATCGTCGGCAAAGTCGTGGGGCTGCGCAACGAGTTAAAGCGGTTTTTGCCGGGGACGGTCGGAAGCGAAGGCTAAAAACCGGCGCAGGCCGTTCGTGTGTTGTCTCCTGACTATTCATGCCAGCACCTGGCGCACGTTGCGCGCGGCAAGGTAATCTCCCGGACATCGTCTCAGACGGCGGCGTAAGGGAGAAGAGCCCGTGTTGAAGAAACTGCTGCTCGGCCTGCTGGCCACGGCCCTCGTGTTCGCGGGCACCCTCGTCTATCGCGCCGCAGTATTTCTACCGCCCGAGCAAGTGAAGGTCGAACCAGTCACCTACGCTATCGATGCTCGGGCAGTTGCCACTCGCCTCTCCCAAGCGGTGCAATTCGCCACCATTTCGCAGCAACCGCCGGAGCCTGTCGATCCGGCGCCTTTCGACAGTTTTGTCGCATGGCTCGCGGCAACCTATCCTGAGGCGCATCAAAAGCTGTCGCGTGAGATCTTGGGCGGTCATACCGTGCTCTACAAATGGGTCGGCAAGGATGCCGCAGCCAAACCTGCCATGCTGACCGCCCATTACGACGTTGTGCCAGTGATTCCGGGAACGGAAAAGGCTTGGAAGCATCCGCCTTTCGCCGGCGAAATTTCCGACGGCTACGTATGGGGTCGTGGCACCTTGGATGACAAGAGCGCGGTGATCACGATCCTCGAAGCGGTGACCTATCTGCTCCAACAAGGCCATCAGCCGCAGCACACCATCTATCTCAGCTTCGGCCACGACGAGGAAATCGGCGGCGAGACGGGTGCGGCCGCCGTCGCGGCCCATCTTACGAAGCAGAACATCCGACTTGGCTGGTCGCTGGACGAAGGCTCGTTCGTCCTTGACGGGATCGTGCCTGGCGTGGCTCGACCGGTGGCCAGCATCAACATTGCCGAGAAGGGCTATCTGACGCTGAATATCACCGCCCGAGCCGCGGGCGGCCACTCATCGATGCCGCCACGCGAGACCGCAGTGGGGATTCTCGCCCGCGCGATCGTCGCGCTGCAGGAAGCGCCGATGGCCGGCGGACTGGACGGCGTCAGCGGCGAGGCGTTCGGCACGCTCGCCCGTTACATGTCGTTCGACAAGAGGGTGCTGTTCGCCAATCAATGGCTGTTCGGCGCAGTGATCGAACGCGAATTGGCCAAATCGCCGGTGTCGAACGCGATGCTTCGCACCACCACCGCGCCGACTATGCTGTCCGGCAGCGTGAAGGAGAATGTGCTCCCGATTGAGGCCACGGCCACAGTGAATTTCCGCCTTCATCCGCGCGATACCCCGGAGCGTGTGGTCGAGTACGTGAAGAAGACTATCGCTGACGATCGCGTCAGCGTCACGAGGCTCCGCGGCTACGGTGCCTCCCGCGTCGCCGCCGCCGATTCGCGGGCTTTCCGAGCCATGGCCAATGCCGTGCGGCGCGTGTATGGCGACGTAGTGGTAGCGCCGGGCCTCACGATCGCGGGCACCGATAGCAAACATTACGAGACCGTGTCGGACAACGCCTATCGCTTCAATCCGATGATGATCTCCGCGCAGGACCTGACCGGCTTTCATGGCACCAACGAGCGCCTGTCGCTCGAGAACCTGGTGCGCGCGACGCGCTTCTACATTGAGCTCATCAAGAGCGACACCCGCTAACTTCGCGCGTGCATATCTGATAATAAACGAGATCATGAGCGAACTCGCCAAAGTGCGGGGCGGGCGGCCGCGCCGGTTCTACGGTTGGGGCTACGCCGATGAAAGCGTGTCCACCGAGGAACTCGCGCGCATCGTCGCGATGTTCGCGAAGCGTTTCGGCGTTTCCGGTTTTAACGTCACGCCGGCACCACAGGTGAGCGAGTTCAGCGTGCGAGCGCCGCGCATCGAGCCGCCTGCGGCGCTCGCGGCGATTTGCACCGGCGACCCGGAATCACGTCTCGCGCACAGCTACGGCAAGGCGTGGCTCGATTCGGCGCGTATGTTCAGGCGCCACTGCCCCAACCCGCCAGACGTGGTTGCGTACCCGAGGGACGAATCCGACATCGCCGACCTGTTCGACTGGTGCACGCACGCAGGCGCAATTTGCATTCCCTATGGCGGCGGGTCTTCGGTGGTTTCCGGCTTCGAGCCGCCCGACACCGAGCGGCCGGTAGTCACGCTCGACCTTGGTAACCTCAACCGGGTGCTCGAGGTGGACGAAACCTCGCAAGCCGCCCGCATCCAGGCGGGCGCGCTGGGGCCGCAGCTCGAGGCACAGCTCAAACCCCATGGCCTGACGCTCAGGCACTTCACGCAGTCGTTTGAGATCTCGTCGCTCGGAGGCTGGATCGCGACGCGCGCGGGCGGCCACTTCGCGACCCTTTACACGCACATCGACGACCTGGTGGAGTCGCTGCGCGTGGTGACACCCGCGGGCACGCTCAACACGCGGCGGCTGCCAGGCTCTGGTGCCGGACCGTCGCCGGACCGGATGTTCATTGGCTCGGAGGGCATCCTGGGTGTGATCACGGAGGCGTGGATGCGCCTGCGCAAGCGCCCGAGCTTTCGCGCTTCGACCACGGTGCGCTTCAGGGACTTTTATGCGGGCGCGGATGCGGTGCGCGTCCTCGCTCAGTCCGGGCTTTATCCTGCGAACTGCCGGCTGCTCGAGGCTAAGGAGGCCGCGTACTCCCCCGACAGCCCCGCCGAAGGCGCTTTGATGGTGCTTACCTTCGAGTCAGCGGACCACCCGCTCGATGCGTGGATGACGCGCGCCCTCGAGCTCTGCGCCGATCACGGTGGCGAATGGGACCCTGCAGCGCTCGAGTCGGACGGCTCGCAGCGCGCCGGAGCCGCGGGCGAATGGCGCGACAAGTTCATCCGCATGCCCTACTTCCAGGAGCACCTCACCGCGCGCGGCATCATCGCCACCACCGTCGAGTCGGCGATTACCTGGGACCGCTTCCGCGACTTCCACGCCGAGGTGATGCAGCGGACGACGGAGGCGGCCGGACGCATCTTCAAGTACCCGTCCACCTTCACCTGCCGCTTCACGCACGTCTACCCGGACGGCCCGGCACCGTATTTCACTTTCCACGCGCTTGCCGAAAAGAACACGATGCTCGAGCAGTACCACGAGGTAAAGGAGGTGATGCTCTCGGCGCTGGTCGAGCTAGGTGGCACAATCACTCACCACCACGCCGTCGGGCGCTATCACCGGCCTTGGTACGACCGGCAGCGACCTGAGCTCTTCGCGCAGGCGCTACGGGCGGCGAAACGCGTGCTCGATCCGAATGGCATGCTCAATCCGGGTGTGCTAATCGATCCTTGATTCACCTGAGAAGCGGTTGCCGATGTCACGCAGCAATCGCGCACAGCATGGGGAACGTGACCGCGACAAACTTTGCCGGCGGAAACTTTACGACTTTCAGTGCTTTCCGCCCCCTCGGAATTCCCAGAGGCCACGGCTTGCAGAGAAGGTAAGAGGGGAATCAAGCCAAAAGAAGCGGTCTTTCACAAGGATCCTTTCTGAGCCGTGGGGAGCTTTGCCGGACCGATCATCGCAAACCATCCCTCGACGTCGAAAAAAGAAAGTACGAAGGCAGCACTATGGGCTGCATTCGCGGCTTCTCTAAAAACTGTGACGTTTGCTCAGCGCGCGAGAGGATCGGGCCGCAGTTGGATGTGCACGGCGCGCGGCTTGGACCCCTTGCCGCCCTCCATCAGCCACGGCACGCGGTCGCCGCTCGTGCTCCACAGCCCGCGGCCCTTCCACGCGGCGTTCGGATCGTCGATGCGCCCGTCGAACCCCTTGGCAAAGAAGCCCAACGGGTACGGGATGCGCAGCATGACCATCTTCCCGTCCTTGAGCGCGACGAAGCCGTCGTTCAAGTTGGCGGTGGAGATCGGGATGTTCTCGCCAAGACCCAGCGTGTTGTGGTGATCGACCCAGGTGTAATAGCTCGCCTCGGCGCTGGTGTTTTCGAAGCCCTCAAAACCCGGCCCCGGATACTTGTGATATGCGAAGCCCTCGGGACAATGATTGCCGCTCGCATTGGGTCCATTGAGCGGGCCCTTGCACTTGCGGCGGTCGAAGCTGATCAAACTGCCGTTTGAGCCCGAGCCCCAGACCACGCCGTTCTTGTCGATGTCGCCGCCGCGCACGCCAATGCCATTCTTCGGAATGGCGTAGAACTCGGAGAGCCTGGTCTTGGGATCGAAACGCAGGAACCCGGGCGGGCCTGCGAACACATTCACGGTGTACCAGACCGAGCCGTCGGTCGGATGCGGCATCACGGCGTAGGGACCGGAGCCCGCGATCCGCATGTCCTTGCCCGCTTCCGCCGGCTTGTCCGGCTGGGTGTATTCATCAACCTTGCCGTTGCCGTTGGTGTCGAGCACAAACGGCGCCCAGCCCTGCGCTTTCGCGGCATCGCCGGTCTCTTCCCACACCTTGGTATTGACCCAGCCGGCCACCGGACCGGAGCCGGAGAGCCACAGCGTATCATCGGCGTCGTAGCCGAACTGCGGGTGATGGGTACCGAAGCAGGTGTCGATGAAGCTGTACTTCATCGTCTTGGGATCCAGCATCGACACCTGGCGTCCTGAGCGCTCGAGCGGGAATGCCTTGGCCGAGGGATGGTCCGAGCCCTGCTTGCAGAAGGCCGGGTTATCTACGCCGCGCACTGCCGCGGCGAACCACACCCGGCCCTTCCTGTCGAACATGCCGTTGTGATTGTTGGCCCGCTGCTCCCAGATCTTCTCCTCTCCCCAGTAGGCCGAGGGCGCAAGCGGCTTTGCGCTAGCCGTAAGGTGGAAGGGAGGCCCGAACGATTCGGGTGCGTTCGGATCCGCGACCGGCATCTTGAAGAACGTCACCTTGTGCGTCTTCGGGTCGAGGATGGGTATGTTGTCGGTTGAGTATTCAGGCGAGCCGAAGAGCTGGCCGTACGCATTGACGGTCGGATAGCGCCTGTCCGAGGCGATCAGGTCGTGGACGAAGTGCTTCTCCGTGCTCCACTCCCACGAGGAGATGACGATGTTGCGCTCGATGCCGGTCGGCCGCTGCGGCTTGTGCTTGGGCAGTTCACCCTTGGCAATGCGGTCGGTCCAATCGCCGAAATACCTGAAAGGCACGCCGCCGAGCTGCACGGCGAGCCGGTTCATCATGAATTCGCCGGTTTGGCCGGAGGCGATACGGCGCGTCCACGCCTCCGCGCCCGACTTGAATTCGCCAAACGCGGCCGGGATCGTGCGTGTCGATTCCTGGCCAATCTGATGGCAGCCGATGCAGTCGGTGTTGTTCATCCGGCGGCGCCAAAGCTCCTGCGTGACGTCCTTGGGGATGTCGGTCGTGCCGCCGAAATCCTTCGCCGGCGGAATCTTCATCATCGAATACCAGTAGATCGCCGGATAATAGTGGGCGGCCGCCCGCTCATTCGGCGCCGGCACGGCTGTGTGATTGAGAATTTGCCCCGGCTTCGCGCGCAGCTTGGGCGAATCCACGAGCCCATAGCCGCGCACCCACACCTGATAGTTCACGTTTGGCGGCAGGTCGGGGATGACGTAGCGCCCTTGGTCGTCGGTTACGACGATCTTGGCGAATTTCGTGGGAAGTTCGGTCGTCTCCGCGATCACCCACACGCCGGCTTCCGGCCCGCTCGGGCCGCGCACGGCGCCGCCAATGTCAACGTTGCCGATCGAAACCGCAGGCGCCGGTTGGGCGCGTACTGGCGTCCCGCTCAGGACAATCGCGATGGCGGTCGCAGTCGCCCCAAGATACAGACTGCATGTCGTTTGCATATTCCGACCTCCTTGCGTCTACAGCGCGTTTGCGCGAGCGCCAACCGACAGGAAAGCCTATTCTGTAGCAGCCGCACATCGCGGGTGGTCGCTTTATGGAAGGACCGCGCGGCAATCTACCTGCTTGCCCGAGGCAGCGCAACTTCTGCGTGTCTAAAGCGACGCTTTCTATTCGGGGATCGCGATCAGCGCAATAGCTCCTCAGCGATAAGAGCTACCCCATCAAAAGATAGTCATTGGCGGGGTTGCTCATTTCGCAAACGTCCGGCGTGAAGGGAATCAGAAGGTTCCGCCAGCAGGCGGTTGTCGGCCAAAACCTGCCAGTCACGCTTCCCGAAATCGGACGCTGGCGAGAGGTTATGTCAACCGCGTTGTGTGAGAGGTTCGAGTCTCTCGTGGCTCCCCGGCCGGTCAGACGGCAATTTCATTTGTTCCGAAGCGGATGTTCGCGAAAGAACGCCCACATCAGAGCGGTGGCGTCGATCTCGGAGCTCGTCGTTCCGACCCACCATTCCGGTAGTGGTTTGCCGCCGGGCCATGCGTGGCCGCCTCCAACCAGGGTGTAGAGCACGACGGCGGCGTCCTCGGCGCAGTTCCTGTATTCGCGACGGACGACATGCGCCGCGGCCTTCAATTCGAGGGCGTCGAGTGCACACCGGTTTCTTCGAGCCCAGTTCCCGACCCACTCCAGGACATCCGGGAAGGGCCTTGGAACGGGCGCCTTCCACGTCATGCCGCCCTTGTAGGGCACGACGGGATCGTCCGTTCCATGAAACGCGATCATGGGCACTGCTCGCGGGTCATTGCACCAGCTGAACGGCATTATTTGAGCAGCCGCCACGGCGCCGACCGCGGCGATGCGATCGGACAGCGTGCAAGACAGTGCAAACGCCATGCCTGCTCCATTGGAGAGGCCATCGGCGTAGATCCTCGCCGGATCGATGTTATACGTTGCCTTCAGCTTGTCGATCAATTCGGAAATGTATTGCGCGTCCGCCTTTCCGGCGGCGCCGGCCATGGGCCAGATGCGGGGCGCAAAATCCGCTCCCGACGGATAAACCACGATGAAGCCGTGCTCGTCGGCGAGCCGGTTCCAACGGCTCACATTCATCTGCAAAGCGGGCCAACCCCCGGCCCCGTGCAGGCTGATGACGAGCGGCGTCGGTTTGGCGCGGTCGTAGCTCTTCGGCACATGTAGCAGGTATTTCCGCTCTTGGCCCGAGGACACGATCGTGCCGTTCGTTTCGTCGTAGACGTAGATGGTGCCTGCAGCGATCAGGCCCAACAGCACAGGCAGGCCGATGATGGCCAGGAATGAGCCGATGACCAGCTTCCTGATCTTCATAGCCATGCTTGAACTTGCGGCCGTCTAAAGTGACTTAGGAGTGAAAAGAGGCGCAACGCATACCGCCCATTTGTGACCGCGCCAAATCATCCCCCAGAGGCTCGTGACCTTACGCTGCGGGACAAGTCCAAGCAACTCGATCACGAGAGGCGGAGGGAGAACGATCCAGTACGCTTTTCTAATGACCGCTCACGGTCGAATTGGTGCCCTCAGTCATCCGGCACAAATCGGCCAAAAGCGGACATTAGTGCGGCGCGTTGTCCCCTGCAAGGCTCCGTAGCATCCCGTCAGTCGCGGCATCCGCTGGAAAGAAGCTCTCTATCCGCAATTCGTGCAGCGTAATATCGTAAGGAGTCCCAAGGCTAGCAATGGTAGTGAAGAATCTCAAACTTACCTTGCCTTTGCGAAACTCCATCGCCAGAAACGGTTCAGTTGAGGCGTCAAGGTCGAGCGAGAGCCACTTGCGGGGAATTCCGGGATAGGAGAGCAGCTCGTCAAGCAGGGCAGCAGTCTTGTCGTCACCGGTGCGCAGCAGGTCTCGGTGCAGCCATTGGATATAGGCTGATGCGGTTTCCTCCCAGTTGACGATCCACGAGCGCAATCCTTTCGGGTGGTAGGTCAGGCGCATGATATTCGGCGCGCCCGCCTCCACGGTCTCTTGCGGAGACAGGAATAGGCTTGTCAGGCGGCCCATCGCTTCATTCGACATGACGATGTTCCAGTGCCTATCAAGGACTATCGCCGGATAAGGCTCTTGCTGCCTAAGCATGAAGTCCACGGCGCGACGTACTTGTGCCAACTCCGGAACGTCCAACGAAGTCTCGCGGTATATAGGGGCGAAGCCGGCGGCGGTCAGGAGTTCGTTTCTCGCGCGCAAGGGAATTTCCAGGCTACGGGCGAGAGAAAGGATGGCCTCCCGATTCGGCTGTGCGCGGCCCGTTTCAACGAAGCTCAGATGTCGCGTCGATACTCCCGCCTCGAGCGCGAGCGCTTGCTGGCTCATCTTTCGCCGCTCGCGCCACTGCCTAAGCAGCGTGGCGATGGAAGTTCTTTTTCGCATCAGCGCCATTACCGGGAAGTAATTGAATGAAGAGCCGAAAGCGGGAACGATAACAGCATGCAGACAAGGGAGCGCGCTGGCGTCCTGGCGGCGGTCGCCTCGAGCGTGTTCGGCGGCATGGCGGCCGCAGTGACACGCTTCGTGATCGGCGCAACGGATCCGGTGACGCTCGCGGTCTTTCGCTTCGGCCTCGGGTTTCTTTTCCTCCTGCCCGTGGCGCTCGCGCTTCGCAGCCGCTGGCCGCACGGCCGCGATTGGCTCGGTGTCGCGGCCCTCGGGGTTATGTTCTACGGCGTGTTCTTCGTGGTCTACGGCGAGGCGCTCATATACACCACGGCAGCACGCGGCTCGCTCGCGGTCTCTACCCTGCCGGTCCTCACCATGATCGTCGCTGCACTGCTCGGGCGCGAGCGGCTCACTGCACGTAAGACGCTGGGCGTGCTCGTGGCGATGGGCGGCGTGGCGATCGCGCTGGCGGCTGGGCTGGGCGATGCGCCGACTGAGGCCTGGCGGGGCGATCTGATCATGGTTGCGGGCATGCTCTCGATGGCGCTGTACAACGTCCTGTCGCGGCCCCTTATGGCGCGCTCCAGCCCCCTCGGGTATGCCACCGCGGGCATGGCATTCGGTTCGGGGTGCAACGTGCTTCTTGCATGGCACGGCGGAGGCTTCAGTGCGGTGGAGACGTTCGGCGCTGCGCAGTGGGCAGCGGTTCTGTACCTAGGCGCGTTCGCCGGCGCGCTCGGCTTCTATCTCTGGGTGTACGCGCTCGAGCGCACCACCCCGACGCGGGTGGCGAATACGATCACGGTGAGTCCGATTGCCGCCGCGCTTCTCGGCGCCATACTGGTGGGCGAGCCGATCGGCCCCAGTCTGCTCATTGGGATCGCGGCGGTGGGTGCAGGAATCTGGCTCGCTTCGACGGAACGGGTCAAGCCCTGAGCCTGCGTCCAGTTGACCGCAACGCTCTCTGTCTAAAGGCGTCTTGAATGTATTGATACAGCGGGACACGAGGAGAAAATTCGCCCGTGGACGCGCCAACTCGAATGTCTGCTTTGGGTCGAAAGCTGACGTGCCCAAAAGTCCATCTCCGGCCAAAAGCAATGGGATCGACCCCTCCTCACCTAATCGGCATCGAGGTGCCAGACTGGAAGTCTCATCCACCAGTCAACGGAGAGAAGGGGTCCACCATGAAGCTTATTCGCGTTGGAGTTGATTTGGCAAAGATCATCTTTCAGGTCCACAGCGTAGACGGTAAGGAGGAGGCGAGCTGGCGTCGGCGGCTCACGCGGGAGAACTGGCCATTCGCCGGGTTCTAACGCTGCCCGCTCAGGGGCACGGCCCCATAACCGATAACTTTCATGTTCGCGCAGAACTGCAACCGGGGCCGTGTCCCCCTGCGGCGGGTTGGTTAGGCCGCACCACGCGCATTTCAGCAAAGATACCGCTTGTCGTGCGCTGGTCGGCGGCGTACACAGTACCGCCTCAGCCGTTTTCTATTCGTGCGACTATCACCCTCTTTCTTCTTTCTCCTGTTTCAGCTTGTAGCGAAAATCGCAGTGGTCAGCCCCCTGCATGATCGTCTGGGTTCGGGTGAGCTGCACGTCACTGCCGAACCCCTCTGCAAACAGGAAGTCGGCACTACATATGAGCAGGAACCCAAGCTCGGGTGCGCCGAGTTCCTTGTAGAACTTGGCGTAGTGACATCCGGTGACGTTGAGCTCGAATGTATCAGTCGTCTGCTTGACAACTTCGTAATCCAAGGCATCACCGGCAGCGAACTTTTCGAAGGCTGTACCCAGCTTCTCGTCGAAGTTGCTCGCTCCTTGTGCCCGCCACCATGCCTCACCAAACTGCCGATAGAGTGCCCCGAGCGATTTTCGTACGAGAGCGTTTGCGCGCTCCTCCCCTAGTTCCGCTTGAAGAGTGCGGACGAGTGGCACTAACACTTGAGCCTGGATCTTGACTTGCTCGATCAACGGAACGCCCATCGGTTACCTCCTTTTGCTCTGGCAACAATCCTGATTGCCGATTGCGGCCTAACCTACTACCGCAGTCCACCGCGAGCAAGGCGCATTGCCGTTGCTGCGTGAATGACCGCTTTGGGTCGCCAGCGGACATTCGAACCGAGACACTGCCGCTCAATCCGTTGTCTATCCATCCTCGACCCGCCGCGCTGCATCCGTTCTCGATTCGATCACACCCGCCTTGCGCGCGAGCAAAGTGAAGCGCCGCGCCTCATCCAGCCACCGGAGCTTATCGATGGCAGGAAGTGCGCTGTAGTAGAGAAGCTGCTCGTCCGTCCGCTCGTACGCGTAGTCGTAAATTTCGATGCGCGGCGCGCTGCTCATAAAACCGGTTTGCCGTCCGCGTAGTACGTGGCGACCGACTCGCGCGCAAGCAGCGAGAACCGGCGCGCCTCATCGAGCCAGACAAGACGTTGCAGCGGGGTCATCGACAAACCATGCCGGATCTGGTCGTCGGAAACGTCATACCAGTAGTCGTCGATTACCGGGCGAAAGCGTTCAGTCACCGTCATTGTCATCTCTGAGTTCTACCAGCCGCTCCAGCGCCGCGATGTCCGCTAACAGGTCGAGATAGAACATCCGCTTCAGCCGCCGGGCTTGCGCTCTTCGGGCAACCGCACGACGTTCGAGGCCGGCTTCTCCTCCAGCTCCGCGGACTCGATCCTCTGGAACTGCTGGCTGATCTTCTCTCCGGTGATCTGGATCTTCTGCGCGTCGTCGTGCGCCTGCCGGATGTGGTCGGCGAGCTTGCGCATGCGCTCGTCGAAGCGGCCGAACTCGACCGCGAGGCGCGTAAGCGCCTCCTTGATGACGTCGATCTGCTTGCGGGTCTCGACGTCTTTCAGCACCGCGCGCGCGGTGTTGAGTACCGCCATGAGCGTGGTCGGCGACACAATCCACACCCGCTTCGCGTTGGCATATTCCACCACCTCGGCGTGGTAGGCATGGATCTCGGCGAACACCGCTTCCGCCGGGACGAACATCACTGCGCCGTCCGAGGTCTGGCCGGCGATGATGTACTTCTTCGCGATGTCGTCGACGTGCTTGCGGACGTCGGCGCGAAACTGTTTTTGCGCCAGCGCCCGGTCGGCGTCGTTCGCCTCGCGGTCGAACATGCGGTTGTAGTTCTCGAGCGGGAACTTGGAGTCGACACAAACCATTCCCGTCGGCGCCGGAAGCATCAGCACGCAGTCCACGCGCATGCCGTTGGAAAGGGTGTATTGCATTTCGAACGCCGAGGGCGGCAGCACGTTCCTCACCAAAGCCTCGAGCTGCACCTCGCCGAACGCGCCGCGCGTCTTCTTGTCGCCGAGCAGCTCCTGCAGGCTGACCACGCTTCCGGTAAGGGTCTCGATCTTCTTCTGCGCCTCGTCGATGGTGGCGAGGCGCTGCATCACGTTGACGAACGTGTCGTTGGTCTTCTTGAAACCCTCGTCGAGCCGCTCGCTGACGCGGTTCGAGATCTGGTCGAGGCGCCGGCTCAGGCTCTCGCCGATCGAGAGCTCGAGCCGGTGCAGGGTTTCACGGGTCTGGTTCAATTCGTCCGAGAGGCGCGCGGTCAGCCGATCCGACTGCTGCGTGAGACCGCCGTGCAGATCGACCAGCATCTGGCGATGCTTGTCCTCGAGCTGGCGCTGCAGGCGCAACAACATCCACGCCACGAGCCCGAGGGCAACGAGCGCGACGAAAACGGCGACCTCGGTCATGCCTCATTTTAGCCCGCGTCCCTCAAGGTGAGCGCAGGCGAGGCGCGCAGCACCTTGCGCGCGGAGATCCAGGCGTTCAGCGACAGCAGCGCCAATCCTGCGAGGGGACCGGCGATCCACAACTCCGGACTGGGCGCGAGATCGAGCTCGAACACGCGTCGCGCCAGGAGCTGCCCGATGGCCGCCGCGCCCACGGCGGCAAGGACCCCTGCGAGCAGCCCCATGGCCAGAAACTCGGCCCTCTGACTGCCGGTCACCTGGCGGCGCGATGCGCCGTGCACCCGCATCACCGCCGCCTCGCGCCGGCGCTCGTCCTCGGTCGCGACCAGCGCCGAGTAGAGAACCAGCAATCCCGCGCCAAGCGCGAACAGAAACACGAATTGCACCGCGTTGATCACCTGATCGATCACGCCTTGAGCCTGGCGCAGCGCCGCCCCCACGTCCACCACCGTGAGATTGGGAAAGCTTGTCGTCAGTTCGTTCATGATCCGTTCGCTGCCCGGCTCGAGCCGGAACGCGCTGATGTAGCTCGCCGGAAATCCCTGCAGCACTCGCGGCGGCGCGATGACGAAGAAATTCACCTTCATCGAGTCCCAGCGCAGTCTGCGCATCGAGGTGACGCGCGCGCTGAACGACTCGGCGCCGACCGTAAAGGCCAATTCGTCGCCAAGGTTCCAGCCGAGCGTCCTGGCGAGTCCCTCCTCGACCGAGAGCTCGCGCGCATCGGCGCCGAACCAGCGGCCCGCGGTCACGGTGTTGTGCGCCGGCGGCTGTTCGCTGAACGAGAGGTTGAATTCGCGCTCGACCAGGCGCCTGGCGCGTTCTTCGGCAAAGTCGTCTTCGGACACCTTCCTGCCGTTCACGGCAGTGAGCCTGCCGCGCACCATCGGGTACAGGTCCGGCACCTCGATGCGATGTGAAGCGAAGAATTGCTTCACCGGCGCGAGCTGATCGGGTTGAACTCCGAGGAGAAAGCGGTTCGGCGCATCCGGCGGCGCGCTGCGCCGCCAGGCGTCCACCAGGTCGTTGCGGGTGAAGGTGAGGAGCAGCACGGCAGTCAGCCCGAGGGCGAGGCTCGCCACCTGAATGGCATTGCCGCGCACGTGACGCCGCAAGTTGGCAAGCCCGTAGCGCAGCGCAATGCTGCGCGCGCCGAGCCGCCGCGCGACCGGCGCGCTTGCCGCGAGCCGCAGCGCGAGCCAGGCGATTGCGGCGAAGCCGAACACGGCAGCGAGAAACCCGCCCACAACGAAGAGCCCGAGCCGCAGGTCGCCCGCCTGCCAGACGAGCAGCGCGGCAAGCGTTCCCAGGCCCGCCGCATACACCGCGATCGTTCCGCCCTTCGGCGCCCCCGATTCGCGGCGGATTACGCGCACCGCCGGCACGTTTTTCAATTGCATCAGAGGCGGCAAAGCAAAACCCAGCAGCAGCACCAGCCCGACGAGAAATCCCTGCACGGCCGGAAGCAGGGCCGGCGCGGGAAGATCGGCGCGCAGCACCCCGGCGAGCGCTTGCGCAAGCGCCGCCTGTGCCGCAATTCCAATCACGCATCCGGCAGCGCATGCCGCGACACCGAGCAGCAGAAACTCGGTGCCGTAGAGCGCGAGCAGCCTCTGCTGGGTCGCGCCGAGGCAACGCATCACCGCGCAGCCATCCAGATGCCGCTCGACAAAACGGCGCGTGCCAAGCGCAATCGCGACGCCGGCGAGGATCGCCGCCAGCAGCGCCGTCAATCCCAGGAAACGTTGCGCGCGCTCGATCGCCACGCGCACTTCCGGGCGGCCGCTCTCGAGGTTATCGACACGCTGGCCGCGCTCGAGCCGTTGCCGCGCCCAGGATTCGAACGCGGACAGCGCTTCGCCTCCGCCTGCGGCATAGACGTAATACCAGACGCGGCTTCCTGTTTGTACGAGCTTCGTTTCCGGAACGTCCGCCGCGTTCATGAAGAGCCGCGGCGCGATGTTGAAGAAGTTCGCGCCCCGTTCCGGCTCGAGCGTGATCACCGCCGCGACTGCGAACGTGCCCGCGCCGAGCCGCAGCTTCGCGCCGACCGGAGCATCGAGCGCGGTGACGAGCCGTTCCTCGATCCACACCGTGCCGCGCGCCGGGCCTGTCGGTGCCGGCGCGTCCGGTGCATTCGGCGCCGGCGCGACCCGCAGCTTGCCGCGCAGCGGGTAGTTGTCGGTCACCGCCTTGACGCCCGCGAGCTGCCCGCGCGCGGCATCCCCTTCTCCGGTCTGCGCCATGCTGATGAACGTGACCGCCTCGGCGCGCTCCAACCCGCGTCGCCTGATCTCCTCCGCCGCACCGGGCTGCCACGGGTGGTCGGAAACCAGAACCAGGTCGGCGCCGAGCAGCTGATGCGCGTCGCGCACCAGCGCACGGCTTACGCGGTCGGCAAAAAAGGCGACGCTTGTGACGCTCGCCACGGCCACGACCAGCGCGGCGGCTAAAACGCGCAATTCGTCCGCGCGCCAGTCCCGGGCAAGCATCCGGGCCGCCTGGGAGAGCATCATGAGAGCTGGCGCAGGATCATCGGACGATTCTGCCCGCGGCAAGGCGCACCGTACGCGCGCAACGCATCGCAAGGTGCTCGTCGTGCGTCACCATGATCAGCGTGGTGCCGAATCCGCGATTCAGCTCGAACATCAGCCCGATGATGCTCTCGCCCGACTCGGTATCGAGGCTTCCGGTCGGCTCATCGGCGAGCAGGAGCTTGGGCCGCACCACGAATGCGCGCGCAAGCGCCACGCGCTGCTGCTCGCCGCCCGAAAGATGCTTGGGGTAGTGACCGACCCGCTCACTGAGTCCTGCGCGCGCAAGCATCTCGCGCGCCGCGGCTTCGGCATCCGCGCGCCCGGCCAGCTCGAGCGGCAGCATCACGTTCTCCAGCGCAGTGAGCGCGGGCAGGAGCTGGAACGACTGGAACACGAACCCGACCGCACGGCCGCGCAATTCGGCGCGCGCGTCCTCATCGAGCGCAAACAGGTCCGTGCCGTCGAGGTGCACGGTTCCGGCAGTCGGCGTATCGAGCCCCGCCAGAATCGCGAGCAGCGTCGACTTGCCGGAACCCGAGGCGCCGATGATCGCCACTGCCTCGCCTGCCATGACGGCGAGCTCAATTTCGCGCAGAATGACCAGGTCGCTCGCGCCGCTCTTGACCGTCTTGCCGATGCCCCGCGCCTGCAGAACCGCGCTCGTGCCGACATCCATGCGTGTGGCATCCATCAGCGGCGATGGACCTCACGCCGATGACCCACCGCCAGTGCGAGAACAACCAGCGCGTCCTCCCGTATCTGGCAGATCACCCGGTAATCGCCCACGCGATAGCGCCACAGCCCAGCCCGTCCGCCCTTCAGCGGTTCGCCGAAATGACGCGGGTTCTTGCAACCCTCGATACGGTCCTGCATGTAGTTCAGGATGCGCTCGCGCACGGGCCGGTCGAGCTTCCTGAGCTGCCGCTGCGCGAAGTCGGTGACCTCAACGGTCCAGGCCAAGCTCTTTCCTGAGCTGCCTGAGTGGTTTCGAAGAACGCGAGCTGGCAAGTACTCGCTCGGCGAGCTCCAGGTCCTCCTCATCCTCGAGCAGGCGCTGAATCGCCTCCCGCACGAGCTCGCTCTTGTTGCGCCGCCTCAGCCTGGCGAGGGCGCCGAGTTTCGCGTCAAGTTCCTTCTCCAGTCGCAATGCGAGCATGAGCTGCCCTTCTGTATAACACTGTATAACACAGGATACCGAGAGCCCGCCACGCCGTCAACCGGGGTGACGCGGCATGCGTTTTCGCGCAGAATGCGTGCCATGAAAAGTTCCTGGAAGACCGCCTGGCTGCTTGCCGTTGCCTGGGCCCTCTCCATGGCGGGCAGCGGAACGGCGTTCGCGGCCGGAACGATTCTGATCTTCGGCGACAGCCTCGCCTCGGCCTACGGCATCGCCGAGAGGCACGGATGGGTCGCGCTGCTCGGAGAGCGGCTGCAGCGGGAGCGGCTCGATTATGGCGTCGTCAACGCGAGCATCTCCGGGGAGACGACGCGCGGCGGCCTGTCGCGGCTCGGTAAAGTCCTCGGCGAGCACCAGCCCTCGGTCGTGATTCTCGAGCTTGGAGGCAACGACGGGCTGCGCGGATTGCCGATCGCGGAAATGAAGAACAACCTCGGTGCGATGATCGAGCAGTCGAAGAAGGCGGGCGCAAGGGTGCTGCTCGTGGGTACGCGCATGCCGCCCAATTACGGAGAGGACTACATGCGCGCGTTCGAGGGCGCCTTCACCGAGCTCGCGAAACGTCATCGGGTCGCGCTCGCGCCCGACCTGACCGCGGGAATCGGTGAACGCCTGGAGCTCTTCCAGCCCGACCGCATCCACCCGACCGAGACGGCGCAGCCCGCTTTGCTCGACAACGTGTGGAAGGTGCTGCAGCCGCTGCTGAAATAGATCCTTCTACGTAATCGTCAATCGCGCGGCGCCGGCGGAGAGCCGGCCAATGGAGCGCGCCTCGGCAAAACCGCACTGCGAAAACTCCGCAAGGACATCCTGTTCCGCTTCGGGCGCGCACGCGACGAGCAGTCCGCCGCTCGTTTGCGGATCGGTGACGAGCGTGCGCTGCCAGTCAGGCGCGCCTTCGGGCATGCGCACGTCGGCCGCATAGCCCTTCCAGTTGCGGTCGGTGGCGCCGGTCCTGGTGCCCTGCTTGGCCCATTCGACCGCCTCTGCTATGAGCGGCAGGTCGTCGAATCGAATTTCTCCCGATAGCCGCGAGCCGCGCAACAGCTCCAGAAGATGCCCCGCAAGGCCAAATCCGGTGACATCGGTGAGCGCATGCACGCCGGGCATGTCCGCAAGCGCCTCGCCGGGCGTGTTGAGTTGGGTCGTCAGTTCGATCATCTTCCGGTAGCCGGCCTCCGAGAGCTTCCCTTTCTTCAGCGCCGCGGAAAGAATGCCGATCCCGAGCGGCTTGCCGAGGATCAGTACATCGCCCGCCTTCGCCGAGCTGTTCCGCTTCACCTTGTCCGGGTGCACGAGGCCGAGCGCCACCAGCCCGTAGATCGGCTCCAGCACGTCGATCGAATGCCCGCCCGCCACCGGGATACCCGCGGCATGGCAAACGGATTCGCCGCCCGCGAGGATCTTCCCGATGACGCTCACCGGGAGCTTGTCGAGCGGCATCCCGACCACGGCGAGCGCGAAGATCGGCTTCGCGCCCATGGCGTAGATGTCCGAGATCGCGTTGGTCGCCGCAATGCGGCCGAAGTCGTAGGGGTCGTCCACGATCGGCGTGAAGAAATCGGTGGTGGCGACCAGCGCCTGCGAGTCGTTCAGCCTGTACACCGCCGCGTCATCCGCGGTCTCTGTGCCCACCATGAGCGCCTCCGGCAACCCCCGCACCGGGGTCGTCGCAAGCAGCTCGGTGAGCACGGCGGGGGCGATCTTGCAGCCGCAGCCGCCGCCGTGGCTGAACTCGGTGAGGCGAATCTTTTCGGGCGCATTCATAGGCGTAGAATTTTAGCGGATGAAACCGGTGCCGAAGCTCTCAGTCGCGATGAGCGCGTCGGTCCTTACGCAGTTCGACGCGGTCCTCGACGTGCGCTCGCCTTCCGAGTACGCCGAGGATCATATCCCCGAGGCGCTCTCCTGCCCGGTGCTCGACGATGCCGAGCGCGCCAGGGTGGGAACACTCCACAAGCGGGTTTCTTCCTTCGAGGCGAAAAAGGCCGGCGCGGCGCTGGCGGCGAAAAACATCGCGCGCCATGTGGATACCGTGTTTGCCGACAAGCCGGCCCACTGGAAGCCGCTCGTGTACTGCTGGCGCGGCGGCAAGCGCTCCGGGGCCCTGGCGCATGTGCTGCGCGAGATCGGCTGGGGCGCGACCACCCTCGAAGGCGGCTACAAGGCGTACCGCCGCCACGTGGTCGGGCAGCTCGCCGCGCTGCCGCCCGGATTCCGTTTCCGGGTCGTGCATGGCGTGACCGGCAGCGGCAAGAGCCGGTTCCTGCGCGCGCTGGCGCGTACCGGCGCCCAGGTATTGGACCTCGAGGAGCTTGCGGCGCACCGCGGCTCGGTCCTCGGCAATCTACCCGAGCGGCCGCAGCCGTCGCAGAAGATGTTCGAAAGCCTGCTGCTTGCGGCGCTTGCGCGGCTGGACGCAGGAAGGCATATCTACATCGAAGGCGAAAGCCGCAAGATCGGACAGCTGCAGGTGCCGGCAGCGCTGATCGAAGCCATGCGTGCAAGCGAGTGCGTGGTGCTCGAAGCGGGGCTGGAGACGCGCGTCGCGCTGCTGATGGACGAGTACCGCCACTTCTTTGAGGACCCGGCGGCGCTCGGCGCGCAGCTCGATTGCCTGCGCGAGCTGCACGGGCGAGAGAGAATCGAGGAGTGGAAGCGGCTGGCGGCGCGCGGCGACTGGCAGGCGTTGGTGGCCCGGCTGCTCGAGGAGCATTACGATCCGGCGTACCGCAGGTCGGCGGCGCGCAATTTCGCCAGACTCCCCCAGGCTGCGATCCTGCGCGTGCCCGCACCCGACGATGCGGCATTCGCGGAACTCGCCGCAAAGGCCGTATGAAGAGGTGGCTTTTCCTTGGCATCGTCGTCGCCGCGTCGGCCGCGGCCGAGTATCCGCAGTGCCCGCCGGAATGCAGCGTCCGATCGTCGAGAAGCTCAATGCGGCAGTGAACGGCGCAATCCGCTCGCCCGTGTTCAACCAGAGACTCGAGGCAAACGGCGACGAGGTGGGAGGCGGCACGCCGGAAGAATTTGCAGTGCTGATCCGGAAGGACTCGGTGCGCTGGGCGGAAGTCGTCAAGCGCTCCGGAGCGAGGATCGATTGATGCGCTGCGCCAGGTGTTTCGCCTTTATTGTTCTTGCCACGGCCGTGCCCGCACAGGCGCAAGACGTCCGCGATGCGCTGGAAGCGGGCGACCTGATCTGCGAATTCCGCGATGGGTTCCGTCCCAATCTCTTTGCGGACCTCAGTAGCGGCCCACCCGGAGCGGACCTGATGCTGGTGTACGAATCGGTCACGGCAGATTCGGCGCAGGTCGTCGCCAGCGGACGTTCGGGCAAACGGCCGGTGCACGTGCGCGCCATCGGAGAAACGGTCCATCTCATCGAACCCGACGGTCCGAGCGTGCGCGTGACGACCCTCACGCGATGCGAGGAGCGGAAGTGGAAGAACGGCGTCGAGACCTGCGTGCGTTTCGCTGCGCGCCACGCGTGGCATTTCGACACGGTTGCGTATCTCGGTCCGGATGTGGCACGTGCGCGGGTGCCGAGCGGTGCTTCGGTCGGCGTTTGCGAGCCGTGGAACGTCGATTAGCGGACCAATGGACAAGTTCGATCGCATCTACAAGCTGCACCAGATCCTCGGCGCGCGGCGCACGCCGATTCCGATTGAAGAGCTCAAGGAGCGGCTGGAGTGCTCGATCCCGAGCACCTACCGTCTGCTGCGCGTACTGCGCGATCACCTCAACGCCCCGGTCGTCCTCGACCGCGAGCGCGGCGGCTACGCATATCGGCAGGATGGCGACGCCGGACCTTACGAGCTGCCGGGTCTGTGGTTCAGCGCACAGGAACTCCAGTCCCTACTCGTCTTCGAGCGCCTGCTCGAGTCGCTCGAGCCCGGTCTGCTCGCCGAGCATCTGGCGCCGCTGGCCCGGCGCGTTGTCGATCTGATGGCGCACCGGCGCCTGGGACTGTCGGAAGCAGGTACGCGCGTCCGGGTGCTCGGCATGGCCGCGCGCCCGATGGGCAAGCATTTTCAACGGCTTGCGAGCGCGACCCTGCAGCGCCGTCGCCTGCGCATCTCCTATCGCTCCCGCAGCCGCGACGAAACCACCGAGCGCGAGGTTTCGCCGCAGCGACTGGTGCACTACCGCGACAACTGGTATCTCGACGCCTGGTGCCATCGCAGCCGCGGGCTGCGCAGCTTTTCCGTGGACCGCGTGCAATCCGCCGTCGAACTCGCCACCGTGGCCGATGAAGTTCCGATCGCCGAGCTGGAGGAGCATTTCGCAAGCGCCTACGGCATCTTCGCCGGCAAAGCGAACAAGACCGCGATCCTGCGCTTCACCGCCGGGCGCGCCCGCTGGGTCGCCGACGAGCGCTGGCACCCGCGGCAGACGGGCCAGTTCCTCACCGACGGCAGCTACGAACTGCGGCTCCCCTACCGGGACGAGCGCGAACTGGTGATGGATATCCTGCGCTACGGACCGGAAGTGGAGGTCGTCGGGCCGCTCGCGCTGCGCGTGACAGTGGCCGCTCAATTGCGAACTGCTGTCAAGCGCTATCAGTGAGCGGTCGATCGACCCTCACCCATTCGTGCTATCGCCATTTGATAGTGGCGGCGGCGAAAATAGCAAATCGTTAGCTTCGGAAGCGCGATGCTTGTCGCGCCAGGGCAGTGCGGCCGCCCGTTTCACGGCCCCGGCGCCCGGCGCTGACAGCCGAAACAGGGGGGAATTGCCACGTGAATGAAGACTTGATTGCCGTCATCGCTCTGGGCGCCGGCGCCCTGATCGCCTGGCTGCTGCGCGGGTCGCTCGCGAAAGCTGCCGTGGAACGGGGATAAGAAATGAGCATCACCAGCATTGACTTCGAGAGATGCTTTGAATTCCTGACCGGCAACGGGCCTTTCCCTTGGCAGACCCGGTTATATGGCCATTTTCTGAAGGGAGATTCACCACCGGCACTCGATCTTCCGGCCGGACTCGGGAAGACCGCGACGATTGCCGTGTGGCTTCTGGCGCTTGCTCATCATGCTCGTGGCGGCACGATGCGCGACTTCCCCCGTCGGCTGGTCTATGTGGTCAATCGAAGAACAGTGGTCGACCAGGCGACACGCGAAGCTGAACAAATCCGAAAAGCACTTGTGTCCACGCCTGAACTGAGTGCGGCGGCTGATGCTCTACGGTCACTTTCAGCCCAACCCTCCGAAGGTCCTCTGGCGATCAGTACGCTTCGAGGGGAGTTCGCGGACAACGGCGAGTGGAGAGATGATCCGTCTCGCCCAGCGGTCATCGTCGGCACAGTGGACATGATCGGCAGCCGATTGCTGTTCTCGGGGTACGGCCGCGGGTTCAAGTCCCGCCCGCTCCACGCCGGATTTCTCGGTCAAGACACTTTACTGGTGCACGACGAGGCCCACCTTGAGCCGGCGTTCCAGGAACTCATCGCTGCAATCGAGTCGGAGCAGCAATGCCGGAAAGAATTCCGCCGATTCCGACTGATGGCATTGACGGCCACCTCCCGGGGCGACAGCGGGCAGTTCGGCCTCACCGACGCTGACAAGAAGCACGACGTTGTGAGGAAGCGAATCAACGCAAAGAAAGGGGTCTCGTTGCATCGTATTGATAACGAAAAGGATATGGCGGATCAGGTCGTCAAGCTGGCGCTGAAACGCGAAGACAGCGGACACGCCGTTATTATCTATCTCCGAAAGCTGGAGGACGTCCATGGAGTTGTAGGCAAGCTCCCGCAAGGGCGCGTCCAGACGCTCACTGGAACCATGCGCGGACTCGAGCGCGACAGTCTGTCGAAGGAAGATGCCATTTTCGCTCGCTTCATGCCCAAGTCAGCGGGCACACCCCAGGACGGCACTGTCTATCTTGTCTGCACATCCGCGGGCGAAGTCGGCGTCAACATCTCCGCCGATCACCTAATCTGCGATCTAACACCCTTCGACAGCATGGCCCAGCGTTTCGGTCGGGTGAATCGGTTCGGCGACGGTGATGCGCGAATCGACGTCGTGTACTGCGCCTCCCGAAAAGGCGATCCAAACAGTCAGAACGAAATGGCCAGCGATGCTAAATCAAAAGGGAAGGCAAGACCACCTTCGCCGTTCGACCCAGCATGTGAGCGCACTCTCCTCTTGTTGCAGCAACTTCCGAAGCGCCAGGATCGGCGCCACGACGCTAGCCCGGCGGCGTTGGGCGCCTTACCCGTCGCTGATCGACAGGCGGCCTTCACGCCGCCGCCGACCATCCTTCCCGCGACCGACATACTGTTCGACGCTTGGGCGCTTACGTCTGTTCGCCAAAAGCTGCCCGGCCGTCCGCCGGTGGCTGACTGGCTGCACGGCGTTGCTGAGTGGGAGCCGCCCGAGACCCACGTCGCTTGGCGCGAAGAAGTCGCCTACCTCACCGACCAGCTGCGCACGAAGTACAAGCCCGAAGACTTGCTCGAAGACTACCCGCTCAAGCCGCACGAGTTGCTTCGAGACCGGAGCGATCGCGTGTTTGGGCACTTGAAGGAACTCGCCGAGGCCCATGCGGATCGCCCAGTCTGGCTTGTTGTCGACGGGGACTCAGTGATCGTGAAAAACCTCGGTGAGTTGGCAAAGGGCGATAAAGACATGCTGGATGGTCGAACGGTTCTGCTGCCAACCGAGGTCGGGGGGCTGCTAGAGAGCGGGATGCTCAGCGGCACTGCTGCCTTTGACGAGCACCGCCAGTACGATGTCGCCGACCGCTGGAATGATGAAAAAGGAAATCCGCGCCGCCTTCGTGGATGGGACGACGCCCCTGCGCCTGACGGCATGCGGCTCGTGCGCACCATCGACATCCAGCCCAATGCTGACGATGAGCAGGATCAAAATGACGAATCCACCCGCCGCCGCTACTGGTACTGGTACGTCCAGCCTCGCTCGGCAGACGACGACGGATCACGAACCGCTAGAAAGGCACAGGAGCTCGTGCCGCATCTTCAATCCGCCAAGCGCTTTGCGGCCGCGTTCGCCGCGAAGCTCGTGAGCGAACCGGATGAAGCTAGAGCGGTGACGCTCGCCGCCAAGTGGCATGACCTCGGGAAACATCGCGCGATCTGGCAGCGATCGATCGGTAATCGTGACCCAAATCTTGTGCTGGCGAAGTCAGGCGGCAGGGCGCGACCCCTCGAGATCACAGACTACCGTCACGAGCTCGGATCGCTCATCGACGTTTCAAGTGATCCGGAGTTTCGCCAACTAACACCTGAGATGCAAGACCTCGTCCTGCATCTGATAGCTGCCCATCACGGCAGGGCCCGGCCCCACTTTCCTGCAGATGAAGCGTTCGACCCCGAGCGACCGGAAGAACGCACAGCCGAGATCGTCCGCGAGGTGCCTCGCCGCTTCGCCCGACTGCAGCGCAAGTACGGCCGCTGGGGCCTGGCCTATCTTGAGTCGCTGGTGCGCGCGGCAGACGCACTTGCGTCACAGAACGACGATCCGGAATCAAAGCATGACTCCTCTGCCGTACCGACGCAGGAGGCTGCGCGATGAGCCAGATACCCGAACCCGCGATTCGTGTCCGCGTAGACCCTACCAACCCGGGCCAATTCTTCGCCTGCTGTGGTCTGCTGGAATTAGCCGAGCGTCTCTGGAACGGAGCGGAAGGATGGTTCAACGATGGCGCGTTCTACTTGCGTCCACTCGATACCGATCCTTCCATTGGATCGACCCTCGGCGGCCTGCTACGCGCGATCGCTGGCGCGGCTCTGCGACAGATCGATCCCGATGATGACTACTCGTCTCCTATCGAGGTACCACTTCCTTTCGGTATACGACTCGACTGGTGGACGGATGATCGCGCAGGCGGCGATCGACTCAAAGTCTGGGCCGGCAGCATGCGCAGCGTCCGTATCGCTCGTGCCATGAAGAACGTGCTTCAGCGGCCCGAGCTTCAAAACGATGCGCTGTTTGATTACGGCACAGTCGTGTACGACCCGCTGGAATCGGACAAAAAGGTCGAGCCATTCTACTTCGACGCACGGCGAGGATCCAGCGCCCAGGCCATCGATATCGGTTTCGCGCCGGACAGCTTCCAGATGACGACTGCGGCCTACCCAGCGGTGGAGTTCCTGTGCCTCGTAGGGCTCCAGCGTTTTCGACCCATGCCGACCGCCAAGCGCCGCGTGTTCGAGTACCACACGTGGACACTTCCCCTAGAGACTCATGTTGCGCCGTCGGCGGTCTGTGGCCTGCTGCCACAGATAGAGACTCGCCGATTCCGCTTCGAAAACGCATTTCGCACCGACCAGAGGAAGCACAAGGCATTCACCCCCGCCACCCCTGTTACAAGGAGCTAACGATGAGCGATCTTTTGAAGAAGTTTGATGCCTGGTTGGAGGACACCGGACCCGCAGCGCTGATTATCCGCGAGCATCTGATGCCTGTTGAAGGCCTCGACGGCGTACTGTTCCCTGCCACCTTCGCCGCTAGCGAAGATAAGACGTTCAAGGGCGGCTACAACGTCGATGAATTTTCCGAAGGCAAAAACATCTGCCTAATCGACAGCGTTGGCTCTCAGGCTAACCGTATCGAACCGCTGTTCGCTAAGGACGGGTATGCGGGACTTGTGCCGCAGGTTGTCGTGAAGGCCGGCAATAAGCAAGTAAACCTGCTCGAGGCAGGGCACCGTGCCGGAGACGCCATCGTCCGATGCTCAGCGTTGCAGGCGGATTTGCAGAAAGCGTTCAAGGCGGTGCAGAACGGCGATGCCGGGCCGCTGGCAAAGATCGCCCCGACCTCGCTCGTGTTCGGGGCCTGGGACTCGCGCGATACGCAGGCCAAACTGCCGCGACTGATTGCCTCAACAATTCGCGCGTTCGATGTCCGCAAGTTGACACGATCGGCCCAATACGTACCGGCAACGGCATACGTTGAACACGCTTTGCTTGAGGAGCCAACTGACGAGAAGACGAGGAAAGCGTACGCCGAGAGAGGATTCGTGCACGTCCCGGCTTCCGGTTCCCATGGCGGCGTGATCGCCACGGGCGGCATTCGGCGCGACGCGACACTCCACCTAGCCGCGCTGCGTCTGCTCGCCGTAGGCGGGGACGCGGCGGAAACCCTCACCCTCCGTCGCTACATTCTTGGTCTCGCCCTGACCGCGTTCACGCATTCGCCTTCCGGCTATCTTCGGCAGGGCTGTAACCTCGTTCTCGACCCCGACCCCCAAAAGAAACGCGAATTCAAAACGGTCTACGGTGACGGAAGGCGCGAAGATGCGACGGTGACTCACTCTGAAGCGCTCACGTATGCCAAGGCCGCTGCCAAAGCATTTGGCATCAATCCTGATCGCAAGATCGACTACAAAGCCGGCCCAGACCGAGAAGTGATGTTTGACGTAGATCTGGCGAAGAAGGACGTCAGTGGCGACACGGGCGATGGAACCAAAGCGGCCCGAAAGAGCAGGAAAACCAAGTAACCGGAGAGTGCCATGCGCTCGCACTTCTGCGTTTCGATTGGCCTTCTCGACCCCGCGTTCCACGGGCGGCGGGATGGCGGAGAGCCGGAGTGGCCACCGTCCCCGCTGAGGGTCTTTCAGTCGTTGGTCGCCGCAACTGCTGCGCGCCTGCGCCCGGAGGCTTTCTCTCGCCAAGCCCGATCAGCGTTTACGTGGCTCGAAAAGCAACCGGCTCCGGTCATCGCCAGCCCCGCTGGCGTCACTGCGTCGGGCTATCGCCTTTCGGTGCCCAATAACGCGATGGACATCGTCGCCAAGGCGTGGTGCCGGGGCAACGATTCCAACTCTGGCGACGCCAATCCCGCCACGCATCGCACGATGAAAGCTGTTCGCCCCACGCTTCTGATCGGCGGCGACGCCGTGCACTACCTTTGGCTCCTGAATGACCCGCTTACCGAGGAGGTTCGCGCCCATGTCGAGAAGCTTTCCGATGCCGCGCGCAGCGTCGTCGCCCTCGGTTGGGGCATCGATATGGCTGTGGGCCACGCCGCGCTCATGTCGGACGAGCAGGTTGATGCTTTGTCTGGCGAACGATGGTTGCCGGGCGCCAGTGCGACAGGCGATGGTCTGCGCGTACCAGTGCAAGGCACGCTGGATGCACTGATCCACCGGCATGAACGGTTCCTTAACCGACTGGGCCCCGATGGTTTCACCGCACCTCCGCCGTTGACCCGGTATGCAACTGTCGCGTATCAGCGCGAAACGCAACCAGCGCTCCGGACAGTCGCAGCATTTTCTTTGCGGAAGCTCGATGACAGCGGATATCGAGCGTTCGACACGCCCCGACAAGCCCTCACCGTTGCGGGCATGGTGCGCCACGCAGCAAAAACTTCGGCCACAACTACCGGCCGACCAGACGGATGGATCAACACCTTTGTCCTCGGTCATGGCGAATCCAGGGGTGACACCGAGCACATTACGGTTGGCCCGCAACGCTTCGCCTACCTACCCGTGCCGAGCATCGAGGGAAGAGGCGAAGGAAGGGCCCGCGTGATCGGCAGTGTCCGCCGGGTTATCCTCTGTTCCTTCGCCGACGGTTGCGAATCAGCAATTGCGTGGGCGCGTCGTGCCCTTTCGGGTCGGGAGCTTGTAGACGAGAACACAGGAGAAATCGTCGCCCTTCTTTCGCAGATTCCCGGAAGCGACAGGATTGTTCAGCACTACATTCAGAGTGCTTCGTCATGGGCCACCGTCACTCCTGTGGTTCTGCCTGGTTACGACGACCCGGCCCACTATCGGCGTCGCCTGAAACGCGGCGCCAGTGCAGAGGAGCAGAAGCAGTTGCTTGATCGGCTCAGCGATCGCATCGACGGACTGCTCCGCAAAGCGATCATCCAGGCCGGGTTCACGCAAACCTTGGCCGATAACGCTGAGCTAAAGTGGCGCAGGACCGGCTTCTGGCCGGGAACCGATCTGGCGAGTGCCTATGGCGTGCCGGATCATCTCAAGCGCTTCCCGCGTTTTCACGTCAGGCTGCAATGGCGCGATACACAGGCGAAATCGTTAGCCGTCCCCGGCCCGGTTTGCCTCGGTGGCGGACGCTTCTATGGCTTGGGTCTATTTGCAGCCTTTTAAATATGCCCCGCCGCAACCCCGCCCGCGAGCACCGCATCGACTGCGAAATCGTGGTGGACGCCTACACCCCCGACGAGCGCGCGATGGGCTGGTACTACTACCTCGAGGAAAAGCTCGCGTTTCCCTTCGCGGCGCGCTGCACCGCCGCGCGCTCGGTCTCGCCGCTGAAGAAGGGCGAAAAGGTCGAGGTGCTCGCGATGGCGAAGGAGGAGGACTGCATGCGCGAGCCTTTCGTGCTGATCCGTTTCGGAGGGCGCCAGCTCGGCGTGCCGCTCGCGCAGCTCGAACCAGTCGGCGCGGATGCGGCGACGCGCGAGGCCGCTTCGGACTGGCGTTATTGGTCTTCGATGCGTTATGAATTCTAGAAGCGCTGCGCCTTACGGGCGCCGAAT
Organism: uncultured Enterobacteriaceae bacterium; assembly: GCA_964651335.1. Taxonomy (GTDB): domain Bacteria; phylum Pseudomonadota; class Gammaproteobacteria; order Burkholderiales; family SG8-39; genus 2-02-FULL-66-14. The sequence goes on along the minus strand of CAZYVT010000020.1, from coordinate 10,337 downwards.
GGACTGGAATCCTCACCAGGTATCACTTTGGAGGCGCACATGGCAGGCGTATCCGTGACCAGCAAGGGCCAGGTCACCATTCCGAAGCGGGTGAGGCAGGCGCTCGGCATCACACCCGGCAGCAGGGTTGAATTCGAACTCGACAAGAGCGGCGCCCGTCTCAAGGTGGTAAAGAGACAGGCGCCGTCGCGGATCGAGGACGGTCGCGCGATCCTGCATTACAGGGGTCCGCGGATCCCCATTGCGCAGATGCGTGGCGGGTTTGCGATAAAGAACGCGCCCAAGCGGACAGGCCAGGCGTGATCGTGGTCGATGGGAACGCCATCGCCTGCTAATTCAGCTACTGGATCGAGGTGGATATGTGTTGTGAGTCGAGCCGCGGTCCCGCGATGAACGGATCGCCTTGCGCGGGATCTGTCCAGCGGATGACTTCGCGGGCGTAGAATCGGGCGCAGAATTGCTTATCGAGGATTCCGCCATGAACGAAACCGATCTTCTCAAGCGCATTACCGTCAACCCGAAGATCTTCGGCGGCAAGCCGATCATCCGCGGCCGGCGTCTGGCCGTCGAGCACGTGCTGGGCATGCTCGCCGCCGGAGACACGCCGGAGACGATCCTTGAAGGATATCCGTGGCTTGAAGCGGAGGATATTCGTGCTTGCCTTGTCTACGCCCACCGGATCGTCGCGCATGAGCGGGTCGAACCGGCGGTCGTCGATGCGGCCGCGTGAGGCTGCTCCTTGATAGCTGCGTTTGGAACAAGTCCCGAAACGATCTGGCGGCGGCAGGACACGATGTAGTTCACGTTGGCGACTGGCCCGAGGATCCCGGCGATGAGGATTTGCTTCGACGCGCCGATTCGGACCGTCGAGTGCTTGTCACGCTCGACAAGGATTTCGGCGAACTGGCAGTCGTGCGAGGGCAGCCCCATACGGGAATTATCCGGCTCGTGGAAATCCCCGCGCGGCGCCAGGGCCCCGCGTGCGCCGCGGCCCTCGAACGCTATGGGGATGTGCTCGCGCGAGGCGCCATTGTGACCGTCGAGCCCGGACGCGTGCGGGTGCGCGTTCCGGACAAGGAGGACGAGCAGAAATGATGAGCGAACATGACCGGGTAGTGCTCATGGCCGACTTGCCGGCCGAGAAGCTCGCCGCGGGCGACGTCGGCACGGTGGTGCACGTCTACCCCGACGGCAAGGCATACGAGGTCGAGTTTGTCGCGCTCGACGGGGAGACCGTCGCGGTGGTGACGCTGGAGCAGGCACAGGTCCGGCCGGTCGAGCGCCGCGAAATCACGCACGCCCGGCGCGTCGCGTAGCGCCCGGAATTCCCCAGGGAAGCTTGTTCAACTATTGCGGCCGCAGAGGCCGTGACCGAGGACCGCCAACCGCCCGCGCCAGAGCAACCCGAACTGGCGCTTCCGTTCCCCGAGTTCACCGGGGACATGCCGCTCTTGCCCGCGCGCATGGTGAACGAGTACCAGTATTGCCCGCGCCTTGCGTATCTCGAATGGGTGCAGGGCGAATGGGCCGAGTCCGCGGACACGGTCGAAGGACGCCACCGCCACCGCCGGGTGGACGCTGCTTCCGGCGAGCTGCCCGAGCCGGGCGAAGGCGAATCCGAAGAACGGATTCACGCGCGCTCGGTCACGATCTCGTCGCAGCGCCTGGGACTCATCGCGAAGATCGACCTGATCGAGGGCGCGGGCAACGCCGTCACGCCGGTGGATTACAAGCGCGGCAAGCGGCCGCACACTGCCACAGGCGCGTACGACCCAGAGCGCGTGCAGCTTTGCGTGCAAGGCCTGATTCTCGAGGAGCAGGGCTACGAGGTTTCCGAGGGAATCCTCTACTTCGTCGAGAGCAAGGAACGCGTGCGAGTGCCATTCGACGAGGAGCTGCGCGCGTTGACGCAAAACGCAGTGGACGGCCTGCGGCTGATCGCGGTCGGCGGGCAGATTCCGCCGCCGCTGGAGAACAGCCCGAAGTGCCCACGCTGCTCGCTCGTCTCGATCTGCCTCCCGGACGAGGTGAACTTCTTCCGCAAGGAGCAGGAGCCTCCGCGCCCGCTCGCGGTGGGGCGCGACGAAGCGATGCCGATGTACGTGCAGGCGAACCGCGCGAAGGTGTCGCGCAGCGGCGAGACGCTCGAAGTGAGCGTCGAGGACAAGGTCGTCAACCACGCGCGCATCGGCGAAGTTTCGCAACTCGTCGTGCTGGGGAATGTGTATGTGACGACTCCGTGCCTTCAGGAACTGATGAGCCGCGGCATCCCGGTCACCTGGATGAGCTACGGCGGCTGGTTCATGGGCCACACCATCGGCACCGGGCACAAGAACGTCGAGCTGCGGACGGCGCAGTACCGGGAAAGCTTCGACGAGCAGCGTTGCCTGACCCTGGCAAAGGGTCTGGTCGAGGCGAAGATTCTCAACGGGCGCACGTTCCTGCGGCGCAACTGGCGGCCCGAGGAGAAACCCGAGGAACTGCTCGACGCCCTGAAGGAGGATGCGCAGAGCGCGCGCCGCGCGAAGGGCCTGGCCGAGCTTCTTGGCATCGAGGGCAACGCGGCCGCGCGCTACTTCGGCGCCTTCGCCAACCTGATCAAGCCGGGAGACACGGCGTCACGCGAAATTGCCTTCGACTTCAACGCGCGCAATCGCCGCCCGCCGACGGACCCCGTGAACGCCCTGCTCTCGTTCTCCTACTCGCTGCTCGTGAGAACGTTCACCGTGACGCTCGCCGGCGTGGGTTTCGATCCCTACCGCGGCTACTACCACCAGCCGCGCTACGGCAGACCGGCTCTGGCGCTCGACCTCATGGAACCGTTCCGGCCGCTCGTCGCCGATTCGGCGGTGCTCATGGCGATCAACAACGGCGAGGTGCGGCCGACGGACTTCGTGCGCTCGGGGCGGGCGGTCGCGCTCGCGCCGGACGGGCGCAAGCGCTTCATCGCGGGCTTCGAGCGCCGCATGAGCGTGGAGATCACGCATCCGCTCTTCGGCTATAAGGTGAGCTACCGCAGGCTGATCGAGATCCAGGCGCGGCTGCTCGGCCGGCACTTGCTCGGCGAGATCGATGAATACCCCAACCTTGTCACGAGGTAGGTCATGGACGAGCACCTCTACATCGTGGTGTACGACATCGGCAACCCGAAGCGCTGGCGCCGGGTCTTCAAGCTGATGAACGGATACGGCGAATGGCTTCAGCTTTCCGTTTTCCAGTGCCGATTGAGCCGCCGCCGGCACGCCGAGATGGTGCAACTGCTTGACGGCATCATCCACCACGCGGAGGATCACGTGGTGACGCTGGAGCTCGGACCCGCCGACACGGTCAAGCCGCGAGTCGTGAGCCTCGGCAAGGAGTTCGAGGCGGTGGCGCGAGAGCCGGTCATCGTATAGAGGGGTCATGATCGGCCGGGTGCGAGAGCGTCGCCGCGGCGGCGCGAGCGGTACCGTGATGAAGCCGATACGCTTCAGCGCTCGCGGAACGGTAAGCTCTTTAACAATCAGGATAATATCCGAAGCCTGCGATCTCCCCAGCGCAGTCGCCGGGCGGTTGATGACCGGAAGCGCGAGACCGCTCGCGAATCCGCCCCGGGCGCCGCGCCAATCGCGGCTCCGCGAGGCGGCTGTTCTCCGCGGCGAAAGGCCGCGGCCTCATTGAAGCC
>CAZYVT010000020.1:4734-6573 GCA_964651335.1 uncultured Enterobacteriaceae bacterium | reverse complement strand
TGTTCTCCGCGGCGAAAGGCCGCGGCCTCATTGAAGCGACGGCTTCCCCTGCCGGACATGCTTGCGAGGTTGGCGTTCTCCGCGGCGAAAGGCCGCGGCCTCATTGAAGCTAGTTCAGCCGGCCGCAGTGGATCATGGTGCAGTTTGTTCTCCGCGGCGAAAGGCCGCGGCCTCATTGAAGCGAGGGCACCGACACCAACGTCCTGTCCCTCAAGCGCGGTTCTCCGCGGCGAAAGGCCGCGGCCTCATTGAAGCATGGCGTGAGCGTGAAGGGTGCGCGCGCCTTCGAGGTTCTCCGCGGCGAAAGGCCGCGGCCTCATTGAAGCGGCCTTGGTATCTTCGTCGATGTCGAGGCCCACATTGTTCTCCGCGGCGAAAGGCCGCGGCCTCATTGAAGCAAGACCAGATGCCAGTCGTTTGTCCCAATTCGCAGTGTTCTCCGCGGCGAAAGGCCGCGGCCTCATTGAAGCACCTTCAGCTTCGCGTCGGCCTCGAGGAGTTGGCGGGTTCTCCGCGGCGAAAGGCCGCGGCCTCATTGAAGCTTTCTCCATCCGCGAGGGCGTAGACGCGCTCAAAGAGTTCTCCGCGGCGAAAGGCCGCGGCCTCATTGAAGCCCTCCCATACTGGAAGGTCTCGCGTTGCCGATGTAAGTTCTCCGCGGCGAAAGGCCGCGGCCTCATTGAAGCGGGTTTGTGCGGCGGGTGTTAGCTCAGGTGGAAAAGGTTCTCCGCGGCGAAAGGCCGCGGCCTCATTGAAGCAGCTTGCCTTCCTTGATGAACATCTGGCCGAGCAGTTCTCCGCGGCGAAAGGCCGCGGCCTCATTGAAGCGACGACCAGACGGTTGACCTGACGAATGGCGGGACGGTTCTCCGCGGCGAAAGGCCGCGGCCTCATTGAAGCGACGAGATGGCGGCGCACTTTCGCGGCCGGCGCGTCGTTCTCCGCGGCGAAAGGCCGCGGCCTCATTGAAGCCAGCCGAGGTCCCAGATAGTGTGCACCAGGAGCTTTGTTCTCCGCGGCGAAAGGCCGCGGCCTCATTGAAGCCCCACCTCAATCTATTGGTCAAGGAATTTTTAGTCGGGTTCTCCGCGGCGAAAGGCCGCGGCCTCATTGAAGCCTGACCGTCGATTTCACGCAGCCGCGTACCAAGGACGTTCTCCGCGGCGAAAGGCCGCGGCCTCATTGAAGCGAGCGTGATCTCCTGCGCTGCAATCATCGCGTGATACGTTCTCCGCGGCGAAAGGCCGCGGCCTCATTGAAGCAGGATCTCGCCGCGGTAATTCACATCCTGCTTCGTCGTTCTCCGCGGCGAAAGGCCGCGGCCTCATTGAAGCTCGGTGACGCCGGCGAGGGCTTCAGCGGCTTTGGGCGTTCTCCGCGGCGAAAGGCCGCGGCCTCATTGAAGCTAGATTCCGAGGATCGCGCCCCCCGAGACGGTGATCGTTCTCCGCGGCGAAAGGCCGCGGCCTCATTGAAGCATTTGGTTCATGCGCGCACCGCCGGCCGCCGATGCGTTCTCCGCGGCGAAAGGCCGCGGCCTCATTGAAGCATGAACGCCGAGCGCCAGGTGGAGCTCGATATCCGCCGTTCTCCGCGGCGAAAGGCCGCGGCCTCATTGAAGCTATGACGCCGAGTCAGGGGCGTACACCTACGTGCCGGTTCTCCGCGGCGAAAGGCCGCGGCCTCATTGAAGCAGGAACGGGGGCACAGGGTCCCACTTCTGCCACTCCGTTCTCCGCGGCGAAAGGCCGCGGCCTCATTGAAGCCGGGGCCGGGGCTTGGCTCTCAGCTACGGGAGTGGGGGTTCTCCGCGGCGAAAGGCCGCGGCCTCATTGAAGC
>CAZYVT010000020.1:0-4634 GCA_964651335.1 uncultured Enterobacteriaceae bacterium | reverse complement strand
GTTCTCCGCGGCGAAAGGCCGCGGCCTCATTGAAGCGATCCGGGTGCCCGCCTCGAGCACCGCATTCATCCGGTTCTCCGCGGCGAAAGGCCGCGGCCTCATTGAAGCTACGCCGCGCGCCGCGCACTACCAATCGGCAGCGCTGGTTCTCCGCGGCGAAAGGCCGCGGCCTCATTGAAGCCTCTGGTCGTTCGAGTTGCTGGGCGGGCATGTGCCCGTTCTCCGCGGCGAAAGGCCGCGGCCTCATTGAAGCCACGCTACGCGGATCTGTACGCGACCGATCCGCGAAGTTCTCCGCGGCGAAAGGCCGCGGCCTCATTGAAGCACCAAGAATTCGCTGCTGCTCGCCATCCTCGAGGAAGTTCTTCGCGGCATAAAACCGTAACCTCATTGAAGCAATTGGTGGCATCGCACGGTGGGGACGCAGTACCATAAGTTCTCCGCGGCGAAAGGTCGCGGCCTCATTGAAGCGCGTTGATCACGGTCTCGAATCGGATGTGGTCTTCGTTCTCCGCGGCGAAAGGCCGCGGCCTCATTGAAGCATCATTGCTCCCGAACGAAGGGGAGGTTCGCAATGGCATCTGTTGACGCTTTCGTCCGGGCTCGCGACGTTCTGCTCGCCCGGCGCGAGAACTATGCCGCGGCCTGCAAGGAATTCGAATGGCCCCGGTTGGACCGGTTCAACTGGGCGCTCGATTACTTTGACGCCCATGCCCGCGGCAACGACCGTATCGCGTTGTGGGTCGTGAATGAGGACGGGACTGATTCGCGAATGACGTTCGCGAACATGAGCCAGCGTTCCAATCGGGTGTCCAATTTCCTTCGCGCGGAAGGCGTGAAGCGCGGCGACCGGGTGCTGGTCATGCTGCCGAATGTCGTACCGCTCTGGGAAGTCACGCTCGCGGTCATGAAGCTCGGGGCCGTGATCAGTCCCGCGACGACGCTTCTTGCCCACGGCGATCTGCAGGATCGAGTGGATCGCGGTGCGATGCGCCATGTCATCGCGGATGCGGCAGGCGCCGGGAAGTTCGCGAATGTGCAGGGCGCCTATACCCGCATCGTCGTGGGCGGGCCGGTCCCGGGCTGGACACCTTACTCGGAAGCCGATGGCAAGTCCGCCACCTTCGAGGCGGATGCAGCGACGCAGGCAAGCGATCCGTTTCTGCTCTATTTCACCTCGGGCACAACCGCGAAACCCAAGATGGTGCTGCACACGCACCAGAGTTATCCGGTCGGGCACCTGTCGACGATGTACTGGATCGGGCTGCGGCAGGGCGACATCCATCTGAACATCAGCTCGCCCGGTTGGGCCAAGCACGCGTGGAGCTGCTTTTTTGCACCCTGGAACGCGGGCGCAACGATCTTCCTGTACAACCAGGCGCGATTCGACGCGAAGAAAACCCTGGACGTGCTGGTGCGATGCGGGGTCACGACACTTTGCGCGCCGCCCACGGTCTGGCGCGTGCTGATCCTGGAAGAGCTGAAATCCTATCCTGTCGGTTTGCGCGAACTGGTCAGCGCGGGAGAGCCGCTCAATCCCGAAGTCATCGAGCGAGTTCGCTCGGCCTGGGGTCTTACGATCCGCGACGGCTACGGCCAGACCGAGACCACGTGCATGATCGGCAACCCGCCTGGAGAGCCCGTCAAGATCGGTGCCATGGGCAAGCCCATGCCCGGTTACCGGATGGCTCTGGTCGATGCGGAAGGAAACGAAGTCGAAGAAGGCGAAATCGGCGTCAGGCTCAAGCCGGGCGCGACCGGACTCATGTCGGGCTACATCGATAATCCGGAACGCACCGCGGAACTTCTCGGCGGCGACTACTTTCGGACTTCCGACGTCGCCCGCCGCGACGCCGATGGCTACTACTGGTACGTCGGGCGCGCCGACGACGTCTTCAAGAGCTCCGATTACCGAATCAGCCCGTTCGAGCTGGAAAGCGCGCTGATCGAGCACGAGGCAGTCGCGGAAGCGGCGGTGGTGCCGAGCCCCGATCCGATTCGGCTGAGCGTTCCCAAAGCGTACGTCATGCTCAAGCCGGGATTGGCTCCCTCGCGCGACACCGCGCTTTCGATTCTGCGCTTCGTCCGCGAGCGGCTGGCCCCGTACAAGCGTGTCCGCCGGCTTGAGTTCGCCGATCTGCCCAAGACGATCTCGGGAAAAATCCGCCGCGTGCAGTTGCGCGGCGCAGAGAACGAGCGCCGGCGCACGGGTGCGCGTGGGACCAGCGAGTATTGGGAGGAGGATTTCCCCGAGCTGAAGTAAGCTCGATGCGACTGCTTCTTTGAGAAAATAGCGGCAGCGCATCCGGTACGTCCGTTGACGCCAGCGCCCGACGACGCGTTTAACCCGCCTGCGATTATGCCTACAACCGCCGATCAGGCGTTCAGCCCCGCCAGCACCCTCACATGCTGCACCACGCTGCGGCCTAACGCACTGAGCGCGTAGCCGCCTTCGAGCATCGAGACGATGCGCCCGCCCGCATCCCGGTCGGCGATCGCCTTGATCTTCTCCGTCACCCAGCCGAAGTCCGAATCGACGAAGCGCAGCATCGCCATGTCGTCTTCGACATGGGCGTCGAAGCCCGCGGAGAACAGCACGAATTGCGGCGCGAAGTTCTCCAAGGCGGGAATCCAGTGCTGCATCACCGCGTCGCGAAACTGCTTCGACCCGGCGCCCGCGGCGAGCGGGACGTTGACCATGTTCGGCGCCGGATTGTCGATACCGCAGTAAGGATAGAACGGGTGCTGAAAGGTCGAGACCATGAGCACCTGCGGATCGCGCTCGAAGATGTCCTCGGTGCCGTTGCCGTGATGGACGTCGAAGTCGACAATCGCGACGCGCTCCAGCCCGTGCGCGTGGATCGCGTGGCGCGCGGCGATCGCGACGTTGTTGAAGATGCAGAAGCCCATCGGCCGCACGCGGCATGCATGATGCCCGGGCGGGCGCACGCTGCAGAACGCGTTCGCGGCCTCGCCCTTCATCACCAGATCGGTGGCAAATACGGCCGCGCCCGCGGCGCGCAGCGCGGCAGCCAGGCTGTGCGGGTTCATCGCGGTGTCCGGATCGAGGTGCACCGTGCCTTCCTCCGGCGCCGCGTCGCGGATCGCGCGCACGTACTCGATCGGATGCACGCGCGCAAGCTGCTCGTCCGTGGCAAGCGGTGCGTCGTAGCGCGGGAGATATTGCTCCACGCCCGAGGCGATCAGCTGGTCTTCGATCGCGGTCAGACGCTCCGGACGCTCCGGGTGGCCGTGGCCCATGTCATGCCTGAGGCAGTCCCGATGCGTGATGAAGGCGGTCGTCACGGCATCTGAATCATAGCCTATCCAGTACAATGACCGGATGCTCCTCAAGCGCCAGCTGCAGCCGATCGCGCAGTCGCCGGTCTCGCGCATGATCGAGGCGGCGGGCAACATCATCCTCGGCAAGGAAGCGCAGGTGCGGCTCTCGCTCGCGTGCCTGCTCGCGCGCGGGCATCTGCTGATCGAGGACCTGCCCGGCGTCGGCAAGACCACGCTCGCGCACGTGCTCGCCAAATCGCTCGGGCTGCAGTTCCAGCGCATCCAGTTCACCAGCGACATGCTGCCCGCCGACATCCTCGGGGTTTCCGTGTACGAGCGCGAGACCGGTAGCTTCAAGTTTCACCCCGGTCCGATCTTCGCGCAGGTGATCCTCGCCGACGAGGTGAATCGCGCCACGCCCAAAACGCAGTCGGCGCTGCTCGAAGCGATGGAGGAGCACCAGGTCACCGCCGAAGGCGAGACGCGCAAGCTCCCCGAGCCGTTTTTCGTGATCGCGACGCAGAACCCGACCGAGCAGGTCGGCACCTTCCCGCTTCCGGAATCGCAGCTCGACCGGTTCCTGATGCGGATCGAGCTCGGCTACCCCGACCGCGATGCCGAGCGGGCACTGCTCTCCGGGATCGACCGCCGCGATCTGCTCGCCACGCTCGGGCCCTGCATGACGCCCGCCGAGCTGGTCGAGTTGCAGGAAAACGTGCAGAGGGTGCACGTGGCGCCGGCGCTGCTCGATTACGTGCAGGCGATCGTCGAGCATACGCGCCGCAACCCGGAGTTCGCCGCGGGCCTGTCGCCGCGCGCGGCGCTCGCGCTGGTTCACTCGGCGCGCGCCTGGGCGCTGATCGAGGGGCGCGACAAGGTGATTCCGGAGGACGTGCAGGCGGTGCTGCCCGGAGTGGCCACCCACCGGCTGCGGCCGACGCACGGCGCGGCGCGGCGGGTGGACATCGGCGCGATGCTTCTGGCCGCCGTGCCGATTCCCTGAGCGGGGTTTTTGCGCCACGCGCGTAGTGCGTTTCGACGTGTTGTTGTTCCTCCGCCATGCGCTATCTGCCCACCGTGCGCGCGATCATTTTCGCTTGCCCTGCCTCAAAACCCACCAGATCGCGAGCCCGCTCAGGACGACGTTGACCACGATCCCGATGATCAGAAAGAGGTCCGACGGTCCGCCCTGGCTCATGTCACACCACAAGTCCCACCGTGGCCGCGGTCAGACAGGTCGCGAGAGTCCCCGCGACGATGGATTTCATGCCCAGCGCCACGATCTCCGCACGGCGCTCCGGGCACATGGTGCTCATGCCGCCGATCATGATGCCGAGGCTGCCGAAGTTGGC
>CAZYVT010000019.1:30447-53631 GCA_964651335.1 uncultured Enterobacteriaceae bacterium | reverse complement strand
CCGTACCGCGCGTAGGACTCGCCTTCCTTGCGCGTCACGGGCTGCACTTCCTCGGGATAGTTTTCCGCGAACTGTGCGTCGAACAGGGCGAGGATGTTGATATCGAGGCCATCCATCCAGACGACCGGCTCGGTTCCGGGGTTGCCGTGGTCGTGCCAGGTCCAGGGAGGCGTGATGATGAAATCTCCCGGATGCATGGTGGTGCGCTCGCCATCCACGGCGGTATAAGCGCCGGAACCTTCGACGACGAAACGGAGCGCGGACTGCGTGTGCCGGTGGCTAGGCGCGATCTCTCCCGGGAGAATCAGCTGCAGGCCGCAATACAGGCTCCTGGTGATCGAGGACTGGCCGCGCATTCCGGGATTTTCCAGAATGAGCACCCGCCGGACGGCTTCCCTCGCTGTGATGACTCCACCCGACTCCATGATGTAGGGGCGGATCTGGCGGTACTTCCACAGAACCGGCACGGCAGGCGTCTTCGGCTGCGGAATCACCAGGTCGTGCAGCACTTCCCACAGCGGCGCCAGGTTGTCCCTGTCCATGCGCCGGTAGAAATCGGCGCGCGCGGCTTTGGATGCGGATTGCGGGATCGCGGACATGATCGCTCTATGGAGATCGCGGCGATTCTATCATCCGCGCAACGCCGCGAGTTCTACGGATTCAAACAATGGATCAATGAGTTACAGGGTGTCAAGCGGCCGCTTGCGCGGTCCGGAGAGCGGTATTCGGATGATCGGGCACGCCTAGGCAGTCTGCTTCAGCCAGAGCACGCGCTTGCCGAGATTTTTCTCCAACGCGCGGCCCTCTGGATCTGCAAGCGCTGCTTCACGTGCTTTCCTGATCGTCGCAGCCTGCTCGGCTGGATCCGCGGTCGCGGGGTTTTCGACCAGCGCGTCGAAGATGGCCAGAAAATTCGCCAGCCCTCGGCGGTGCGTCTCGCCGTAGCCCTTCAGAAGCCCCGCACACTCGGCGATCTCCAGTGCGAGCGCTGTACTCCTGGGTGCGGCTTCGCGGATTGCACCGAGCCAGCGCTCGATCAGCGCCTGCTCCTCCGCGTAACGCAGGCTGCGCGGCCGCCACGGCTTCAACCAGGCGAGCACGCGCACCAGCAGGAAACCCGGTACGCTGGAGGTCTTCACGTGCAGCCCCACGTTGTAGGCGTCGAGCTTGCCGCGGCGATCGGCCCAGGCGAGCAGGCGCCGCCCCAGCGGCGGCGGCAGCAGCGAGGCAAATTCCTCGACGCCGGGCTTGAGGTAATCCACCACCACCACCGGCTCGCCGTCCTTCGCGCCGGCCTCCCGCCGTACCCGCTCGAAGCGCGTGCGGCGCGTCTTCAGATCGGCGACCCGGATGATGTCCTCGTAGCTCATCCACAGCGCGAGATTTCGGCCGACTTCGGCGATCAGCTTCGGGTCGGCGTTCCCGAGCGAGCGGATGCGTTGCAGATAGAGCGCCGCGTAGGCCTCGCCCTGGTAATCCTTCAGCCGCGCGACACCCAGGTCGAGGATCTCCTGCGTGTCGGGGGGAAGGCGGCGCGGCTCAAGCGCTGGCGCTGCGCGCGCTCCGGCGGCGATGTCGTAGCCCGCGGCGAAACCGCGCAGGCTCGCTTCCGCCCCCTTTCCCGCGCGCCGGATGGCCGCCTCGCAGGCCTCGCGTGGCAGCGGCAGCGCGCCCGAGCCCGCGATCGCGCCGAACAGTACCGCGTTGATCACCGTGCTGCTTTCCTGCGCCAGCCTGTGCATGTCGAACAGCACCGCGCGCCTGGAGAGCTGCTGCGCCGCCTGCAGCACGCGCTCGCTCGCGAAGCGCCCGTCGGCCATCTGCGATTTCTCGACGGTCGCATAAATGCGGTGCGTGGAGGCGATGAGGGTGGTGCGTTCCGGGCTGACGTAGCCGTTCTGCATCGCGCGCCCGGCTTCGAGCAATTCAGATGCCACCATCACGTCGACGTTGCCGGGGCTGGGAGTGAGCGACATCACCGGCTCGCGCCCGGCGAGCAGTTCGCGCTGGGCGGGAAAGATCTCGAGATAGTAGGTGGTGGCTCCGGTGCGCTGCGCGACGCCCGGAATCGAGGTCGCTTGCGCCGGGTAGCCGCATTGCGTCGCCGCGTGCATCAGCCAATCGGCCATCACGCCGCCGCCTTCGCCCCCCAGCGCGGCGATCAGAACCGTGATCGAGCGCTCGGGCAGGCTCATGCGGGGACGATCATTCGGTGCAGGCGATCGATGAGCCGGTCAAAGAGGGACGGGTTCTGAATGACTTCGGCGCGGTAAAAGGAAGGGCAGAGCACCGCGGCGTGCGCGTTTTCGCCGCACAGGCCGCAGCCGACGCAGCCGTCGATCACGGTGGCCACCGGGTCGCGGCGCAACGGATCCGGGTTGTCCTTGACGGTGAGCGTGGGGCAGCCGGAGAGCCGGATGCAGGAATGGTCACCGGTGCAGGTGTCCTCGTCCACGCCGTACTTGACGCGCACCACGCGCTTGCCCCGCGCGAGCTTCTTCGCGGTATCGGGACGGATGCGACGCTGGCGCTCGAGCTGGCACTCGCCGTCTGCGATGATCACCTTGAGGCCTCGGTGGCTGGTCGTCATCGCCTCCTTCAACGTCTGCTTCATCTCGCCGACGTGAAACGTGTTCACCGTTCGCATCCAGTCCACGCCCAGGCCGCCGAGCGCCCGCTCGATCGACATGTCGGCGGCCTTGTGTTCGCTGTGCTGCGCGGAGGAGGGCAGCTCCTGCGTCCCGGTGGCCGCGCTGTAGCCGTTCTTCATGATCAGCAGGATGCCGTCGCCCTTGTTGAACACCGCGTTCGCCACGCCCGAGGTGAGGCCGTTGTGCCAGAAGCCGCCGTCGCCCATGATGGTGACGGTGCGCTTGCCGAACATCGGGTGCACCGCCGAATTGGAGGCGAGCCCGAGACCGTAGCCGAGCACGGTGTGGCCGATGTTGAACGGCGGCAGCGTGGAAAAGGTGTGGCAGCCGATGTCGGCCGAGACATGGTACTTGCCGACGTCCTTCTCCACCAGTTTCATCGCCGCGAACACCGGGCGCTCGGGACAGCCGACGCAGAATCCCGGCGGGCGCGTGGGCAGCCCCGCGCCCAGCAGCTCGGCAGCTTTTTTCTTCGGCCCGGTGATGGAGGCGAGCGCTTCCCCGACGTCGAGAAAGCGCGCCACTCCGGTAACAACCATCTCGCCCGTGTATTCGCCTGCCATCGGCAGCACGTCCTTGCCGTGCACCTTGACCGCATTGATGTCGTGGCGCCGCAGCGTGGCGAGCACCGCCTCTTCGATGTAGGCGGGCTGGCCTTCCTCGACGATCAGCACCGCGCGCTTGCCGGCGCAGAAGGCGACGATCTCCTCCGGGATCAGCGGGTAGGTCACGTTCATGCAGTAGATCGGCACCTGGGTGGCGCCGAAGGCGTCGGCGAGCCCGAGCTGCTGCAGCGCGCGTATCGTGGCGTTGTACATGCCGCCCTGGCACAGGATGCCGACGTCCTCGCGCTTGCCCGGGAACACCTCGTTCAGATGCCGCTCGCGCACGAAGTGCACTGCCGCCGGCCAGCGCACCTCGACCTTGTGCTTTTCCTGCGCGTAGGTGGAGGGCGGCAGGCTGATGCGGGCGAAGTCGAAATCCGGGGTTTCCAGGAAGGCCCGCTTGGAATAGCGCGCCGCGCGGTTTTTCTTCGTCGGGAACGTTCCCTGCACGTGGCAGGCGCGGATCCGCAACTCGAGCATCACCGGCGTGTTCGACGCTTCCGACAGTTCGAAGCCCTGTTCCACCATCTCGACGATCTTCGGCAGGTTGGGGCGCGGGTCGAGCAGCCAGATCTGCGACTTCATGGCGAAGGCGTGGCTGCGCTCCTGGATGATGGAAGCACCCTCGCCGTAGTCCTCGCCCAGCACGATCAGCGCGCCGCCCTTGACGCCGGCAGAGGCAAGGTTGGAGAGGGCGTCGGACGCCACGTTCGTGCCTACAGTGGATTTGAAGGTGACCGCGCCCCGCAAGGGGTAATTGATCGACGCGCCGAGCATCGCCGCGGCGCCGGCCTCGGAGGCGTTGGTTTCCACGTGCACGCCCAGTTCGTCCAGGATGTCGCGCGCGTCGTTCAGCACGTCCATCATGTGCGAAACCGGCGCCCCCTGGTAGCCGCCGACGTAGGACACGCCCGACTGCAGCAGCGCCTTGGTGACCGCGAGAATCCCTTCGCCGTGGAAGACTTCGCCGTCCCCCAGCTTCAGCTTCTCGACCTCTTCCTTGAACGAGCGTTCCATCCGTCTTCAGCCGATCTTCGAGGGCAGCCAGGTCGCGACCGCGGGAAAAAAGAAAATGACCACAAGCACGACGAGGCTGATCAGCACATACGGTATCACCGCCCGGTAGATGTGCGCCATGGTCACCTGTGGAGGCGAAACGCTTTTCATCGTCATCAGCAGCAGCCCGTGCGGCGGCAGGAGCAGCCCCAGCTGCATGCAAATGAGGAACATCACGCCGAACCAGACCAGATCGACGCCGAACTGCTGCACCACCGGCATGAAGATCGGCAGCGTGATCAGCATCATGCTCACCTGGTCGACGAACACGCCGAGCAGGATCAGCACCAGCATCATTGCGGCGATGATCGCCGTCTGCGAAAGACCCTGGCCGGTGATCGTCGAGACGAGGCCGTTGGAAGCGCCCGAGAAGCTGAGAATCTGCGAGAACGTGGTTGCGCCGACAATGATGAAGAGAATCATCCCCGAGATCGCCATCGTTCCCTGCAGCGCGGCGAGCATGTTCGAGCGCGAGAGCGCCCGGTAGGCGGCGGCGAGCGCGACGGTCGCGAAGGCGCCGATCGCGGCGGACTCGGTGGGCGTCGCCCAGCCCGCGGTCATCGAAGCGACGACCAGCGCGAAGATCGATACGAGCGGGATCACGTACTGCACGAAGAGCCGGTATTTCGCCCATCCGCGATAGGTCTCGATCCGCGCCGCGGGCGCGAGCGCCGGTTCCAGTTTCACGCGGGCGATGATGTACGCGACGAAGATCACGGAAAGGATCAGGCCGGGCGTGACGCCGCCGACGAGGAGCTTGGAAATCGAGATCCCGGAAAGACTGCCGAGCAGCACGGTAAGCGCGGAGGGCGGGATCAGCATGTCCACCGCGCCGATCGCCATGATCGGCCCGGTGGCCATGGTCGGGTGGTAGCCGCGCGCGAGCATCACCGGCGTCATGAGGCTGCCGAGCATTGCCGTGGTGGCGATGGTTGAGCCCGAGATCGCCGAGAAAACGGTGCCGGCGACCACCGCGACCACCGCGAGGCGACCCGGCACTTCGCGGACCAGGCGCTCGATGCCGTCGATCACCTTGACCGCGAGCCCGCTGTGAAAAAGCACTTCGCCCATCAGGACGAAGAGCGGGATCGGCGTCAGCGCAAAGCTCGCGACGGAAGCCACCGCGTTGCGCGAAAACTGCACCAGCCCGGCTTCGCCGCCCATCCAGAGCCCGGCGCCGACCATGTTTACGGCGAGAAAGGTGAAGGCCACCGGCAGCCCGAGAAAGAGCAGCAGCGTCGAGCCGCCGAGCAGCAGCCAGGCCGCGAAAATCCAATCCATGTCAGGAAGACGAAACCGCGTCGTCGCGCGGCGTTCGCGGGCCGAGCCACAGGCGCCGCATCCGGAACAGCATCTCCAGCGAGAGGAGCAGGAACGCCACCGGCAGCGGCGCGAGCGTCCACCATTCGGGTAGCACCAGCGTCTTGATCGTGATCGAACCCTGCGAGAAGCTCTCCCACGTGGCGCGCGTGGCGTAGATCACGACGCACACGCAGCAGGCGAGCGCGATCGCGTCGCAGGCCCACTCGCACGCCCAGCCCGCCCTCGCAGGCAGCGCGCGCAGCAGGATGTCGACGCGGATGTGCCGGCCCTCGCGCAGCAGCCACGGCGCGGCGAGCATCGTGACGACGTAGAGCGCGGTTTCCGAGAGTTCGTTCGACCACGGCAGGCCCTGCACGCCGGGGATAAGCGCGACGTTGCGCAGAAGAACGTCGGCGCAGATCATCAGCGTCATCGCGGCGAGCAGCGCGCAGGCCGCGAGCGCGAACGCCTCCAGCACCTTGCCCCAGGCGTGCGAGAGGCGTTCCAAGGGCTATTTCTTCGTGAAGAGCTTCTGCATCTGCGGGCCGTATTGCGGCGAGAGCTTGATGATGCCCGCCCAGCCCGTGTCGTAGGCCTGCTGCACGTATCTTTTCGAGGTCGCCTCGTCGAAGCGGATCGCCTGGATGCCCGCCGCCGCCTGGCGCTTGATCTCCTCCTGCGCGTAGGCCTTCCAGAAGTCGTTGCGGCCCTCGAAGTTGAGCGCCTGCTGCTGCAGGAACTCGCGCTGCTTGCCGGTCAACGACTGCCACTTCTTCAGGTTGATGATGAGCGAGACCTCGGCGTCGTAGAAGCCGGGATCGACGCGGTACTTGGTCTTCTCCTGCCAGTTGAAATCGAAGATGCCGCCTACCGGCCAGCCGTAGCCGTCCACCACGCCGCGCTCGAGCGCGGTGTAGACCTCGCCGGGCGCGGTCTGCATCACCGATGCGCCCATCGCGCTGAAGAAGTCGCGGTACACCGGCGTGATGCGGATCTTCAGGCCCTTCAGGTCTGGCGCCGTGATCTGCTTGTTGATGTAGAGGTGGAACGGCTGGTTCTCGACGACGCGGGCGAGGTAGAACATGTTTCCCTTCTCGCCCCAGATCTTGTTGACGAGCGCAAGCGCACCGTTCCTGCGTTGCTCGGCGACCGGCATCTGCGTGAGCTTGAGCGCATCCGACTCCGGGAACACGTTGGTGTAGAAGGCGCCGGTGGACATCGCCATCTCGACCACCCCACCCTGCACCGACTTGCCGACCTCGAACGTGGGGATCGCCTTCGGCCCGCCGATGAAGGTGAGCTGCAGCATCCCCTTGCCCTCGCCGTTCAGCCGCTCGATCCAGTTTTCCAGGCGCTTCACATAGATGCTGTTCTCGGGAAAGGCGCTGACCACGCGCAAGGTCGTTTGCTGCGCGCCGGCCGGCGCGGCGAGCGCCACGGCGACCACGGCGAGCATTGCTGACGGTTTCATCGGTTCTCCTTTCGGCAGAGGGCCGCTGGAACTGAGGGTAGGGGGCCGGCTACCCCGTGTCAACCGGACACCGGCTGCTGCTCGCTGCGCGGGAAACCGGCGCGATTACCTGCTTCTCTGCTCCAGCACGACCGGCCCTGTTGCGCGCCCCCGGTACCGCGTGTTGCTCACGGCGAGCGCCCGAATCAGAAGCGGTTCGGCCTCGGCGCGGCGGCCCTGCATCTGGAGCGACGCCGCGAGGTTGTCGAGGGCGATCCCGACGGCCGGGTGCGCGGCGCCCAACGTCCTCTCCAGGATTGCCAGCGCCCGCTTGTAAAGCATCTCCGCCTCGGCGTAGCGCTGCTGCATTTGGTAGAGTCCCGCGAGGTCGCCCATGGCCACTGCCACGTTCGAGTGCTCCGGGCCCATCACCTTTTGCACGATCTGCAGCACTCGCCTGGCAAGCGGCTCGGCTTGCGCGTAGCGGCCCTGCAGCTGATAGAGGCCCGCCAGGTCATTCAGCGTCGCCACCACTTTCGGGTGATCCGGGCCCAGCGCACTCTCCGAACGATTGAGGGCGCGTTGGTAAAGCGACTCCAATTCGGCATCATGGCGTTGCGCGCGGTAAACGGCCGCGAGGTCATTCATGATCGCTGCGACGTTCGGATGATCCGGGCCCAGCGCCTGTTCAAATATTGCAAGCGCGTGTTTGTAATGCGGCTCGGCCTCGGCGTGCCTGCCCTGCGCCAGATACAAATTCGCCAGGTTGTTCGACACCGTCGCCACGTTCGGATGTTGCGCGCCCATGGTTTCCCGGAAAATCGAGAGCGACCGCAGGTAGAGAGACTCCGCGTCGCGGTCCCGGTACTGGGCTCGATAACGGTCGGCGAGGATGGCCAGGATCGCGGCGCGCCCCGGGTCGTCGGCGCTGAGCGACTCCGCCGCCAGCGAGCCATTCAGAGCGGAGTTAACCGCCCGGCCATATGCAACCTGGTATGCGGTGCCGCCTTCCACCTTGTGAAGCTCAGGGGCTCGCGCGTCCGCCCAGACCACGTTAGAGCAGACGAGTGAGGCAATTGCCATCAAATTTTCGACGCGCAACAAGACACCCTCCCTCTTGGAGGTAATCAACCCCTGCTACGGGTACTGCTTCTGGTCCCCCGGTGTTGGTAACCCCGGGAGCCTCCGGTCCTGCGAGCCGCTGTCGCGGTCTATTTATGTGCCGTGGCTGATCGCGCCGAAGCGGCAAACCAGACGGTTTTTCTTACCGCCTTTCTACAGCAACATGTTCTTAGTTCTTAATATAGTGGCGCAGTATCTTGTTTAATTTGATGTATGTCAAACGGACCGTTGTTTCGGCGCATCATGCCGCGGGATGGTCGCCAGGGCTCCCGCGCGTTCCGAGGTAGGCCTCGACAACGCGCGGATCCTTGAGCACTTCCTCCGGACGGCCTTCCGCGAGCGGCACGCCGTAGTTGAGCACGTAGAGCCGGTCGGCAATGTCAGCCACCATCTGCATGTCGTGCTCGACCCAGAGCATCGCGATGCCCAGTTCGTGCCGGATGCGCAGGATGTGCCGCGCGAGGTCTTCGCGTTCCTCCCGGTTCAGGCCCGCCGACGGCTCATCGAGCAGCAGCGCGCTCGGTTCCATGGCCAGCGCGCGCGCGAAGCCGACGATTTTCTGGATGCCGAAAGGAAGGGCCTCCACGGCCTGGTGCCGGTAGCGTTCCAGCTCCACGAACTCGAGCACCTTCTCGACCGCCTCGCGGTGGGCGGCTTCGGCTTTGCGCACGCGCGGCAGGAACAGGCCCTCTGCAGGCAACGCGGTCGCGATGCGCGCGTGTCGCGCCACGAGCAGGTTCTCGATCACGCTCATGTGCGGAAAGAGCTCGCCGTGCTGGAAAGTGCGCGCGATTCCGAGTCGCGCGATGTGATGCGGCGCCAAGCGCGTGATTTCGGCGCCGTCGAACTCGATCCGGCCGGCGCTTGCGCGGTAGATCCCGCAGATGCAGTTGAGCACCGATGTCTTGCCTGCGCCGTTCGGTCCGATGAGAGCGAGCAGCTCGCCCGGACGAGCCTCGAACGACACGCCGTTCAGGACCGTCAGCCCGCCAAAGGCGAGCGACAAGCCCTCGACGCGCAGCGTCGCGCCCTCAGCCATACCAGCGGCGGCTCCTGCGGTATTGCTTCACGTCGCGGTAGCTGCGCCGGCGCGCGCCGCCGCCCGCGCCCAGGTAGAACTCGCGCACGTCCGGATGGCCGCGAAGGCGCTCGGGCGTGCCGTCGAGCACGATGCGGCCGTTCTCCATGACGTAGCCGTAGTCGGCGATTTCGAGCGCGACATTCGCGTTCTGCTCGACGAGCAACAGGGTGGTGCCGAATTCCCTGCGGATCGCCTGGAGACGGATCGCCAGCTCTTCGATCACGCGCGGGGCGAGCCCCTGCGAAAGTTCGTCCACCAGCAGCAGCCGGGGCGCGCAGGCGAGCGCGGAGCCGATCGCGAGCATCTGGCGCTCGCCGCCGGACAGGTAGCCTGCTTGCCGCGCCCGCAGCGGCGCGAGCGCCGGGAACAGTGCATACACGGCTGCCTTCAGGCCGCGATGATCCGCGCCCGCGCGCGGGACCACCGCCTGGAGGTTTTCCTCTACTGTGAGGTTCTCGAACACCTTGCTGCGCTCGGGAACGAGCGCGATGCCGCGCGCGGTGAGCCGGTGCGGCGGTTGGTTCTCGATTCGGTCGCCGGCGAAGCGGATCGCACCCTCGGTCACGCGCGCATCGTCCAGCCCGACAAAACCGGAGATCGCCCGCAGGGTGGTCGTCTTGCCGGCGCCATTGTTACCGAGCAGCGCCACGATGCCGCGCTCGGGCACCTCGAGCGAAACGCCCTGCACCGCGGTGACCGCGCGGTGGTACACCACCTCGACCTTCTCCAGCCGCAGCAGCGGCTCGCTCACTTCGCTCCCGAAAGCGGTTTTTGCTTGAACGGCCAGAGCAGGAACCAGTTCTGCGCGCGCCGCCACATCCCGACCAGGCCCTGCGGCTCGAAAACGAGAAACAGGATCATCGCCAGCCCGAACGCAGCATAGTTGACCGCAAACACCAGCGACGCCAGGCGGTCGCTGAGCCCCAGCGCGTTCATCGCTGCCTCGATCGCGTACGGGAACACGATGACGAACACGGTGCCGAGGAGAGCGCCGAGCACCGAGCCCATGCCGCCGATGATCACCATGGCCACGTACTGGATCGTCAGGAAGAGAGAAAACGCCTCCACCGAGACGAAGCCGCGGTAGTACGCAAACAGGCACCCCGCGACCGCGGTGATCGCCGACGAAACGACGAACGCCGAGAGCTTGGCGCGATGCACGCTGATGCCGAGCGCCCCGGCCACCGCTTCGCGGCCGTGGATCGCGCGCCACGCACGGCCGGTTTTCGAGCGCAGAAGATTCAGGGAAAAGAGCACGTTCGCCGTCGCCGCGGCAAGCAGCACGAAATACCACGCGCGCGCATCGCGCAACGTCCAGTCGCCGAGCCGCGGCGGCTCGATCACGATCCCGGTCGAGAACCCGCGCCAGGTTTCGTACTCGGCTCCGAAATGGATCACGATGAAGTGCAGGGCGAGCGTCGAAACCGCGAGGTACAGGCCTCTCAGCCGCAGGCTCGGCAGGCCGAAGACCAATCCGAGCGCCGCGCCGAGCAGCGCCGCAGCCGGCAGCGAGATCCAGAACGGAGCGTTCAATTCCTTGTGCAGGATCCCGGCGGCAAACGCGCCCGCAGCGAGCAGTCCTGCATGACCGAGCGAGATCTGCCCGGCGTAGCCGGTCAGGAGCATCAGCGCAACCGCGCCGATCGAGCCGAGCAGCACCTGGTTCGCGACATCGAGCAGGAATGGCCCGGCCAGGAACGGGACCGCCGCAAGGGTCAGGGCGAAGACGAGGAGACCCGCCTTCTGCGTGCGCGTATCGAGAAGTGCGGTGTCATCCGCGTAGCGCGTCCGGAAGTAGCCGCTCGAGCGGGGCTGTTTCATGCCGGCCGGCGGCTCATACGCGATCAAGCTCCTCGCGGGTGCCCAGCAGCCCCCACGGCCGCACTGCGAGCATTGCGAGCAGCACGAAGAACGGCACGACATCCGAGAGCAGGGGGTCCACGTAGTGGATGAGCAGCACCTCTGCGGCGGCGACGACGAGCGAGCCGATCAGCGCGCCGGCGAGGCTGTCGAGCCCACCGACGAGCGCCGCGGGGAACGCCTTCAGCCCGATGGTCACGAGCGTGCTTTCGAGTCCGCCGTCGCAGGCGATCAGCATCCCCGCCATGCCGCCGGTAAAGGTCGCAAGTCCCCAGACGAGGGCGTATGCACGGTGTAAATTGATCCCGCGCTGCGCCGCGAGCAGCGGGCTCTGGCCCGCCGCCAGCATGCGCAGACCCCAGCGGGTGCCGCGCAGAAAGACGAACAGCCCGCCGTAGGAGGCAATCGTTGCAGCGACCAGTGCCAGGCTTGCGGCGGAAATCCTCGCCGATTCGCCCAGCGCAATCGAGGCGTTGGCCCAGCCCAGCTCCTGCAGCGGGTACTGCGTCTGGGTGCCGAAGACCAGGATCATGGCTCCGCGCAGCAGGATCCCCAGCGCGATCGTGGCCAGCACGGCCGCAAGCACCGATTCGCCTGTCATGCGCCACATGAGGGCCGCGTACACCAGGATCCCGCTGAGCAACCCGAGCAGCATGGAAGCGCCGATTGCGGCGAGCGGATGGCCGGAGAACAGCGACGCCGTGGCGTAGAGCCCGTAGGCGCCCAGCATCATCAGCTCGCCGTGCGCGAGCGACAGCACGCGGCTCACGCGGTAGATCAGCACGTAGCCGCAGCTGATCAGCGCATAGATCGCCGCCAGTACGACGATATTGACCGCAAGCTGCAAGGCGCGCAGCCTGCCGTTAGCGCTTCACTTCGATCGCCTGCCAGTCCTGCACTCGCGTGACCTGGTTCTTCGCCGGATCGAAGCGCCACACGCGGTAGTGCTGCCGCGTGCGGAAGTGGTTGTCCTGGGTCCACTCGAGCGGCCCGCCGCGCAGGCCCTTCAGGTCGACTTTGAGGCTGTTCATCGCTGCGAGCACTTTCTGCGGCGTTGGGGGCCAGGGCGTGTTCTTCAGTACTTGCTCGATCACCAGCCCGGCGATAAATCCTTCGGTGAGGTAGGTGACCGGGTACTTCAGGTTCGCGCGATGGCTGACCATCCGGATCTCGGCGTGCACCGGCAGGTTGTCTTCGAAGAAGGCGTTGGTGCCGAGCACGTAGAACTCGCCGTCGCGCACTCGCGCAAGCTCGTCCTCGGCATTGAGGTGCGCCCATGTAATGTAGCGCCCGTTCCAGCCCAGGCGCCGCATTGCCTCGAAGGTGCGCACCTGCGACACCCACGGCGACCAGGAGAACACCCAGTTCGGATTGGCGTCCTTGAGCTTGGTTGCAAACGGCGTGTAATCGGGAGCGGGCGGCGGCGTGATCTGCTTCTCGACCGGCGTCATGCCGAGCGTCCTGGCAAGGTTTTCCGCGTAATCGATCTCGGCGCGCGCGATCGGAATCGCCATCGCGGCGAAACCGATCCGCACCGGATCCTTCGCCTGCGACCGAACGAAGCCCAGAGCGGCCTGCGAATCCAGCGTGGCGCCGAACGCGGTAGAGCAGAACTGCAGCGGATCGGCCGGGGGAAAGGTGTCCTTGGGACAGACGGAGCCACCATAGTAGAGCGGCACTCCAGCACGCTTGACCTCCGCCACCATCGGAGCATAGGTAGAAGAGAGGCTGGCGTTGACCAGAATCATCACCTTGTCCTGCGCCAGCAGCTTCTTCGCGTTGGCGGCGGCCTTCGAGGGCTCGGCGCCATCGTCCTGCACGATCACGTGAACCTGCCTGCCGTGGATGCCGCCCTTCGCGTTCACATGTTCGAGGTAGGCCTTCATCGCCTCGACGGTTGGCGCGTACGTTCCGGCCGCGGGGCCGGTCATCGCTGCAGAAACGCCGATTACGTACCGGTCCTGCGCCCATGCCGCTGCGGCCGGCAGCGCCGCGAGCAGTGTTGCACAAAGCGCTCTCTTCATGACCCATTCCTCCATTGGCTAGTGACTCAATGCATCGCCGACATCCGCGGCGAGGAGCCGCTCCTCGCGGTCATCGTACATGGATTCCACCAGACCCTTGAACCGCTCGAGCATTTGCGCGCGTTTCAGCTTGCGCGTCGGCGTCACCGGTTCGCCTTCTTCCTCCGGGTCGAGCGTCTTCGGCAGGATGCGGAACCTCTTCACCTGCTCGACACGCGCGAGCGCCGCGTTCGCGCGCTCGATCTCTCCAGCCACGAGCTCCATCACCTGCGGATGGAGCGCGAGGCTGGTGAATCCGGTGTAGCCGACGTTGCGGCTGCGCGCCCAGTCTGAAACCGTGTCGTAATCGATTTCCACCAGGGCCGTCAGGTATTTCCGGCCGTGGCCGATCACCATTGCCTCGGCGATGTACGGGCTCGACCGGAGCAGGCCCTCGATATTGGAGGGCGAAAGCGTCTTGCCGCCGGCAGTGACGATGAAATCGCGCGCCCGGTCCACCAGGCGCAGGGCGCCGTCCTGCAGCTCGCCCACGTCGCCGGTGTGCAGCCACCCCTCGGCGTCGAGCACTTCCCGCGTCGCCGCCGGGTTGGTCCAGTACCCGTCGAATACATGCACGCCGCGAACGAGGATTTCGCTCCCGTCGCCGAGTTTCAGCTCGAATCCGGGAGCAACGCTGCCCACGTTGCCGGGACGCGGGAACGGGCCTTGCTGCCCTGCGATGATGGCTCCCGCCTCTTCCGTCTGTCCGTAGATTTCAACCGTGTTGACGCCCCAGATCTGCCACAGCGCCATGGTCTCGGCCGGCAGTGGCGCGCCGCCCGAAACAAGCAGCTCCAGCTCGTCCAGTCCGAGCTTGTTGAGGATCGGCTGGAACACCGCAAGCCGCGCCAGGCCGTAGGCGAGCGAGCGCGGCGCGCGCCCCTCCCAGCGCGCGCGGGCGTAGCGCCGGCCGATGCGCATCGCAAGATCGTAAGCAGCGCGCTTCAGCGGCGAACTATTCGCGATCCCGACCAGCACCTGAGAAGCGAATTTCTGCAGGTAGCGCGGTACGGTAAAGAGCACTGTCGGTGCAACCTCGAACAGCGTCTGCGGCAGATCCTCGAGATCCTCGCCAAAGTGCGGCACCGGTCCCGAAAGCAGCGGCAGCGTGATCGCGACGTCGCGCCCGAGGATATGACACAGCGGCAGGTACACGACGGTGCGATGCGCGCGCCCGGCGAGCGCCGGATAGTGTCCGAGCAGGTTCGACGCCGCGGCGAGATGCTTGCCGTGCGCCACCACGGCACCCTTGGGCTGCCCGGTCGTGCCGGAGGTGTAGACGATGAATGCCGGTGCCGCAGGGTCGATGGTTCGCGCCAGCCGCTCGAGCGCATCGGGATCGCCGTACCCTCCCGCCGCGAGCAGCTCGCGGAAGGTGCGCAGTTTGGGGTGGTGGTAGGCGAACATCGCCGAGTCGTCGATCACCACGATCCAGCGCAGCCCCGGAAGGCGCTCGGCGAGCGGCAGGATCTTGTCGACGTATTCCTGGTTCTCGGCGACGAACACCGCGGCGCCGCCATCCTGCATCTGGTACTCGACTTCGGTCGCCGAAGCGGTGGGATAGATGCCGTAAGTGATCGCGCCGGCCGCCTGCGCCCCCAGGTCCGCGATCATCCATTCCTCGCAGGCGTCTCCCATGATCGCCACGCGCTCCCCGCGCGCAAGGCCGAGCGCCTGGAAACCGAGGGCGCAACGCGCCACGCGTGCGGCATAGTCGCGCCAGGTGCGCTCCTGGTAAAGGCCGAGGTGCTTGGCACGATAGGCGACCGCATCCGGCGCCTGCCGGGCGCGCTGCGCGAGGAGCAACGGCGCGGATTTTGCGTCGAGCATTCAGTGGGTCACGTGCACCGAGGGCGCTTCGCCCTTGCGGAAGGCGCGCACCAGCAGGTCCACGTAGTTCGAGGTGATGCGCTCAAGCGTCGCGCCCGGCTCGCGCCCGTACCAGACCGCGGCCGAGCCGCCAAGCCCGCGCAACGCGAGCGTCGCCATGCGCGAATCGAGGTCGGCGCGGAATTCGCCCGCGGCAATCCCATGCTCGATCACGCGCTGGATGATGCGCTCGTAGCGCCGCTCGATTGCGCGGATGCGCCGCCGCGCCGGCTCCGGCAGAAAGCGGCGCTCGCGCAGGAACACCTGCGTGAATTCGAGCCGCTCCGCCATCGGTGCCAGATGCTGGAACACGAGCCGGGCGACTTTCTGCGAGGCGCTGCCCGCGCCGCGTTCGATCCGCGAGGCGCGCAGCGCGTAGTCCTCGACACCGGAGGCGCACACCGCTTCGAGGGCGGCCTCCTTGGATTCGAAGTAGTAATACAGGCTTGCCTGGCGGATGCCGAGCACATCCGCGATGTCCTGCGTGGAAGCGCCGTGATAGCCGCGGCGCGCGAATACCCTTGCGGCGGCGGCGAGAATCTCCGCGGCGCGCTTGCGCGGGCGGCCGCGTGCGCCGCCGCCGCGGTCACGCTCGGTGCGCAGGCTCATGGCCTCATGCGGTCAACCCCTGCCGGTCACCACATCGGGCGGCAGTGGAGCCGCGTAAAGCCGCTCGACGAGCGCGGCGCGCCGTTCCAGCACCGCGCGCTGGTTGATGTAGCCCTTGTCGGTAATCTCGTTGGCGTCGATCGAGGGCGGCTCGGACATGACCAGCAAACGCGTGGGATGCGTCGAGCTCCCCGGATCCCTTGCAAGCTCCGTCAGGGCTTGAGCGAGTCGCGCGCGGACCGCATCCGGCGTAAGGTCCTTCGCGGCCGCGCTCAGGAAAACCAGCGCGCCGACGTCGTCCCGGTCGTGCCCGGTGATCACCGCGTCCTGGAGCAGCGGATTGCCCGCCGCGATCAGCTTTACGCGAACCGCGGCGGCATGGACCCATGTGCCCGTCGTCAGCTTGAAGTCCTCGGCGACCCGTCCGTCGAACACCAGCCCCTTCTTCGGCTCGGAAGGATCGGCAAGCTTCAGCGCGTCGCCGATGCGATAGAACCCTTCCTCGTCGAATGCCTCCTGCGTGAGATCGTCGCGCCGGAAATACCCGGGGGTCACGTTGGGACCGCGCACGCGCGCTTCGAGCTTGCCGCCCGAGGCGACGAGCTTCAGCTCGCAGCCCGGCGCGGGCAGGCCGATCACGCCGGCACGGTCGATCGGGTAGTGCACGCAGGCGGCCATCGGCGCGGTCTCGGTCGATCCCCAGGCCGAAAGCATCGCGAGCTCGCCGCCGCGTTCGGCAAGCGCGAGCTTCTCGACGCGCTCCCACAGGTTCTGCGGCAGCGCCGCGCCGGCATAAAACACCAGGTCGAGATCGCGGAACAGGCTGCGGCGAAGCTGTGCATCGGACTCCAGGAACGGCAGCAGCAGGTCGAAGCCGCGCGGCACGTTGAAGTACATCGTCGGCGACACTTCCCTCAAGTTGCGTACCGTGGTCTCGACCAGGCCGGGCATCGGCTTGCCGCCGTCCACGTAGAGCGTGCCGCCGTTGCGCAGCACCATGTTGAAGGTGGCATTGCCGCCGAACGTGTGGTTCCACGGCAGCCACTCGCAGAGCACGGGCGGGCGCTCCTCGACGAATGGCCAGATCTGCGCCCAGCTCTGCTGGTTGGAGCACAGCATCCGCTGCGTATTGATCACGCCCTTGGGAATCCCGGTGGAGCCGGACGTGAACAGGATCTTGGCAACGGTGTCGGGGCCGACCCGCGCGAACGCCTGGTCCACGCGCGGCGTGGCTGCCGCCGCAAGCAGCTCCCCGACCGGCGTCACCGAAGCACCGACCGCGGCGAGCGCGGCGGAAAACTTCTGCGGATCCGCGGCCCATACCAGCCCGGGCCGCAGCAGCCCGAAGATCGCCTTGAGTTTGGCGAAATCCTTCGACATCAGCGAATACGCCGGCGAGATCGGCGCCACCGGAACCCCGACCTGCATGGCGCCGAGCGCGAGCAGCGCGTGATCGACCGAATTGTCCGAAAGAATGGCGAGCGGCCTGGATGCGTCCAGCCCGCGATCGAGCAGCGACTGGCCGATGCGCCGCGCAGCATCGAGCGCTTCACGATAGGTGATCTTGCGCCAGCCATCGCCGGCGCGCTCCGCGAACACCACGCGGTCCGGCGCCTGCGCCGCCCATTGGACCAGCCAGTCGCCCACTGCGCGCGCGTGCGCCGCGAGCGGCTGGGGCGAGCGCAAGAGCAGCGCGCCGTCCGCGCGCCGCTCGACGCGAACCTCCGGCGGAGCAAAGCGCAACCGCGAGTGCAATGGGGATGGCATGGTCTCCTCCTTCCGTCCGGCTGCGAAATTCTATCGTATTATAGAATCCGGAATCATGCAGAACCCCCACAGGACGCTCACGCCGGACGGCCGGCCGCCGTTCCGCGCCGACCACATCGGCAGCCTGCTGCGGCCGCGCGAGCTGCGGGACGCGTTTCGCCGCCACGCCACGGGCGGCCTCGACGACGCGGCATTTCGCCGCGTGCAGGACGATGCGATCCGCGAAGTGGTGAAGCTGCAGGAGGACTGCGGCCTCGAGGTCGCCACCGACGGCGAGTTCCGGCGCATCTCCTACTGGGAGAAATTCGTGCGCCTCACCGAGGGACTGGTGGTGAAGGAGGCGCTGTTCAAGTTCCATGACGACCACGGACACGAGTCCGATTTCACGGCGCCTTACGCCGCGGGCAAGGTTTCGCGCGGCGAGCCGATCACGCTCGACGAATTCGCCTTTGTCCATTCGGTGGCGCGCGGCGTGCCCAAGATCACCATGCCCGCGCCTTCGACCATGCACTTGTACCGCTATCGCGACTACGCCGACCCGGGCGCCTACCGCGACCCGCGCGAGTTCTTCGCCGACCTGGGCCGGGTCTACCGGAAGGAGATCGCGGACCTGGCGAAGGCGGGCGCGCGCTACGTGCAGCTCGACGAAGTGGCGCTCGCCATGCTCTGCGACCCGGCGGCGCGCGCCAAAGTGAAGGCCGACGGCGAGGATCCGGAGCAGCTCGTCGATCTATACGTGGACGCGATCAACGAGGCGGTGAAGGAGCGCCCGGCGCAAATGGTGATCGGCGTGCACATGTGCCGCGGCAACTACAAGGGGATGTATCTCTCCGAGGGCGGTTACGACTCGGTGGCGGAGAAGCTCTTCGGCCGCGCCGAGGTGAATCATTTCCTGCTCGAATTCGACACCCCGCGGGCGGGCGGTTTTGCGCCGCTGCGCTTCCTGCCGAAGACGAAAGGCGTGGTGCTCGGCATGGTCAGTTCGAAAATGCCGCAGCTCGAATTCGTGGATGTTCTGAAAAGAAGGGCGGATGAAGCGGCGAAGTTCGTTGATCCGTCGCGCCTCGCGATCAGCCCGCAGTGCGGATTCGCGAGCACCATGGGCGGCAACCCGGTGACCGAAGCCGATGAGCGCGCGAAGCTCAGGCTTTGCGTGGATGCGGCGCGCGCGATCTGGGGCGATTAGCGCGAATCAGGCCATCACACGCGAAAATCAGCGAGATCGCGCACCTGGGTTCGGAGGACGATCTCTTCGGAAAGGAGCTGCTGGACTTCGTCCGAACCGGTCGCCAGCCCACGAAGTAAGCGCCGCCGCCGGTGGAGACTCAGCGCTCCTGGCGGTCGAGGAGGTCCACTGTCTTGCCGTCGCGCAGCCGTTCGCGCACCGCCTGGTGCACCATGCTGGCCGGCGGCATGACTCGCTTGCGCGCGTGAATCTTGAACAGGTGCAGCCCGCCGTCGCCCGGTATGAGGGGTGACAGGCTGCCGGGCGGTAGATCGTGCGCGTGCGCCGGAATGACCTCGTAGGGGTACTCCTCGTGGTCCCCGATGTGCCAGTTCGCCGCATCCGCGCCGATCTTTTCGTAGGACGCGGGGATGGTCGCGCCGGCCATGACCAGCGCGCGCAGGCGTTCCATCGCCGCGCGCTGCTCGCCTTGCTGCTTCGCTTGCTCGGAGTCCTTGACCCAGGCGTGGTCGACAACCAGAACGTCGGTCGCGGGCGGGACGTCTAGCGAGAGTTTGCGCGCGAGCTCGTACTCGGCCGTTGCCCTGGCGTCCGCCGAGAGGGGCGTAGTTTCGACGGCGATGCCGTTCGCGCGCGCTGCGGCCCGCAGCAGCGTCAGGTCGATCAAGTCGTCGAGAGCCTCCCGCCGCGAAAGACCGGTCCTGGCCAGGTGAGCGTCGAGATCGCTGGCCAGTATCAGTTCACCGTCCGCGCGCGCCACGGGCCGTGACGCGCGTGGGTCGCCAGTCGAGCCCGGCGTGCCTTGGACGGGCCCCGCGACCCGCGGTCCCGCGCACGCGCCCAAGACCAACGCGAGCACCAGCACCAGAAGATTTCGTTCAGCGGACCGGATGGACATCGTGCTGGCACGATATCACGCCGACGCTGCGGTCCGCCATCGGAACGCGCACCGGATGCTCTGAAAGCACCCCATGACAAGCCAGATGCGTCACAATCGAACCCGGCGGAAGTGCTATTGGTGCAGCACGAGGATCAAATGCGCGCAGCAATCAGGATAGAAGTGCCTATCGCTGATCTTCAGCGACGATGACTTTCTTCGAGCATCAGCACGTCGCGCGGCGCAATACGCTCGTCATGGTCGTGTTTTTCGTGCTGGCGGTGGTTGGCGTTGTCATTGCGATGGACGCCTTCATCGCCTCGATCTTCGTGGTGCTCGAAATCTCCGGTATGCCCGACGACGCGCATTATCGCCTGATCGACGTTTTCCGCTCCGTGCCCGCGCCGGTGTACCTGTGGGGCGCGATCGTTACATTCACGCTGATCGTCGTCGAAAGCATCCGGCAGACTTTCAAGCTGCGAGCGGGCGGCGAGGCGATCGCGGCCGCCTTCGGCGCGCGGCGCATTGCTCCCGACACGGACGACCCGCTCGAGCGCCGGCTGCTCAACGTCGTCGAGGAAATGGCGATCGCCTCCGGCGTGCGCATTCCCGCCGCCTACGTCCTGGACAAGGAACTCGGCATCAACGCGTTCGCGGCCGGCTTCAATGTGTCCAACTCGGTCGTCGCGGTGACGCGCGGCACGCTGGAGACGCTCAACCGCGACGAGCTGCAGGGCGTAATCGGGCATGAATTCAGCCACATCATCAACGGCGACACGTCGCTCAACATCCACATGATGGGCGTGCTCGCCGGCATCGTGGTCATCGGCTCGCTCGGCTTGTTCATCATCCGCTGCGCGTTCGAGGCGGATGACATCCGCGGATTTATCGCGATCTTTGCGGTCGGTGTCATCGTTTGCATCATCGGCTTTACGGGGCTGTTTTTCGCGCGGCTGATCAAGGCCTCGGTGGCGCGCGAGCGCGAGTTTCTCGCCGACTCCTCCAGCGTCCAGTTCACGCGAAATCCCGACGGCATCTCCGGAGCGCTCGACCAGATCCGCGCCTGCGACCGCGGCACGCTGATCCACCACCGTTACGCCGAAGAGGTGTCGCACATGTTCTTCGGCCAGAGCATCAATGTCTGGTTCAGCGGGCTCTTCGCCACGCATCCGCCAATCGACGAGCGCATCCGGCGCGTGAATCCGGGCTTCCAGCCGACGCGTTACCGCAAAGAGCGTCCGGCGCAGGCCGCGGAAACCGCGGACGCCGAACTTCCGGCGGCGGCCGTCGGCTTTGCGGCGGGCGCGGCGCCGAGTCCCGCGGGCGCGCGCGGCGCCGATGCCGCGCACGCCTGGGACCGCTCAACCGCCGAGAGCGCCGCGCTCGTCGGCGCGCTCGACGCCGGCAAGCTTGATGTCGCGCAGCGCCTGCTGGCGGCGCTGCCGGCGGGCCTGCGCGAGCGGATGCAAAACGCCGACGGCGCGTGCGCCGCCGTCATTGCACTGCTGCTCGCGCCCAGGGACAGTGTGATGGAAGAACAACTGGCGGCGGCCAGGGCCGCCGGCGCCGCGCGGCTCGCCGACGCCGCCGGTGCAATTGCGAAAGAGCTGCGCGGTCTCGGGCCCGCGTTCCACCTGCCGGTGATCGATCTCGCATTGCCCGCGATCAAATCGGCTCCGGCGGACGCCCGGAGCGAGCTGCTCAAGGCACTGGAAGCGGTGATCCATGCCGATCGCCGCGTCTCGCTGCACGAATTCGTGGTGCTGACGCTGATGCGCTCCCAGCTCGGGCAGCCGCTCGCAGCGGCCGCGTCGAAGTTCAAGACGATCGCCGACGCGCGCGCCGAGATTGTGCTGTTGCTCTCGCTCGTCGCTTACGCGGGCTGCCGGCCGGGGGCCGAAGGCGAGCGGGAATTCGCCGCCGCATTTCGCGCCGGCGCAACGGAGATGGGGCTGGGGGACGCATCGCCCGTCAGCCGCGACGCAATCCAGCTGGACGCCGCGGGTGCCGCGCTCGAAAATCTGCGCGGTCTTGCACCGCTGCCGAAAGCCGAGCTCGTGAAAGGTTTGTTCGCCGCCGTCACCGCCGACGGCACGATCCGGGTCATCGAGGCGGAACTGATGCGCATGGTAGGCGCCGTGCTCGATTGCCCGCTGCCGCCGCTCCTCGACTACCTCGATCCCGCGGCCCTGGCCGCCTGATCTCGCGTACAAAGGGAGCGTCGCCCAAGGGGCGCTTGCCAGCTATGGTGTGAGCTACTACGCACTCGGCCGACTCTCGGCCAGGCACGTCCAGCGCATTCTGCCGGTCGAACAGCTCGACCGGCCCCAGTTCTTCATCAACCTCAAGACCGCCAAGGCCCTCGGCCTCACGATCCCCCAATCTGTGCTGACTCGGGCGGATGAGGTGATTCAGTGATGAAACGTGCCGCCGACGATCAGAGCACGGACGTTTATGGTCACGGCGATCTCCTGAGCCATGCGAAGCTTCGGCAGTACAATTCAAGGCGCGAAGCAGTCCAACCGAGTGAAAGGGGGGTTCGATGTACAAGAGCATCGCAGCAGTATTCGCAATGACGCTGGCGCTGGCGGTAACCGCGTTCGCGCCGCACGCCGCCGCGAAAGAGGCCAAGAAAGGCGGCAATGCCGTTTTGATCCCCACCAGTAGTCTCAAGTGGAGCGATGTACCCGGCTTCCCGGGCGTGCAGATGGCGGTCTTGGAGGGGAATCCCGCCAAGGGGCCGCATCATTCCATGCTCAAGTTGCCGGGCGGATTCGTGGCGCCCTTGCACCATCATTCATCCGATCACTATGTGAGCGTGCTTGCCGGCACGCTGGTGTTCACGATCGACGGGAAAGAGAACAAGCTGCCGGCGGGCTCCTACTTCTCGTTCATGGGCAAGAAGCGGCACATCACCAAGTGCGAGGCAGGCGCCGATTGCGTCCTCTCCGTGGACACTCGTGGCAAGTGGGACGTGATTCCGGAAGAGGGTAAACCCGCCGCCAAGAAGTAATCCAACCGCACCAGCGGTTCAATCCAGCGCGCCGCGCAGTTCCTCCGGCGCGACGCGCACGCTGACGCCGGCTCGTTCTTCCTGCAGCACCATGGCGACGCGCGCATCGCGCTCGCCCCAACCACGGTCCATCGCCGCGGAAAGCTCTTCGAGCGCGGCGCTGCCCATGCGCATCGGCACGCCTTGCTCGCGCGCGAGCTCCAGCGCGAGCGTCATGTCCTTGTGCGCGAGGCGCAGCGCAAACGCAGGAGGATCGAATTTGCCGGCGAGGAAGTGCTCCGGCAGCCGGTCAAAGGTGCGCGCACGGCCGCTCGCGCCCTGACGCAGCGCGCGGAACAGCGCGAGCGGTTCCACGCCCGCCTTGACTCCGAGGGTAAATACTTCGGCCAACACCGCCTGGACCGCAAAGCTCGCGCAGTTGTGCGCAAGCTTCGCCACCGTGCCGGCGCCGATCGGTCCGACGTAGTGCGGCTGGTCGCCGATCTGTGCCAAGACCGGCCGGTAACGGTCGAAGAGCGAGCGATCGCCGCCCACCCACAGCGCGAGCTTGCCGCTCTGCGCGCCGTGCGGCCCGCCGCTCACGGGAGCATCGAGCAGGTGCGCGCCGCGTTCGGCCATCGCCGCGTGCAGACGGCGAACGCATTCGGGAGAGTTGGTGGTGAGGTCGAACCAG
>CAZYVT010000019.1:0-30347 GCA_964651335.1 uncultured Enterobacteriaceae bacterium | reverse complement strand
TGCCCCGCGCGCTGCAGGCTCGCGGCCATGTGCCGGCCCATGGCGCCCAGCCCGATGAATCCGATGTTCATGTCTTGCGCTCTTCGAAGACCTGCTTTGCGACCAGCGCCGCGACCGTCACAAGACTGCGATCTCGTTTCGAGAGTTGCGGGCGCGCCCAGACATCGCCGAACAGGACGGTCTCGGTCAGCTCGGCAAGTTTAGGCACGACGTCGCGGACGGCGCCGATCGTGGACGGCGGGGACGAATGTGCTGCCATGGGAATCTCCTCCGAGGGGTTGCCTCGGAGAAGTTTATCCCGTGCCGCGCGAAGCAATATAGCGATTCATCCACGCCGCGGCGGCCGCCGCTGCGCCGAAGCTGAACACGTGCACGCCGACGACGTTGGAGCTGGTGTGCGTCCTGCAGTAGTGCGCGACCGCGGCGAGCTGCTCGCCCGGATCGGTGTGGGTGACCAGTTGTACGGCGCCAAAGCCGCCTTGCGCACGCAGCGCCCGGAGCGAGGCGCTTACGCCGCAGCGTTGGGCAAAGCGCAGCAGCATGCCCGCCGAGGTCGGCCCTGCGAGACCCACGTACACCGGCACCCCGGGCGCCCGACGCGCCAGGCTCGCGCAGTGCTCGATCACCCGCGCCGGAGCAAACGAAAATTGCGTGACGACATAGGTGGCGAGGCCCTGCGCGGCGGCGCGCGCGAGCTTGTCGTCGAACGCCCGCTCCAGCGCGTCACGCGCGATGCGGGGATGTCCCTCCGGGTAGCTGGCGATGCCGATCTCACGCACACCGCAGGCCGCGAGAATGCCTTCGCGAATCAGTGCGACGGCGTCCGCATAGGGACCGCGGGGCGCGGCCTCGTCGCCGCCGAGCACCAGCACCTTGCGCACCCCGGCCGCACTGACGGCATGGCCGAGGAAGGAATCGAATTCCGCCCGGCTTGCAATTCGCCGCGCCGCAATGTGGGGCACGGGCTCGAGCCCGGCTTCGCGCACCGCGATGAGCGAGGCGAGCGAGTCCGCAAGACTGTGCCGCGGCAGGTGATTGACGTATACCGGCGTGCCGGCGGGCAGCAGCGCGGCGATCTCCCGCGCGTCCTCCGGGCGGTGCGCGCCCATCTCGATCGACCCGCTGACGACGAGTGCGGCTGCGGTCGCGGCGGCGTTGCCGTTCGCGCCGCCGGAATGCGATTCGATGGCAGTGGTCATGGTGCGCTCAGCCCCGCTTTCGGGAGACGACATACGATTCGTCGAGAAACCAGAGTCCGCCGTGCGCCTGCAGCACTTCGCGCGTCGCCTCCAGGTATTTTCGCTCTCCGAGCACCGCGGCGAGCCGTTCGTCGTCGATCTGCGCCACGTAGACGGCGGCATTCCACGCCGCGAACAGGGTCGAGGTTCCGATGCTCTCCGATACCTCGCTCGGCAGCGTGTGCATGTCGTAGCGAAATACCGCACGCGAGTCCGAGTAGGCGTTGAAGTTGAACCGGCGCGCTTCCTTGCCGAGTTCGCTGCGTACCGCGCGCAGCACGTCGTGCCGCCCGGTACGAAACGGGTCTTCGTCGGGCCAGACCTTGCGCACGATCTCGAGGCCGGGGTCGCGGCCGCAGGAATGAATTCCGAGCAGCCGCCCGCCCGGCCCGAGAGCGCGCGCGAGCGGCGCGATCACCTTGGATGCCTTGAATTCCGCCGGCACGCGCGCGCGGTACGGCTGCGAGGCGAGCACCAGGTCGTAATCGGCGCGCGCCTTGCCCTGGCGCGGGATCACTTCGTCGAGCAGAAAGCGGAAATCGTCGCGGTAGATCACGAGCGCTACCGGCCGCTCGTAGATCGGGTTGCCGGTCTTGGGGCTGTGGCGCGCCTGCCAGTTCCTGGCAAGAAACGGCTCCAACTCGGAAATCTGCTCGCTGAATTCGTGCGCGGTGGTGCCGGCGAGCGCTGCTTCGTGCCACAGGAGCGAGGTCGCCGCCGACAGCGCCCTGGGCGCGAGCCACGGCGCTTCGCTGTAATACATGTTGGTGACCACGAGCACGGTTGCCGGGTGCTCGAAGAAGCGGTCCGCCATTTTCGACAGAGACAGCCGCACGTCTTCGAGGCTCACCTCCTTGCCGACGAAATAGAACGGCATGGTCGAAAAGCGCCGGTGCATCTCGCGCATCACGCGGGTGAGCACGGTGCCGTCGCCCATGCCGGCATCGAACACGCGCACCGCGGGAGGCCGCGGATGGATGTGCGCGAGCTCCATTCCGACGCGCCGCGCAATCACCTCCTTTTCGCTGCACGTGCTGACGAACAGCAGGTACTTCTGGCGATTGTCGAAGAAGCGGAAATTGCGCGATGGCGCACCCTCTCCGGCGGCGCGCGCGGCCGTCGCCGAGGGGCGCTCGGCAACCCGGATCAGGCGCCGCAGCTCGGGCGGTGCGCTCGGCGCCGCAGCGCCGTGCTGCGCCATGTAGATGCGGACGCGTTCCAGGGTTTCCGGAGTGATGCGCGCCCCGTCGCGCAGCCGCGCCACGAACTTGCCGTCGTTGACCGCGTGCCGGCCGAAGGTGGATTCGGCCATTCCGATGCGCCGGCAGAAATCCGCGATGCTGTCGAGCAGCCCGCCGGCGGAATCGATTTCGGTGCCCGCCCCCATGCCCCACACCATAGCCAGAGTATGGGTGGGAAATCAACCACAACTCAATAGAAAATGGTTGTGGGACTAATCCCACCCTTAAAAATCAGTTGCTTGGCCGGGTGTCCGCTAGAATTCACGGCAAATATATACTTGACAACTACAGTTGAAAGGAGGACACTGACGCCATCCTACCCGAGAGAACATCATGGCCTTCGACGCTCCCCGCTTCAAAAACCCCGACGCAGCCCGCGAATACCTCGAATCCGTGCGCTGGCCGGATGGCCCCGTCTGCCCACACTGCGGCGTAATCGGCGAGCACTACGCCATGCACGGCAAGTCTCAGCGCGTCGGCCTGTACACATGCGCTGACTGTCGCGAGCAGTTCACCGTCACTGTTGGCACCGTGTTCGAGCACTCCAAGATCCCGCTCCACAAGTGGGTGCTGCTCACTGAACTGATGTGCGCCAGCAAGAAAGGCGTCAGCAGCAAGCAGGTCGAGCGCATGCTCGGCGTTACCTACAAAACCGCCTGGTTCATGACCCACCGCATCCGCGAGGCTATGAAACAGGACGGAGGCCCCATGCTCGGCAGCGGCGGGGACAAGATCGTCGAGGCCGATGAAACCTTTATCGGACGCAAAGCAGGCAGAAAGAAAGGCCGTCCAATCTCTCGCAAGGAAACCGTCTTTGCGCTGGTCGAGCGCAACGGCAATCTGCGCTCGTTCCACGTTCCCGACGTGACCGCAAAAACACTCAAAGCCAAGATGCGCGAACACGTCGCGAAAGAAGCGAACATCATGACGGACGAGTGGTCCGGCTATCGCGGGCTGAGCAACGAATTTGAAAGCCACGACACGGTGAATCACAGTATTCAGGAATACGTCCGCGACGATGCCCACACCAACACGCTAGAGGGCTACTTCAGCATCTTCAAGCGCGGCATCTACGGCGTTTTCCAGCACGTCAGCTCGCACCACCTTCAGCGCTACACCACGGAATTCGACTTCCGCTACAACTACCGCGAGAAGCGCGTCAAGATCGACGGCAAATGGCAGAAGACCGGGTACGACGACACCGAGCGCTCAATCGTCGCCCTCAAGGGCATCGCCGGCAAACGTCTCACCTATCGGCGGATTGGTGCGCAAGCACTCTAAATCCGAGTAGTGTCCGTGGAAGAGCCCTCCGCACTTTTCCCCAAGCTCGAAGCATCCGGCGAGGAGGATGTGCGGCTCAAATTGGCGCAAGGCATCTGGTCAGAACCGCGCACGGTTGCGCTGATCAGGGAATGGTTGGCACTTAAAGATCGCGCACGCTCCGACGCAGCTTCCGCTAAACGCGACGCACGCGAGGAAGAAACTCTCGCAATAGCCAGATCCGCCCTTGCGATCGCCAATGACGACCTCTCTATTGCCCGCGACAGCGCTAAATCGGCACGCACGAATGCTCGATGGGCTTTGTATTCGGCAATAACGGCGGTGATTGCCGCCGCAATTGCCACCAAAGACCAAATACTTGCGCTCATATTAGGCAACCCATAGTCAGGTGAATCGAATGAACAAACCAAAAGTGAAAGCGACATTCGCAGCTCTTTCCGTCGCTCTTATTGCCGGCTGCGGCGGGCCGAGCGCCCAACGCCCGCTGGATCAGCAATACACCAAGCAACCTTGGGCAAGGATTTCGGTGTATGAAGCTAATGCAATTTGCGAGAACGACGTCATCTCTGGGAACAGCGCCAACATGCCACTATGCATGGCCGCGAAGGGCTGGCAGGAGCGGTAGTTGAATTTGGAGCCTCGGCCCTCCGGGCTTTCTTACCGCTCAAACAGCGATGAGTCGAACAATCACCGGCGCAGAAAACGAACTAGGGTTGCCAATCTCGCTACTCGGTGCCCTTGGCCTGTTCGTTGCGGCGTATGGGAACTTGGAACACACGGTGCACAAAATCGCCTATCGTTATGTCGAACTTGACGAAGACGCCAGCAGAGCTGTATTTGCTGGAACGCGGCTCGTGGATGTAATGAGCGCCACCAAGCGCCTAGTCCTCGCTCGAAAACTAGACCAGCAGATTTACGACGATCTCGATCGCCTCTTCGGCGAGGTCAACGGGCTCTCGCTCTTTCGCGACAAGACGGTGCATAGACAGTGGGGTAAAGGCCCTGGCGGGCCGATCCTAGCCAATCTCGTGAGTGCGAAAAGTGGCGCCTCGATAGAACAAACCACCGTCGATACGCCAGACCTCACAACCAAGGTTCAGGAGTGCATGTTGCTCAATGCGCGCCTGCTCTCGCATCTAATTACCCAAGAGCTTTGGACGCAACTTGATTCCCTTCAATTACCTCCAGATTTTCGCGCACTCTTACGCTGTCCATGGTTTGAAAAACCTGGACCGCCAGCCACTCCGCGTCAACTGAAAAAGGGTGAAACTCCTGCTGCTCGTCGATGAGCTTCGCACCAGCCGCTTTCATCGCTGGCGTGACCTTATTTGCCTCGCCCTCCGCCACGGCCTACACTCCCGCCGTGGCCCAGGAACAATCAAAACGCGAACCACCTACACCCTCCGCAGAGGAAGTTCTGCGGCGGATGCTCTCGACCCCGCCGAAGAAGCACTCCGAGATGGTGGCGCGCAAAGCGAAGCGGCCCGGCAAGAGAACGTAGCCGAGCGCTCGCCCTAGAACCGGCCTGTCACGGGTCGGCACCCTAGATTTGATCTTTGTAGTTGTCAAGTACATATTCGCCGAATTCACCACGCATGAGCCGCAAGAGCAAACACGACCGGGGGCCCAAGCCCCGGCAACCCCACGGCCTGGCCCGGGGCCTCACCAATTACGGCGACGCCGGGTTTTCGCTCTATCTGCGGCGCTCGTTCGCCAAAAGCATGGGCTACTCGGGCGAGATGCTGGCGCGCCCTGTGATCGGCATCGCCGATTCGAGAAGCGGCTTCAACAACTGCCACCGCCACTTTCCGGAACTGATCGACGCGGTGAAACGGGGAGTGCTCGCGGCAGGAGGGCTGCCGCTGGATTTCCCCACGACGTCGCTCGGCGAGGTGTTTCTCTATCCCACCTCGATGATGTTCCGCAATCTCATGTCGATGGATGTCGAGGAGATGATCCGCGCCCAGCCCATGGACGCGGTCGTCCTCGTGGGCGGTTGCGACAAGACGGTGCCGGCGCAACTGATGGGTGCCGCGTCGGCGGACGTCCCGGCGGTGCAGCTTCTCGCCGGACCCATGATGCCGACCTCGTTCCGGGGCGAGCGGCTGGGCGCCTGCACCGACTGCCGGCGCTTCTGGGCGCTTTATCGTGCCGGCAAGATCGATGCCGAGGGGATCGAGGAGATCGAAGGCAATCTCGCAACGACCGCAGGCACCTGCGGGGTCATGGGCACGGCGTCCACCATGGCCTCCATTGCGGAGGCGCTCGGCATGGCGCTTCCGGGAACCGCGGCGATCCCCGCGGTACACGCAGACCGGCTGCGCGCCGCGGAGGCGAGCGGCGCGCGCGCCGTCGCGCTGGCGAAAAACCCGATTCGTCCATCGCAAGTCATCACCGGGAAATCGGTTGAGAATGCGCTGCGGGTGCTGCTCGCAATCGGCGGATCGACCAACGCCATCGTGCACCTGACTGCGATCGCGGGTCGCGTGGGCGTGGGCGTGTCGCTCGCGAAGCTGAACGAGCTTTCCGACTCGACGCCGGTACTGGTGGACCTCAAGCCCACGGGCAAGCACTACATGTCCGACCTGCATGCGGCTGGTGGCCTGGGCGCGGTGCTGCGCGAACTGAAGCCGCTGCTTCACCTGGAATGCAGGACGGTCGCCGGAGAGACGCTCGGCGAGCGGCTTGCGCACGAGGAAGGTGACTGGGTAGACCGCGCGGTTGTCAGGCCGTTCTCGAAGCCGCTGGCGAAGGAAGGCGGGCTGGTGGCGCTGTTCGGCTCGCTCGCGCCAAACGGCGCAATCCTCAAGCGCTCGGCGGCAGATCCGAATCTGTTCGAGAAACAAGGCCGCGCCGTCGTGTTCTGTTCGCTCGATGATCTCGCCGCGCGCGTGGACGACCCGGCGCTGGAGGTCTCGCCCGACGATTTTCTGGTGTTGCAGAATTCCGGCCCGAAGTCCGGATACGCGATGCCGGAGGCAGGTTACCTGCCCATCCCGTCGAAGCTCGCGCGTGCGGGCGTGAAGGACATGGTGCGCATCTCGGACGCGAGGATGAGCGGCACCGCCTTCGGCACCATCGTGCTTCACGTCTCGCCCGAGTCTGCGGCGGGCGGCCCGCTTGCGTTGGTACGAAACGGCGATCGCATCCGGCTCTCGGTGAAGAACCGCCGCATCGATCTTCTGGTCGGAGAGCGCGAACTCGCGAAGCGCCGCGCGCAATCGAAGCCGCCGGCGTCACCACCCCGGCGCGGCTACGCGAAGCTCTACATGGAACACGTGCTGCAGGCGGAGCAGGGCTGCGATTTCGATTTTCTGCGGAAAGTCTGACTACTTCGCGTAATCGTACTTGATCTCGAACTTGCCGTCGCTGGTGAAGATCAGCGTAGCGGTTTTCCACTGCCGCTTCTCGTACTCGAGGAAATCGTTGAGCGCATGGACGCGCTCTGCCACCTCGCGGGCATTGCAGGGAACCAGGGCGACGGGATTTGCACCCGCGCCGTCGAGCGAGTAGTGGAATTTGCCTTCGAAGGTGCGCTCCTTGTCGTCACCGGAGAGTTCGGTGACGATGACCCAGGCGCGGCGCCAGCCCTCCGGCAGACCCTCGGCGACGCAGGCGAAGATCTTCTCGACTGCCTTGACCCCGGGGTTGTCCTGCTCGGCGACGGGCTTCTTCTGCGCTTTAACGGCCGGCTTCGGCGCTGTGATCCCCGTCGCCGGCTTGAGGGTCTGCGCGTGCGCGAATCCGACCGTCGCGGCTAGCGCGGCGCAACAAACGAAGTATTTGAGCATGTTAGCTGTGAAGATTAGCAGATAAGCAAGCTCCGCCCGGCAGGACGCGCCGCGACCGGGCGGGGGATAATAGAAATCCCTGCGGTGCTTATGAGTATATTAATTTTGCGCGGCCGCGATGCCGCATAGAAGAATGCATCGGTTCCGGATCCCCGGGGCGACGCAGCAAAGGAGAATTACAGAAGCACGATCAGTGCCGGAAGACAACGGGAGGGAGTAGACCATGGCTGCACAGAAATGGCGCACGGAAGACTGGGTTGCCGTCTATCTGGGTTTTTTCATCATCATCCTGACGCTGGCCGCTTTCAACTGGAAGTTCGTCGACCTCCGCCTCGCCGGCTCGTCGTTCCGCTGGACGACCGATGCGCAGATCGCATCGCGGGCGCCGGGCTGGAATGATGCGCTCGACGGCATCGCGAAAGAAGCGCAAGGCAAGGGGAAGAAGGAACTCGCCGCCAAGGCGGGCGACCTCAAGGGAGCGCTGCAGAAAGGCGACCGCAAGGCGATCGACAAGGCCGCGGGCGACGTCGCCAAGGCCGGCGGACGCAACACGGTCGCCGGCTCGCTGGGCGGCGAGATCCGCGCACACGCGGCCGCCACTGCCGACAAGGTCTTCTCCGCTGACAATCTGAACAAGGCGCTCTATCTCGGCATCCTCTGGCTCGTCGTCGGCGCCGTAGGGTTTGCCCTGATCGGAGGCAAGGTCGGCGCGTTCGCGATCGGCTTCCCGGCCGTGTTCATCCTCGCCTGGATCGGCCGCATGCTGGCCGGGAACGGCCTGTTCGTCGAGTACGGCGTCGAGTACGTCATCTTCGCGCTCTTCCTGGGGCTGCTGATCAGCAACACGGTCGGCACGCCGAAGTGGCTGATGCCGGCGGTGCAGACCGAGTACTTCATCAAGACCGGCCTGGTGATCCTCGGCGCGGGGCTGCTCTTCCTGGAGGTCATCCAGGCCGGCGTGCTGGGCATCCTGCAGGCGATTCTCGTGGTGACCGTGATCTGGTACGTCTGCTTCTGGATCGCGAGGAAGCTCAGGGTGGACGACGACTTCGCCGCCATGCTTTCCTCGGCGGTCTCGATCTGCGGCGTCTCGGCGGCGATCGCCACCTGCGGTGCGATCCAGGGTGACAAGAAAAAGCTCTCCTATGTCACCTCGCTGGTGCTGATCGTCGCGGTGCCGATGATGATCATCATGCCCTGGCTGGTGAAGGCGTTCCAGATTCCCGACATCGTGGCGGGGGCCTGGATGGGCGGCACGCTCGATACCAGCGCCACGGTCGTGGCCGCGGGCGCGCTCATCAGCGACGTGGCGATGAAGACCGGCGTGATCGTCAAGTTCTCGCAGAACGCGCTGATCGGCGTGGCTGCGTTCATCCTGGTCGTGTGGTGGACGTACAAGGGCACAGCCGCGGGCACGGGCGAAAAACCCAGCGCCGGCATCATCTGGGAACGGTTTCCGAAATTCGTCCTCGGGTTCCTGATTGCTTCGGCGGTGTTTTCGTTCTTCCTGCCGCAAGGCATGGTCGACGGCACCAAGGCGGCGCTCGGCGAGTTCCGCACCTGGTGGTTCGCGTTCGCCTTCGTCTGCATCGGCCTCGAAACCAAGTTCGTCGACCTCGCCACCATGGAAGGCGGTCGGCCCGCGGTGGCGTTCATCGCTGCCCAGGCCGTGAACGTCGTCTGGACGCTGCTTCTGGCGTACCTGCTCTTCGGCGGGGTGATCTTCCCGGTGCCCGACATCAAGTAGTCTGCGGGTAGCACGCATACAGGCCCCACGCGCCGGCGGCCGAACCGCCGCCGGTCGTGGGGCTTATCATTTGGCGATGCCGATGGAACGCCTGGTGGGCTGGCTCAAGCGGCGCGAGGCAACGCGGCCTTTCGAGGCGTTCCAGATCGAGGTCACGTCGCGCTGCAATCTCAAGTGCGTGATGTGCCCGGTCACCGTGCTCGCCGATACGTGGCCGTCGCGCGACCTGTCCTGGGAGGTGTTCGAGCGGGTTGCCGACGCATTCGATCGCACCAAGTGGGTGTACTTGCAGGGTTGGGGCGAGCCGCTGCTGCACCGGCGGATCTACGACATGATCGAGCGCGCCAAGCAGGCCGGCTGCCGGGTCGGCTTCACCACCAACGGCACGCGGCTCAACGACGAGGCGGGCGGGAGGATTCTCGACCGCGGGCTCGATCTGCTTGCGGTATCGATCGCCGGCGCCCGCGCCGCCACGCATGAGGCCATCCGTGTGGGTTCGGACTTCCCGCGGCTGCTCGAGAACCTGCGCCGTTTCCTGCAATTGCGGCGCGGGCGCAAGAGCGCGACGCCGAAGGTCGAGCTGTTCTTTCTCATGACGCGGACCAATCTCGAAGAACTGCCGCAAGCGGTCGAGCTTGCGGCCGACCTCGGTGCCGACGAGCTGGTAGCGACCAACCTGGATTACGTGATTACGCCCGCGCTCGACGAGCTGCGTGCGTATTCCGCCGCGCCGCCCGCGCAAGCGTTCGGCGACGCGATGGAGCGGGCGAACGCCGCTGCCGTGCGCACCGGCATTGCGTTTCGTCCCTATCCCCTTGAGCCGAGGGAGATGGCGGTGTGCGACCTGAATCCGCTCAGGATCGTCTTCATCTCCGCAGACGGGTCGGTTTCGCCCTGCGTGTACACGGCGCTCACCGAACAGCCCGCGATCCCGCGCTACTTCGACTACAGGAGCCTCGACATCCGGCCGGTTCGCTTCGGCAACCTCAACGACAAGACGCTGATGGAGATCTGGG
The DNA here is from genome assembly GCA_964651335.1 of uncultured Enterobacteriaceae bacterium. Lineage (GTDB taxonomy): Bacteria > Pseudomonadota > Gammaproteobacteria > Burkholderiales > SG8-39 > 2-02-FULL-66-14. The sequence goes on along the minus strand of CAZYVT010000019.1, from coordinate 20,033 downwards.
AGGAGCCGGAGTACCGCGCCTTTCGGCAACTCTTCCTGAAGCGGGTGATCGGCGCAAAGAGTCTCGCTCTTGCCACGCTGGCCGGCGGTGACGCAGCCGAGGACGACATGCCACCGCCCGAGCCCTGCCGCAGCTGCCCCAAGCTCCAGGGCTTCTGAATTTTGCGCGGCGCAGCGTGACAGGCTCGCGCGCCGCGGGCAAAATACTTTAAATCTAATCTATTCAACCTTCTAGTTTCCGCGTGCTGCAGACCGTCTCCCGCCCGGACCGCGAAACCGCCGCGCGCTCCGGCGACCATCGCGCGCTGCGCCTGTGGCTGCGGTTGCTCACCTGCACCCAGCTCGTCGAGCGCCGCGTGCGCTCGCGGCTGCGCAGCCGCTTCCGCACCACGCTGCCGCGCTTTGACCTCATGTCGCAGCTCGAGCGCCATCCCGGAGGGCTGAAAATGAACGAACTGTCGCGCCGCATGATGGTGACCGGCGGCAACGTGACCGGGATCGTGGACCAGCTCGCCAAGGAGGGCCTGGTGGAGCGGACCGCCGACGCGGACCGGCGCGCCTACCGCGTACGCCTCACGCACGCGGGCGAGCGTGCGTTCGCCGAAATGGCGCGCGCCCACGAGGAGTGGATCGTCGAGATCCTGTCGGGGCTCGCGCGGCGCGAACATGCGGAACTGTTCGCCCTGCTGGCCAAGGTGAAGGCGCATTGCCTGGACGTAACCGCGAACGAGGAATCGTCATGAACGCCAGTGCGCATGTCGATACCTTCGCGCGGGACAACCTGCCGCCCCGGTTGCAGTGGCCGGAGCTGATTTTCGAGTTGCCCGAGCTGAAGTATCGGGCGCGCATGAACTGCGCGGCCGAGCTCCTCGACCGGATGGTCACGCGCGGGCACGGCCATCGCACCGTGATCCGGGCGCCCGAAGGGCGCTGCACCTACACCAAGCTCTACGCGCAGGCCAATCGGCTCGCGAACGTGCTGGTGCGGGAGATGGGATTGAAGCCGGGCAACCGCGTGCTGCTTCGCGGCCCGAACAACCCGATGATGGCCGCCTGCTGGTTTGCGGTGATGAAGGCGGGCGGGGTGTGCGTCGCCACGATGCCCCTGCTGCGCGCCAAGGAGCTCACCGAAATCATCGTCAAGGCCGAGATCAGCCACGCGTTGTGCGACAAGCGGCTGGAGGCGGAGCTCAAGGCGGCGTTGCCTGCGTGCCCCACGCTCAAGGCGATCAAGTACTGGTACGACGATGCGGCCGATTCGCTGGATTCGCTGGCTGCCAGGCAACCGGGCACCTTCCAAAACGTTGCTACGGCCGCCGAGGACGTCGCGCTGATCGCGTTCACCTCCGGTACCACCGGCAAGCCGAAGGGAACGATGCACTTTCACCGCGACGTGATCGCGATGTGCGACTGCTTTCCGCGTTCCTGCCTCGGCGTCTCGCGGGACGACATTTTTTGCGGTACTCCGCCGCTTGCCTTCACGTTCGGACTCGGCGGCCTGCTCTGTTTCCCGATGCGCGCCGGTGCCTCCACGGTGCTGGTCGAGAGGCTCACCCCCGAGGCGTTGCTCGAGACGGTGCAGAAATTCAGGGCGACGGTGCTCTTCACCGCGCCGACGATGTACCGCGGGATTGCCGCGATGGCGAAAGGCTACGACCTGCGCAGCCTGAGGAAATGCGTTTCGGCGGGCGAGGCGCTGCCGGACGCGACGCGGCAGCTCTTCAGGCAGGCGACCGGATTCGAGATCATCGACGGCATCGGCTCCACGGAGATGATCCATATCTTCATCTCGCACACGCCGGAGCGGGTACGGCGCGGCGCGACCGGTTACGCGATTCCGGGGTACCGTGCCACCGTGCTCGACGACGAGGGCCGGCCGTGCGCGCCCGGCGTGATCGGGCGGCTGGCGGTGAAGGGGCCTACCGGTTGCCGTTATCTCGCCGACGAGCGGCAGAAGGACTACGTGCAGGACGGCTGGAACCTGACCGGCGACGCCTACACCATGGATGAAGCCGGCTATTTCTACTACCAGGCGCGCACCGACGACATGATCATCTCGGCCGGATACAACATCGCCGGGCCGGAAGTCGAAGGTGCGCTGCTCGCGCACCCGGCAGTCGCCGAATGCGGCGTGGTGGGCTGGCCGGATGAGCAGCGCGGCACGATCGTCAAGGCCGTCGTCGTGCTGCGTCCAGGACACGAGAAAGGCGCTGCGATGACGGCTGCGCTCCAGGAACACGTGAAACAGGCGATCGCGCCGTACAAATACCCGCGCGCGATCGAATTCTGCGACTTGCTGCCGCGCACCGAAACCGGAAAACTGCAGCGCTTCAAACTGAGGACTCCGACATGATGCAGATCCTGCAACCGCCCGAATGGGCAAGGCCCAGGGGCTATTCCAACGGCATCGCAGTCCGCGGAGGCAAGACGGTTTACATAGCAGGTCAGGTTGGATGGCTGGGCGACGGGAGATTTGCCGTGAACACATTCGGCGGGCAGTTCAGGCAGGCGCTCGCCAACATCGTTGCCGTGCTTGCCGAGGCGGGCGGGCGGCCCGAGCACCTGGTGCGGATGACCTGGTATGTATTGGACCGAAACGAATACCTTGCATCCTTGCACGAAATCGGCGCCGCCTACAGGGAGCTGATCGGCAGGCATTTCCCGGCGATGACGGTCGTCGGGGTGTCGGCGCTGGTCGAGCCCGGGGCGCGCCTCGAGATCGAGGCCACGGCAGTCGTCCCTGATTGAGGTGGATCCCATGAAAGTGAGCATCATCGGCGGCGGACCCGGCGGGCTCTACTTCGCGCTGCTGGCGAAGAAGGCGTGGCCGGGCTGGGACATCACGGTCTGCGAGCGCAGCCGACCGGACGACACCTTCGGCTTCGGCGTGGTGTTCTCCGACCAGACGCTCGACACGTTCAAGGCCTACGACGTGCCGTCGTACGAGATGATCCGGCGGCGCTTCGCCTACTGGGGCGACGTCGATGTGGTCTACAAGGGGCGCGTGATGCGCTCCGGCGGCAACGGGTTCTGCGGCTGCTCGCGCGTCGCGCTGCTGCAGATCCTGCACGAGCGCTGCCGGGAGCTGGGGGTCAAACTGGCATTTCAGCGCGAAGTCGAGGACGTTTCCGAATTCGCCGATTCCGATCTCGTCATCGTCGCCGACGGCATCAACTCGAAGATCCGCGAGAACCACAAGGAACATTTCCAGCCCGGCGTCGACCTGCGGCCGAACAAGTTCACCTGGCTCGGCTCGACGCGCCCGCTCGATGCCTTCAAGTACTTTTTCCGCGAGACGCCCGAGGGCATCATCCTCGCCCACTGCTACCAGTATGAGAAAGGTCAGAGTACCTGGGTGATCGAGACCGACGAGACGACCTGGCGAAATTTCGGCTTCGACCGCAAGGGCGAGCCCGAGATGCTGGCGACGCTCGAGCGCGTGTTCGCCGACGAGCTCGCCGGCCATAAACTGATCGCCAATCGCTCGGTCTGGCGCAACTTCCCGACCATCGTCAACCGCACCTGGGTGATGGGGAACGCGGTGCTCGTCGGAGATGCCAAGGCGACCGCGCATTTCTCAATCGGCTCGGGAACGAAGCTCGCGATGGAGGACGCGATTGCCCTGTATGAGAGCCTGAAGTCCGAGCACGGCGTGAAAGCCGCACTGGCGAAATACGACACCGCGCGGCGCGAGGAGGTGGAAAAGACGCAGCACGCGGCGAACGTCTCGCTCGCCTGGTTCGAGCACATGAAGCGCTACTGGGGAATGGACGCGCTGCAGCTCGCCTTCGGCGTGATGTCGCGCTCCAAGCAGATCACCTGGGAAAACCTCGAGCTGCGCGATGCGGGCTTCGTGCGCGACGTGCAGCGCTGGTACGCACTCACGGTGCGCCGGCAGGGGTTCGAGGTCGACCTCGAGAATCCACCGGTGCCGATGTTCACACCGTTCCGCCTGCGCGAACTGGTGCTGGAAAACAGGGTCGTCGTCTCGCCGATGGACCAGTATTCGGCGGTGGAGGGCGTGCCTACCGACTGGCACCTGGTGCACCTGGGGAGCCGCGCGATCGGCGGCGCGGGGCTGGTGTACGTGGAGATGAGCTGCGTCTCCCCCGAAGGGCGCATCTCGCCGGGGTGCACCGGGCTGTGGAACATCGAGCAGCGCGACGCGTTCAAGCGCATCGTGGATTTCTGCCATGCGAACTCCCGGGCGAAACTGTGCATGCAGATCGGCCACTCGGGGCGCAAGGGCTCGACCCAGCTCGGCTGGGAGCGGATGGACCAGCCGCTCGAGCGCGGCAACTGGCCTCTCATCTCCGCATCGGCCATTCCGTATGACGAGGACACATCGCAGGTGCCGCGCGAGATGACGCGCGCCGACATGGACCGGGTGAAAGGCGAATTCGTTCGTTCGACCGTGCTGGCGAATGAAGCAGGGTTCGACATGCTGGAACTGCACATGGCGCACGGCTACCTGCTCGCGAGCTTCATCTCGCCGCTCACCAACACGCGCAGCGACGAGTATGGGGGCGCGATCCAGAATCGGATGCGCTTTCCGCTGGAAGTGTTCAGCGCCTGCCGCGCCGCGTGGCCCGAGGGGAAGCCGATGTCGGTGCGCATCTCCGCCACCGACTGGGCGCCGGGCGGACTCTCGGGCGAGGACCTGATGGCGCTCGCGCGCCTGCTGAAGCAGGCGGGCTGCGACCTGATCGACTGCTCCACCGGGCAGACAGTGCCGCAGCAAAAGCCGGTCTACGGCCGCATGTACCAGGCGCCGTTCTCCGACTGGGTGCGGAACGAAGTCGGCATCGCGACGATGACCGTGGGCGCGGTAACGACCCCGGATCAGGTGAACACGCTGCTTGCCGCGGGGAAGGCCGACCTGGTGGCGCTCGCGCGCCCGCACCTCACCAATCCCTATTTCACCCTGCAGGCCTCCGCCTGGTACCAGCACCTGCCGCAGCACTGGCCGCTGCAGTACCTCTCGGGCCGCGACCAGGCGTTCCGCGTCGCCGCGCGCGAGCGCGCCGAGCTCACCGACACGAAGTTGCGCGCGCGGCCTGCGAGCCACGAGGTGAAGCTCGACGAGGCGCAAGAAGAGGATTCCGCACGCGTCCGCCACGCGGCGCGCATGGCCGGCGGGACGGCTTGAATCCGCCGTTTCGCGCCGAGCAGATCGGCAGCCTCTTGCGCCCGAAGGCGTTGCTCGAAGCGTGGAACACCGGCACAGACCCGAAGCGCCTGCGGGAAGTGGAAGACGAGCACATCGCCGCGGTGATCCGCTGGCAGGAAGGTCTGGGGCTCCATTCGATCACGGACGGCGAATTCAGGCGCGAATCCTGGCGGCTGGGATTCGTCTCCAAGGTGGCGGGATTCGGGCGTGCGGACGCGGTCGGCGACGTGGACATCCAGCGCGACGACGCCGGCAACGAGGCGAAAATCGGCTCGGCGCCGATCGCGCTTGCCAAGGTGCGGCGCACCGGCCCGATCGTCGCCGACGAGGTCGCGTTTGCCTTGAAGCACACCCGGCGCACCGTGAAGGCGACTTTGCCTGCGCCTTCCTACCTGCATTACCCGCGGGGCGATCGCTGCGCCGATCCGAAGGCCTACCCGGATCTGGAAGAGTTCTTTGCCGACGTGGTGGAAATCTACGTCGAGGAGCTGAAGGCGGTGCGCGCGGCGGGCGGCAGGTACGTGCAGTTCGACGAAGTGGCGCAGACGCTGCTCTGCGACGAAAAAATTCGCGCCGCGGTGCGTGCACGCGGTGACGACCCGGACCGGTTGATTGACCTCTATATCGAGCTGATCAACCGCATCGCGCGCCGCCGCCCGGAGGGGATGACGATCGGGGTGCACATGTGCCGCGGCAACGCCATGGGCAAGTGGATGGCCTCGGGCGGTTACGAGCGGATCGCCGAGAAAGCCTTCAATACGCTCGAAGTGGATGCGTTTTTTCTCGAGTACGACACCGAGCGCGCCGGAAGTTTCGAGCCCTTGCGGTTCATGCCCGAGGACAAGATCGTGGTGCTCGGCCTGGTCAGCACCAAAACGCCGAAACTCGAATCGATGGGCGAACTGCAGCGGCGAATCGACGAGGCCGTCGCGTACGTTCCTCTCGCGCGCCTCGGCATCAGCCCGCAGTGCGGGTTCGCGAGCCACCAACGCGGCACGGCGCTTTCCTTTTCCGACCAGGAAGCGAAGCTGCGGCTGGTGGTGGCGACCGCGGCCGGAGTATGGGGTGCGGACTGAGGTAGCATTTCGAAGGAGGAGGTGGACATGAAAACCGCGATCGTATGCATCGCGCTGCTCGGACTGCTGATTTTCGCGCTCGGCTTGGCCGTGTCGCTCACGCGCGGCGCCACCAAGCGCAGCATCGGGTACTCGGAGGATCCAGCCGACCGGCTGCACAAGCTGTGCCGCGCGCACGCCAACGCGGCCGAGTACGCCCCGATCCTCGGCCTGCTGATGCTGGTTCTCGCGATGCGCGAGCCCGCGGTGTGGGTGCTGTGGACCATGATCTTCGCCACCGTGTTCCGTTATACGCACGCGGCCGGAATGATCCTGATGCCGACGCTTGCACGCCCGAATCCGCTGCGCTTCATCGGCGCGCTGGGCACCTACGTCTGCGGGATCCTGCTCGCGGTCGCGCTCCTCGCGACGCTCTGATAGCGGGCGCTGCGCACATGAGGCTCGCCGCGCTGATCGTGCTCGCCGGGCTGTCCCACGCAGCGCTCGCCTTCGAAGCGAACGGGGTCGCGCTCGGCGGCCACGAGAACGACGTGAAGAAGGCTTTTCCGAGCGCGCATTGCAAGCCGCTCGAGTGGAACACGAGCGCCGCGGACCGCCGCTGCGACGATGGCAAGATCGCGTTCGGCGGCGTGCGGGCGAAGATCACGTTCTACCTCAAGGCCGACGCGATCCAGGCGTTCGACGTGCGCTTCGATGCGAAGGACCGTGAAAGGGTCGCGGCGCACGTCAAGGGGCGCTGGGGGGCGCCGCTCGCCGAGGCGGTTGAGACGATCCGGCGCAAGGACAAGGAGGATCGCCGGATCTACAAGGTGCGCTGGGAGAAGGGCAACGAGCACGCCGTGCTTACCGCGCAGTTCGAAAAGAAGCGCGCGTCGCTGGAAGCGTGGCGCGGAAATTTCTCCGAAGAGGTCTACCGGGTCAGGTAGGGAGGATCGTGGATCCGGGGGCGGCGGGCGCGGCTGGACTCATCGCGGCCACAGCCAGCCGAGCGTTCCGGCGGTCAGAAGCGCGTAGATCAATCCGTCGACGGTCGCCTTGAACGTCGTCAGCCAGGAGCGGCGGTACCAGATCGACATCTGCCACAGCGCGAGCGCGTATCCGGCGAAGGCGGTGACGCTGGCGAAGCGGAATACGCGCAGGTACTCGGCGCCGGCGGGCAGCGCGCGGCCAGCGACGTACGCGGCGAAGATGCCGACCACCAGCGAATAGAGGAACCAGAGGACCAGGTTCTTCCCTATCGGTATCGCGCCGTTGGGCATAACCGTGAGCACGAGCACCGGGCCGTTGCGCATCTTTTCGGTAAACCCCGGTGAGCGCATCTCCTGCATGCTCGACGCGTGCGGGACCATGTAGTCCCCCGGCGGGATGGCGAGCGGGCGGAGCGCCGCCATGACCTTTTCTTCGTCCGGCACCTTCGGGTAGTCGCTCTTGTGCCAGGGCGACGCCATGTGGATGACTGAACTGACGGCGAAGACGATGATCGACGACACCAGGATGGGAAGCCAGAGTGCGTACAGCTCAGTCATGGGAGCCTCCTGAACGCGCAACGGAACGAAATATACGCCTGCGGTACCACGTCCGCGCTCAACTGTGGGCGGCGAGCTCTTCCCGCACGATCTTGCGCACAAGCGCTTGAGTTACGGGTTGCTCCGTGAGCCCTAGGTAGGACTTCAGGGCATCGTTGATCAGCGTCTGATAGCCCTTTCCGGTCTTTTCCGATTGGCCCTTGAAGCGCTTGAGGATCGCGTCGTCCAGGTAGATGGTGATGCGCGTTTTCCCGACCGTAGGAATCACAGCACCACGCTTTCCCTTGGAGAAGTCATACACCTTTTTCATAGTTTCTCCGTTCTCTCGGGTCGGCCTTCCGCACCCCGTCTCCCTCGGAAAGGGATACGCCGTGCTTCTTCAGGTTTGCCGCGTCTTTCTTCGGGTCGAAAGCGGCGGACACGCGAGCAGTATATGCACGTTATACATACCTGTCAACGCCCCAAAACGAGGGTTCGCAACCGGTGCAGGAGGTCTGCCGGGTCAGGCAGGCAGGTCGTAGATCCAGGGCCGGCGGGCGCGGTCCGTGGACTGGAAGGCGGCGATCTCCGCTTCGCGGGCGAGAGTCATTGCGATCGCATCCAGGCCTTCGAGGAGCATTTTCTTCGCCAGCGGGTCGATAGCGAAGGTTATTTCCTTGTTGATCGTCTGCTGTTCGAGATCGACCGTGAATGTCGCGGTCGCCGGGTCGCTCGCGCGCTGCATCAGGTTTGAAACCACGTCCGGCGGCAAGCGGATCGCGAGCAAGCCGTTCTGCAGGCAGTTGCCGTGGAAGATCTCGCCGAACGAGGGCGCGATCACGCAGCGGATGCCCATGCCGGCGATCGCCCACACTGCCATCTCGCGCGAGCTGCCGCAGCCGAAATTCTCGCCGCAGACGAGAATTCGGGCATGGCGCCAGGGTTCGCGGTTGAGAATGAATTCGGGGTTCTCCGTGCCGTCTGGGAGGAATCGGAGCGCCTCGAACGCGTAGCGGCCGAGCTCCGCTTTCGGCGTTCGCACGCAGCGCTCGACGCGGATCATCACGTCCGTGTCGATGTTCGGGTGCGGGAGCGGGGCGGCGAGGGCGGTGAGGGTGCGGAAGGGGTCCATCATGCGATCTTCTTCTCGATGCCTTAAGCGCTAGGTTTGGCAATTTTCAGGTGAAAAGGCTCCGGTAGACGGGTTGCCATTCAGCGGCGTCCGCGCGTGCCGGATACTTTTTGCCGCTTGGAGCGAGATCGCCCGCGCTGCGAAAGCTCGCGGCCGTAAGGCGCAACGTCTTGCCGGACGGCGGCCGAACCGGCGCCGAATGGAAGGTCTGGCTGATCGCCCGCTTGAAGCTCCCCTCGGATACCGAGCTTGTGGAGATCATCACGTGACTTGAGGCTAACGAAGCGCCGCACCGGGCTCAAATACACGGCCACTGGTTTACCTTGGGCAAGCAGATTGCGGACATTTGCGAGTGTTCCCCGGCTCTTGCCGTCCCAAAGCATGAAACCGTAGGAGGCGTCCTTGGCCATCTCGGCATCCTTCACCGAATAGAGATCGAATCCTCGGGCGCCTTTCGGGGCATCCACGGAGCGAACCTTCCAACGTCCGGCATTGTTGCGGAGCAATCCGGTCATGGAGTAGACGACCACCCGCTCGTATCCTCGATCCGCCAAGTGCTGTTGGAGCGCGCGGTCTGCGCCATTGGCATCACCCACGACCATCGAGAGACCCCGGTCTACGAGGCCATCAAGCTTCGATCGAATGGCGTCGTTCAATCGAGCGATGCTCCGCGATCCACCGAGGAAAACAGCGTTCATGGATCAACCCCGAGCTCGGGTCAGTGCCAGAACGAAAACGGCGGACGCCCCGCCCGTGTGTCGTAGCATACGCGCAACCGCATTCAGAGTGGCGCCAGACTGGTAAAGGTCATCCAGAAGCAGGATGCTGCGACCCCTCAGAAGGTCGCCCTCCACGGAGTGTGCGCCTTCAAGCAACTCGAGACGCTTCGCGTAATCGACGTTCTTGAGTTCTGCGGTTTCTTTGACTTTGCGCACGCTCTGCTTGTCTACTGTGACGTTCAGGCGCCTTCCGACCTCATCCGCAATCTCGAACAGCGGCTGAACTGCCCGGTTCCTATTGGGCGGTACGGGAACAATTACGTCGACCGCCACATTTCGGCTCCGGACGAAATCGGATACGGCTTGTCCGATCGGCGCATTTGCAGATCGATCGCTCCTGTACTTGAGCCTAAATAGCAGCTCCCCGAGCTCTGTCCGCACGGTGTGAAACTGAGGATGCCCGTGCTCATCGTAGCCGAGGAAGTCGCTTCTGAGGATATGCATATCCAAGGCGAAGCCGTCGTTCCAGCTACCATGCAGTCGGGTCGGATTCAGTTGCACTACGAACCCTTAAAGAACCCCCCTCACATCCGCAATCTCCCCCGCGAGCGCACACGCCGCCGCCGTCGCCGGACTCACGAGATGCGTGCGCGCCCGCGGCCCCTGCCGCCCGACAAAATTCCGGTTTGAAGTAGAGACGCAGCGCGCTTCGGGCTCGACCATTTCGCCGTTGGCCCCGACGCAGAGGGAGCAGCCGGGCTCGCGCCATTCGAAGCCGGCTGCGAGGAACACTTCGTGCAACCCCTCGGCTTCGGCAGCGCGCTTCACGCCCATCGACCCGGGTACGACCCACGCGCTGACGTGCTTTGCCACCTTGCGCCCGCGCGCCACGCGAGCCGCCTCGCGCAGGTCGGAGAGCCGCGAATTGGTGCAGGAGCCGATGAACACTCGGTCGATCCGCGTGCCGGCGATCGGCGCGCCGGCGGCGAGACCCATGTAGTCGAGGGCGTCGCGACGCGCGGTCGTGGGAATGCGTTCGTCGATCCCGATCACGTCCTGCGGGCTGGTGCCCCAGGTGATCTGCGGGACGAGCGTCGTGCAGTCGAGCGCCACCTCGCGATCGAAGAGAGCCTCCGGATCCGAAGAAAGAGTCTTCCACGAGGCGAGCGCGGCCACCCATTGTTTGCCTTGGGGCGCGAAACGCCGTCCTTTCAGGTACTCGAAGGTGGTCTCATCCGGCGCCACCATGCCGATCTTGGCGCCGAGCTCGATCGAGAGGTTGCAGAGCGTGAGCCTCCCTTCCATGCCGAGCGCGCGCACGGCCTCGCCTGCGTACTCGACGGCGTAGCCGGAGCCGCCCACTGCGCCGACGCGCCCGATCAGCGCGAGCGCGAGGTCCTTCGCATAGACTCCGGCAGGCGGCCGGCCCTCGAAGCGCACGCGCATCGTTTTCGGCTTTTTCTGCACGATGGTCTGGGTGGCGAGCACATGGACGATCTCGGTCGCGCCGATGCCGAATCCGATCGCGCCCAGGGCGCCGTTGGTGCTGGTATGGCTGTCGCCGCAGACGACGAGCGCCCCGGGCAGGGTGAGCCCGAGTTCGGCGCCGATGACGTGCACGATGCCCTGGCCGTCCTCGCCGACGTCGAACATCCGGATTCCGGAGCGGCGCGTTTCGAGCCGCAGCGAATCGACCAGCACGTTTGCCCAGTCGTGCGCGCCGCCGGTGCGGCCGGGCAAGGTCGAAACGACGTGGTCGGCGGTGGCAAAAGTGAGCTCGGGATTGCGCACGCGCAAGTCCCGTTCGCCGAGTTCAGCGAGCGCCTTGCCGCCGCCCAGGTCGTGCTGCAGGTGCCGGTCGACGTGCAGGAGCTGAAAGCCGCCGCCGAGATCGGCGACCACGTGCGCCGCCCACACTTTCTCGAACAGTGTCGTGCCACCCATGCGGCTATTCTCCGTCGAGATGGAAGCGATGCAACACGCGGTGAGCGAAGGGCGCGACCAATACGGACGCGACCCCGATGAACACGAGCCCCGAAAACAACGCGTAGAACGAGGCGAAGAGCTTCGCCACCGGAGTCTCGAGCGGGTTCACCGGGCCCATGCCGCCAAGGATCATCGACGCATTGAGCAGCGAATCGATCCAGTCGAGATGCGCCAGGAAGTGGTAGCCGATCACGCCGATGCCGAGCCCGAACGAAATGATTGCCAAGGCGACGATCGCATGGGCGCCGACGCGCCTGGCGAACTTTCCAGGGCTGAGCACGCGGTGTGTCCTGTGTTCGTACATGCGCCTGCCATTGTAGTAGGCTCTCCGCAGGAGGCGCCATGGACCGAGCAGAGGAAAGAACCCGCGCGATCGACGCCGCGGTCGCGGACATCCGTGGAATCGAGGTGCGCGATGGCGTGACGCGCGAAAGCCTGGAACACATCAAGCAGCGCCTGATCCAGCTTGCCGCGCGTACCGACCTGTTCGGCGAAGCGGACTTTCCCCCGCCCGCCCCGGGCGGCAAGCGCAATTCGTGCCTCTACCGGCTTGCCGAGGACGCCGAGCACCGCTTCGCGCTCTACGCCAATTCCTCCAGCGGCGCCTACGGCACGCCCGCCCACAACCACACCACCTGGGCGGTGATCGTGGGCGTGACCGGCGAGGAGTTCAACCGCTTCTACGAACGCACGCCGGAGGGCGGCGCAAAGCAATCCGGCAGTGACGTGGTGCGGCAGGGCACGGGCGTCGCGTTCATGCCCGAGGACCTGCATTCGATCCACATTGAGGCGCCGCTCGTCAATTTCCACATGTACGGCCTTGCGCTGGAGCAGCTGCACCGGCGCGAGTTCTACGACGCGAAAGAACATCGCTGGGGCATCTTCCCGCCGCACTCCGATATCCGCGAAGCGCGCCCCGGCCGCTCGTGACGCGGGCTGTGAGCGCCGAGGCGCTGCGCGCGCGGCTGCTCGCCGGCGAGGAGTTCGCCCTGCTCGATGCGCGTGAGCAGGGCGTTCATTGCCGCGGGCACCCGTTCTTCGCTTCTTCGCTCCCGCTTTCGCGGCTGGAAATAATGGTCGAGGATCTCGTGCCGCGGCGCAGCGTTCCGCTCGTGTTGCTCGACGGTGGCGGCGAAGACCTCGCCGCGCGCGCTGCAGAGAAGCTCGCCGCGCTTGGCTACACAGAGGTGGAAATCCTCGATGGCGGCTGCGTCGAGTGGCAGGAGACGGGTGGCGAGCTCTTCAGCGGCGTGAACGTGCCCTCGAAGGCGTTCGGCGAATTCGTCGAGCATCGCTACGACACTCCTCGCATCCCGCCGCAGGAGTTGCACCGCCTGCAGGAATCGGGCGAGAAACTCGTGATCCTCGATTCCCGGCCCTACGACGAATACCACCGCATGAACATTCCCGGCGGGATTGACGCGCCGGGCGCGGAGCTTGCCTACCGGGTGCACGATCTTGCGCCCGACCCCGATACGCTCGTGGTGGTGAACTGCGCCGGCCGCACCCGCAGCATCATCGGCTGCCAGTCGCTGCGCAACGCCGGGATTCCCAACCGCGTGGTGGCGCTGAAAGACGGCACCATGGGCTGGGAGCTCGCGGGATACGCATGCGAACGCGGCTCCGTGCGCGTTGCGCCGACGCCCACGCAGGCAGGGCTCGCAAGGGCGGGCGCCGCGGCCGAGCGCGTGGCACGGCGGTTCGGCGTGCAGTTCGCTTCGCGCGCGCAAGTCGAGGCCTGGCGAGGCGACGAGCGGCGATCCCTGTACCTGCTCGACGTACGCACGCGCGAGGAGTTCGAGCAGCGGCGCATCGCCGGTTCGCGCCATGCGGCCGGCGGGCAGCTCGTGCAGGCGACGGATGAATACTGCGCCATACGGAACGCAAGAATTGTCCTGAACGACCCGGCGCGCGTGCGCTCGGTGATGACCGCTTCGTGGCTCGTCCAGATGGGTTGGAACGAGGTTTACGTGCTCGAGCCCGAGGCCGAGGATGGTTTTTCAGGCTGGGAGACCGAGAGCGGCGTGCGGCAGAGGCGGATCGCCGGGTTCCAACCATGGGAAACGGTTGGCGTGGCCGGAGCGGCGCACGGCGCGACCACGGTCATCGACCTCTCGAGCAGCCTGCGCTTCCGTGATTTTCACATTCCGGGCGCGTGGTGGGCGGTGCGCTCGCGGCTCGCCGAGGCGCGCGCTCGCATCGGCGAGGTGGTGGATCTGGTGCTGACCTCTGAGGACGGCGTGCTTGCGCACTTGGCTGCGAGCGAAGCGTCAGCCTTGTGGCCAGAGGCGCGAGTACGCGTGCTCGATGGCGGCAACTCAGCATGGCGTGCGGCAGGGCAGGTTGGCGAAGCGGGAATCGAGCGCGCAACGACGACGCTCGACGATGTCTGGTACAAGCCTTACGACCACGGAACCGACTACGAGAAGCACGCCCGCGAGTACCTCACCTGGGAAGTCGCGCTCGCCGAACAGATCCGGCGCGACCCGGCGATCCGCTTCCGCGCCGCGGACTGAAGATTTGTGCTTCCCCTCCTCAGCGAGGAGGGGAATGCCCGGCTTTGTTTACGCCAGCCTCGGCATCGCGAATCCGGCGGCCTTGAGCTCGGTGATGAGGCTGCGTTCCTCGTCCGCGCGCAACTCGACGAGCGGCGGGCGCACGGTGCGCCACTGCGGATCGTTGCCGAAATGCGCGACGATCGCCTTGAGCGCGGGAATCATCGGCACCTTCTGCACGATCTTGCGCGTCGCCGTGATGCCGGCCTGGAGTTTGTCGGCATCGGGCCCGCGCCAGTTGCGGAACACGCCGTCGATCGCACCCGGGTTCACGTTCCCGGTCGCCGTGATGCAGCCTTTGCCGCCGCCGCGCATGTTGTCGAGCAGGAACACTTCGCTACCGGCGAAGACGTCGAAGCTGCGGTCCTTGAATCGCTCGAGCATCGCGCGGGTGTTCGACCAGTCGCCCGAGGAGTCCTTCACGCCGGCGACGATTCCCGGGTAGCGCGTGAGGAGGCGCTCGATCAGGTGAAGCGTGATCGGCACGCTCGACACCGGCGGGATGTGGTACAGGTACAGGCGCAGCCGCTCGTCGCCGACCCGCTCGATCACCTCGGAGAAGTTGCGGAACAGGCCTTCGTCCGGCACGCCCTTGTAGTAGAACGGCGGCAGCATCAGCACGCCGCCGCAGCCCATCCGCACCGCCTCGCGCGTCATCCTGACCGAGTCGCTGAGCGCGCAGTGGCCGGTGCCGGGCATGAGCGAGGCAGCCGGAATTCCGCCCTTCGCGAGCGCCTCGAGCAGCTCGAGTTTTTCCTCCACCGACATCGAGTTCGCCTCGCTGTTGGTGCCGAATACCGCCAGCCCCGAGCATCCGCTTCGCATCAGCCATCGGCAGTGGCGCACGAAACGGTCGGGATCCGGCGCGAGGTCGGCGCGGAACGGGGTGACGACGGGCGCGAGCACGCCCTCGATGCGCTTTTGAACGGCGGCAGGTTTCATAATGGCGATTATGCCCGACCTCACCCGCGCCGTTTCGATCGAGGACCTGCGCCGCATGGCGCGCCAGAGGCTGCCGCGCGCGATGTTCGATTTCATCGACGGCGCCGCCGAGGACGAGATCACGCTGCGCGACAACCGCGCCGCGTTCGAACGCCTGCGCCTCAGGCCGCGTGTGCTGGTGGACGTTTCGCGAATCGACACCGCGACCGAGCTGCTTGGCGGACCGGCGCCGCTGCCGCTCGCGGTGTCGCCGACCGGAATGTCGGGCGTCGCCTGGCCGAAAGCGGAGCTCGAGATCGCGCGCGCCGCGGCGAAGCGCGGCATTCCGTACACGCTGTCCACGCCGGCGAGCAGCTCGATCGAGGAGGTGGCGCGCGAAGCGGGCGAGAAGCTCGGCGGCCGGCTCTGGTTCCAGCTCTACGTGCTGCGCGACCAGTCGATCCTCGACAAGCTGGTCGCACGCGCGCTCGCCGCCGGGTACGAAGCACTCTTCGTCACCGTGGACCTTGCTGCGGCAGGCAAGCGCGAGCGCGACCCGAGGAACGGCCTCGTGATGCCGTTCCGTCCCAACCGCACCAACATTCCCGACCTGCTGTCGCGTCCGGGGTGGCTGCTGCAGATGATCGCCGGCGGATTCCCGAAATTCGCCAACCTGCTCGACCTCGTGGAGGCGGGCGCGCCGCCGGGAGGCATCGCGGCGATCGTGGCGCGGGAGCTGGACGCGTCGTTCGATTGGGCGAAGCTCGCGCGCCTGCGCGAGCGCTGGCCGAAGAAGCTCGTGGTGAAGGGTGTGCTGCGCGCCGACGATGCCGAGCGCGCGGTGCGCGAGGGGATGGACGCAATTGTCGTGTCCAACCACGGCGGCCGCCAGCTGGACGGCGCGATCGCCTCGCTCGACGCGCTGCCCGAGGTGGTGCGTGCGGCCGGCGGGCGCGTCCCGGTGCTGATCGACAGTGGCGTGCGCCGTGGCGCCGACATCCTCAAGGCCCGGCTGCTCGGGGCGCAAGGTGCGATGGTCGGTCGCGCGACACTCTACGGCGCGGCGGTTGCCGGCGAGCAGGGCGCCGCGCACGCGCTCGGCATCCTGAGCGACGAATTCGAGCGCGCAATGAAGCTGTGCGGCGCCCGCTCGCTCGCGGAGATCACGCCCGACCTCATTGCGCCAGCCTGAGATCGCCAGGCGGCGAGTCACCGCCTGTTCACAATCCGCTTGAGGATCAACTCGCGCGTCTCGCGCACGGTCCCGGCGAATGGCCCGCCCGCTGCCGCCGCGCGCTCGATCAGCGTCAGCGCTTCCTTGTTCTGTCCCTGATCGGACAGGGTCTGCGCGAGATTGTTGAGCGCGACGACCGAATCCGGCTGGCGCGCGAGGGCCGCGCGCAGCACGCTTTCCGCCTGCCTCAATTCGCCCGACGAGTAGTGCGTGTTGGCAAGTCCGATCGCCGCGTTGACGCTCTCCGGCCACCGCTTGAGGGACGCGGCATAGGCGTCGCGCGCAGCGCGCGCGTTGCCCACGCGCTCGAGCGCGGCAACTGCGGAGAGCCAGCGCGATTCGTCCGCGGTCGCCGCAATGCGCGCGGGCGGCAGCGCCACCATCGCCCAGTAGTCGCTCCGTTTCCAGACATATTCGTTCACCGCGAAGGGCAGTACCTGCCGTTGTTTCTCGCCGGAGCGCAGCGCCAGCTCGCTCGCCCCCAGGTCGTAGCCGACGGCGACCGCATAGTGCCATCGCTCGAACGGCCCGACTCCCAGATTCTGCAGCACGATCACGGGGTTACCGTCGGCGACCTCGCGCAGCAGGTCCTCGAAACGGGGCGCAAGCTGGTAGGACACCATTCCGTGGCGCCGCGCGGCGGCCAGCATTTCGACCTGCAGGCTGCCCTTGCGCTCGGGAAGATAGACCTCCCCGACCAGGTCGTCGGGCGTGACCTTGACCTTGAAGTGCGAGAGCACCGTGGCGAGCGCGGCCGGCCCGCATTGGTACTCGTCCTGCGGAAAGAACGGCACCTCGCTGAGCTCGACGCGCTCCGGGAGGCCCGCATGCGGCGCGTCGCGCAGCGCCGCGGTCTGCGGGAACAGCAGCGACGCGCAGCCGTTCAGCAGCACCGTCAAAACAAAAACGCCCGCTGCGAGGCGGGCGCTCTTGCCGAACGGCGGCAACTGCGAGATTACTACCTGAAGAAGAAATACCAGATCAATACGCCGATCAGGATGACTACGACTACCCCGGCCGCGTCGGCGCCGGCGGGCAGTGCGTTGAGCTTTCCGGCGAGCGATTGCACTTCCTCGTCGGTGAGCGCTGCCACGCGGTCCTTCGCGATCGCGGGATCCAATCCCAGCGCCTGCAGCTGTTCTGCGACGTCCGAGCGGCTGATGAGGTTCAGCACCGCCGTGCGGTCCGCTTGCGCCGACGCGACCGCCTGGTCGGTCGAGATGATTCCCGCCTGCGCGACATGGAACGGCATCCATGCCATCAACACGATTAACAAACGGCAAAGCGTTCTTGTCATTGGAAAGTTCATTCGCATGTCCTCGTAAGATTGACGGTGTGGGCGGACGCGGCCTTGCCATCCCTGACCGCAACCTGCCGCGAGCCAATCTATTACCCGACCCGCGCCAAGTCAAGGAAACTAATGATTCTGCGCTCCACTGTCTGGAAAAGGAGACGGCCGCTGCCCGCGCGCGGAATCCGGCGGGAAATGACGCGGCTCGATCCGACCGGCGATTGCGGTCGGCAAAATCGGGAGCGCCCGCGCCAAGTCAAGGCGGAGGTCGTATGGCACCCGGCTTCACGGTTTGGCACCTGAGACCGCAAGCGCGTGCGCGTAAAATTTGACTGCATATCATGGACTTCGATTGCCGATGAACCCACGACCGGTACTGGTGCTGGGCGGCGGCATTGGCGGGCTTGCGGCGGCGCTCGCCTTTGCGCGCAAAGGGGTCACGGTGCGGGTGTTCGAGCAGGGCGCCGAATTCAGGGAGATCGGCGCCGGGATCCAGCTCGGGCCGAACGTGTACCGGATGTTCGAAGCGCTGGGCCTCACGGACGCGATCGAGCGCTATTCGGTGCATCCGGACCACCTCATCATGATGGACGCGATCACCGGCGACGAGGTGATCCGCATTCCCGTGGGCAGCGACGCGTTCCGCGAGCGTTTCGACGGTTACCTGTACGGAGTGATCCACCGCGGAGACCTGCACCAGGTGCTGCTCGATGCGTGCCGCGCGGAGAAGAGCATCCGTCTCGAGGAAAACAGGAAAGGTGTCCGTTACGAGGAGCGGGAAGGAAAGGTCATCCTCGAACTCGAGGGGGGCGAGCGGGCCGAAGGCAGCGCGTTGGTGGGCGCGGACGGCCTGTGGTCGATGGTCCGCGCCCAGCTTCTGGGCGACGACAAGCCGCGCGTATCCGGGCACATCGCCTATCGCGCCGTGCTGCCGCGCGCCGACGTGCCGGCCGATCTGTGGCAGAACAACGTCGTCCTGTGGGCCGGCCCGAAGACGCACCTCGTGCACTATCCGCTGCGCCGCGGCGAGCTCTACAACCTCGTGGCGGTCTTTCACAGCGACCGCTACGAGGAAGGCTGGGACGTCTACGGCGATCCGGCGGAACTGCAGCGGAAATTCGCCAACGAGCGGCCCGAAGTCCGGCGGCTGCTCGAGAAGATCAACGTCTGGAAGATGTGGGTGCTGTGCGACCGCGAGCCGATCCGTCACTGCTCGAAAGGCCGGGTGACGCTGCTTGGAGACGCTGCGCACCCGATGCTGCAGTATCTGGCGCAGGGGGCCAACATGGCGATCGAGGACGCGGTGGTGATGGCCGCGTACGCGGAGATTTCAGGCTGGGACTTCGAGCAGGCGTTTTGCTGGTACGAGGATGCGCGCTACCTGCGCAATGCACGCGTCCAGACGACCGCACGCTACTACGGCGACATCTACCACGCGGCCGGCGTGGTGCGCGAAGTGCGCAACTGGTTCCTCGCGCCCAGGCCCGGCGCAGACCCGAACGCCAAGCCCTCCTTCGAGGGCGTCGCCTGGCTCTACGACGGGATCAGAGTGCCCACCGCGCCACCCTCTCCCCAACCCCTCTCCCGCGAGCGGGAAAGGGGTTGGGGGTGAGGGTTATACCCACACCTGCAGCACGTAGTCGTACGCCGCTTGGGCGTTCGTCATGTCTACGCGCTGCAGCCGGATGCGGTAGCCGTCTGCGGTCTTTCTGAGGTGATGCAGGTACGACCCGGCAAAGTGGCGCACGTCGTCGCGTCGCAGCTCCATCATGTGAAAGCGCGATCGCACGACGACGTCCCCTTTGGGCGACTCTTTCTCGATCATCACGTTGCCGACGACGTGATTGGTGCCCCACTGCGGGCGCTGCGACCAGGCGTCCGGATGCAGTACGCGCTTCATCCTAACCGTCATCAGGTTCCGGTCCTCGGCAAAGATCGCCGGCGTCCCGTCCCAGGTCTGGTAGGACGGGTCGGGCGGCATCCAGTACACGCCGTCCGCGGCGAACAGGTCGATGTAGTCCTGCCACTTCCTGGTGTCGAGCAGCGCTGCCTGCCGGTAGAGGAACTGCTCGACCGCGTGCTGCGTCGCAGGGCCGTTCGCGGCTCGTTTCGCCGCAGGCTTTTTTGTGTTCCTTGCCATCGCTAACCTCGCACGTACTGGGCCCAGGCCTTCATCTGGTTGCGCATCGGCGCTTCCGATGTGCCCATGTTCGTCCCGGTTTCCACCACACCGTTCTTCTCGATGTCGCGGCCGTAGTGACGCCCGAAGCTCACCCAGTCCCCGCCCTCCGACGCCAGCCCCTGGTGGACTTTCCAGAAGTTCTCCAGATCGTCGGCGTTGATCAGCGTCGCCGGCGAGTTGACCAGGTTGTAGTAGGCGAGCGAGCGCCGGTAGATCGCCTCGGGCGCGCCTTTCAGGCGGAAGTGCCAGATCTCGGTCAGCGT
>CAZYVT010000018.1:0-55875 GCA_964651335.1 uncultured Enterobacteriaceae bacterium | reverse complement strand
CGTGCGCCTTGGTGTAGCACAGGTCGAGCGCGTCCACCACCATGCGGATGTCGGCCGAGTTCTTCCCGGACTGCCGCAGGTGCGGGATCTCGATCAGCTCGAACGCCGCCGCGTGCATCGCGGGCTTGAAGTCCTTGTAGCGGTCCCAGTCGCAGTACGCCTTCTTCACCACGATGGATCCCTTGAGCAGCAGCCGCTCGAGCACTTTTCCGATGTCGAACTGCGCGTATTTCGCCTCCTTCACACCGAGCGCGACATTCTCGAAGTCGCAGAAGAGCGCCATGCTGCGCGTGTCCTGGTTCACGGCCATGCAATGCCCCTTTCGGATCGCATGCTAGCATCGCCCGGCGAATGGCGCAGAGGCGCTCCTGATCGAGTTCGCGATCTAGGAATTCGCTTCCGGCGCGCGCGGGCCTGCGGGAGTGGCGACGCCCCCTGCAGGGACGGCCTGCGGCTCTCGCGCTGCGCGGCGTTGACCGATCCACTGCTGCAGGCGCTCGAAATAGAGGTAGATCACCGGCGTGATGTAGAGCGTGAGCAGCTGCGAAAGCAGCAGCCCACCGACGACCGCCAGGCCGAGCGGCATGCGCGCGCCGCCGCCGGCGCCGAAGCCGATCGCGATCGGCAAACTCCCCATCAGCGCCGCCATGGTCGTCATCATGATGGGACGGAATCGGACCAGTCCCGCCTGGTAGATCGCCTGCTCGGGGGCCATGCCTTCCTTCCTCTGCGCCTCGAGGGCGAAGTCGATCATCAGGATCGCGTTCTTCTTGACGATGCCGACCAGCATGATGATGCCGACGAAGGCGTACATGTTGAGCTCGATGCCGAAGGCCATCAGCGTGAGCAGCGCGCCCAGGCCCGCGGTCGGCAGGCCCGAGAGGATGGTCAGCGGGTGGATGAAACTCTCGTAGAGGATGCCCAGCACAAGGTAGATCACCACGATCGAAAGCAGGAGCAGGATGCCCATGCCCCGCAGCGAGCTCTGGTAGGCCTGCGCCGTGCCCGAGAACGTGCCGGTGAGCGTCGCCGGCACCTGCAGATCGCGCATCGCAGCTTCCACCTCGCTGATCGCCTGCGACAGCGCGACGCCGGGGCGCAAATCGAACGAAAAGGTGACCGAGGTGAGCTGTCCCAGGTGCGCGACCTGCAGTGGACCAACGCCGTATGCGAGCTTCGCCACGGCATTGAGCGGAACCAGCGCGCCGGTCGAGGAGCGCACGTAGAGCAGCGGCAGCACGGAGGGGTCGGTCTGATAGCGCGGCGCAAGCTCCAGGATCACGTAATACTGGTTGGTGGCGGTGTAGATGGTCGACACCTGGCGCGAGCCGTAGGCGTTGTTGAGCGCCATCTCGATGCTCTGCGCCGAGACGCCCAGGGCGGAGGCCTTCTCACGCTCGATCTCGACCGTGACCTCCGGACGCGTGATCTGCAGGTCGCTCGAGATGTCGACCAGTCGCGGCAGCGTTTTCAGCTTCTGCTCGATCACCGGCGCCCAGTGGTAGAGCTCTTCGATGTTCGCGCTGCGCATTACGTACTGGTACGGGCTCTGGGTGAGCTGGCCGCCAATGCGGATCGCGGGCACGTTCTGCAGGAACACCTTCGCGCCCATGATGTTGGCGAGCCTGGGGCGCAGCTCGCGCACCACCTGGTCGGCCGGTTTTCTCTCCTTGAACGGTTTGAGCGTGATGGTGATGCGACCGCGGTTCATCGATGGCGACGTCCCGCCCGCGCCGACGAACGACATCGCCGCGTCGACGTTCGGATCGTTGCGGAGGATCTCGGAGACCTGCTGCTGCAGCCGGTTCATCGCTTCGAAGGAGATATCCTGCGGGCCCTCCACGAAGCAAAACAGCTGGCCGGAGTCCTCGCTCGGCAGGAAGCCTTTGGGGGCGCGCTCGAACAGGATGCCGGTCGCCACGCAGATGGCGAGAAACGCGACCATCACCGCCCGCTGGTGCCGCAGCGTCCAGCGCAGCGAGACGTCGTAGGCATGCTTCCAGGCGTCGAAGCCGCGCTCAAAGGCCATGTACACGCGACCGTGGCGCCGGTCGGCGCGGTGCGGCTTCAGGATGCGGCTGCACATCATCGGGGTCAGCGTGAGCGACACCAAGCCCGAGATCAGCACCGCGGCCATGATGGTGACCGCGAACTCGTGCAACAGGCGCCCGAGGATCCCGCCCATGAACAGCACCGGGATGAATACCGCGGCGAGCGAGATGGTCATCGAGATGATGGTGAAGACGATCTCGCGGGAGCCGTCGAGCGTTGCCTGCATGACGCTCTTGCCCTGCTCGATGTGCCGGGTGATGTTCTCGAGCATCACGACAGCGTCGTCCACCACGAACCCGACGCACAGCGTGAGCGCCATCAGCGAGATGTTGTCCAGGCTGAAGCCGAACAGATACATCACCGAGAAGGTGCCGATGATCGACATCGGCAGCGCGATCGCCGGGATGATGGTGGCGGCGACGTTGCGCAGGAAAATGAAGATGACCAGCACCACCAGCATGAGCGCGAGGTAGAGCGTGAACTGCACCTCGTCCACCGACCTGCGGATGGTGAGCGAGCGGTCGTAAAGGGTCTCGATATCGATCGCCGGCGGGACCTCGGCGCGGAAGGTCGGCAGCAGCTTTTTGATCGCGTCGACCACGTCGATGGTGTTGGTGCCGGGCTGGCGCTGGATGGCGAGCACGATGCCGCGCTTGCCCTTGAACCAGGCCGCCACCTTGTCGTTCTGCACGTCGTCGATGACGCGCCCCAGCTCCTGCAGGCGGATCGGCGAGCCGTTGCGGTAGGTGACGATCACCGGCCGGAACGCCGCCGCGTCGTTCAGCTGCCCGGTCGCCTGCACGGCAAAGATGCGGTCCTTGCCGTACAGCGTCCCGGTCGGCAGGTTGACGTTCGCCTGCGATACTGCCTGCTCGACCTCGTTGATGCCGACTCCGCGCGCGGCGAGCGCGTTCGGATCCACCTGCACCCGCACCGCGTACTTCTGCTGGCCGTAGATCTGCACCTGCGCCACCCCGTTGATGGTCGAGATGCGCTGCGCGAGGTAGGTCTCGGCGTATTCGTTTACCGTGGAAAGCGGCAGCTGCGACGAGGTCAGGGCGAGGTAGTAGACCGGAAAGTCGGCCGGGTTGACCTTGCGGAACGAAGGCGGCGCCGGCATGGTGGCCGGCAGCTGGCGCGCGGCCGAGGCGATGGCCGAGTTCACGTCCTGCGCCGCGGCATCGATGTCTCGATCGAGCGCAAACACGATGGTGATGCGCGTCACGCCCTGTCCGCTGACCGAGCTCATCTCGTCGATGCCGGCAATGGTCGAAAACTGCTTCTCGAGCACCGTGGCCACCGCCGAGGCCATGGTCTCGGGGCTGGCGCCGGGAAGGTCCGCGCTGACCTGGATGGTCGGGAAATCGACGTTTGGCAGCGTCGAGACCGGCAGCATCCGGTAGGAAGCGAGACCGAAGATCAGGATCCCGGCCATGACCAGGATCGTCATGACTGGCCGGCGTACGAACAGTTCGCAAAAGTTCATGAAGCTTCCGCCGCCGGCTTGGCGATTTGCACCCGGGTATTGGGACCGAGTCGCAGCTGTCCGCGCGTCACCACGCGCTCGCCTTTCTCCAGGCCGCTCGCGACGATGGTGCGCTCGCCGTCGGTGCGCTGCACGGTGATCTTGCGGACATTGGCGACAAGATCCTGCCCGACCACGTACACGTACTGCCCTTCGGGTCCGTTCTGCACGGCGGGCGACGGAATGATGATCGCGTCGGCCTGTTCGTACAGGCGCAGGCTCACACTGACGAACTGCCCGGGCCACAGTGCGGCGTCGCGGTTGTCGAATTGGGCGCGCAGCCGGATCGTGCCCGTGCTCGGGTCAACCGCGTTGTCCACGAACACGAGCCACCCGTTGGCGAGCGGCTTGTCCGCGCCGGAGGCTGCCGCCTCGGCCGCAAGCGGTGCTGCGGCCATGTAGCGGCGGATCTCGGGAAGCGACTGCTCCGGCACCGCGAAATTGACGTAGATCGGCCGCACCTGGTTGATGACTACAAGTGGATTGACGTCATTCGCCTTCACCAGGTTGCCCACCTGCAGAAGCACCTTTCCAACATATCCATGGAGCGGCGACGCGATGCTGCAGTACTCGAGGTTCAGGCGCGCGATCTCGAGCGCCGCCTGGCTCGCCTTGACGGTCGCCTCGGCGGTCTCGGCGTTGGTCCGGATCTGCGCGTAGGCCTCCTTCGAAATGAAATTCTTTTCCAGCAGCTCCTGGTAGCGCCGCTCCTGGGAGCGCGCCTGGTCGCGCGCCGCCGCGTCGCGCAGCGCGTTCGCCTCGGCCTGCTTGAGCGCGGCATCGAACGGGCGCGCATCGATGCGGAACAGCGTCTCGCCTTTGCGCACCTCCTGCCCTTCACGGAAGTTGACGGCAATGATCTGGCCGTCGACGCGCGCCTTGAGCGCGACCGTGGAATACGGCTCGACGTTGCCGATCGCCTGCAGCCGGACGGGGACGCTTTGCTGAACGGCGGGGGCGATGGAGACGGCAACCGCCGCGGGACCCTGGTCCCCTTTCTTTTCCTTCGCCCGGCCGTCCGTGACGAAGTAGGCGGCGAGCGCGGCCGCGAGCACGGCGAGTGCGCTCCCGGCGGCCACGAATTTGCGTTTTCCGCTCACCATCGGGGCACCGATTCGTCCGCGTACAGGTTTTCGATGCGCTCGCGTCGCCGAACGAGATGCGCGTTGCCGCCGTCCACAACTACCTCTGCGGCGCGCGGCCGCGAGTTGTAGTTCGAGCTCTGTACCATGCCATAGGCTCCCGCAGACATCACCGCGAGCAAGTCGCCCTGGTTCGCGGCCAGCGTGCGGCGCTGGGCCAGGAAATCGGCCGACTCGCAAATCGGGCCGACCACGTCGTAAACAGCCGCCTTGCCGCGCTTCTTCCTGACCGGCAGCACGTCGTGCCATGCGCCATACAGCGCGGGACGCAGAAGATCGTTCATCGCGGCGTCCACCACCAGGAATTTCTTCGCGCCCGTGTGCTTGACGTATTCGATGCGGGCAAGCAGAACACCCGCGTTGCCCACGATCGAGCGTCCCGGATCGAGAATCAGCGTTTCCCTGCGGCCGCTCAGGGCCCGCACGCAGCGGGCGGCGAAGCGTCCGATCGGCATCACGCGCTCCGTGCGGTAACGGATTCCGAATCCCCCCCCGATGTCGATGTGCTGGAGCGTGATCCCGGCACGCGTCAACCGATCCGCAAGTTCGGCAATGCGCTGCACGGCGGCGGCAAGCGGCGCCGGGTCGAGCATCTGGGAGCCGATGTGGCAGCCGACGCCAATCACGGTCACCTGGCGCAGGCGCGCGGCGTATCGGTACAGGCGCTCGGCACGGGCGTAGGGGATCCCGAATTTGGTCGACCTGAGACCGGTCGAGATGTAGGGATGGGTCCTGGCGTCAATATCGGGATTGACGCGGAACGCGATCGGGGCGCGTTTCCCGAGGCGCCCGGCGACGGCCGCGACGCGCTCGAGCTCTTCTTCGGACTCGAGGTTGAGGCACAGGATGCCGGCGCGCAGCGCCTGCTCGATTTCGGCTGCGGACTTGCCGACACCGGAAAACACGACCTTGCAAGGGTCTCCGCCCGCGGCCTCCACTCGCGCGAGTTCGCCCCCGGACACGATGTCGAATCCGGCACCCAGCTTCGCCATCAACGCGAGCACTGCGAGATTGGAATTCGCCTTGACCGAGTAGCAGACGAGCGCTTCGCGCCGGCCGAGCGCTTGGGTGAATGCGCGGTAGTTGCGCTCGATTTCCGCGCGCGAGTAGACATAGCACGGCGTACCGAAGCGCCGCGCAATCTCCTCGAACGAGATCGCCTCGGCGAACAGAATCCGGTCGCGATAAGCAAAGGACATGCGGCGCTACTTCTTCGCGCCTTCGGCCTCGTCGCCGGTGTCCTTGGGATACGGGACCGGCTTGTAGGGTTCAGGCTTCGCCGGCTTCACGTTCGCCGGCGGGTTGTCGCGGAGGTAAAGATTGCCCTTTTGCCCGCAGCCGGCTGCGAGCGGTACGAGCAGCGCGGCAAGAACGGCGAGGCGCATGCGCAGGGGGATAAAATGTTCATGTTAGCAGGAACTTTCCGCATGACGGACAGCGAATTCGAAGCCCTCGCCGAAGCCACGATCGCGGCGCTCGAACGCGCGATCGAAGCAAGTGCGCTCGATGCAGACCTCGAGACCAAGGGCGCCGGAGTGCTCGAGATCGAGTTCGGCGACGGCACCAAGATGGTGATCAACCGCCATACCGCGGCGCGCGAGATCTGGGTCGCGGCTCGCTCGGGCGGCTTTCACTTTCGCCACGACGGCGGGACGTGGCGCGACTCGCGAGACGGGTCCGAACTGTTTGCGGCGCTCTCCAGGCTGATCTCGGCGCAGAGCAAAATCGCGGTGATTCTCGCGCCGGGCTGACCGCTTACGGCGGGGTCGGCAGCTTCGGCGGGGGCGTGAAGGGCGCAGGCGAGGCCGGCGTCGGCGGGGGCAGCACGGGCAGGGCCGGCTCCGGAGGCAGGAACTCGCGGTAGAAGAACTCCGACCCCGAACGCACGGCCGCCGGAGCGGCGGGATCGGCATCGATTTTCGCCGCGACGATGCCCGCGGGAACCGCGCGCTCGGCTTCCGGCACACCGCGGAGTACCCGTCCCATGTACTCGATCCAGATCGGCAGCGCAACCCGCCCCCCGGTCTGGTTGCGGCCGAGCGTCCTCGGTTGGTCGAACCCGAGCCATGCGATGCCGACGAGCGAGGGCTGATAGCCGCAAAACCATCCGTCGACGAAATCGTTGGTGGTTCCGGTCTTGCCCGCGAGATCGCGGCGCCCCAGCTTCGCGGCCTGCGCTGCCGTGCCGTAGCGCGTCACGTCCTTCATCATCGAGTCCATGATGAAGGAGTTGCGCGCATCGATCACCCGCAGCGCATCGTCGCCTGCACGCGGCGGATTCGCCGTGCCGAGCGCGTCGCCCCGATCGTCGACGATCCGTTGAATGAAGTAGGGCTGCACCAGATAGCCGCCGTTCGCGAACACCGCGTAGGCACGCGCCATCTGCATCGGCGTCACGGAACCTGCGCCGAGCGCCAGGGTGAGGTACGGGGGCTGCTTGTCGGCATCGAAGCCGAAGCGCGTGACGTAGTCCTGCACGTACTTCGGAGTGATGTCCTGCACAATGCGGACCGAGACCATGTTCTTCGACTTTGCGAGCGCGGTGCGAAGGCGCATCGGACCCTCGAACTTGCCGTCGTAATTCTTGGGCTCCCACCGCTGGCTGCCGGTGACTTCGGCCTCGACCACGACTGGCTCGTCCGGGACTACCGTGGCGGGCGTGTAGCCCTTTTCGAGCGAGGCGGAGTAGATGAACGGCTTGAACGAGGAACCGGGCTGGCGCCATGCCTGCGTCACGTGGTTGAACTTGTTGCGGCCGAAATCGAATCCGCCGACGAGCGCACGCACCGCGCCGTCCTCGGGGTCGAGCGAGACGAACGCCCCCTCGACCTCCGGAATCTGGGCGATTTGCCAGTTGTTCTTCTCGTCGCGCTGAACGCGAACGATGGCCCCGCGCGCAATGCGCTTCGCCGGCGCGGTCTTCGGGTCGAGCGCGCGCGCGGCAAACTTCAGGCCCTCGGCGCGGACCGTCACCATCTCGCCGTTGCGAAACGCCGCAGTCACGCCGTTGCTGCTCGCCTCCAGCACTACCGCAGCGCGCAGATCCTCTACATCCGCATGATCGGCGAGCGCATCTTCGTAATCGTCGGCGTCGGCGGGGGCAGGAAGGTCGGCACGTCCCTCCGGCCCGCGGTAGCCGTGGCGCCGGTCGTAGTCGAGGACGCCGCGACGGAGCGCCTCGTAGGCTGCTTCCTGATGGGCGCTCCGAATGGTGGTGTAGACGCGGAATCCCCTGGTGTAGACCTCCTCGGGGTACTGCTCGTAGACCGCCTGACGCACCATCTCGGCGACGTGCTCCGCGTGCACGGGGAACTCGTTGAGCTCGCGTTTGACCTGCAATGGGGCCTTGGTCGCCTCCGAAAACTCCTGCTCGGTAATGTGTCCGAGATCTTTCATGCGGCGCAGCACATACTGCTGGCGCTGGCGCGCGCGTTGCGGATTTGCAACAGGGTTATAGGCGGAAGGGGCTTTTGGCAGCCCTGCCAGCACGGCCGCTTCCGCAAGCGTAAGCCGCTGCACCGACTTGCCGAAATAGACCTGCGCGGCGGCCGCGAATCCGTAGGCACGCTGACCCAGGTAGATCTGGTTGACGTAGAGCTCCAGGATCTGATCCTTGCCCAGACTGTGCTCGATCTTGAACGCAAGCAGCGCTTCATAGAGCTTTCGCGTCAGCGTTTTCTCCGAGGTCAGGAAAAAATTGCGCGCCACCTGCATCGTGATCGTGCTTGCGCCCTGCCTGCGCCCGCCCTGTACCAGGTTCGAATAGGCGGCGCGCAGTACCCCCTGATAGTCGATTCCGGTATGCTGGTAAAAGCGTTCGTCTTCGGCGGCGAGAATAGCGTTCCGGAGCAGCGCCGGGACCTCGCGGATGGAAATCACCGAGCGGCGCTCTTCACCGAATTCGCCGATCAGGGCCCCTTCTGCGGTATAAACACGTAACGGGATCTTCGGCTGGTAGTCGGTGAGGACTTCAAGCGAAGGCAGATTCGGATAGGCGAGCAGGACCAGCAGACCCGCAAGGCCGGCGGCAATGACCGCAGAGCCCGCGAGCAAGCCCAGCGGAAAGAGCAAAAAACGTAGCCACTTCAAGGAGCTTGAACCTCGGCGGCGGGACTAGCGGGCCAGGAGTTGCACGGGGCGGGAGTTCGGGGGCATTATATTCCTGCCTGGATCGAACAATTTGCTAGACACTCTTGAGAGTTGTTGCTAGCATTTAACAGGAATTCTATGTATCGCTCCTAAGGGGCCGATACCTAAGGGAAAAAGGCAGGGAGAGGGGATGAACTTCGACATCTTCAGACCGAAAACGCCACCACTTTTTGGCCTGGATATCAGCTCGTCTTCGGTGAAGATGCTGGAGATTTCCGAAGCCGGCAAAGGCGGGTTCCAAGTCGAGCGCCACGTGATCGAACCCCTGCCGAAGGACGCCGTGGTGGACGGGAACATCAATAATCTCGAGGCCGTGGCCGAGGCAGTCAAGCGCGGGCACAAGCGGCTCGCCACACGCACCAAGCACGTTGCCATGGCGGTGCCGTCAGGGGCTGTCATCACCAAGAAGATCGTGGTTTCGTCGGCGCTGCGCGAGGAGGATCTCGAGATCCAGGTCCAGACCGAGGCGAACCAGTACATCCCGTTCGCGCTGGAGGAGGTCAACCTCGATTTCCAGGTGATCGGTCCCGCGCCGAACAAGCCCGAGGACCAGGAGGTGCTGATTGCGGCTACGCGCAAGGAAAAGGTCGAGGATCGAGTGGCGGTGGCCGAATCGGCGGGGCTGAAGGCGATCGTCATGGATGTCGAGTCTTTCGCGCAGATGGCGGCGCTGGGGCTCGTGGTGAAGCAGCTGCCGAACGGCGGCCGTGACCAGAACATCGCGGTCGTCGATGTCGGGGCGAACGTGATGAACGTGACCGTACTGCGCAACGAGCAGTCGGTCTATACGCGCGAGCAGGCGTTCGGCGGCAACCAGCTCACGCACGACATCGTAAGCCGCTACGGCATGAGCCCCGAAGAGGCGGAGAACGCGAAGCGCTCTGGCGGCCTGCCGGACGACTTCGACACCGAGGTGCTGAGGCCGTACATGGATAATCTGTCCATGGAAGTGCAGCGCGCGCTGCAGTTCTTCTTCACTTCGACGTCGTACAACCAGGTGGACCACATCCTGCTGGCGGGCGGCTCGGCGGTGATCCCCGGCCTCGACGAAGTCGTGACTACCCGTACCCACGTACCCGCCATGGTGGCGAATCCCTTCGCGGCCATGCAGACTTCGCCGCGCATTCAGCTCAAGCGCCTGATGCAGGACGCGCCCTCGCTGATCGTGGCCTGCGGGCTTGCCATGCGGAGGTTCGATCCGGTATGAGCGTTCGTATCAACCTGTTGCCGCACCGCGAGGAGCGGCGCAAGCGTGCGCGGCAGCACTTCGCCCTGCTCGCCGGGCTGGCGGCCGCGCTCGGCGTGGTGATTGTCGGCGTGGTTCACGTCTTCAACGCCCAGCGCATCAGCGCACAGGGCGAGCGCAATGCGTTCGTCAAGACCGAGATCGCGAAACTCGACAAGCAGATCGACGAGATCAAGAAACTGAAGGATGAGATCGCCGCTCTGCTCGCCCGCAAGCAGGTGATCGAGACGCTTCAGGCCGACCGTGCGCAGACCGTTCACCTGCTCGACGATCTGGTCGGCGTCATGCCCGACGGGATCTATCTCAGGGCGTTCAAGCAGCGCGGAATGAAGGTCAACGTGGTCGGATACTCGCAGTCGAATGCGCGCGTGTCTACGCTGATGCGCAACATCGAGTCGTCGCCGTGGCTGGAGAAGCCCGAGCTGGTCGAGATTCGCGCCGCAAACATCGACAAGAAGCGCGTATCCGAGTTCAACCTGAATTTTTCGCTCAAGCGCCTGCAAGCAGACAAGGCAGCGCCGGCGAAAGCCGCCCCGAAGGCGGAGGCGGCGAAGAAGGGCTGAGCCATGGCGATCAATTTCAACCAGTACCTCGAGGAATTCAAGCAGCTCAATCCGAAGGATCCCGGCACATGGCCGATCGTTCCGAAGATCGCGTCGCTGCTCGCGATCCTCGTCGTCATCCCGGTCGCCGGCTTCTTTCTCGACTGGCAGGGCCAGCTCGAGGAGCTCGAGGCGGGGCGGGTGCAGGAAGCCAAGCTCAAGGAAGATTACCTGAACAAGAAGCGGCTGGCGGTCAATATCGACCTCTACAAGCAGCAGCTCCGCGAGATCGACACGCAGTTCGGGGCGTTGCTGAAGCAGTTGCCGAACCGTTCGCAGATGGACGCGCTGCTGGTGGACATCAACCAGGCGGGCCTTGGCCGCGGACTGCAGTTCGAGTTGTTCAAGCCGGCGTCCGCCGAGATCTCGCGCGAGTTCTACAACGAGCTCCCGATCCAGGTGAAGGTGACGGGCACCTACCACGACATGGGAGCGTTCGCGAGCGATGTGGGGCAGCTCTCGCGAATCGTGACGCTGAATGAGGTGTCGGTGGAGGCGCAGAAGGACGGCAACCTCTCGATGGATACGGTGGCGCGCACGTTCCGTTATCTTGACGAAGAAGAGGTTGCGGCGCAGCGCAAGTCGCAAAAAGCCGCGAAAAAAGGGTCGAAGAAATGAAACGGCTGATCGTACTGACGAGCGCGGCGTTGCTGGCCGCGTGCGGTAGCGACGAGCACGTCGAAATCAAGCAGGAGCTCAATCAGCTGACGAAAGATCTGCGCGGGCGGGTGGATCCCCTTCCGCAGGTGAAACCCTATGAGCCGGTGCCCTACAAGGGCGAAGGTGAGGTGGATCCCTTCCGTCCTGAGCGTATCAACGTCGCTCAGGCCGGAGGCGCGGCGGTCGCAGGTCGCGGGCAACGGCCCGACCTGGACCGTCCGAGAGAGCCGCTGGAGGCGTTCCCCCTCGAATCGATTCGCATGGTCGGTACGCTGATGCGGGGCAAGGACACTTTTGGTCTCGTCAAAGCGGGAACGAACCTCTTCAGGGTGCGGAAAGGCAACTACATGGGCCAGAACTTCGGCGTTATCACGGCGATCGACGATAGCCAGATCAGCCTCAAGGAGCTGATCCAGGAAGGCGGCGGTGACTGGGTGGAACGTGTCAGCGCGCTGCAACTCCAGGAGGTAAAAAAATGAGCACGCTCAGGGGTTTTCTGCAGACGTTCCACGCGCTCTTGTTCTGGATCGCGGGGATTGGCCTTGCGGCCGCCCAGGTCAACAGCATCGAGGCGTTCGACGTCACGCAGCAGGGCGGCGCCATCGTGGTGCGCGTCACCACCAAGGAGCCGCTGAAGAGCGTGCCGCCGAACTTCACGGTGGCGAGCCCGGCGCGCATCGCGTTCGATTTTGGCAATACCGCGAATGCGCTCGGCCGCAACGCCCAGGAGATCGGCCAGGGCGAACTGCGCAGCATGAATCTCGTTCAGGCGGCGGACAAGACGCGGCTGGTGCTGAACCTGAGGCGCTCCGTGGTGCACGATGCCCGGGTGGACGGAAAGACCCTGGTCATCACGCTGCAGGCGGCGGCGGCCTCGCCGACGCCGAGCGACAAGGTGGCGCACTTTGCAGAGGGACGGGCCGATGCCATGCACTCGATCCGCGAAGTCGACTTCCGCCGCGGCCGGGGCGGGGAAGGCCGGATCGTCGTCGATCTTTCAGATGCTTCGACGGGGATCGACATTCGCCAGCAAGGGCAGAACATCGTGATCGAATTCCTCAAGACGTCGCTCCCGGAGAACCTCAAGCGGCGGCTCGACGTCACGGACTTTGCGACCCCGGTCCAGATCGTCAACACGTTCCAGCAGGGCGAAAACGTCCGCATGGTAATCGAACCGAGCGGTCAGTGGGAACATAACGCCTACCAGTCCGACACCCAGTTCGTGGTCGAGGTCAAGGCGGCGACCGTCGATACGTCGCGCGGCCCGCGCGGCCGTTACACCGGGGACAAGCTCTCGCTCAACTTCCAGAACGTCGAGGTGCGCGCGGTACTCAACGTGATCGCCGATTTCACCGACCTCAACATCGTCACGAGCGACTCCGTGAGCGGCAGCATCACGCTGCGGCTCAAGGACGTGCCCTGGGACCAGGCACTGGAGATCATCCTGCAGACCCGCGGGCTGGACATGCGCAAGACCGGCAACGTGGTCTGGATCGCGCCCCGCGACGAGCTTGCGACGCGAGAAAAGCTGTCGCTGGAATCGCAGCAGCAGATCACCGATCTGGAACTGACGCGGACCGAGAGCTTCCAGCTGAACTACACGAAGGCTGTCGACGTCCAGAAGATGCTCGGTGATCCGCTTCAGCGCGTGCTCTCGAAGCGCGGCAGCGCCGTCATCGACGCGCGCACCAACACGCTGTTCGTGCAGGACGTGCCAAGCCGGCTCGAAGAGGTGCGGAAACTGATCGCCAAGATCGACGTCGCGGTGCGCCAGGTGATGATCGAGGCGCGTATCGTCGAGGCGAGCGACAGCTTTGCGAAGAACCTGGGCACCAAGCTGGGCTACGGGGACCTGAATCGAATTCTCGGTCGCGATGACCAGTACGGCCAGCGCATTGGCGGCACCGACCAGCGCATCGCGATCGGCGCAAATTACAGGGGGGTCGGTATCACGAGCCTGTATACGCCCGATCCGGGGACCGGGTATATTCCGGACAGCCAGTTCACCAACCTGCCGGCGGCCGGCCTGAACAGCTTCACTGCGGGTTCCTTCGCCTTCACCCTGTTCAAGTCAGGGCTGACAAGATTCCTCAACCTGGAGCTCTCGGCGCTGGAAGCGGACGGCAAAGGCAAGATCATTTCCAGCCCGCGCGTACTGACCGCCAACCAGGTCGAGGCGCTGATCGAACAGGGAACGGAAATTCCCTATCAGCAGGCGACTTCTTCCGGCGCGACCTCGGTGTCCTTCCGCAAGGCGAACCTGTCTCTCAAGGTCAAGCCGCAGATCACTCCGGACGGAAACATCATCATGACCCTCGACGTGAACAAGGACTCGCCGGGGGCGACCACGCCGGCTGGGGTGCAGATCAACACCAAGCATGTCAAGACCGAGGTGCTGATCGAGAACGGCGGCACCGTGGTGATCGGCGGAATCTACGAACAGACCGATCGCACCGACGTGACGCAGGTGCCGTTCCTGGGCGACCTGCCGTACGTCGGATTCCTGTTCAAGAACCGCCAGACCGCGACGGCCAAGACGGAGTTGCTTGTCTTCATAACGCCGCGGATCGTGAACGAACGGCTGACGATTCGCTGAATCGCACGATCGTTCTGGTAGGTAAAAACGGCCGGGTGCTCCCGGCCGTTTCGTTTTGCGGGGAGGTTGCGCGCGCGCATCGCGAGCTGCGCGAGCGATCGCCAGCGGCCGTCTCACGGCGTATTCTGCGGGTGCGTAGAATAGCCGCATGAAGTGCTCCGGGAACCTGTTTCTCGTAGGCATGATGGGCGCGGGCAAGACCACGGTCGGCCGGCTGGTCGCGCGCCGCCTGCGACGCACGTTCCACGACTCGGATCACGAGATCGAACGCCGCTGCGGGGTCGGCGTCCCGGTCGTCTTCGCCATCGAAGGCGAACCCGGTTTCCGCGCGCGCGAGGCGCACGCGATCGCCGAACTGGCCGCGCTCGACGGCATCGTGCTCGCTACCGGAGGCGGTGCCGTGCTCGATGCAGAAAACCGGCGGCGACTCGCCGCGCGCGGCACCGTCGTCTACCTTCATGCGCGCCCGGCCGATCTGTACCAGCGCGTGCGGCACGACAAGAACAGGCCCTTGCTCGCGACCGCCAATCCGCTCGAGAAGCTGGAGGAGCTGTATACGCAGCGCGATCCGCTGTATCGGGAGGTTGCGGACTTCGTCCTGGATACGGGCAAGCAAAGCGTGCAGGCGCTTGCGCGCCAGCTGCTGGCGCGCCTGGAGGAAAGGTGGAAACTCTCCGCGTAGCGCTCGGCAGCCGCTCGTATCCGATCCACGTCGGCGCGGGCTTGCTTGAAGATACCCGCCTGTATGCGCCGCACCTCGAATCGCGCCGCGTCGCGGTGATCACCAACGAGGTGGTTGCACCACTCTACCTCGAGCGCCTCGGGCGCGCGCTCGGGCAGGCGGGCGCGGCGGCGACTTCGATCGTCGTGGCCGACGGCGAGCAGGCGAAGGACTGGCGAACCCTGGAGCACGTGTTCGACCGGCTGCTTGCCGCACGCTGCGGTCGCGACACCGTGATCATCGCACTCGGCGGGGGCGTGGTAGGAGACCTCGCGGGATTCGCCGCGGCGGTCTATCAGCGCGGCGTGCCGTTCATCCAGGTGCCGACGACGCTGCTTGCGCAGGTGGATTCGTCGGTCGGCGGCAAGACCGCGATCAACCATCCGCGGGGCAAGAACATGATCGGCGCATTTCACCAGCCGCTCGCGGTGATCGCGGATGTCGCGACGCTCGACTCGCTGCCCGAACGCGAATTGCGCGCCGGCGTGGCCGAGGTGATCAAGCATGCCTTCGTGCTGGATGCCGCATTCGTGACCTGGCTCGAGACGAGCCTCGAGAGCTTGCTCGTGCGCGACCGCGCTGCCCTTGCGCACGCCGTACGGCGATCGTGCGAGCTGAAAGCGCAGGTGGTCAGCCTCGACGAACGCGAGTCCGGCTTGCGTGCGATCCTCAACTTCGGACACACATTCGGACACGCCATCGAAACCGGCGTCGGCTACGGCAAGTGGCTGCACGGCGAGGCGGTCGCTGCGGGGATGGTGATGGCCGCTGAACTCTCGGTGCGTACCGGACTGCTGTCGCGCGCAGACGCGGAGCGGGTGCGGGCGCTCGTGTCACGCGCCGGACTTCCCGCCACGGGTCCGGAGCTTTCCACCGAGCTCATGCTGGATCTCATGCAGGTGGACAAAAAAGCGGCGAACGGCCAGCCGCGGTTCGTGTTGCTGGAAGCACCCGGCAAGGCAACGGTGCGCGGAGGGATCGCCGAAGTGCAGATTCGAGATGCGATTACGGCGTGTACCGCACGGCAACCGTCGGCTGCTGCGGCGCAATAGACAGACGCCCGGGCAAAGCCCTTGTTTAGGCTGAGTTCCGCGGGTATATTTCAATGTCCGGCAGCCATTTTTGTGCGAAGCGGCGAAGCTGCCGAAGTTGTTTGTCGATCAGAGGGTTAGACGTGACACATGCTCTCTTGCCAGAAGCGCAGGGCCTGTACGACCCCAGACACGAGCACGATTCCTGTGGCGTAGGCTTCGTTGCACACATCAAGGGTCGGAAGTCACATTCGATTGTCGAGCAGGGACTGACCGTACTCCGGAACCTGACGCACCGTGGCGCGGTTGGCTGGGATCCCAAACTTTCGGACGGCGCCGGAATCCTGATCCAGATCCCGGACCGGTTCTTGCGCGAGGAAATGACCAGGCAGGGTGTGAAGCTGCCCCCCGCGGGCCAGTACGGTGTGGGCATGGTGTTCCTGCCGCGGGAACCGGCTTCGCGGCTGGCGTGCGAGTACGAAATCGAGCGTGCGATCAAGGACGAGCGCCAGGTGCTGCTCGGCTGGCGCGACGTGCCGGTGGACCATTCCGACCTCGCAGAGCCGGCGAAAAAGCTCGAGCCCGTGATCCGGCAGGTGTTCATCGGCCGCGGCGCGGGTGTCACCGTGACCGATGCGCTGGAACGCAAGCTCTACATCATCCGCAAGAGTTCCGGCCACGCCATTCAGGCGCTGAAGCTGCGGCACGGGAAGGAGTTCTACGTGCCGTCCGTATCGGCGCGCACGGTCGTCTACAAGGGAATGCTGCTGGCGCACCAGGTGGGCGAGTACTACCTTGACCTCAAGGACGCGCGTGTCGAGTCGGCGCTCGCGATGGTGCATCAGCGCTTCTCGACCAATACCTTCCCCTCCTGGGACCTGGCGCATCCGTTCCGCATGATCTGCCACAACGGCGAGATCAACACGCTGCGCGGCAACGTCAACTGGATCCGGGCGCGGCAGGGTGCGATCTCGAGCCCGGTGCTCGGCGACGATCTCGGCAAGGTCTGGCCGCTCATCTACGACGGGCAATCGGACTCCGCGTCGTTCGACAACGCGCTCGAGCTCCTGGTGATGGGGGGTTACTCGGTCGCGCACGCGATGATGATGATGATCCCGGAAGCGTGGGAGCAGCACACGATGATGGATCTGGCGCGGCGCGCCTTCTATGAGTACCACGCAGCGATGATGGAGCCTTGGGACGGGCCGGCGTCGATCGCATTCACCGACGGCCGCCAGATCGGCGCCACCCTGGACCGCAACGGCCTCAGGCCCTCGCGCTACATCGTCACCGAAGACGATCTGGTCATCATGGGTTCGGAATGCGGCTGCCTGCCGGTGCCCGAGGAGCGGATCATCAAGAAGTGGCGCCTGCAGCCGGGCAAGATGTTCCTCGTCGACCTCGAGAAGGGGCGCATCATCGACGACAAGGAACTGAAGGACTCGCTCGCCTCGGCCAGGCCTTACGCCGAATGGATCGAGCGCATCCGTGTCAAGCTCGATGAGGTGAAGAGCGATCGCCAGCAGCCCGAGCGCTCTTCCGTGTCGCTGCTCGATCGCCAGCAGGCCTTCGGCTACACGCAGGAAGACCTCAAGTTCCAGCTCCTGCCGATGGCGCAGGCCGGCGAAGAACCGGTCGGCTCGATGGGCAACGACGCGGCGCTCGCGGTGCTGTCGAAAAAGAACAAGACGCTTTACCACTATTTCAAGCAGCTCTTCGCCCAGGTCACGAATCCGCCGATCGATCCGATCCGCGAGGAATTGGTGACGAGCCTGGTGTCGTTCATCGGACCGAAGCCGAACCTGCTCGGCATCGACGAGATGAATCCGCCGCTTCGCCTGGAGGTGAGCCAGCCGGTGCTCGACTTCTTCGAGATGGAGAAGATCCGCAACATAGAGCGCTACACCGACGGCAAGTTCAAGAGCTTCGAGCTCGACGTCACTTATCCGCTTGCCTGGGGCCACGAGGCAATTGAGGCGCGCCTGGCTTCGCTCTGCGCGCAGGCCGAGGACGCGGTGCGCTCGGGCTATGCGATCCTCATCGTCTCGGACCGCTGCATCGACCGGGAGCGCGTGGCGATTCCTGCGCTGCTCGCGCTCTCTGCGATTCACCAGCACCTTACCGGCAAGGGCCTTCGCACGAGCACCGGGCTGGTGGTCGAGACCGGCTCGGCGCGCGAGGTGCACCACTTCGCGCTGCTGGGCGGCTACGGCGCCGAGGCCGTGCACCCCTATCTCGCGCTGGAAACGCTGGGTGCGCTGGTTGAGTCCGGGGCATTGCCGCAGGGCTTCGATCGCGCCAAAGCGATCAAGCTCTACGTCAAGGCGGTCGGCAAGGGTCTCAAGAAGGTGATCTCCAAGATGGGCATTTCCACCTACATGTCCTATACCGGCGCGCAGATCTTCGAAGCCGTGGGCCTGGCGAGGAGCCTGGTGGACAAGTACTTCGCGGGCACCACCTCGACAGTCGAGGGAATCGGCGTGTTCGACGTGGCCGAG
Organism: uncultured Enterobacteriaceae bacterium; assembly: GCA_964651335.1. Taxonomy (GTDB): domain Bacteria; phylum Pseudomonadota; class Gammaproteobacteria; order Burkholderiales; family SG8-39; genus 2-02-FULL-66-14. The sequence goes on along the minus strand of CAZYVT010000018.1, from coordinate 37,653 downwards.
GAGGCGATCCGGTTGCACCGCGCCGCGTTCGACGAGGATGACCCGGTGTTGAGGAACATGCTCGACGCGGGCGGCGAATACGCCTGGCGGGTGCGCGGCGAGGAGCACATGTGGACACCCGATGCGATCGCCAAGCTGCAGCAATCGACTCGGCAAAGCTCCTATTCGACCTACAAGGAGTTCGCGCAGATCGTCAACGACCAGTCGCGCCGCCACCTCACGTTCCGCGGGCTGTTCGACTTCAGGTTCGACCAGTGCAAACCCGTGCCGATCGAGGAAGTCGAGCCGGCCGCCGAGATCGTGAAGCGCTTCTCCACCGGCGCCATGTCGCTGGGCTCGATCTCGACCGAAGCGCACACCGTGCTCGCGATCGCAATGAACCGCATCGGCGGGAAATCGAACACCGGCGAGGGCGGCGAGGACCGGGCGCGCTACGCGCCGGTGAAGGCCGGCGAGACGCTGATGAGCCGGCTTGGCCACAAGCGGGTCGAAGTGGACCTCCCGCTCAAGGAGGGCGACTCGCTCAACTCCAAGATCAAGCAGGTCGCCTCGGGACGCTTTGGCGTTACCGCCGAATACCTGGTGTCGTCCGAGATGATGCAGATCAAGATCGCGCAGGGCGCCAAGCCCGGCGAAGGCGGGCAGCTGCCGGGCCGCAAGGTCTCCGAATACATCGCCGAGCTGCGCTTCGCCACGCCCGGTGTCGAGCTGATTTCTCCGCCGCCGCACCACGACATCTATTCGATCGAGGACATCGCGCAGCTCATCCACGACCTGAAGAACGCCAATCCGGACGCGGCGGTGAGCGTGAAGCTCGTCTCCGAAGTCGGCGTGGGCACGATCGCCGCGGGCGTCTCCAAAGCCAAGTCCGACCACGTCACCATCGCCGGCCACGACGGCGGCACCGGCGCCTCGCCCTGGTCCTCGATCATGCACGCGGGAACACCCTGGGAGCTGGGGCTCGCCGAGACGCAGCAGACGCTGGTGCTCAACCGCCTGCGCGGCCGCATCGCGGTGCAGGTGGACGGGCAGATGAAAACCGGGCGCGATGTGGTGGTCGGAGCGCTGCTCGGCGCGGACGAGTTCGGGTTCGCCACTGCGCCGCTGGTGGTCGAGGGTTGCATCATGATGCGCAAATGTCATCTCAATACGTGCCCGGTGGGCGTGGCGACGCAGGATCCGGTGCTGCGCGCGAAATTCGAGGGCAAGCCCGAGCATGTCGTCAACTACTTCTTCTTCGTCGCCGAGGAAGCCCGCGAGCTGATGGCGAATCTCGGGATCCGCAGGTTCAACCAGCTCATCGGCCGCTCGGACCTCCTCGACAAGAAGAAGGGCGTAGAGCACTGGAAAGCGAAGGGTCTCGACTTTTCCAGGATTTTCCGCGTGCCGCAGATGCCGGCCGAGGTCGCACGCTACAACTGCGAGACCCAGGATCACGGGCTGCAGCGAGTGCTTGACCAGCGCCTGATCGAGCTGGCCCGGCCCGCGCTCGAGCGCGGAGAGAAAGTGACGATCGAGATGCCGATCCGCAACATCAACCGCACCGTCGGCACCATGCTTTCGGGCCGGATCGCCAGGCGCTACGGCCACGAGGGCCTGCCCGACGAGACGATCCACGTGCGATTCGCCGGCTCGGCGGGGCAAAGCTTCGGCGCGTTTCTCGCACGGGGGGTATGGCTTGACCTGATCGGCGACACCAACGACTACTGCGGCAAGGGGCTGTCCGGCGGCCGCATCTCGGTGCAGCCCTCGCCCAAGTTCCGCGGCGAGCCGACCGAGAACATCATCACCGGCAACGTCGTGCTCTATGGCGCGATCTGCGGCGAAGCTTACTTCAGGGGCGTAGCCGGAGAGCGTTTCGCGGTACGCAACTCTGGCGCCCGGACGGTGATCGAGGGCGTGGGCGACCACGGCTGCGAATACATGACGGGAGGCACGGTCGCGGTCATCGGCACCACCGGCCGCAACTTCGCTGCCGGCATGTCCGGAGGCATTGCCTATGTGCTCGACGTCGACGGGCAGTTCGCGAAGCGCTGCAATACCTCGATGGTGGACCTCGAGCCGTTGCTCACGGAGTCCGAGCAACAGGCGAAGCTCGCGCGCGAACTGTGGCACCTGGGAACCGCGGACGAGGCGCTCCTGAGACTTCTGCTGGAGCGCCACGCCAAGTACACCGGCAGCCGCCGCGCGCAGGAGATCCTCGCCAGCTGGTCCGGGTACCGCAGCCGTTTTGTGAAGATCTTCCCGAAGGAATACCGCCGCGCGCTCGGCGAGCTCGCCGCCGCGCAGCGGAAAGCGGCCGCGTAACCGGAAGAACCACGACGCGCTGCGCAGCGGCATTGCGCCGCAGCGCAGCGCAACACGTGCAGAAAAACCGAATGGGAAAGATCACCGGATTTCTGGAGTACGAGCGTCTCGAAGAAGCCCACGAAGCGCCGCAGCAGCGCAAGAAACACTATCGCGAGATCTACGCCCGTCTCTCCGACGAGGAGGCGAAGATCCAGGGGGCGCGCTGCATGGACTGCGGCATCCCGTTCTGCCTGAGCGGCTGCCCGGTCAACAACCTCATTCCCGACTGGAACGATCTCGTCTATCGCGACGATTGGAAAAACGCGATCGAGGCGCTGCACTCGACCAACAACTTCCCCGAATTCACCGGGCGCGTGTGCCCGGCGCCATGCGAGGAAGCCTGCGTGCTGCGCATCAACGAGGACGCCGTCGGCATCAAGTCGATCGAGCACGCGATCATCGACAAGGCCTGGGAGAACGGCTGGGTGGTGCCGCAGCCTGCGGCGCACGAGACCGGCAAGCGCGTGGCGGTGGTCGGTTCGGGCCCCGCCGGGCTGGCCTGCGCGCAGCAGCTCGCGCGCGCCGGGCATGACGTCGTGGTGTTCGAGAAGAACGATCGCATCGGCGGCCTGCTGCGTTACGGCATTCCCGATTTCAAGCTGGAAAAGTCGATCATCGACCGGCGCGCCGAGCAGATGCGCGCCGAGGGCGTCGTATTCAAGACCAACCACGCGGTGGGCAAGGCGCCGGTGGGCGCGGGCAACGGCAAGGCGGTCGCGCTAGATCCGGCGACCATCGTCGACGAGTTCGATGCCGTGGTACTCGCCGGCGGCGCCGAGCAGCCGCGCGATCTGCCGATCCCGGGGCGCGAACTGCAGGGCATCGAGTTCGCGATGGACTTCCTGCCGCTGCAAAACCGGCGCGTGGCCGGTGACCAGGGCGTGCCCGGCTTGTGGGCGAACGGCAAACGTGTCGTGATTATCGGCGGCGGCGACACCGGCTCGGACTGCGTTGGAACCTCGAACCGGCATGGCGCGAAATCGGTCACCCAGCTCGAGCTCCTGCCGATGCCGCCGGATGTGGACTGCAACCCGGTCTGGCCGTACTGGCCGACGCGGCTTCGCACTTCCTCCTCGCATGAGGAGGGCGTCGAGCGCGACTGGGCGGTCGCCACGAAGCGTTTCAACGGCGCCGATGGGCGCCTGATGAGCCTCACCCAGGTACGTCTGGAGTGGAAAGACGGCAAGGTGAGCGAGATCCCGGGATCGGAGTTCGAGCTGCCCGCTGATCTGGTGTTGCTCGCGATGGGTTTTCTCGGGCCCTACGGCTCGATGCTCGATGCGTTCGGCGTGGAGCAGGACGCTCGCGGCAACGCGAAGGCCACTACCGATGGCGCAGGCTGCTACGCGACCAGCGTACCGAAAGTGTTTGCGGCCGGCGACACCCGCCGCGGCCAGTCGCTCATCGTGTGGGCGATCCGCGAGGGCCGCCAGTGCGCCCGCGCAGTGGACGAGTTCCTGATGGGTTTTTCCGACCTGCCGCGCTGAACGCGCACTGCGCGGCACACGAGCCAGCAACTTTCCGCAGGCAACCGATGAGGCAGGGTATGAAAGCATTGCTGAACGCAGGCATTCGCGCCTTCGCGCTGTCGCTGCTCTGCGCGCAGGCGCTCGCACAGACCTATTCCATCGGCGTGCTGGAGTACGGCACGCGCGTCTCATTCGAGCCGTTGCTTGCCGCATTCAAGGAGGGCCTGCGCGAGAACGGTTTTGTCGAAGGCCAGAACCTTCGGATCGAGTACCGGTATGCCGACGCCGATTACCGCAAGATCAACCGGCTCGGCGAAGACCTCGTTCGCGCAAACGTGCAGGTGATCTTCGCGCCGACGGTGTGGGCGGTCCATGGGGCCAAGGCGGCGACACAGACGATCCCGATCGTCTTCGCCGGAGTAAACGACCCGATTTCGGTCAAGTTCGTGAAGTCCCTTGCACGGCCCGGAGGCAACATCACCGGGGTCTCGATCGCGAGCAATGAGCTGACGGCGAAACGCATCGAGCTGGTCCGGGACGTATTTCCCTCGGCCGGCCGGATCGGCGTCGTGTACAACGAGGATTCGGCGCGAGCGTGCCAGGTCGAGCTGAAGGACATGGCGCAGGCTGGAAAACAGCTCGGGCTCAGCGTGCACGAGTTTCCTTACGGCGGAAGGTCCGATGTGAAGGGTGCGTTCGACGGCGGCCGGAGCGCGAAGATCGAGGCGGCCGTGATACCGACCAGCATGGAATACCGGCACGTCGGCGACGAGCTTATTGCCCAGTCCGCGAGCAGCCGGATTCCGACCATCCATAGCGGGAAGGAAGCGGTCGAGGCCGGCGGGCTCATTTCGTACGGGCCTGACAACCAATGGGCGTATCGCCGCGCGGGCTATTACGTTGCGCGCATTCTCAAGGGCGCAAAGCCGGCCGAGCTGCCGGTCGAGCGGCCGACCACCTACGAGCTCGTGGTCAACCTGAAGACCGCGCGCGCGATGGGCATCAAGATCCCCGAGACCGTGCTGATGCGCGCGACGCGTGTGATCGAGTAGGGTTTGCGGGTGGCCGGCGACGAATGATCGAGCGCCGCAATTTCCTCGCCGTGCTCGGCACGGGAGCGCTCGCTGCTGCGCTTCCGGCGCTCTCGCAGCAATCGCAGTTCCGGGTGGCCTGGCTCTCGCCCAGCACGGTGGAGGATGGATCGGAGTTTCTCGATGCGCTTCGACAAGGATTGCGCGAGCTGGGTCATGTCGAAGGCCGGAACATGATTCTCGACGTGCACTGGGGCGATGACTCCAGCGCTCGCGTCGAGAAGCTTGCCGCCGAGCTGGTTGCATCAAAACCGCATGTCATCGTTGCGCAGGGGCCGACGGCTGCGACCGTTGGCAAGGCCACGACGACCATCCCGGTGGTTTTTGGATTCAGCGGCGATCCGGTGAAAGCAGGCTTCGTAGCGGGACTTTCGCATCCCGGCGGCAATCTCACCGGGATCTCGTTTCTCGCGTTGGACCTCGTCGGCAAACGGATCGAGCTGCTCAAGGAAATGATGCCCCGGGTGAAGCGGGTCGCCATAGTTGCCAACTCCCAACACCCCGGAGATCAGGCCGAACGGCACGCGTCGGAAGCCGCCGCGACGGCAATCGGTTTGACGGTCGAATACTTCGAGGCGCGGGGCCAGGCGCAACTGGGAGACGCCATGAGCGCGATTCAGAAATCGCGCTGCGAGGCAGTGGTGATGTTTCCCGTCGCAAGCGTCATGAGCGCGCGCGAGCGCATTGCCGCGTGGGCAATCAAGCACCGCCTTCCGGCGGTCTCGGGCTGGGCCCAGTTCGCGGAAGGCGGCAACCTCATGTCCTATGGGCCGAATCTGCGCGAGTCGTTCCGGCGGCTCGCCGTTTATGTCGACAAGGTCCTGAAAGGCGCCAAACCCGCCGACCTTCCCGTGGAGCTGCCCACGCGCGTGGAACTGGTGGTCAATCTCAAGGCCGCCAAGGCGCTGGGCGTCACCGTCCCGCAGTCCGTGCTGCTGCGCGCCGACCGGGTGATCGAATGAAGTGGCATCTGAAGACCGCGAAGGCGCTTGGGTTGATAATCCCCCAATCGATCCTCGTGAGGGCGGACCGGATCATCGTATGACCGCACGGCGCCGCATCTACCGCAAGTACCTCGCGCTCATCATTTCATTGGTGGCGGGTGCGCTCGTGGTCAGCGGCGCGATTGGGATCTACTTTTCCTACCTCGAGACACGGAATTCGCTGATCGCGCTGGCGCGCGAGAAGGCCGCTTCGGCGGCGAACCGCATCGAGCAGTTCGTCAAGGAAATCGAGCACCAGATCGGCTGGACGGCGCTGCCGCAGATCGCCGAGGGAGCGAACCCGTTGGAACTGAGGCGCTTCGACTTCGTGAAGCTGCTGCGGCAGGTCCCGGCGATCACCGAGGCGACCTTCATCGACGGGCAGGGACGCGAACAGGTGCGCGTGTCGCGCCTCGCGATGGATGTGCTCGGCGCTGGAACCGATCTGTCGCAGGACCCGCGCTACACGGTGGCGCGCGCCGGCACCATCTACTTCGGGCCGGTGTATTTTCGCAAGGAGACCGAGCCCTACATGGCGATCGCGCTCCGCGCCGGGCGCGAGGGGGCGGGGGTCGCCGCGGTCGAGGTGAACCTGAAGTTCATCTGGGAAGTGATCCAGCGCATCAAGATTGGCGAGACCGGGCTTGCCTATGTCCTGAACAAGGACGGCAATCTCGTCGCTCATCCGGACATCAGCCTGGTGCTGCAGAAGACCGATCTCTCGGCGCTGCCGCAGGTGAAGGCCGCTCTGCAGGCAAAGCCGGCTGCGCCCGGCGAGGCGGCGGAGGAGCGACCGCTCATCGCCGAAGCCCGCGACCGCAGCGGCCGTTCGGTGCTCACCGCGTTCGCGCGCATCGAACCACTCGACTGGTACGTATTCGTAGAACAGGCGACGTCAGAGGCGTACAAGCCGCTCTATGCGTCTCTCGCCCGCAGCGGAGCGCTGCTCCTCGGCGGGCTGCTGCTTTCCATCCTCGCCGGCCTCGTGTTCGCGCGCCGCATGACCGATCCGATCCGCGCGCTGCAGGATGGCGCCGTCGCGATCGGCTTGGGCAGGCTCGACCAGAAGATCGACGTGCGTACCGGCGACGAACTGCAGGAGCTGGCCGAGCAGTTCAACAAGATGGCGGCGGATCTGAAGGAGTCCTACGCGGGCCTTGAGCGCAAGGTCGACGAGCGCACTGCCGAGTTGAAGGAGACGCTCGAGCAGCAGACCGCCACGTCGGACATCCTGCGCGTGATCTCCAGCAGCCCGACCGATGTCCAGCCGGTCCTCGACGCGGTCGCGGAGCGCGCCGAGCGCCTGTGCGAGGGCGGGTCGGCGGCCGTCTATCTGCGTGACGGCGATATCCTGCGACGCGCCGCCGTGCATGGGTCCATGGTGTGGCAGGTATCGGGTTGGACCTTGCCGTGTGATCCCCGGTCCGTAGTCGGGCGTGCGGTCACGGAGGGTCGGTCCATTCACATCCGCGAAATCATGCAGGAGCGCGACGACTATCCGGTGACGTGGGAGGCCATTCAGAAGTTCGCCAAGGATCATGGCGTCCCAGAGAATCACACGATGCTCGCCGTGCCGCTCGTGAAGGAGGGCACGCCGATCGGCGCCATCATGGTGCGGCGCGGAGAGATCCGGTCTTTCACCGAGAAACAGATCTCGCTGGTGAAAACGTTTGCCGACCAGGCGGTGATCGCGATCGAGAACGTGCGCCTGTTGAATGAGACGAAAGAGGCGCTCGAGCAGCAGACCGCCACGTCCGACGTGTTGAGCCTCATCAGCCGCTCGACGTTCGAGCTCAAGCCGGTGCTGGATACCCTGGTGCAGAGCGCGGCCCAGCTCTGTGATGCGCAGCACGCGTTGTTCTACCGCCTCGATGCCGGTGGCCTGAGACCCGAGGCGTGGCACAACGTGAATGAGGACTACATCGCGTACCGAAAGGCGAATCCGATACCGGTGGCGAACAACTATGTGATGGGGCGTGTCGCCCTGACGCGGCAAACCGTCCACGTCCACGATGTCCTCGCGGACCCCGATTACGGCGCCGCAGCTGCGCAGCAACTGGGGGAATACCGGACTGTGCTCGGCGTGCCGGTGCTACGAGAAGGTGAACCGATCGGCACGATCGCAGTATTCCGGCGCGATGTGCGTCCCTTTGCGGCAAGGCAGATTCAGCTCCTGACCACGTTCGCCGACCAGGCGGCGATCGCGATCGAAAACGTGCGGCTGTTCAACGAGACCAAGGAGGCGCTCGACCAGCAGAAGGCCTCGGCAGAGGTCTTGGGCGCAATCAGCAGTTCGATCGCCGACACCAAGCCGGTGTTCGAGACGATCCTGGAACGCTGCGAGCGCCTGTTCGAGGGGCATCTGGTCGGCGTCACGCTCGCCACGGACGACGGCAAGATCGATCTGGCTGCCTATCACGGCGAGGATCGCGAAAAGCTCAGAGCCGTCTACCCGCTGCCCCTGACGCACGAAAGCGGTTCCGGCAGCGCGATCCTTGACGCTGCCGTGAAGCATTATCCGGACACCGAGGCGGCCGGAGTTCCTGCGGGTGCGCGGGAAGGTTGTCGAGTCGCGGGCATGCGATCGATCGTTTTCGCGCCGATGCTTTTTGAGGGCCGCGGCATCGGCGCGATCTGGGTCGGGCGCAGGTACGCGAGCCAGTTCAGCGAAAAGCAGATCGCGCTGCTCAAGATCTTCGCCGACCAGGCGGTAATCGCGATCCAGAACTCGCGGCTGTTCCGCGAGATCCACGACAAGAGCCGCCAGCTCGAAATCGCCAACCGCCACAAGTCGGAGTTTCTCGCCAACATGTCGCACGAGCTGAGGACGCCGCTCAACGCGATCATCGGTTTTTCGGAGGTGCTGGGCGAGCGCTACTTCGGGGAACTGAACGAGAAGCAGGACGAGTACGTGAAGGACATCCACGCCTCCGGCAAGCACCTGCTTTCGCTGATCAACGACATTCTCGACCTCTCCAAGATCGAGGCCGGGCGGATGGAGCTGGAGCTGTCCGAATTCGACCTGCCCGCGGCGCTGCAAAACGCGATGACGCTGGTAAAGGAGCGCGCGCAGCGCCACGGCATCGCCCTGGGCCTCGAAGTGGATGCCTCGCTCGCGATGTTCCGGGCCGATGAGCGCAAGTTCAAGCAGATCATGCTCAACCTTCTTTCCAATGCCGTGAAGTTCACCCCGGAGGGCGGAACCGTCTCGGTCGCCGCAAAGCCGAACGGCTCCGCGGTCGAGATCGCGATCGCCGACACGGGCGTGGGCATTGCGCTCGAGGACCAGCAGGCGGTGTTCGAGGAATTCAAGCAGGTCGGTCGCGACTACACGCGCAAAGCCGAGGGCACGGGCCTGGGGCTTGCGCTCACCAGGCGTTTTGTTGAATTGCACGGCGGCACGATTTCCCTCGCCAGCACTCCCGGCAAGGGCTCCACGTTCACTTTCACGCTTCCCTTCCGCCATGGCCCATGAGCTCATCCTGATCATTGAAGACAATGAGAAAAACCGCAGGCTGGCGCGCGACATCCTGCAGGTGAAGGGATACCGCACCGTGGAGGCCGAGACTGCCGAGGCGGGGCTCGAGCTCGCCGCGCGGCAGGCGCCGGCCCTGGTCCTCATGGACATCCATCTGCCGGGAATGAACGGCATCGAGGCGCTGAAGAAGCTGCGCGAGGCCGAGGCGACGCGCGACATTCCAGTCCTCGCGTTCACCGCCTCGGTGATGCCGCAGGATCGCCGCGAGATCATGGAAGCAGGTTTCAACGGCTTCCTGTCGAAGCCGATCAACCTGAAGGAGTTCATCGCCACGGTGGCGAAGGCGCTCGGCAGTGACCAGTCCGGAGGCGCGGCGTGACGCGGAAGGCCAAGATCCTTGTGGTGGACGACACACCGGCGAACGTCAAGCTCCTCGCCGACCTGCTTTCGGTAAAGGGCTACGATGTCGTGACTGCGTCCAATGGCGAGGAGGGGCTCAAGCGGATGTCCGAGCACCGTCCCGACCTCGTGCTGCTCGACGTCATGATGCCGGGCATGAATGGCTACGACGTGTGCCGCGCAATCCGCGCGGATTCGGCGAATGGCGTGTTACCGGTCGTGATGGTCACCTCGCTCGACCCGACCCAGGAGCGGATCAAGGGGCTGGAAGCGGGCGCGGACGACTTCCTCACCAAGCCGATCAACCAGCCGGAGCTCCTTGCACGCGTGAGGTCGCTCCTGCGCATCAAGGAGCTCTACGACCAGCTCGGCGATCTGAACGCGAGTCTGGAAAAGCGCGTCGGCGAACAGGTGAAGGAACTCGAGCGCTTCGGGCGCCTGAAGCGGTTCGTCTCGCCGCGCATCGGAGAGATGATTGTCTCGGGCGAGGTCGATGATCCGCTCAAGACCCACCGCCGCGAAATCACGGTGGTGTTCACCGATCTGCGCGGTTTCACGGTATTCAGCGAGACGGCCGAGCCGGAGGAAGCGATGGACGTGCTGCGCGCCTATCACGGCCGGATCGGGCGCATCGTCATGGCGCACGAGGGCACGATCGAGCACTTCGCTGGCGACGGCGTGATGATCCTGTTCAACGATCCGATCCCGGTGCCCGAGCACGAGCTTGCCGCGATCCGCATGGCGCTCGAGATGCGCGACGCGGTGTCAGCACTTTCAGCCGGCTGGAAGAAGCGCGGCTACGACCTGGGATTCGGCGTCGGGATCGCCAACGGTTACGCGACGCTTGGCGCCATCGGCTTCGAGGAACGGCGCGATTACGGCGCGATCGGGCCGGTGACGAATCTTTCTGCGCGTCTGTGCAGCGAGGCGAAAGCCGGTCAGGTTCTGGTCTCGCAGCGCGTGTTCGGCAAGGTCGAGGAGCGGGTGCAGGTCGAGCACATCGGCGAGCTTTCGCTGCGGGGGTTCCAGCGCGCCGTGACGGCGTACAACGTGCTCGGCCTCGTCTGAAAATGTTACGCTAAAATCAAAGTGATACGCCATGTCACTCGAGGTCATCGTCCTTGCTGCAGGTCAGGGCAAGCGCATGCATTCTGCGCTTCCCAAGGTGTTGCACCGTCTTGCCGGCCGGCCGCTGCTTGCGCATGTCCTTGAGGCCGCGCGGGCGCTCGCGCCCAAACGCATTCTCGTTGTCCACGGGCACGGGGGCGGCGAGGTTAAGGCCGCGTTCGATGGCGCAGACATCGAGTGGATCGAACAAGCGGAACAGCTTGGCACCGGGCACGCCGTAATGCAGGCGCTGCCACGGGTGGATGCACAATCCGAAGTGCTGGTTCTCTATGGCGACGTGCCGTTGGTGCGGTCCGAAACCCTCCGGCGGCTGGTCGATGCCGCGCGCGGCGGGCTTGCCATCCTGACCACGGAACTTCCCGAGCCTTCCGGCTATGGCCGCGTCCTGCGCGGCGCGGGCGCGCGAGTCGAGCGCATCGTAGAGCAAAGGGACGCGACTTCAGCCGAACTCGCGGTACACGAAATCAACGTCGGCTTTCTCGCCGCGAATGCCGCAAAGCTGTCGGAGTGGCTCGCGAAGGTGCAGAACCGCAACGCGCAGAAGGAGTATTACCTCACCGACGTGGTCGCGCTGGCGGTCGGGCAGGGGATCGCGGTGACCGCCGTAAAGGCTGCGGACTGGCACGAAGTTGCGGGGGTCAATTCCAGGCGCGAGCTGGCGGTACTGGAGCGTGCGCATCAGAATATGCAGGCTGGCCGGTTGCTCGAGGCGGGGGTGGCGCTGGCGGACCCGGCGCGCGTGGATGTGCGCGGCAGCCTCGAATGCGGGCACGATGTCTGGATCGACGTCAACTGCGTGTTCGAGGGCAAGGTCATTCTCGGCGCAGGCGTGCGGATCGGGCCAAACTGCGTGCTGCGGAACGCTTCGGTTGCCGCCGGCAGTGAGATCCAGGCATTTTCGCTGCTCGAAGACGCCGAAGTGGGGGCGCGCTGCCGCATTGGTCCGTACGCGCGGCTGCGTCCCGGCGCGAGCCTCGCCGAGGATGTCCATATCGGCAATTTCGTGGAGGTGAAGGCAAGCCGTTTCGGCTCGGGCTCGAAAGCGAATCACCTCTCCTACATCGGCGATTCGGAGGTCGGGGCCCGCGTCAACATCGGCGCCGGCACGATCACCTGCAATTACGACGGCATCGCCAAGCACCGCACGGTGATCGAGGACGACTGCTTCATCGGCTCGGACGCGACGCTGGTGGCGCCGGTACGGATTGCAAAGGGTTCCTACATCGGCGCCGGCTCCACCATCAGCAAGGACACGCCGCCGGGCCAGCTCACCGTCGCGCGCGCCCGGCAGGTCACGGTGGCCGGCTGGTATCCGCGGAAGAAGAATTAGCGACATGTGCGGAATTGTCGGCGCCGCTGCACGGCGCGATGTGGTCCCGGTGCTGATCGAAGGTCTGCGGCGGCTCGAGTATCGCGGCTACGACTCCTGCGGAGTGGCGGCGCTCGCGAACGGTGCGCTGGGCCGGATTCGCAGCGTCTCGCGAGTCGCCGATCTGGCGGGGCAGGTGGCGAAACAGAACCTCGCCGCCGAGACCGGGATCGCTCATACCCGGTGGGCTACGCATGGCGCGCCGGTCACGCACAACGCGCACCCGATGTTCTCTCACGGCGAGATCGCGCTGGTGCATAACGGCATCATCGAGAACTACGAGGAACTGCGCTCCGAGCTCAAGGCCAAGGGCTACGCGTTCGAGAGCCAGACCGATACCGAGGTGATCGCGCACCTCGTGCACAGTCTCTATTCCGGGGACTTGTTTGACGCCGTGCGCCGCGCCGTGAAGCGGCTCGCCGGCGCCTATGCGATCGCGGTTCTGTCGAGCCGCGAGCCGCACCGCGTGGTCGGCGCGCGCGCCGGCAGCCCGCTCGTGATCGGAGAGGGAAACGGAGAGATGTTCCTCGCCTCCGATGCGCTCGCTCTCGCCGGGACGACGGAGCGAATCGCCTATCTGGAGGAAGGCGACGTGGCCGAGATCCGGCTCGACGGCTATCGCGTGGTCGATGCCGGGGGCCGCGCGGCCTCGCGCGAGGTGCGCATTGTGAAGGCGGCCGGCACTGCCGTTGAACTCGGTCCCTACCGCCACTTCATGCAGAAGGAGATCTTCGAGCAGCCGCGCGCGGTCGCCGATACGATCGAAAGCATTCAATCGGTGTCGCCGGCGCTGTTCGGTGACGAGCACGGCGGGACGCTCGGAGGCGTGGATTCGGTGCTGGTGCTCGCCTGCGGGACGAGCTACTACGCCGGGCTCACCGCGAAGTACTGGCTCGAGGCGCTGGCACGCCTGCCGACACAGGTCGAGATCGCGAGCGAATACCGTTACCGCGCCAGCGTCCCGAACCCGAATGCGCTGGTGGTCGTTGTGTCGCAGTCGGGCGAGACTGCCGACACGCTCGCAGCGCTCAAGCACGCACGCGCGCTCGGCCAGGAACGCACCCTTGCGGTATGCAACGTGGCGACGAGCGCCATGATGCGGGAGACGCGGCTACGGTTTCTTACCCATGCCGGCGTCGAGATCGGGGTCGCCTCGACCAAGGCCTTTACGACGCAGCTCACTGCTCTGTTCCTTCTCGCCCTTACGCTGGCGAAGCTGCGCGGCAGGCTTCCGCCGGACGAGGAGCAACGGCACTTCCGCAGCCTGCGGCATCTGCCCAGGGCGCTGGAGGCGGCGCTCGCGCTCGAACCGCAGGTGATGGCCTGGGCGGAGCGCTTTGCGACCAAGGAGCACGCCCTGTTCCTCGGCCGTGGCCTGCACTATCCGATCGCGCTCGAAGGGGCGTTGAAGCTCAAGGAAATTTCCTACATCCATGCCGAGGCGTACCCGGCGGGCGAACTCAAGCACGGGCCGCTCGCGCTCGTGACGGCCGAGATGCCCGTCGTGACCGTGGCGCCGAACGATGCGCTGCTGGAGAAACTCAAGTCGAACATGCAGGAAGTCCGCGCGCGCGGCGGCGAGCTCTATGTGCTCACGGACTCCGATACCCGCATCGGCACCACCGAAGGCGTGAACGTGATCCGGCTGCCCGAGCATTACGGGCCGCTGTCGCCGATCCTGCACGTGGTGCCGCTGCAGCTCCTCGCCTATCACACCGCGCTCGCGCGCGGCACGGATGTGGACAAACCGAGGAATCTCGCGAAGTCGGTCACGGTGGAGTAAATCCATGAAATTCCATGTTGGGCTCGTCGCCGGATCGCTCCTTGCCGCAGCAAACGCGTTCGCCCAGTCGGATGCATTCCCGTTCGGCGATCCGAAGGAGGGCAAGAAAGTCCTCGAGGAGAAATGCAGCGGCTGCCACGTGGCACGCTTTGGCGGCGATGGCTCGGCGATGTTCACGCGATCGGATCGCAAGGCCTCGAGCGCGGCTTCGGTCCTCGCCTGGGTGCAGCGCTGCAACGTGAATACCAAAACCGGGCTCGGCGCCGAGCAGGAGGATGGCGTCGCCGCCTGGCTGAACCAGGCTTATTACAAATTCAAGTAGCGCGCGGCCCGGGTATTACGGCGGTCGCCTCGAGCTCGATCTTGCCGGGCGCGTCGAGCAGGTCGGAAACGAAGATCATGCTCATCGCCGGGTAGTGCTTGCCCATGAGCGCACGCCATATTTTTCCCAACTGGGAGCGCGCCGCCAGATAGGCGGGCTTGTCGCAGCAGTAAGCAGTCATCCGGCAGATGTGCTCGGCCCTCCCGCCGGCTTCGGCGAGTACCGCAAGCACGTTTTTCAGCGCCTGCTCGAACTGCGGCGCGATCTCTGCGGAGTGAAACTTCTGCTGTGCATCCCAGCCGACCTGGCCGGCGATGAAAACGATCTTTCCCGCCGGCACCGCAATGCCGTTGGCATAGCCGATCGGCGGTGCCCAGCTCTCGGGCAACAGGACGTCCATCGCTTCCCTCATTCGGCTTGAAACGGCGGATCCGGGTCGCGGTCCCAGTTGGGCGCCGGTTTCTCGACCTTCTTCATCCAGTCCCTGATCAGCCTGACGTGCTCGCGCTCCTCTTTCGCCATCTCCGCGGCGACCCGCTTCACTTCTGCCGGCGCGATCGACCGGGCGATGCCGGAGAAGAAACTTTCCGCCCGCTGCTCGCACTGCAGCGCAAGCTCGAGCACATGGTACGGCTGCATCAGGTAGTGCAGCTCCGTCACCGGGGCGGACTCCGGCGCGTCTGCGTGCCCCCACATCCAGGCGAGAGACGGCGCAGGCGGAGTGCGCCAGCCCATCTCTTTCATGATTCGCTCGGCGTGTAGGCCCTCGATGCGAGCGAGCCTTCTGAAGAGCTGCGCTACCGCCGTATTGTTGTGTACCTCCATCTGGTCGGCGAATTCGGTGTAGCGGTCGCGCGCGTCGTTTTCCATCATGTAGGCCTGGATCATGAAGTCCGCATGCGGTCCGGTGCGCGGCGGTGCCCGCCTTGCAGCCCGTGTGCGCTTCGGCTTGAGCGGCCTTCTTGCAGGTTTCTTTTTCAGGACCGTTTTCTTCGCGTTCATAGGGCGAACTCCGCTTCCAGATCGGCGACGCGCATCGCGCCCCTGCCCATCCCGGGCCGGTAAGGCTTGCGCTGTCCGGCGTAGAGCACGCCGAGGTTGAAGCCGTCGTCGGTCATCAGGCGGCGCGCCGCGCGCGCCGGATCGTCGGTGGGCGCGACCGGCGCCGGTCGCACCGAGTCCTTCCACGCGCGCTGCTCGGGACGGAACGTCACGCAGGGCGAGAGCACTTCGATGAACGAAAACCCCGGATGGCGCACCGCCTGCGCAATCAGATTGGCGGTGCCGTTCGGGTCGCTCGAGGAGGCGCGCGCGATGAAGTTCGCTCCCGAGGCAAGCGCGATCACCAGCGGGTGAAATTCGCTCAGGCCCGTGCCATGCGGCGAGAGCTTCGAATCCCAGTCGGGTTCGGTGGTGGGGGAGGGCTGGCCCTTGGTCATGCCGTACACCCGGTTGTCCATGACGATGTACGTGAGGTCGACGTTGCGGCGGCAGGCGTGCAGGAAATGGTTGCCGCCGATCGAGTACCCGTCGCCGTCGCCTCCTGCCGCGATCACCGTCAGCTCCGGGCGTGCGACCTTCAGGCCGGTCGCCGCCGCAAGCGCGCGACCGTGCACGCCGTGAAAGCCGTAGCACGTGGTGTACGCCGGAATGCGCGACGAGCAGCCGATTCCGGACACGACGGCGACGTTTTCGGGTTGCACCGCGAGAATCGCGAGCGCCTTGGTGATCGAAGAGAGCACCGTGTAGTCGCCGCACCCCGGGCACCACACCGGCTTCACATCGGACTTGAATTGCTGCGCGGTAAAAGTCGCTGCTTGCGGAATCGCACTCATGCGCGGCTCCATTCGAGCATCTTGCGGTGAATCTCGTCCGGCCGGACGGGCAGCGGGCCGGGCCTGCGGAAACTCGTCAGCTCGCAGGGCAGGTCATCGTATTCGGCGCGCAGGTAGCGCAGGAACTGGCCGCTGAAGCTCTGCTCTACGACGAGCGCCCGCGTCACGCCGGCGAGTGACTCGCGGAGCTTTTCCGGTTGGGCCGGCGATAGCAGACGCAGCGACACCAGCCGCGCGGATACGCCGTCGGCCTTCGCACGCGTGAACGCTTCGCGTACCGCGCCGGTGCACGAGCCCCAGGTGATGACGGCGAGTTCGCCCTCGCCCTCGATTTCCGCCCAGTAATCGCCGTAATCGAGCGAATGCAGCTTCTTCGCGCGCTTCTCCAGTTGCGCGAGGTGATCCGCGGCGGAGGACGAAGGCGTTCCGCGCTCACCGTGCTCCAGGCCGTCGGCGGTGTAGGTGATCCCGGGCGTGCCCGGGATCGCCATCGGCGAAACGCCCGTCGATGTCAATGCGTAGCGCTTGTAGCCGGGCGCATTCGCTTCGGCGCGTTTGCGCCCGCCTGCGAATGCGACGTCCGCCGGCCGGTCCACGACCGCCCGCGCCTGGCCGAAGAACTGGTCCGAGAGCACGATCGCCGGCGCCTGCAGCTGCTCGGCAAGGTGCGTCGCCCATTGCGTAGTGAGGAGGCAATCGGCGACCGAGTTTGGCGCGAGCACCAGGTGCGGCGCGTCGCCGTGCATGCCGTACATCGCAATGTTCAGGTCCGCCTGCTCGGTCTTGGTGGCGATTCCGGTCGAAGGGCCGGTGCGCATCACGTCCACTACCACGATCGGGATCTCGGCGGCGACCCCGAGCCCGAGCGCTTCCATCATCAGCGAGAGCCCCGGGCCCGACGTGGCCGTGAGCGCCGGCACGCCGCCATAGGATGCCCCGAGAATCATGTTGATCGAGGCAAGCTCGTCCTCGGCCTGCACCAGGGTGCCGCCGACTCTTTCCAGCGCCGGCGACATCCACTCGAGAAGTTCGGTCGCCGGGGTGATCGGGTACGCGGCGACGAAGCGCACACCGCCGCGGATCGCGCCGTAGCCGGCGGCCTGATTGCCGGTGATGAGCCAGCGCGGCGTCGACGCGGGCGGGGGCGTGAGCGCAAAGCTTGCGCCAAGTTTCGCGGCTTCCTTCACTCCGGCCTGCACTGCGGCGAGCGATGCCGCAAGCGCCTCGCCGCCCTTTTTCATCGACTTCTCGACTGCTGCGCGCAGCGCACCCTCGGGCAGGCCGACCAGTCCGCCGAGCAGCCCCAAGGCAACCATGTTCGGCCAACCGCCCTTGATCTCCTTGGCGAGCGCCTTGAACGGCACCGCTGCCTGGTGCGCGCCGCTCTTGAGGAACACTTCCGGCACTTCACCCTGTGCCGGGTCGCCCACGATGAGACTGCCGGAATCGAGCGTCAGCTCGCCTGCGAAGCGAGCCACGTTGCCCCAATCCACCGCCGCAAATACCTGGTAGCGGTCGTCCGCGCTGTCGCACGGCGCCGTCGTGATCCGGATCATCGCGGCCGCCTCGCCGCCGCGGATCTGCGGACCGCTCGAGCGCGTCATGAGGCCGAAATATCCGGCCTGCGCCGCCGCCTCGAGCAGCATGTTTCCTGCGGTCATCACGCCCGCACCGCCGCTGCCGGCGAGCGCCACCGAGACGGAATGGTTTGGCTTTGTCAAAGTGCTGCTCCTTGCCCTTGCCACGCGCCATTAACGCCCAACCGCGCGCGATTTCCTTGTGCCAGATCAAATCGGCGTCCTGCTCTCCGCGCTATTTATTGCTGCATCTGAAAGAAACCACGCCGGGCCGCGCGGCGGATTGACCTTAAATAGGTAATATGGTACTGTAATACCATAATTGGCGGGGGCGCGGCAAGCTCCTGGAGGAAGCACGATGGCGGCAAGCGCAGCACGCTGGGTGACCACCGCCGCTTCGAGGCGGCGCATCACCGCGAACTCTCGAAGCGCGCAGTGCTGGTGCCGAATTGAAAGGACGAATTCCCATGGCTGCAGTCATCAGGAACCACGATCTCGCGGAACTGTCGGTGCCGGGCGTCAAGGTCGAGAAGCTGCCGGCGAAGAGCCCGGACGGCAAGACCGCTGCCGGCCTCTACAACGCGTGGATCTGGCTCGATAACCCGCAACAGTTCAATTCGTACACCACGGAGATGGTGAAGGGCGTGATCCTCGCCTTCCGCGCCGCGTCGAATGCGCGCGATGTCTCGAGCGTGGTGTTCACCGGAACCGGCGACAGGGCGTTTTGCACCGGCGGCAACACCAAGGAGTACGCCGAGTACTACGCCGGCCGGCCGCAGGAGTACCGGCAGTACATGCGGCTGTTCAACGACATGGTGTCGGCGATCCTCGCCTGCGACAAGCCGGTCATCGCGCGCGTCAACGGCATGCGCATCGGCGGCGGCCAGGAAATCGGCATGGCGTGCGATTTTTCGGTGGCGCAGGACCTGGCGCGCTTCGGACAGGCCGGCCCCAAGCATGGCTCGGCGCCGATCGGCGGCGCGACCGACTTTCTGCCGGTGATGGTCGGCGCGGAGCGCGCCATGGCCGCATGCGTGCTGTGCGAGCCGTTCTCCGCGCACGAGGCCTATTACATGGGCATGCTCACCGACATCACGCCGGCGCTCAAGGTGGACGGCAGATTCGTCGCCAACCCGCTGGTGGAGACGCAGCGCATATTCGACGAGTATGGCCGGTTGGTCTTCGGCAAGCCGAAGGCCGGCGAGGCGCTGAAAGAAGGCAAGGCCCAGAGGGCCAAAGGCGCCGTGGATCTCTCGATGCTCGACGCCAGGATCGAGGAGCTCTGCTCGAAGATCCTTCTGACGTTTCCCGACTGCACCACCAAGACGCTCGAAGAGCTTCGCAAGCCCAAACTCGAGGCCTGGAACCGCAACAAGGAGGACTCGAGGGCGTGGCTGGCGCTCAACATGGTGACCGAGGCGCGCGCCGGCTTCACCGCATTCAACGAGGGCACCAAGGACGACCGCGAAGTGGACTTCATCGCGCTCCGTCAGGCGCTCGCCCGCAACGAGAGCTGGGTAGGCCCGCTGCACGACTCGATCCAGCCCAAGGCCAAGAAGCGCGCATGAGCGAAACTTGCCTCAAGGTCTGGCTGGAGCGCGACGGGGCGCTGCTCAGGCTGCGCCTTGCACGGCCGAAGGCGAATATCCTCGACGCGGCGATGATCGCAGCGCTGGATCAGGCATTCGCCACGCACGGCGGGAACTCGGGTCTGCTCGCCGCGCTGGTAGACCACGAGGGCCCGCACTTCTCGTTCGGCGCCTCGGTCGAGGAGCATCTTCCCGCGCAGTGCGCGGCGATGATCCGGAGCCTTCACGCGCTGATCGAACGCATGCTCGAGTGGCCGAAGCCGATTCTCATGGCGGTCAGAGGCCAGTGCCTCGGTGGCGGGCTCGAATTCGCCGCCGCGGGAAATCTGCTGTTCGCCGCGCCGGACGCGCAGTTCGGTCAGCCGGAGATGAAGCTCGCGGTGTTCGCGCCCGCCGCCTCGTGCCTGCTGCCTGAGCGCATCGGGCAGGCGAGGGCGGAAGATCTCCTGTACTCGGGCCGCCCGGTCGACGCGCAGAGCGCGCTCGCCTGGGGCCTCGCGACCCAGGTCGCGGAGGATCCGGCAGCCGCCGCGCTCGAATACTTCGAGAAGCACCTGGCGCCGAAGAGCGCTGCATCGCTCGCCTATGCGGTGCGCGCAGCCCGCGCGCCCTATGCAGCGCGGGTGAAGCGGCGGCTCGCTGAGGTGGAGCGGCTTTACCTGGACGGCCTCATGAAGACGCGCGATGCGGTCGAGGGGCTGAATGCATTTCTTGAGAAACGCGCACCAAAGTGGGAGCACCGATGAAACTGCAAGAGATCGTCGCCCGCTGCGAGAAGCTCTTCGAGGACCTGCATTTCAACGCGGTCAAGGAGTGGAAGCAGGCGCAACCCGGGCGCAAGGCCATCGGCTACATGCCGGTCTATGTGCCGCACGAGATCATCCACGCCGCCGGCATGCTGCCGGTCGGGATCTTCGGCGGCGGCGACCAGATCGAGGTGATCCAGGGCGACGCCTACTACCAGAGTTACATCTGCCGCATCCCGCGCTCGACGGTCGAGCTCGGGCTCACCGGCAGGCTCGATTGCCTCGACGGCATGCTGTTTCCGTCGGTCTGCGACGTGATCCGCAACCTCTCGGGCATGTGGCAGATCATGTTCAAGGACAAGTACGTGCGCTACGTCGACGTGCCGCAGAACTACGACGATTCGATCGGCGGCACGTTCTACATCAGCGAAATGCAGCAGCTCCGCCTCGACCTTGCTGCATTGCGCGGCAAGCCGATCAGCGACGCCGAGCTGAATGCCTCGATCGCGGTGTACAACGAGAACCGCAAGGCGATCCGCGACCTCTACAGCTACCGGGCACAGAAACCGTGGCAGGCGCCGACTTCCGAGGTCTACCTGTTGCTGCGCGCCGGGTGCGTGCTGCCGCCGGAGGAGCACACCAGGCTGGTGCGCGAATACATCGCCGCCGCAGACGCCGAGAAGCGCGCCAGGCGCGACAACGCGCGCGTGGTGATGACAGGCTCTTTCTGCGAGCAGCCGCCGCTCGGACTCATCAAGTCGATCGAGATGTCGGGCTGCTACGTCGTGGATGACGAATTCATGCTGGCCTTCCGCTGGCTGATGGACGAGGTGCCGGCGAACGGCAATCCGCTGGAGGAGCTGTCGAAAGCGTTCCTGCACCGCTCGGCGCAGAGCTCGTCGAAATACGACGATCGAAAAGAGGACAAGGGGAAATACCTCTTGCACCAGGTGAAAAGCCGCGGCGCGGAGGGCGTGATCTTCGCCGCGCCGTCGTTCTGCGACCCGGCGCTGCTCGAGCGCCCGATGCTGCAGGAGGTGCTCGCCCGGCACAAGATTCCGTACACCGCGTTCAAGTACGCGGAAAACACCGGCCAGATGGCCCCGATCCGCGAGCAGGCCGGGACGTTCGCCGACTCGATCAAACTATGGAGCGCCGCATGAGCACGACGACCGCACCGATCCAGGCGCCGCAAAGCGCCAGGAAGCCGCAGAAAGTCCAGAAAGAGGACGCCATGTGGCTGCAGAAGGAGATGATCAACCGCAACTATCACGAGCTTGCGACCGCGCATGAATCGGGCCGCAAGGTGTCGGCGACCTTCGTGCCGGGCAACCTGAACGAGCTGCTGATGTGTTTCAACTTCGCGCGCAGCCTGCCCGAGACGAATGCGCTGCAGAACGGCATGCGCAAGAAGTCGGGCAAGATGATCATGGACGCCGAGCGCGACGGGCACTCCGAGGACGTGTGCACCTACGTCAAGGCCGACCTCGGCATGATGCTGCAGGGCCAGGTGGGTCCCACCGGCGAGCCGCTTCCGACGCCCGACGTGCTGCTCCTTTCCTACACCGGCTGCTTCACCTTCATGAAGTGGTTCGAGCTGATCCGGCAGAAGTACAACTGCGAGACCGTGATGCTGCACGTGCCCTACCAGGGCGACGGCAAGATCTCGCCCGCGATGCGCGACTACGTCGTGAAGCAGCTGCAGGATAAAGTCATCCCGACGCTGGAAAAAGTCTCGGGAGTCAAGTTCGACATTGACCGGCTGCGCCAGTACATGCGCGAGTCGGTGAAAGCGGAGGAAAACCTCGTCAAGGTACTGCAGTCGGCGAAAAACAGGCCCAGTCCGATCGACGGCTACTTCGGCGCGGTGTACTACATCGGGCCGATGTTCACTGCGTTTCGCGGCATGCCCGAGGCGACCAAGTACTACGACGTGCTGTGGAGCGAGGTGGAGCAGCGCATCCGGGAGAAAAAGGGCCCGGTCACGCCCGAGGGTGAGCTCACTGAGGAAAAGTACCGCCTGGTGGTCGAAGGGCCGCCGAACTGGACCAGCTTCCGCGACTTCTGGAAGATGTTCTACGACGAGGGCGCGGTGATCGTCGCCTCGACCTACGCCAAGGTGGGCGGGGTGTACGACTTCGGCTTCCGGCACGATGCCGAGCGGCCGCTTGAATCGCTCGCCGAGTACTGCCTCGGCTGCTACACCAACCTCAATTTTCCGCAGCGCATCGACATGATCTGCAAGTACATCGACGAGTACCAGGCCGACGGGCTGCTCATCAATTCGATCAAGAGCTGCAACAGCTTCTCCGCGGGCCAGCTGCTGATCCTGCGCGAAGTCGAGCGGCGCACCGGCAAGCCCGCCGCGTTCATCGAGTCCGACCTCGTGGATCCGCGCTACTTCTCCGCGGCGAACATCAAGAACCGGCTCGAGTCGTACTTTCAAATGATCAAGCAGAAACGTGCTGCGGCGGTGCACTGACATGAGATGCTTCATCGGGATTGACCTCGGCTCGACCACCACCAAGGCGGTGGTGATGGGCGAGGACCGCAAGGTGCTCGGGCGCGGCATCACCAACTCGCGCTCCAACTACGACACCGCCGCCACGGTCGCCAGGCAGGAGGCGCTGGTGTCGGCGCGCTTCGAGCTGTTCCGACAGGCGCTGGCGAAAAGCGGCGCGCTGAACGGCAAGCTCGACGAATTCATCGGCCAGCTCGAGCGCGACTTCCGGCTCGAGCAGTTCCTGATCCAGCTTGCGGACCTCGAGGAGGTCTGCAGCCGCAATGCCGGGGGCACGCGCTTCGGCGATCACGCTGCCGGGGTGGCGCAGGCGCTCAGCGAGCTGTTCCGGCGCCTGCGCGAGGACTCGCCGGCGCTGTTCATCCCCAACGCCAAGCGCAAGAGCGACTTTTTCCGCGACATCGCGGGCGCGCAGTACCTGGCGCTCGGCGAGGCGGTGGCGAAGGACGCCGGCGTGCGTTACGACATGCTGCTCAACGTGTTCGACCGCTCGATCATCGAGGTCGAGAACCGCGAGTATGGCGATGCGATCAGCCGCAACCTGCTCGCCGCGCTGGAGCGCACCTTCAAGGCGCTGCCGGATGCAGCGGCGCGCGGCGACAGGATCCGTGCGCCGATCCAGGGCGTGCTCGATACGGCGCTGGAGGAGGCTTACGTGGTCGGCACCGGCTACGGACGCGCGCGCCTGCCGTTTTCCAAGGAACACGTGCGCTCCGAAATCCTGTGCCACGGACTGGGCGCGCATGTCATGTATCCGAACACCGCGACAGTGCTCGACATCGGCGGCCAGGACACCAAGGCGATCCAGGTCGACCGGGCGGGCATCGTCGAGTCGTTCCAGATGAACGACCGCTGCGCCGCGGGCTGCGGGCGGTATCTGGGGTACATCGCGGACGAAATGAACATGGGCCTGCACGAGCTGGGGCCTCTCGCGATGAAGGCGACCAAGACCGTGCGGATCAACTCGACCTGCACGGTGTTCGCCGGCGCCGAGCTGAGGGACCGCCTCGCGCTCGGCGAGAAGCGCGAGGACATCATGGCGGGGCTGCACCGCGCCATCGTCCTGCGCGCGATGTCGATCCTCGCGCGCTCGGGCGGCATCCGGAACGAATTCACCTTCACCGGAGGGGTGGCGAAGAACGAAGCCGCGGTGAAGGCGCTCAGGGACCTCGTCAGGGAGAACTACGGCGAGATGACGCTCAACATCAACCCCGACTCGATCTACACCGGGGCGCTCGGCGGCGCGACCTTCGCCTGGCGCGCGGTGGTCGAGGAAGGCAAGACCGTGGAGGCGCGCGCATGATCCATACGATCGGCATCGACATCGGTTCGGGCGCGGTCAAGACGGCGCTCTTCCGCATCGACGGCGGCAGGACGGATTGGCTGGCGAAGCGCTGCGAGCGTATCCGCCGGCGCGACCCGATGGAGCTGGCAAAACTCGGCTTCGACGAAGTGCTCGAGGAGGCGAAACTCAAGCCCGCGGACGTCGCCTACACCGCCACCACGGGCGAAGGCGAGAACGTCAAGTTCGCGACCGGGCACTTTTACTCCATGACCACGCATGCGCGCGGCGGCATTTTCCTCAACCCGGAAGCGCGTGCCGTGGTGGACATCGGGGCGCTCAACGGCCGGGCGATTTACATCGACCACCGCGGCAAGGTCCTCTCGTACAAGATGACCAGCCAGTGCGCGTCAGGCTCGGGGCAATTCCTCGAGAACATCGCACGATATCTCGGCGTCGCGGTCGAGGAGATCGGGCCGCTGTCGAGGACCTCGACGAACCCCGAGAAGGTGAGCTCCATCTGCGCGGTGCTTGCAGAGACCGATGTCATCAACATGGTTTCGCGAGGCATCCCGACCGCCGACATCCTGAAGGGGATTCACCTCTCGATGTCCTCGCGCCTGGCGAAGCTCCTGAAGGTGACCGGAATCACCAAGGGCCTTGCGCTTCTCACGGGAGGACTCGCGCTCGACGAAGGATTGCTTGCCGCGCTGCGGGAAGAACTGGTGAACGAGAAGATTACCGGCCTCACTGCAACCAACCACCCGGACTCGATCTACGCGGGCGCGATCGGCGCCTCGCTCTGGGGCGCCTTCCGCCACGACAGACTGAAGGAGCTGCAGGAGCGCGCGGCGGCATAAGGAGACATGGCATGGCATTGCTGATCAACGACAACTGCACGGCGTGCGATGCCTGCAAGCCGGTGTGCCCGAACGAAGCGATCGCGGTCGGCGACCCGCTCTACGTGATCGACCCGATGAAGTGTACCGAGTGCGTGGGCGCCGAAGACGAACCGCAGTGCAAGCTCGTCTGCCCCGCCGACTGCATCGTGGTGAATCCGGAATTCGAGGAGACGCCGGAGCAGCTCCTGGAAAAATACAACAGCCTGCACGGCTGATCTTGGAATAGCGGGCCCCTCTTCATGTGGGCAGCCTGGCGTCCGCGAGGCGCTTCGCGCGTTCCTGTATGACCGCAAGGATCTTCTCGATCGTTGCAAATTCACTCTTCTCCAGCGCCAGCATTCCCGCAGTTTCTCTGGCCACCGCCGGAATTGCGGCGGACAGCTCGTTCAGTCGTCGCCACACGATGCGCGGATTGGCGCCCGATGTCGCCGCAAGCGCCTCCCAATGCCGTTTCTGGATCCATTCCGGCCGGTTCTCGCCGCCGATCTTGAGGGCGAGCTTGTCGGTCAGCTCGCGATAGACGGCGGTCGAAACCAGATCGTAGAACGGCGCGAGCCTCAACCCTTCGCGGGTGATGAGGAGCGACAGGTTCTTCGCGTGCGCGTCCGCATTTCCGATCAGGTAGTTGAGGATCAACCACGAGATGAGGTGAAGCCGATCTCGCGCCGGCTGCGTGCTGAAACGTGTGATCACCTCGAAGCACGCCCCGAGACTCGGGCCGCCTTCGTGCTCGTATTTTTTTTGCGAGGATAGCCCTGATGCCTGGCAGAAATCGATCTGGTGAATTCTCGAGAGTGCTCCATCAGACGCTCGCATGCGGTCATAGCGGTCTACCAGGTAAAGCGGCTCCGACTTGCGCAGGATCATCGATCCCGGAACGGGCAATCCAAGCGCGTTGGCAAGACGCATGCAGAAATGCTCATTGGCCGGCATGTTCTCGAACCCCCGTGCACCCGGTTTGAGAATGTGCGAACTTGGCGCGCTGCCTCTTGGAAGCGAAAGCTGCTGTCCGTCGTAATAGACCGGCAGCTTGTTCTGGGCGCCCGCGAGCGAAAGCCGCAATTGGTCCTCGGCGACGAGCAGCGGGCGCGTCGCCATTCCAGCGAGCACTTCGGCCAAGCGCGCGTCGGTTAGTGCCGCGTAGCCTTCGTTCTTGCGCGGCTTCTCACCATGCCCCCAAAGGGAGATCGCACCAGCACAGTCTCCGCCGATCTCGCCCAAGAGTCCGAAGGTGTTCCGTTCAGAGAGCTGCTTGAGCTTCGCGATGGCGGCGCGGATTTCACCCTCTGGAAGAAGGTTCTCGAAAAACGGGCGCGCGATCTCGTCGGAAAAGGTGTCCGTCGTGGGCGGCATCGTCACCGAGAGCGGAATGAACTGGTCCGATTCGAGCCACGCCTTCTCGTACACGAATGAGAGCTTTCCCCTGTCGTCCTCCACCCGGCCGGTGAGGTCCTGGTTCAGATAGACATCAAGTACGTCGGCCATCTTTGGACCAGAAAGGTTTCTTTCGATCGATCGCCAGGACCAGGCCGAGGCCGGCGATGACTTTGAGCGCCGAGCCGAGGCGAACGGTCTCCTTGCCGTTCTCCAGGTCGGACAGGTAACGAATGCCGACGCCGCAGAGCAGGGCGGCGTCCGCCTGGGGTAAGTGCATCGCTTTTCGAGCATTGCGAATCGCTGCACCGAGGTCTTTGGCGGATGCCAGTTCGGTCACGGTAGTTGTTGGCGTAGACATGGAATTTTAAATTTTGCATTCCCGATCGGGAATATATGGGTAGACTGGTCATGGGTCAAGAAAAATATTCCCGATCGGAAATATTCATTGGATGCGCGGCTGGCTGCGGGAAAGTATTCCGGGGCGATTTCCTATTGCAGGTAGGAATGGAGACGTTGCCTTAGCGCGCGCCCTCAAGAAAGGTTTTTACCCTGGACTGGGTCTCCGCCGAGGCCAGCAGGTCCTCGGTCGCAGCAAGCTCCATGCCGTAGCCGTCCTGGCCGGGCTTGCCGGCTGCGCCGATGCACGATTTGCACGCGGAGAGCGATGCAGCGGGAAGCGCGGCGACTTGTTCGGCCAATGCTGTTGCCCGGGTTTGCAACTCGGTGGCGGGAACGGCCCACTGCACGATCCCGAGCCTTGCTGCTTCTCTTCCGTCGACCACCTCGCCGCCGAGGATCAACCGCTTCGATGTGCCTTGTCCGCACAGGAGCGTCAGGCGCTGGGTGCCACCCGCGCCCGGAATCAGTCCCAGGCGCGCCTCCGGTAGTCCGACTTTCGCGTCCTCGGATGCGATCCGCAGGTCGCAGGCGAGCGCAAGCTCGAGCCCCCCGCCCATCGCTGCGCCGCCGATCTCGGCAATCGAGACCAGGCGCGACTTCTCCAGCCGTGCGTAGGCAAGCTGCATTTCGCGCACGAAGGCGACCATGCGCGCGCGCCCTTCCGTGGTGCCGTACCGGGAGCGCATGAGCGCGAGGTCCGCTCCGGCGCTGAAAGTGCGCTCGCTGCTGCGGATCAGCAACACGGACACGGCGTGATCGCTCTCGGCCTTGTGAATCACTTCGTGAAGCCGGGCGATCCAGCCTTCGTCGATGGCGTTGACCGGTGGGCGTGCAAGCGTGGCCGTCGCGACCGCTCCGGCGATTTCGAGGCTGATCAACGTTGCACCCTCCGGCCTTTTGCGGTGAGAAACGGATCGACAAGAAGCTTGAGGCCCTCCTCGACGTAACGCTCGAGCGTGTAGCGGCCGCGGAACGCCCAGCGTTTCAGCGCCCAGGCGTGGGCAAAGTGCACGTATTGATAGACCAGGAGCTGGGTGTTGACGGGCTCCATGTAGCCAGCCTCGATGCAGGCCTTGACGCAGCGCTCGAGCAGCCGGTTGGTGCGGGTTTCGCCCTGCTTGATGTAGGTTCTCCGATCGGCGCGCAGCGACTTGGTCGAGCGATAGGTCAGCACCGTGGCTTCCCGGAGCCGGTCGACGACCCTGCAGTACGCTTCGATCGCAGCGCGCAGGCGCTCGAGCGGATGGGAGACGCCTTCAAGCGCGCGCGGAATCTGCTTTTCGTAGGTTTCGAGCACGTTCTGCAGCGACAGGAACAACACGTCATCCTTGTCGCGGAAGTACTGGTAAACCAGCCCGACGCTGACGCCTGCCTCGCGCGCGATCTGCTGGATGGTGGTGACGAAATAGCCCTGTTCGGAAAAGAGCTTCACCGCCGCACGCACGATCTGCTCGCGGCGCTCGCCGACCAGCTTCGGATCCGTTACCAGGCTCTGGACGGTGCCCGGAGACGCCATCACTCGCCCTTGAGCACCGCGCCGGCGATGACGAGCTTCTGGATCTCGCTCGTGCCTTCGTAGATCCGCAGCGCCCGGATCTCCCGGTACAGGCTTTCCACCGTGGTCCCGCTCACCACCCCGGTTCCGCCATGCAGCTGCACCGCCATGTCGATCACCTGCTGCGCGGACTCGGTGGCGTGCAGCTTGGCCATCGCCGCTTCCCGCGTAATGCGCTTGCCGAGCACATCCTTCGTCCATGCAGCGCGGTAAACGAGCAGCGCCGCGGTGTCCACCGCAAGCGCCATGTCGGCGAGCTTCGCCTGGGTGAGCTGGAACTCCGCAAGCGGTTTGCCGAACACTGCGCGCTCGCGGCACCGCGCCAGCGCTTCGTCGAGCGCGCGCCGCGCGAAGCCGAGCGCCGCCGCTCCGACCGTGGTGCGAAACACATCGAGCGTTGCCATCGCGATCTTGAAGCCTTCGCCCGGTTGGCCGAGGAGCGCGGCGCCGGGTACGCGGCAATCGCGGAACGTGAGCGTCGCAAGCGGGTGCGGCGCAATCAGCGGAATCCGGGCGGTGATCTCCAGACCCGTAGCCGCAGCATCCACGATGAAGGCAGAGAGGCCCTTGGCTCCTGCGCCTTCGCCGGTGCGTGCAAAGACGATGTAGTGATCGGCCAACCCGCCGTTCGAGATCCAGGTCTTGGTGCCCTCCAGCACCCAGCCCTCGCCGTTGCGCCTCGCGGCCGTCGCGATCGCGCTCACGTCGCTGCCCGCCTGCGGCTCCGAAAGCGCGAATGCGGCGATTTTCTCCCCCCGCATCACCGGCGGCAGGTATTGCCGGCGCTGCGCTTCGCTGCCGAAGAGCGAGATCGGGCCTGTCCCCAGTCCCTGCATGGCAAAGCAGAAATCGGCAAGCCCGGCGTGACGCGCCAGCGTTTCGCGGGAAAGCGCGAGGCTTCTGACGTCGAAGCGTCCGGTCCGATCAGGCACGCAGCATTGATTCAGAAAACCTGCGCCGCCCAGGCGCCGCACGATCTCCCGGCACGCGCCATCGAGCGCCGCATCGTCGGTGGCGCCGTGACCGAGCGCGGCGAGCTTGTCTCCGGCAAACTCGTCGAGCTGCTCGGCGAGCGCGCGGTGGCGCGCCTCGAAAAACGGCCAGTCGAGAAAGCTCCGGTCGGCCATCGCATCAGTTGCCCTGGAACTGCGGCTTCTCCTTCTTCACGAACGCGTTATAGGCACGCTCGTAGTCGTGCGTCTGCATGCAGATCGCCTGCGCCTCGGCCTCGGTCTCGAGCGCCTGCTCGATGGTCTGGTTCCACTCCTGGTGCAGGCACTTCTTGGTCATGGCGTGCCCGAATGCCGGCCCGTCGGCAAGCGAGCGCGCCATCTCCTGCGCGCGTGCGAGGAGCTTCTCCTTCGGCACCAGCTCGTTGAAGTAGCCCCAGGCGAGGCCTTCCTGCGCGGTCATGGTGCGGCCGGTATAGAGAAGCTCCGACGTGCGGCCCTGGCCGATGATGCGGGGAAGGATCGCGCAGGCGCCCATGTCGCAGCCCGCAAGGCCCACGCGTACGAACAGGAACGCGGTCTTGCATTCCGGGGTGCCGTAGCGCAGGTCGCTCGCCATCGGAATGATCGCGCCCGCACCCGCGCTGATGCCGTCGATTGCGGCGATGATCGGTTGCGGGCAGTTGCGCATTTCCTTCACCAGGTTGCCGGTCATCCGGGTGAAGTAGAGCAACCCGTCCATCTCCATCTTGATGAGCGGCCCGATGATCTCGTGCACGTCGCCGCCGGAACAGAAATTGCCGCCCTCGCCGGTGAACACCACGGCACGCACGTCCTCGGCGTACTGCAGCTTGTGGAACGTGTCGCGCAACTCCGCATAGCTGTCGAAGGTGAGCGGGTTCTTCCGCTCGGGGCGGTTCAGGGTGACGGTCGCGACGCGGTCCTTCACTTCCCACTTGAAATGCTGCGGCTTCCATTCGGCCGCTTTCAGCTTGTACATGGAGTCCTCGACACTAGGGTGAAAGAAAAACTCAGCCCGCCATCGTCAATCCGCCCGAGACGCTGAGCACCTGGCCGGTGACGAAGTCCGAGCGGCTGCTGGCGAAGAACAGGATCGCGTCGGCGACCTCCTGCGGCCTGGCGAGGCGCCGCATCGGCGTGACGCGCGCGAACGCCTCCTTGATCTTGTCGGGCACCGCCGCCATCAGCGGCGTATCGGTCGGGCCCGGGCAGACGCAGTTCACATTGATGTTGTAGCGCGCCACCTCCCGCGCGAGGCTCTTGGTGAAGGCGATCGCGCCGCCCTTGGCGCCCGAGTACACGGTCTCGCCCAGACTGCCGACGCGTCCGGCGTCGCTCGAGACCGTGACGATCTTTCCCGCCTGGCGCTCGATCATCTGGTCGAGGAAGGCGCGGCTCACCTGGATCGGCCCCATCAGGTTGAGGTCGATGATTTTTTTCCAGAACTCGGGCGTGTTCTGCATGAACGGCTCGTTCTTGCCCCAGCCCGCCACGTTGGCGACGATGTCGATCTGCTCGCGCCGCGAGTAGGCTTCGCGCCTGAACTGTTCGATCGAGGCGGGGTCGGTGACATCGAGCCGGATGAAATCGGCGCGGCCTCCGGTGGCGCGGATCGCCGCGGCTGCCTGCTCGCCTGCCTCTGCCGCGACGTCGCCGAGGAACACCTGCGCGCCCGCCTTTGCGAACGCCTCCGCAGTGGCGCGGCCGATGCCGGATGCCGCGCCGGTCACCACCGCGGTCTTGCCGTCGAGTCTCATGCCAGTCTCCTTGGTAGGTGAATGATCGTTCATTCAGTAAGCGATGTCAAGCCGATCCCGTCCCCTGGCGCAGCGGTGCTAGCCGAGCCGCTTGACGAACGCGAGCCGGTCCGAGGGGCCGAAGCCGGCGCGCACGAAAAAGCCGAGCAGCTCGAAGTTGGCGTACGCGACCACGGTCTCGACGCGCTCGACCCGCAGCGCCGAGAGGTTGACGAAGAGCTGCGACAGCAGCGCGCGGCCGATGCCCTTGCCCTCGTGCATCGGGTCCACTCCCATCGTATCGAGGATTGCAACCGGCTCGGCGCGCCCGAAGTCCCCCAGATCCACGCGCGCCATGACGTAGCCCGCGACCGCGCCGTCCGTGATTGCGGCGAGCGAAACGCGGATGCCGGTCTCGCCGAGCGCTTCGCCCAGCGCGTGGCGCAGGTAGGTGCCGCGGTCGCGGCCCGTGAGCCGGCGGTCGATCCGCGCAATCCCGTCGAAGTCCTGTTCGGTGAGCGCGCGGACCTCGGCGAGGTCGCGCGCCAGCGCCTCGTAGTTGTCCGTTACCGGCGCGCTGTAGTCGTTCGGATCTCCCGGGCGAGCGTCGTCGGGCGAAGTCACGGGCGCTTCGCGCGCGGTGCCCAATTCGCCCTCGCCGATCACGCAGTCGAGAACCTGATGTTGTCCCAGCGACCAGCCGCTCGCCGCCAGAAAGCGCAGCATCAGGTGCTCCCGCCAGAGCGCCGCGGTGCGCAATTCCGCGATGCCGCGCCGCCGCGCTTCTGCCTCGAGCGCCTGGCCGAGCGCGGCACCCACGCCACGCCCCCGCACCGCAGATCTGACGCCGATCACCTCCAGCTGCAGCGCGGGCTCGGTGCGCCCGAATTCGCCCTCGAGCACACGCCCGAGCACGAATCCGGCAACGGCCCCGCCTTCGTCCACCGCGAACTGTGCGTGCATGTCGGGCGCACGCTGCGCCCGTGCAAGGCGTCGCGCAAAGTAGGCACTGCGCTGCCGGCCACCGATGGCGGCGTCGATCGCCACCACCGCATCGAGGTCGGCGGCCGCAAGGCGGCGGGTCTTCAGGTCAGGTCTCTGCGTAGGCGAGCGCAAGTTCACGATCGGTCTCCTCATCGAGCAGGTCTTCGAGCGCCGGGAGCAGCGCCATCTCTTCCTTTTGCACGTGCGCAACCAGGCGCTCGGCGAGTTCCAGCCCGAGCGCGCGCAACCGCTGCATCGCCGTGGCGTCGGGTTCCCAGGGCGCAAGCAGCTCGCGCAGCGATCGTGCGGCGCCGCGGATCGTTTCGTGCTCCTCGGAGAGAAGCTCGGCGATGTCGCCCTCCCCCGCATCCGCAAGGCGCGGGAAGAGCTCGCGCTCCTCGAAATCGAAGTGGCGCGTGACCTCGTCGGCGAGCGCGGCCGTACAGCGCCGGAGCAACTCGAGCAGCTCGGCCTCGGGCGCGCGCGTCACGATGGTCTGCTCGAGACGGTTCCACAACTGCACCGTTGCGAGGTGCTCCTCGTGCAGCCGCAGGCTAGTTTGTCGGTTGAAGAACATCCGGTCTCCTGCCGGAGCGCGAACCGCGCAGGCGCAGCATCACCGCGACGAAGAACACGGCGTACGCGATCGCCGCCGCAAGCCCGATTGCGGCGGCGAGACGTGTCAGCCAGTCAGACGCCGCAGCGACTCCGCCCACGAGCGCCGCAAGCGCGCAAAGATGCAGGACGCGGTGCGCGTCGAGCGTACGTTGCGGCGTCATCGAAGACACGCGGGCAGGGGAACGCCCGGCGCCGCCGGCGTGCACCGAGGCGAGAAACGGCACGATCCGCTGCAGCACGGCGAGCAGAAACGTCAGCAGCCAGCCCGGTACGAGCAGCACGCCGAAGAGCACCTCCGCGCGCTCTGCCGCAACGCCGAGGGCGAGCGCGGCACCCAGTGCGAGGCTCGCCAGCAGACAGAACCACGACACGCGCACCAGCAGGAAGGCGGATCCGAGCGGTGGACGCAGCCTGGCGCGCAGCGACCGCTCGATCATGATCACGTGAAAAAGGGCGGCACCGAAACCGGCTGCGGCGGCGAGCGCAAGCAAATCGTCACGGCCGAGCGCGATCGCCGCGAGCGCGAGCGCAATCGCGCACACGCAGGCGATGAGCGCGATCGCCGCACCCCGCTCGGAGGGCGCCGGTGCAAGCGCGAACATCGGCAGCAGAAAGCACGAAAACCCGAACGCGAGCAGCCCGAGAAAGCCGTAGCTCGCAAGCACCAGGTGCGCGGCCGCGAACGCGCTTCGATCGAGCGCCATGCCAAACTCGTAGTGAGCGACGAGCGCGACGCCGAGCGCGAGCGCGAGGACCAGGCACGCAAGCGCCGCCCAGCCGTAGGCGCGGATCGCCGGCATTCCGCGCGCATGGCGGAGATTCTCGAACAACAGCCAGCCGTAGATCGCCAGTGCAGTGAACGCGGCGGCCGCGCCGGGTGCCATGAGTTGCGGCCGGTACGCTGCCGCACCACCGGTGAACAGTAGCAGGCCGGGAACGAGCAGCCACCACGCGAGCTTCGCCGCCGCGATCGAGCGCACCGGCTGGCGCGTGGCGACCGGCAACATCTGCAGGCTCGCGCCGACCGCGGCGACCGCAAGCACGCCGAGCGTCACGGCGTGCAGCGCCGCGAACACCGGCCCCAGGCCGGCGCGGAACGCCGAGAGCGGCTCGGAAGCTGCGAGCAGCATCGCCCATGCGAGTACCTGGAACGCGACCGCTGCCCCGAAATATCGCATTGGAACGGAGACCGGGAGCAGCCGGCTGCGCGCTCCGGCAGCGAACGGAATCATGATGCAACCGTCTCGATGCGCTTCATCGCCTCAGCTTTCCTTCGGACGCAAGTCGCGCACCCGCACCGCCTTGCCCTGCGAACGCGGGATGCCTCCCGCAGCAAGCACGCGCACGTCGGCGCGCAGTCCTATGCGCGACTGGATGTGGTGCCGCACGTCCTCCGCGATCGCGGGGGTCGAATCGGCGGGCACGCCGGGCAACGGCTCGACTTCCACCGTGAGCTGGTCGAGCGGCCCCTCGCGCTCGACCACAATCTGGTAATGGGGCGCGATTCCGGGCAACCCGACGAGCACCGCCTCGATCTGCGAAGGAAACACGTTGACGCCGCGGATGATGAGCATGTCGTCGTTGCGGCCCGTGATGCGATGCAGCCGCAGATGGGTGCGGCCGCACCCGCAGCGCGCGGTCGTTGCACGCGTGATGTCGCGGGTGCGATAGCGGATCATCGGCAACGCTTCCTTGGTCAGTGTCGTGATCACGAGCTCGCCCGGCTGCCCCTCTGCGACCGGCTTGCCGCTGTCGGGATCGACCAGCTCGAACAGGAAGTGGTCCTCCCAGCCGTGCAGCCCGGCCTGCTCGGGGCATTCGACCGCCACGCCCGGGCCGAGAATCTCCGAAAGTCCGTAGTTGTCCATCGCCTTGAGGCCGAGCCGCTGCTCGATCTCGGCGCGCATCTGTTCGCTCCAGGGCTCGGCGCCGAAAAGCCCCACCTCGAGCTTCGATTGCCTCAGGTCCACGCCTTCCTTTTCCGCCACCTCGGCGATGACGAGCGCGTACGAGGGCGTGCAGCACAGAACCCGGGCGCCGAAATCGCGGATCAGGGCGACCTGGCGCTCGGTCGAGCCGCCTGAGACCGGCACGGCCGTTGCACCGAGCCGCTCGATCCCGTAGTGCATGCCGAGACCGCCCGTGAACAGCCCGTAGCCGTAGGCGTTGTGCACCACATCTCCCGGCCGCGCCCCGGCGCAGGCCATTGAGCGCGCCATCAGGTCTGCCCAGAGCGCCAGATCGCGTTTCGTGTAGCCGACGACCGTCGGTTTGCCCGTCGTGCCGGAGGATGCGTGCAGCCGCGCGAGCTGCTCGCGTGGCCGTGCGAAGAGACCGAACGGGTAGTGGTCGCGCAGATCGCTCTTCGCCGTAAACGGCAATCGCGCGAGGTCGGAAAGGTTCTTGACATCGCCCGGCTCGACGCCGCGCTCCTGCATGCGCCGGCGGTGCAGCGGGACGTTCTGGTACGCGTTCCTCAGCGTCGCGCGCAGGCGCCGCAACTGAAGCGCGGCAAGGAGCTCGCGCGGCATGGTTTCCGCCTTCGGCTGAAAGCGGTACGGGGGCTCCGGCGCGATGCGTTTCGCGCGATGCTGGCGCGCGATTTCATTGCGCGAGCTTCTGACGAGCATGGGTGACATGGCACGATTTCCTTCAGCGCGAGCCGCGCACCGGCAGCGCGGGGAGCGCAAAGCCCTGGTTGAGCGAGGCGCGCGTCACGATCGCGTACTTGGCGTGCCAGCCGGTGGCGATTGCAGCCAGCGCGGCGAGCCCCGCAAGCGGCAAAGCGTAGGGGCGCGGCAGCGCCGAAGCGGCGGCGATGAGCGCGATCGAGCCGAAGGTGCCGAACCAGAGCATTCTCGGCGTCACCGCTTCGAGCGCGGTGCGCGGCGCACCGGTGAGTTTCGGTGCGGTGCGGGTGCAGTACAGAGTCCAGGCGATCGCGCGCGCCAGCAGCGCGGCGGCGAGCAGGCCGTACACCAGCATGTTGCGCGCGCCGTACGCGAGCGTGAGCACGACCGCGAGCGCCGCACCCTCGGATAACGCGGTCGAGAGGATGAACGCTACGATCTTCGGTTCGCGCCACGCCGGGATGCCTTTGGACGCCTCGAGGATCCTCGCCTGGCACCAGGCGAAGACGAGGGCGCACAGGCCGAGCGCGGTTTCCGTCCATGCGCCCGGCTGAAAGAATGCGGCGATCGCGGCGGCGAAAAGCGCGATCCCCGCGAACGCCTCGCGGGTCATCCAGGAAGTCCACGGATTGATGAACACGTGCAGCGCGCGCAAGGGGCGGCCGGTCTCGAGCCAGACGCAGAATAGCCCGAGGCCGACCAGTGCAAGGCCGAGTGGCAACGACACCGCTCGCGCCGGACCGAGCGGCAGCACGAGCGCCGCGGCGAGCAGCAACCCGCTGCCGGCGCCACCGAAGACGAAGTTGCCCGCGGCGCGCCAATCCCAGTGGCGCTGGATCCAGGGCTGCGGGCCGAAGCTCATGGCGCCTTCCTGTCCCAGAGGTAGTAAAAGCCAGGCTCGGTGCCGAGCTCCTCGTGCATGCGGAAAAACTGGTTCTCCGCGAGCAGCTGCGACACGTTGCTCGCCGGGTCCTCGATGTCGCCGAAGTGCAATGCCTGCGCGATGCAGCTGTTGACGCATGCGGGCGATGCCTCCGGGTCGACGCCCGGCTTCAGGCTTTGTTCCAGGCCGGCATCCACCCGGTCAGAGCAGAACGTGCACTTGGTGGCGACGCCGATACGCCCGGGATCGAAGCGCTTCGCCTCCGACTCCATCGGCTTGCCGTAGGCGAACTCGGCCTTGTCCACCTTGTAGCGCGCCTGGTAGGGGCAGGCCACCGCACAGTACCCGCAGCCGATGCACAGGTCGTAGTCGATCGTGACGATGCCGTCCTTGCGCTGGCGGGTCGCGGTGGACGGACAGACGTGCATGCACGGCGGATCGGCGCAGTGCATGCAGCCGACGGGAACGAATACGCGCTTGACGTTCGGGTACTCCCCCACCTCCATGTCGAGCACGCGGCGCCACTGCACCTCGGGCGGCGTGGCATTGGTGTGCTTGCACGCGGCGGTGCACGTCTGGCAGCCGACGCAGCGCCTGAGATCTGCAATCATGACCCAGCGGGTCATGCGGTTTTCCTCACCGAGACCCGCACCACATCGGCCCCCGAACCAGTCGCATCGGTCAGCGCCATCGACATCGGCACCAGGCTGTTCATGCTCGGCACGCCGAAATCCTTGGCGTAGGGCGTCGCCCAGTGATCGAACTGGGCGATCAGCAGCAGCGTATCCGGACGGATTCCCTGGCGCAGCACGGCGCGCGCGCGGACGTTGGCTTTCGGCGTCGCGATCTCGACCGGATCGCCGTCGGCAATGCCGAGTTCCCCGGCGCGCTTGGTGTTGATGATCACGCCGTCGTGGCCGGCGACGTTGCCGGCGACCTCGTGAATGATCTGCATGCCGACGTTGCCGCCCCAGGCGTACTGCATGCTGCGCGAGGTGAGCAGCCAGAAGGGGAAATCGTCCGCCTTGCCGCCGATGCGCGCCAACTCTGTCTCCCACAACTTCGGGAAATCCTTCCAAACCGGCAGCGGCTGGTATTCGGCGAGCTGTTTGTCCCACCACTGGATGCCATGCTCGTGCATGCGGCGCGCGAGCTGCTGGCCGACGCGCCACAGGCGCTCCTGGTACGGGAGTTCGAAGCGCAGGCCTTGCGCCGCAAGCGTCGGGAACAGGTACCAGTTGCTCTGCGGGAACGGCTTCACCCGCAGGCCGTTCTCCTTCCACCAGTCCAGGCCGTGCGTTTCCTTGCCGTCGGTGAGTTCCGCGCTCGCGGCACGGCACACCGCGTCCCAGATCTCGTCGCGCGTATGCGCGTGCGAGGCTTCGAGCGAGAAATCCCAGGTTTCGCCCTTCAGTGCGACCCCTGCGGTGCCACGGTTGATCGAGGCGTTGTAGCGCTCGAGCAAACCGGTGCGGCGCGCGAGCTCGGTGGCGATGTCGGTGAAGTCCTTTGCGTCGACGCGCGGCGCGACCACCGGCTGGCGCAGGGCGTAGCCCTCGTGCTTCCAGAACTGCTCGATGTACTTGGAGCCGCCGATGTAGATCAGTTGCAGGCTCTCCAGATCCATCTGGTCGGGCAGCAGGATGTCGGCGAAGTGGTTGGTTTCGTCCCGCGTGT
>CAZYVT010000017.1:0-56290 GCA_964651335.1 uncultured Enterobacteriaceae bacterium | reverse complement strand
CGCCGATCAGCATGCCGTAGTTGCGGCGGATGTAGTTGATGATCGCTTCGTCGAATTTGTCGCCGCCGACTCGCACCGAACCGGAGTACACCATGCCGCCGAGTGAGATGACGCCCACTTCGGTCGTGCCGCCGCCGATATCGACGACCATAGAGCCGGTGGCCTCCGCCACCGGCATATCCGCGCCGATCGCCGCCGCCATCGGCTCCTCGATCAGGTACACCTGGCCTGCTCCCGCGCCGACCGCCGATTCGCGGATCGCGCGGCGCTCGACCTGGGTCGAGCCGCAGGGCACGCAGATGATGATGCGCGGTGAAGGCGAGAACAGCTTGTTGTCGTGCACCTTCTTGATGAAATACTTCAGCATCTGCTCGGTGACCGTGAAGTTGGCGATCACGCCGTCCTTCATCGGCCGGATGACGACGATGTTGCCGGGCGTCTTGCCGAGCATCTGCTTGGCGTCCTTGCCGACCGCCTGGATCGATTTCTTCGCGTTGGGACCTCCGTCCTCGCGGATCGCGACTACCGAGGGTTCGTCGAGCACGATGCCCTTGCCGCGGACGTAAATCAGCGTATTGGCCGTGCCAAGGTCGATTGCCAGATCGTTGGAGAAGTAGCTTCTGAGAAATCCGAGCATGCGCGTGTCCTGACTCCTTTTTTCGACGAAACTTAAGGTTGAGCGCTAAGGCCGTGTTCGCAAAGGTCCTATAATATTAAAAGTTTACCCCCAATTCCGCATCCGGGGCTCCTTTTTCCGTACTGCAGCATGTCGCTTTCCCCCGACCAGATCGAGCGCATCGCGCGCCTCGCCCGCATCGCCGTCAGTCCGTCGGAGGCCGAAGCCGTGCGCGCCCAGCTCAACCGCGTACTCGGACTGATTGAGGAGATGCAGTCGGTCGATACCCGCGGGATCGAGCCCATGTCGCACGCGCTTGACGCGCAGCTTTCCATGGGCCAGCGGCTGCGCGCCGACGAGGTGGCCGAGCAGGACCGGCACGCCGAATTCCAGGCGATTGCCCCCGCCGTCGAGCACGGCCTGTACCTCGTGCCCAAGGTCATCGAGTAGCTTGCTGAACGCGTCCCTCGCGGAGCTTTCTTCCGCCCTCGCGGCAAAGCGGGTCTCGAGCGTCGAGCTGACGCGGCTGTTTCTTGCCCGCATCGCGGCGTTGAACGACGCACTCAACGCCTTCATCACGGTGGACGAGGAGCGCAGCCTTGCGGACGCGCGCACCGCGGATGCGCGGCGCGCGCGCGGCGAAGCGGGACCGCTGACCGGAATTCCGGTCGCGCACAAGGACATCTACTGCACCAGGGGGATGCTCACGACCTGCGGCTCGAGGATGCTGGCGAATTTCGTCAGCCCCTACGACGCGCACGTGATCGAACGATTCGCCGCCGCCGGCGCGGTGCTCCTCGGCAAGACCAACATGGACGAGTTCGCGATGGGCTCATCGAATGAAACGTCATTCTTCGGGCCGGTGCGAAATCCATGGGACACGCGGCGCGTGCCGGGCGGCTCTTCGGGCGGCTCGGCCGCCGCGGTCGCCGCACGCATGGCGCCTGCGGCGACGGGCACCGACACCGGCGGCTCGATCCGGCAACCCGCGGCGCTCGCTGGCGTATCGGGTCTGAAGCCCACCTACGGCACAGTGTCCCGCTACGGCATGGTCGC
The DNA here is from genome assembly GCA_964651335.1 of uncultured Enterobacteriaceae bacterium. GTDB lineage: Bacteria > Pseudomonadota > Gammaproteobacteria > Burkholderiales > SG8-39 > 2-02-FULL-66-14. The sequence continues at coordinate 54,618 of CAZYVT010000017.1, read as the reverse complement.
GTTCGCGTCCTCGCTCGATCAGGGCGGCCCGCTGGCGAAGAGCGCCGCGGACCTTGCGCTGCTGATGAACGCGATGGCGGGATTCGACGCACGCGATTCGACCAGTCTGGAGCGGCCCGCAGAAGACTACACGCGCGGGCTGGAGCTGCCGCTTGCCGGCCTTCGGATCGGACTGCCGCGCGAATACTTCTCGGAGGGGAGCGAGGCCGATGTGCTGTCGCGGGTGCGCGAGGCGATCGCCTGGTTCGAGTCGCAGGGCGCGAAAGCGATCGACATTGCGCTGCCGAACACCCGGCTCTCGGTGCCGGTCTACTACGTGCTCGCGCCGGCGGAAGCCTCCTCCAACCTGTCGCGGTTCGACGGCGTGCGCTACGGCCATCGGGCGCGCGAGTATGACGACCTCGCCGGCATGTACTGCCGCACGCGTGCGGAAGGATTCGGCGCCGAGGTGAAGCGCCGGATTCTCATCGGCACCTACGTGCTTTCGCACGGCTACTACGACGCCTACTACCTGCAGGCGCAGAAGGTGCGCCGCCTGATCGCCGGCGACTTCGCCCAGGCCTTCTCCCGCTGCGACCTGATCATGGGGCCGACCTCGCCCTCCACCGCATTTCCAATCGGCGCCAAGGTGCAGGACCCGGTGCAGATGTACCTGGACGACATCTTCACCATTCCGGCGCCGCTGGCGGGGCTCCCCGCACTGTCGATCCCCTGCGGCTTTGACGCACGCGGCCTGCCGGTCGGCCTGCAGATCACGGGAAACCATTTCGCCGAGGCGCGCATGCTCGGCGCCGCGCACCGCTACCAGCAGGCGACCGACTGGCACCTGCGCGTGCCGAGGGAGGCGCCGCTGTGAGTGAGACGGGCGCGCAGGCGGTGAACCCATGAGCTGGGAAATCGTCGTCGGCATCGAGACGCACGCGCAGCTTGCAACGCGCTCGAAGATTTTCTCGGGCGCTGCGACCGCCTTCGGCGCGGCGCCGAATACGCAGGCCTCGGCAGTGGATATCGCGCTGCCGGGGGTGCTGCCGGTGCTGAACCGGCGGGCGGTGGAGCTTGCGATCCGCTTCGGACTTGCGGTGGGTGGAAACATCAGCCGGCGCTCGATCTTCGCGCGCAAGAATTACTTCTATCCCGATCTGCCCAAGGGCTACCAGATCAGTCAGTTCGAGCTGCCGATCGTCAAGGGCGGCTCGATCACCATTCCGGTCGGCGATTCGGGAAAGATCATCCGGCTCACCCGGGCCCACCTTGAAGAGGACGCCGGAAAGTCCTTGCACGAGGATTTCCACGGCATGACCGGAATCGACCTCAACCGCGCGGGCACGCCGCTGCTGGAAATCGTCTCCGAGCCCGATCTGCGCGGCGCGGTCGAGGCCGTCGCCTATGCGAAAACCCTGCACGGCTTGGTGCGGTGGATCCACATTTGCGACGGCAACATGCAGGAGGGGTCGTTCCGCTGCGACGCCAACGTTTCGGTGCGCCGCGCGGGCGATCCGGAGCTTGGCACGCGCTGCGAGATCAAGAACCTTAACTCGTTCCGTTTTCTGGAGCGCGCGATCGAGTACGAAGCCAAGCGCCAGATCGCGGTCCTCGAGGACGGAGGGACGATCGAGCAGGAGACGCGCCTGTACGATCCCGAGCGCGACGAGACGCGCCCGATGCGCATCAAGGAGGATGCGCAGGACTACCGTTATTTCCCCGACCCGGACCTGCTGCCGCTCGTGATTTCAGAGCAGGAAGTCGAACGCGTTAAAGTGCAAATGCCGGAGTTGCCCGACGCCCTGCGGGCGCGATTTGCGAGGGAGTGCAAACTGTCGTTGTATGACGCCGGCCTTCTGACCTCGGACCGGGACGTGGCAGAGTACTTCGAGCGAGCAAGGGATTTGACCTTTGATATGACAAGATCTTTGGTTGGAGCTACGCACGAAGTGCTCATGCCCGGTGTGGCGAAGCTGGTAGCGAACTGGATCACGGGCGATCTAGCGGCGCGCCTGAACGCCGATGCCATGGAGATCACCGCTTGTCCGGTAGACCCGGAAAATCTGGCGAGGCTGCTGGCGCGCATTCTGGATCAGACTCTGAACAGCAAAACCGCTAAAGAGGTCTTTGCTGCGATGTGGGCGGGAGAGGGCGACGCCGACGCAGTCATCGAGAAGCGGGGCCTGAGACAGATCAGCGACGCGGGCGCGCTGGAAAAGCTGGTCGATGAAGTGCTCGCGGCGAACCCGAAGCAGGTCGCGGACTACCGCTCGGGCAGGGACAAGGCGTTCAACGCGCTCGTCGGACAGGTGATGAAGGCGACCCGCGGCAAGGCCAACCCGGCGCAGGTGAACCAGATCCTGCGGCGCCGGCTCTCGGGCTGAGCGGGGCCCCCGCCGCCGCGGGCGCGGCTATTTCTTCCCCGTCAGCGCCGCGTAGCGCTTCTTGTCTTGGTCGTACTTCGCGTTGATCGCGTCGACTTCCTTTTTCTTCACCTCGAGCAGGTTTTGCTGTGCGTCGAAATCGACTTGCGCGGAGTTGGCTTCGTTCTGCAGTTTCACCGGCGGCTGGTTCTTGCCCTTGTAGAACTCCATCTCGCCGGCGAGCTGCGCCTGGCGTTTCTTGATCTCGTCGAGGCGCCGCGTGACATCCTTCATCGCCTGCTGATTCTCCGCCAGCGCCCGGTTGCGCGCCTCGTCGATGTCCTTCTCGCTCGAGTAGGTGGCGAGCAGGGCGCGGTTGCGACGCGATTCTTCACGGTCCGCCGCCGCCTGCTCGATTTTCTTCTTCTCTTCGGCCTTCTTCATCGCGCGCGCCTCGGCGGACTGGGTTTCGATGCGCCGCATGACGATACCCTGCTTGTCCAGCTGCTCGACGGGCTGGCCGTAGCACTGGGGCGGTATGGTCTGGCCGTAGTATTTCTTGCCGTCCTTGCCGACGCAGCGGTAGGACTGGGCGGCAACGCTGAACGGGATCGCGGCCAACGCGAGCGCGGCGAGTGCAGCGCAGGGCGTGCTTCGAAGCATGACATCTCCTCGTGCGGTCAATCGTTGCATTGTAACGCCGCTCGGCGAGAGGCGTTGACCGTGCGCCGGCCTGCTAGAATCCGCGCCACCTTCCCGCGTTGCCTCCATGCACACCGCCGATCGCGCCTTCATCGCTCAGACCACGGCCCGGATGCTGCTCGAAGTGAAGGCGGTGCTGTTCTCCGCGGAAAAGCCGTTCATCTTCACCTCCGGCTGGGCGAGTCCCGTGTACATCGATTGCCGCAAGCTGATTTTCTATCCACGCATCCGCGCCCAGCTCGTGGAGTTCGCCACCGCCACGCTCGCGCGCGATGCGGGCTTCGAGCAGTTCGATGTCGTGGCGGGCGGCGAAACTGCGGGCATTCCATACGCGGCGTGGATCGCGGACCGGCTCGGACTGCCGATGCAATACGTGAGAAAAAAGCCGAAGGGTTTCGGCCGCAACGCGCAGATCGAGGGCGATATCCGCGCCGGCGCGCGCACCCTGCTGGTCGAGGACCTGACCACCGACGGCCGCTCGAAGATCAATTTCTGCAAGGCGCTGCGTGAGGCGGGCGCGGTGGTGGAGCACGTATACGTCAATTTCTACTACGACATCTTTCCGGAATCGAAGACGATCCTCGGCGAGCTGGGCGTCCGGCTGCATCATCTTGCGACCTGGTGGGACGTGCTCGCGGTGGTGAAGCAGGGTGCCTACCTCGCGCCGGCGCAGATCGCCGAGGTGGAGTCGTTTCTGCACGCGCCGGCAGTGTGGTCCGCAGCGCGGGGCGGCGTCGCAAACTTTCCCTCGGCCTGAATCCCCGCTCGATGCGGGTCGTCACGCTAAACGTCAACGGCATCCGCTCGGCTGCGAGGAAGGGCTTTTACCGCTGGCTCGCCGCGCAGAAGGCGGATGTCGTGTGCCTGCAGGAGGTGAAGGCGCAGGAAGCCGATCTCGACCGGGCAATGCGCGCGCCGGGAAAGCTGCACGGCTTTTTCTCGCACGCGCGCAAGAAGGGCTACGCGGGAGTCGCGCTCTACAGCAGGATCCGTCCCGACGCAGTGCACGAAGGCTTCGGCAGTCGCGAATTCGATGCCGAAGGGCGTTATCTCGAGGCGCGGTTCGGCAACCTTGCGATCGTCTCGCTGTACCTGCCTTCGGGATCGGCCGGTGCGCACCGTCAGGCGGCGAAGTTCCGCTTTCTGGAGGAGTTCCTGCCGAAGCTCGAAGCGCTCGGACGATCGCGCAGGGAGGTGATCCTGTGCGGCGACTGGAACATCGCGCACCGCGAAATCGACCTCAGGAACTGGCGCGCCAACCGGAAGAACTCCGGTTTCCTGCCCGAGGAGCGCGCCTGGCTCACGCGCGTGTTCGACGAGCTCGGTTACGTGGACGTGTTCCGGCGGCTGAATGCGAAGCCTGACCAGTACACGTGGTGGTCGAATCGCGGACAGGCATGGGCGAAAAATGTCGGCTGGCGCATCGACTACCAGATCGCAACCCCGGACGTGGCAAAGACCGCGCAGCGCGAGGCGATTTACAAGCGCCGGCGGTTCTCCGACCACGCGCCGCTGACGATTGACTATGATCGCCCGCTGCGTTGACGCGAGATCGCCGCGGCGCGACGGATGCGGCGCCGGTCGAGCCACCAGATGAATGCCGGCAGCACGGCAAAACCGCCAGGCACTACCAGGGCGGCGATGTAGGATGAGAGCCTCGACAGGCGCCTGAACTGGGCGCGCAGTTCCGCCACGTCTTCGCGCGTCCACTTGTACCCGTTGCGCGGCTTCATCAGGACGGGCAGCAGTCCCTTTGCCTGCGACAACTCGCCGAGCAGGAACTTGCGCTCGCGCTCGGCGAGCGCAGCGATCCACCGGACCGGCGCGAGAGCGCGCATGCCGCTCAGAACCCGCGCTGCGTGCTGCCTACCGGCGGCGTTACGAACCGCAGCCACCAGCGCCGCGCCCGCCGGTACAGCTGCCACAGCGACCAGCCGCTCGCGAGGAGCTTTACGGCGCGCCGGGGGCGCAGCGCGACCAGCAGCGCCGCGCCGGCCACCACGATGAGCGGCTGGCGGCGCGCCTCCTCGAGCACCCTGCGGCCGACTTCGATCCACGAGTACGCTGCCTGGGCACGCGACAGCAGCGCGGCGAGGCGCTCCCGCTCGCCGCGTGCGCGCTCGACAAGGCGCGCACGGCGCTCGCGCAGCTCGATCAACCGCACCCGGCTCACTGCCTGCCTGCCATGCGATCCAGGTCCTTGCGCAGCTCGTCGAGCGTTGCGGAGAGAACGGCGGGCCGCTCGCGGCAGCGTGCGCGCGTCACGAGCGCCGCGACGGCACCGGCGCCAAGATAGAGCGCCGCAAGCAGGCCCGCAGCAAGCATTCGGTTCGAGTCCCAGTACGCGAGCACGATCAGCATCGAGATGAATACCAGCGCAATGCCGAGAAACAACAGGGTCAGGGCGAGCCACAGGGCGATCTCGATGAGCCGCACGGCCTGCTCCTCGAGCTCGGTGGCGGCGAGCCGTGTACGCGTTTCGGCAAACGCGAGAATCGAGCGGGCGAGCTCCCTCACGGAGCCAAGCATGCGTTCCTCTCTGTCTGGCCCGCCGGCCGGCGGGAAAACCTAGCGCCGACTGATCAGCACGCCGAGCACGAACCCGACCGCGGCGGCAATGCCGACGGATCGCCACGGATGCTCGTGCACGTACTCGTCGGTAGCCTTGGCTGCCTGTTTGGTCCTGTCGACGACGACGCGCTCGACCTCGGCGAGCTTCACCCTGGCCGTCGCGAGCGATGCCTGGATGCGTTCGCGCGCAGCGGTAACTTTCTCGCCAGCCTGTGACGCGGTAGCGCGCAGCAATTCCTCGGCGTCGGCGACCACGACCTTCAGGTCGGCGGCGAGTTTTTCCTTGGACAGTTCGGTGGTCATGGTTTCGGTACCCGATCGCGAGCGTGGTGGGATGAGGAAAAAGGCTACCGGGTTTTACGAGCGCTGGCAATGGCGGGCGGGCATCGGCCTGCACGCAGGTAAGATTCGCCTCGATCATGGCGCTCGCCGAATACGCCGCAGCCTTCCGTAGCCGCACCATCCTGTTCGTGATGCTGCTCGGCTTTTCCTCCGGATTGCCGCTCGCGCTCACCGCGGGGACGTTGCAGGCCTGGCTCGCCGTCGAGGGCGTCGACATCGTCACGATCGGCTGGTTTGCGCTCGTCGGCCAGCCGTATACCTACAAGTTTCTCTGGGCGCCGCTGATGGACCGGTACCAGCTGCCGTTTCTCGGCCGGCGGCGAGGTTGGCTGGTTGCCACGCAGCTGGTGCTCCTTGCGCTCATCGCGTGGATGGGCACGCTCTCGCCGAAGGATTCGCCCTGGTGGACCGGCGCCTGCGCGCTTGCGGTGGCGTTCGTCTCGGCCTCGCAGGACGTCGTGGTCGACGCCTACCGCACCGACATCCTCAAGGCCGAAGAGCGCGGCGCCGGCGCGGCGGTTTCGGTGCTCGGCTACCGGCTGGCGATGCTGGTCTCGGGCGCCGGCGCACTGGTGATTGCCGATCAGTGGCTCGGCTGGCGCGGCACCTACTGGCTGATGGCAGGGTTGATGCTGATCGGCATCATCGCGGCCTGGTTCGCCGTCGAACCGGCTGGCGCCGATACGGCGCCGAAAACGCTCGAAGAGGCGGTCACGAAACCGCTCGCGGAGTATTTCTCGCGCCGCGGCGCAGGGTGGATGCTGCTGCTGGTCGTTCTGTACAAGCTCGGCGACGCATTTGCGGGAAACCTCACCACCGCGTTCCTGTTGCAAGGGCCGGGGTTCTCGCAGACCGAAGTCGGCGCGATCAGCAAGGGGTTCGGCCTTGCAGCGACGATCGGCGGCGCGCTCGCGGGCGGCGCGCTGATGGCGAAGCTGGGGCTGTTCCGGGCGCTGCTTCTGTTCGGTATCCTGCAGGCGGTGACCAACCTCGGTTTCATGCTGCTCGCCGCGGCCGGCAAGAGCTATCCGCTGCTCTACGCCGTGATCGGCGCCGAGAACCTGTGCGGCGGCATGGGAACGGCTGCCTACGTCGCGCTTCTGATGGCGCTCTGCGACCGGCGATTCTCGGCGACGCAGTACGCGCTGCTCTCGGCGCTCTCGTCCGTCGGCCGCGTGTACGTAGGGCCGGTAGCCGGCTACCTGGTCGGATCGCTCGGCTGGGAGCCGTTCTTCTTCTTCACCTTTCTGATCGCCTTGCCGGGCATCGCCATGCTGGTCGCGATGCGCGGCACGCTCGAAGCGCTGGATTCACGCGCCGTCCCCTGAAGTCCCTGGTTCCTCGCGCAGCCACGCCTCGAGCAGTGTGTACGCGACGGCGAGCACCACCGGGCCGACGAAGATTCCGACCAGGCCGAACGCGATCAGGCCGCCGATCACGCCGGCAAAGATGAGCAACAACGACAGGTCGGCGCTTTGGCGAATGAGAATCGGGCGCAGCACGTTGTCGAGACTTCCGACGACCACCGACCAGACGATGAGCCCGATGGCCCAGCCGACTGCGCCCTTCCAGTACAGCCAGGCGGCCGCGCAGACAAGCACCGGCGCCGCACCAATCTGCGCCAACGCGAGCAGAAACATGAGCGAGGTCAGGATCCCAGCGAACGGCACACCCGCGATGGCGAGGCCGATGCCACCGAGAACCGATTGCGCGAGCGCGGTCAGCACGACGCCGAGCGCGACCGCGCGGATCGCGCGCCCGGCGAGGCCGATCACCCGCTCGCCGCGTTCGCCCGCAAGGCGGCGCCCGAAGCGCAGCGCCTTTTCGGCGCCTGCCTCGCCCGAAGCGTAAAGAACCGCCGCGATCGCCACGGTGAGCAGAAACTGCACCGCCATCAGGCCGAAGCTGCCGACCTCGGACGCGAACCACTGCATCATGTCGCGCGCGTAAGGCGTCAACTGTCTGGCGAGATCCTCGGGTCCCGAGGCGGCAAGATCGCGCCAGGCCGAAGACAGTTTCTCGCCGACAATCGGAACGCTCCGCACCCAATCGGGCGGCGGCGGCAGCTTCAGCGTCTCCAGCGATTTCGCCCAGCTCGCGATTTCCTCGGCATTGGCGACGATCGCAGCGATCGCGAGCGAAAACGGCAGAACGAAGACCAGCAGCAGTGCGAGGGTCAGCACGGTGACGGCAGGCCAGCGCCGTCCCCAGAGCCGCTTCTGCAGCCGGAGCAGCAGCGGCCAGGTCGCGACCACGATCATGGTCGCCCAGATGAGCGCCGGCAGAAACGGCTTGAGGATCCACAGCGAGGCGGCGATCAATCCGCCGATGACGAGCACCGCAAGCGTCGTGCGGGCGAGGTCGAGCTTGGGAGTGGTCGTCATGACGGACTAGCGTGTGGCGCGGCCGAGACGGAATGCGGCCAGGCTGCCCAGGAAATTGGGCAGAAGAGTCACCGCGCGGTCCTCGTGCAGCACCAGCCGCTCGAGGACTCGCACGCCGAGCCGCCGGCAGAAGTCCTCGAAGTCATCGAGCGTGCACAGGTGCACGTTCGGCGTGTCGTACCACTGGTAGGGAAGCTCCTTCGACACCGGCATGCGGCCGAGGGCCACCTGCAGCCGCGCCTGCCAGTGGCCGAAATTCGGAAACGAGACGATCGCCTCGCGCCCGACGCGCAGCATCTCGCGCATCAGCTCCTCGGTGTGGCGGATCGCCTGCAGCGTCTCGGACAGGATCACGCAGTCGAACGAGCCGTCGCGAAAGACCGAGAGACCGCTTTCCAGGTCGAGCTGCAGGACATTGACATCGTTCCTGACGCACTCGAGCACGTGCGCGTCGTCGAATTCGACACCGTAGCCGGGGGCCCGGCGCATTTCCCAGAGGTACTTCAGCAGCGCGCCGTCGCCGCAGCCAAGGTCGAGCACGCGCGCTCCCGGTTCGACCCAGCGCGCGATCGCCGCAAGGTCCGGGCGGGCCGCAAGGAGCGCTCTTTCCGCTCCGGTCACAGCTCGATGTTCCCGAAGTAGGCGCGCAGCGCGTCGTGGTAGCGCGGGTCATCCATCAGGAACGCGTCATGGCCATGCGGGGCGGCGATCTCGAGATACGAGACGATGCCGCGATTGTCGAGCAGCGCCTTGACGATGTGGCGCGAGCGCGAGGAGGCAAACCTCCAGTCGGAGGTAAAGGAGACGACGAGGAACGCCGCCTTGGCGCGCGCCAGCGCGGCGGCAAGGTCGCCGCCGTACTCGGCCGCCGGATCGTAGTAGTCGAGCGCCTTGGTGATGCGCAGGTACGTGTTGGCGTCGAAGTAGCTGGCGAACTTGTCGCCCTGGTGGCGCAGGTACGACTCGATCTCGAAATCGGCGTCGAAGTCGAAGCCGGGCCCCGACTTGTTGCGCAGCGCCCTGCCGAATTTCTCCATCATGGCGTCGTCGGAAAGGTAGGTGATGTGACCGATCATGCGCGCGATCCTCAGTCCCCGCCGCGGCACCACGCCCTTGTCGTAGTAGTGCCCGCCGTGGAAGTCCGGATCGGTCAGGATCGCCTGGCGCGCGACCTCGTTGAAGGCGATGTTTTGCGCCGAGAGCCTGGGTGTGGCAGCGATTACGATCGAATGCCGGATGCGGTCGGGGAAGGAGAGCGCCCACTGCAGCGCCTGCATCGCGCCCAGACTGCCGCCGATCGCGGCGGCGAAACGCTCGATGCCAAGGTGATCGGCAAGCCGTGCCTGTGCCGCGACCCAGTCTTCCACTGTCACGACCGGGAAGTCCGCGCCCCAGGGCTTGCCGGTGGCCGGATTGGTGGAGGCGGGGCCGGTCGAGCCGAAGCAGGAGCCGATGTAGTTGTTGCCGACGACGAAAAACTTGCGCGTGTCGAGCGGCTTTCCCGGACCGACCAGGTTGTCCCACCAGCCGACGTTTTGCGGGTCATCGGCGTAATAGCCTGCGACGTGGTGCGAGGCGTTGAGCGCGTGGCATACCAGCACGGCGTTTGAGCGCGCGGCGTTGAGCTCGCCGTAGGTCTCGTACGCGATCTCGAACTGCGGCAGCACCGCGCCGCTCTTGAGTTTCAGCGGCTCGGTGAAGGTCGCCTTCTGCGCTACGACGGTTCCGACTGAACCCGGATCGTGCGGTGCGTTCAACTGCGCTCCGGAAAAAGAAAAACCCGTTCAGCTTGCGCGAGAAACGGGTTTCGGGGACCTGTCTCTTTAGCGGTATTTGTAGAGCGCCCGCAAGCTGAACATCAAATCGGCGCTACGGACATTATAACCGAGCCGCTCCGCATGCGGCGATCGCGTCGATCTCGGCGTCGGTGAACCCCGCTTCCCGCAGCACCTCGCGGGTGTGCTCCCCGAGCCGGGGCGCATGACGCCGGTACTCGGGTGCGGATTCGGACCACTCCGAGGGCACCGCCATCGATCTAATCCGGCCTTCGGTGGGATGTTCCATCTGCCTGAAGTAGCCGATTGCCGCCAGATGCGGGTCCCCGACGATGTCGGCGAGACTGTTCATGCGCTGCACCGGGATGTCGGCCTGCTCGAGCGCCTCGATCCACTCGGCGGTGGTGCGTTTCTGCATTTCCTCTGCAACGAGGTCGTAGACGGATTCATAGCTCCTGCTGCGCGCTTCCTGCGTGGCGAACCGGGGGTCGGCGAGCAGCTCGGGGCGACCGATCAAGCCGAAGAACGCGCGCCATTGCTTGTCGTTGTACACGAGCACGCAGATGTAGCCGTCCTTCGTCTCGTAGGGGCGCCGCCCTTTCGCCAGCATGCGCGCGTAGCCCGGGTCTCCGGTCTGCGGCTCGAACGTATAGCCGCCCAGGTGTTCGCCGAGCACCGTCTGCAGGAGGCTCTCGAACATCGGCACGTCGATTCGCTGGCCCTTGCCGGTCTTTTCGCGCCAGTACAGCGCGGCACAGACCGCATTCGCGATATGAATGCCGACCGAGCGGTCGGCCATCGTCGCGGGCACGTAGCGCGGCGCCTCGGCGCCGGACTCCTTCAACAGCCAGGGGATTCCTGTCGCACCCTGGATCAAGTCGTCGTAGGCGGCCTTCGCCGCGTAGGGGCCGCGCTGGCTGTAGCCGAATGCGCCGACGTAGAGTATCCGCGGGTTGATCGCGCGCACTTCTTCGTAGTCGAGTTTGAGGCGCTGCATCGCCTGCGGGCGAATGTTGTAGACAAGCACATCGGCCTTCCGCGCGAGGGCGAGGCAGGCCCGGCGGCCTTCTTCCATCTTCAGATCAAGGACGATCGAGCGCTTGTTGCGGTTGGCATTGAGAAAAATGTGTCCCATGCCCGGCGAGCGCATCGGCGCGGCGTAGCGCATGATGTCGCCCTCGGGCGGCTCGACCTTGATCACGTCGGCGCCGAAGTCGGCGAGGATCTGCGTCGCGTAGGGCCCCATGACGACCGTGGTGAGGTCGAGGACCCTGACACCGTCCAGGGGGCCCGCCATGCGATCACTCAGGCATTCAGCTTGGCGAGAAGTTCCCGCGTCTTCGCCGGATCGCTCGAGCGCAGCACACGCTGCACGAGCGCGTGCGCTTCGCTGATGCTGGTGCGGAGGACGCGTTCCTTGATTGCCAGCAGCTGCGCGGGGTGCATCGAGAAATTCCTCAATCCCATGCCGAGCAGCAGTCGCGTAAGGGTCGCGTCGCCCGCCATCTCGCCGCACACCGCGACCGGCACGCCACCGCGGTTCGCCGTCTGGATGGTATGCGCCACCAGATGCAGCACCGCGGGATGCAGCGGGTCGTACAGATGCGCCACCGCGTCATCGGTGCGGTCGATTGCGAGCGTGTACTGGATCAGATCGTTTGTCCCGAGCGACAGAAAATCCAGGCGCTTCATGAACATCGGCAGCGCGAGCGCCGCCGCCGGGATTTCAATCATGCCGCCGACCTGGACCGTCGGGTTGTACGGCACACCGCGGTCGTCGAGCTGCCGCTTCGCCTGCCTGAGAAGCGCAAGCGACTGGTCGATTTCGTGCGCATGCGCGAGCATCGGAAGAAGGATGCGCACTCGCCCGTGCGCGGAGGCGCGCAGGATGGCGCGCAGCTGGATCAGGAACAACTGCGGCTCCGCCAGGCAATAGCGGATCGCGCGCAGGCCGAGCGCCGGGTTGGGCGCGACGGTTTCCTCCCTGCCGACGGCCTTGTCCGCACCGAGGTCGAGCGTCCGGATGACGACGGGCTTGGTGCCCATCGCTCTGGCGACGTCCCGATAGGCCTTGAACTGCTCGTCCTCGGAGGGCGGATCCTTGCGGTTCATGAACAGAAATTCGGTGCGGAACAGGCCCACGCCTTGCGCACCGCAGGCGCGCACCTGCTCCATGTCCTGAGGCAACTCGATATTGGCGAACAGCTCCACCGGCGTGCCGTCCAGCGTTGCCGCGCGAGTGCTCTTCAGCCGCTTGAGCTTGGTGCGCTCAAGTTCGTGCTGCGAGCGGCGCAGCTCGTATTCCGCGAGCACGATCGGGTCGGGTTCCACGACCACCACTCCCTGGACTCCGTCCACGACCAGGAGGTCACCCTCGCGGATCATCTGGCGCGCGTGATGCAGTCCCACGATCGCCGGAATGTTGAGACTGCGCGCTACGATCGCGGTATGCGACGTGACCCCGCCCACATCGGTGACAAAGCCGCCGAACCGGTGGCGCTTGAACAGGATCATGTCGGCGGGCGAGAGATCATGGGCAACCACGATCAACTCGCGCTCCTCGGAAAGCCGCGGCTCGGTGAGGCCGTGACCGCCGATCAGGGCTTTCAGCACGCGCTCCACCACCTGCTGGATGTCGTGCCGGCGTTCGCGCAGGTAGGGGTCCTCCATCTCCTCGAACTGCTCGACCAGCTTCTCCATCTGCTGCACCAGCGCCCATTCGGCGTTGCACCCCCGTTCGCGGATCAGGTCGCGCGGCACATGCGAGAGCGACGAGTCCTCGAGGATCATGCGATGCAGGTTGAGAAAGGCGGCGAACTCGTGCGGCGCGTCCGGAGGAACGTGCGTCTCCAGCGTCGCAAGGTCCTGCTTGGCGCGCGCAATTGCGGCGTCGAAGCGGAAGATTTCGGCCTGCACCGACTCTTCGGGGATCTCGTAATGCGCGACTTCCAGACGCGCGCTGGAGACGAGGTGGGCGTGGCCGATCGTGATGCCGGCCGAGACGCTCGAGCCATGCAGCACGAAATTCATGCGCGGGCCGGACCGTGTCTCGGCAGCATCGTCATTCCGCCTCGCCGAACCGGTCGCCGATCAGGCGCAGGATCGCGGCGAGCGCGGCGTCGGCGTCGGCGCCGTCGGTCTCGATCAGGAGCATGGAGTCTTTGCCTGCGGCGAGCATCATCACGCCCATGATGCTCTTTGCGTTCACCCTGCGACCGTTCCGCGTCAGCCAAATTTCGCTCTGGAAGCCGCTCGCGATCTGCGTCAGCTTGGCCGAAGCGCGCGCGTGAAGGCCCAGTTTGTTGACGATCGCCGCTTCAGCGCTGGGCATTGCGGCAACCGTCCCGGTTCATGTGCAGGACGCCCTGGGCGCCTCCGGAGAGCGCTCGTTTGACGGCCGCCTCGAGCGTACCGTCCCGGCCGGAAAGCGCCCGCACCAGCATCGGCAAGGAAAGTCCTGTAACGCCCTCGATCCGCCCGTCGGCCAGCAGCCGCGCCGCGATGTTGCCGGGCGTTGCGCCGAACATGTCGGTGAGCACGAGCACCCCGGATCCGTCGTCGATCTGCGCCACGAGCGCACGCGCGCAGGCGAGCACTGCTTCCGGATCCTCATCGGGCCCGACGCCGATCGAGAGGGCGCGTGCCGGTGCGGCGCCGAGAATCTGCGAGGCGGTGGCAAGCATCTGCTGGCCGACCGCACCGTGGGTCACAATGAGAACGCCGATCATCGAAGCTTCGTCTCCAGCGCCTCGAGAAACATGGCGGCGACGTCGAAGCCGGTCTGATCCTGGATTTCCCGAAAACAGGTCGGGCTGGTGACGTTGATTTCGGTGAGCCAGTCGCCGATCACGTCCAACCCGACGAGCAGCAGGCCACGCCCGGCGAGCAGCGTCCCCAGCCCTTGCGCAATCTCGCGGTCACGGGGCGACAGCGGTTGCGCAATGCCGCGCCCCCCGGCAGCGAGGTTGCCGCGCGACTCGCCCGGCTTGGGGATCCGCGCCAGGCAGTACGGGACCGGTTTTCCTTCGATCAGCAGGATCCTCTTGTCGCCGTCCCGGATCTCCGGGATGTAGCGCTGCGCCATCACCGAGCGTTCGCCGCCGAGCGCCATGGTCTCGACGATCACGTTGCGGTTCGGGTCGTCGGCGCGCACGCGGAAAATGTTCTCGCCGCCCATCACGTCCAGGCGCTTGACGACCACGTCGCGGTGCGCGTCGATGAAGGCGTGTAGCTGCACCGGATCGCGGCTGACGAGCGTCGGGGCGACGAATCGCGGAAACTCGGCGATCGCGAGCTTCTCGTTGTGGTCGCGGACCGCGCCCGGGGCGTTGAACACACGGGCGCCGGAGCGCTCGGCCGCGGATAGCAGCCAGGTGCTCGTCACGTACTCGAGATCGAACGGCGGATCTTTGCGCATGAGCACCGCGTCGAAGGAGGACAGACTGCGGCACGCGCGCTCGTGCGCGCGGTACCAGTCTTCGTCGTTGTCGGCGAGGGAAATGCGCCGCGATTCGGCCGTGACCTCACCCTCGCGCCAGGCGAGACTCGCCTGCTCGCACAGGAACACGGCATGGCCGCGCGCCTGCGCAGCGCGCATCATCGAGACGGTCGTGTCCTTGTACGCCTTGAGCGTGTCAGGCGGATCGATAATGAAAAGAAGCTGCATGACTGCTCCGGCAGGACCGCCAGCTCGCTCGCGGGATGCGGAGGCTCGCAGGCGGTGTCGCAGCGCCCCCGGCTATTTCTTTGCCGCTGGCGCGGGCTCGGCGGGTTCCTTCAGGTTGCCGCCCGAGCGGTTCCCCATGTATACGATGGCGCGCGCGAGTTCGAGGTCGGACACATCCGGATTCCCGCCGCGCGGCGGCATCGCGCGGATGCCGGCGGCTGCATTCCTGGCGAGCCGGTCCAGTCCCTGGGAGATGAGCTTGGCCCAGGCCGCCTTGTCACCGATCTTCGGCGCGCCCGCCGCGCCTGTCTCGTGACAGACCGCACACACCGACTTGACCACCACCTCGCCGGATCGCGGCCCTTGGGCGCCGCCGGCGGATGCCGCACCGAACTCGATCCGGCCGACCGGCTGGAGGCGCGCCGCGACCGCCTCTGGGCTCATCGCCGCGGGATCGGCCTGCGGGCGGTTGACCACGAGCTGCACCAGCATCACGATGCCGATCACCGGCACGACGAACGCAAGCAGCACGACCACGACGAGTTGCTTCGGCGTCTTGATGAATGACGAACGCGAGTGCTGCTCGCTCATTGCGGCCTTCTTTGCGGTGCTACTGCTAAAATACTGATTTTAGCGTGAAACTCCGCGTTCCAGAAAAGCGCCCGTAGCTCAGATGGATAGAGTGTCGGCCTCCGAAGCCGAAGGTCGTGGGTTCGAGTCCCGCCGGGCGCGCCAGATCGTTTTCCTACGACGCAGCTTGATCACCGTCAACCTTGGGTGAGGCGCGGCGCTTAGCATTGCGACACTTGGGATACAGGAGACAAGACCATGCTGAATCGATTTGTTTTCGGAGCGCTCGCGGTCCTTCTTTCGGGCGCCGTGCCGGCCCAGTACCCGACCAAGCCCGTGACCATGCTGGTGCCCTATGCCGCCGGCGGACCGACCGACACCGTGGCGCGGGTGATGGCGTTGGCGATGAGCAAGCCCCTCGGCGGCCAGAGCATCATCGTCGAGAATCGCCCGAGCGCGGGCGGCATTATCGCGCCCGAGCAGCTCACCAAGGCGTCGCCCGACGGGTACACCATCCTCATCCACCATATCGGGATGGCGACGACGCCGGCGCTGTACCGCCAGTTGCGCTTCAACCCGCTCGAGGACTTCGAGTACATCGGCATGATCAACGAAGTTCCGATGACGCTGATCGCGCGCGGCAACTTCCCCGCCAAGGACTTCAAGGAGTTCCTCGCCTACATCAAGGCCAACAAGGAGAAGATCACCTACGCGAACGCCGGCATCGGCGCCGCGTCGCACTTGTGCGGCATGCTCTTCATGAGCGCGATCCAGACCGACCTCCTCACCGTGCCGTACAAGGGAACTGCGCCGGCGATGAACGATCTGCTGGGCGGCCAGGTGGACTTCATGTGCGACCAGACGACCAACACCACCAACCAGATCAAGGCGGGCAAAGTGAAGGTGTACGGCGTGACCACGCTTACGCGGGTGGCGTCGCTCAAGGACGTGCCGACGCTCGACGAGCAGGGACTGAAGGGTTTCAACGTCTCGATCTGGCATGCCTTCTATGCGCCCAAGGGCACGCCCAAGCCGGTGATCGACAAGCTCGTCGTGGCGCTGCAGGAGGCGCTCAAGGACCCGACCGTCAAGCAGCGGTTCAACGACCTCGGGACCGATCCGATCGCCCTCAACAAGGCGAACCCGGCCGCGCTCCGGGCTCACCTCAAGGCCGAGATCGACAAGTGGGGACCGCTGATCAAAAAGGCCGGAGTCTACGCGGACTGATGACGGACCGCGCGATCAGCCGCTTCCCGGTTCCGCGCCTCGAGGACCTGCCGGAGGACATTCGCGCGCGCATTCTTGAGGTGCAGCAGAAGTCGGGTTTCATTCCCAACGTCTTCCTCGCGATGGCGCACCGGCCTGCGGAGTGGCGCGCCTTCGTCGCCTACCACGACGCGCTGATGGAGAAGGAGGTCGGGGGCAGTGTGACGCTCACCAAGGCCGAGCGCGAAATGATCGTGGTCGCCACCTCGGGAGCCAACGACTGCCAGTACTGCGTGGTCGCGCACGGTGCAATCCTGCGCATCCGCGCCAAGAATCCGTTCATCGCCGACCAGGTCGCGGTCAATTACCGCGAGGCGGACATCACGCCGCGCCAGCGCGCGATGCTCGACTTTGCGCTGAAGGTGGCGCTGCGCTCGGCCGGGATCGAGGGCGCGGATTTCGAGCCGCCGCGCGCGCACGGATTCTCGGACGACGATCTCTGGGACATCGCCTCGATCGCTGCGTTCTTTGCGCTGTCGAACCGCCTCGCGAATGTGACTGCGATGCGGCCGAATGACGAGTTCTACCTGATGGGGCGGGTGCCGAAGGCCCAGTAGGCGCCCGGGCTCACATCAGAACGATATCGAACTGTTCCTGCGTGTAGCTGGATTCGACCTGCAGCGAGATCGCCTTGCCGATGAAATCCGACAGCATCGCCACCGAGGGCGACTCCTCTTCCTGCAGCAGATCGATGACCGCCTGCGAGGCGAGCACGCGGAACTCGCGGGCGTTGAACTGGCGCGCTTCGCGCAGGATCTCGCGCAGGATCTCGTAGCACACAGTGTGCGCGGTCCTGACCGCGCCACGCCCGCTGCACGTCGGGCAGGGCTCGCACAGCACGTGCGCAAGCGACTCGCGCGTGCGCTTGCGCGTCATCTCCACCAGGCCGAGCGCGGTGAAGCCGTTCACCGTCATCCGAGTGCGGTCGCGGGCGAGCGCGCGCCGGAACTCCTCGAGCACCGCCGCGCGATGCTCCTCCGAATCCATGTCGATGAAGTCGATGACGATGATGCCGCCGAGATTCCTCAGCCTCAACTGACGGGCGATCGAATGCGCGGCCTCGAGGTTGGTCTTGAACACCGTGTCGTCGAAGTTGCGGCTGCCGACGAAGCCGCCGGTATTGACGTCGATGGTGGTCATGGCCTCGGTCTGGTCGATGACGAGAGTGCCGCCCGACTTGAGGTCCACCCGGCGGGAGAGCGCCTTCTCGATCTCCGGCTCGACGTTGTACAGATCGAACAGCGGCCGCTCGCCCGTGTAGTGCTCGAGCTTGTCGCGCACGTTCGGTGTGTAGGTTTCGGCGAATGCGGAGAGTTTCTGGTAGTTCTCGCGCGAATCCACCAGCACGCGCAGGGTGTCGGCGGAAACCATGTCGCGCAGCACGCGCTGCGCGAGCGAGAGGTCCTGGTAGAGAAGCGCCGGACACTGCGCGCGCAGCGACCGCTCGCTGATGTCGCGCCAGAGGTGACGGAGGTACTCGATGTCGGCGCGCAGCTCCTCGTCGGTCGCGCTTTCGGCGCGGGTACGCAGGATGAAGCCGCCCTTCTCGTCCGGCGGCAGCAGTTCCTTCAGCTTGCCGCGCAGCAGCTGCCGCCCGGCCTCGTCCTCGATGCGCTGCGAGATGCCGATGTGCGGGTCCTGGGGGAGGTAGACCAGCATGCGCCCGGCGATCGAGACCTGCGTCGAGAGCCGCGCTCCCTTCGTGCCGATGGGATCCTTAACCACCTGCACCAGCACCGGCTGCCCCTCGGCGAGAATTCTCTCGATCGGCCGGTTCGCCTCGCCGTTTTGCCGTCGATGCTCCCAGATGTCGGCAACGTGCAGGAATGCGGCGCGTTCGAGCCCGATTTCGACGAATGCGGATTGCATGCCGGGCAGCACGCGCGCGACCCGGCCCATGCAGATATTTCCCACCAGCCCGCGGCTTGCGGTGCGCTCGACCACCAGCTCCTGCACCTGTCCGGCGCCCATCACGGCCACCCGCGTTTCCTGCGGCGTGACGTTAATGAGGATTTCTTCTGTCACCCTGATTCCCGAGCCTGTCCAGCAGCTGGGCGGTCTCGTACAGCGGCAGGCCGACAATGCCGGAATGGCTGCCGCGGATCTCGGCCACGAAGCGCGCGGCGCGGCCCTGGATCGCGTATGCGCCTGCCTTGTCGTCGCATTCCCCGCTCGCGACGTACTCGCGGATCTCCTCGGTGGAGAGGCTGCGGAATTGGACTTCGGAGGCCGAGAGCACGCTCTCGAGCGGTCCCTCGTACTTCACCGCGACCGCGGTCAGCACTTCGTGCCGCCTGCCGGACAGGACGGCGAGAAACTCCGCCGCCTGCGGGCGTCCCGCGGGCTTGCCGAAGATCCGGTCGTCGAGCGCGACCGTCGTGTCGGCTGCAAGCACCGGCGCCCGCGGCAGGTTTCGCTGCACCACCCGCTTCCACCCGGCTTCGGCTTTGGCGCGCGCGATGCGCAACACGTAGTCTCGCGGGGACTCGCCAGGCCTGACTTCCTCGTCCGCCTCCGGGTCCGTTTCCGGGTTGGAACGAAACAGCAGCAGGTGAAACCTGACGCCGATGTGAGCCAGCAGCTCCCTGCGGCGCGGGCTGCGGGAGGCGAGGTAGATCGAACGGTCGAGCGCAGACGCCATGGCGAGGGGGCGCAGTGTAGCAAAGCTAGTCCCGGTGATAAGGGTGCCCGGTGAGCAGTGTCGCGGCCCGGTAGAGTTGCTCGCAGAAAAGCAGTTGCGCGAGTGCGTGCGGAAGCGTGAAAGAGGACAGTTTCAGCACCAAGCTTGCCCCGTCCCTGAATTCAGCGTCCAGGCCATCGGGTCCGCCGAGCACGAACGCGACCGGATCGCCATCGGCGCGCCAGGCCTGGAGCTTCGCGGCGAACTGCGCTGTGGTGAGATCCCTGCCACGCTCGTCGAGCGCAACCAGGCGTGTGTCCTTCGGGAGCCGGGCGCGGATACTCCGGAGCGCCTCCGCTTTCAGGTCCAGGCAGCGGACCTCGAAGCCTCTGGGCATGCGCCTGAGGTACTCGTCGCGCGCCTGCAGCGCCCAGCGCGGCAGCCTAGCGGCGAGCGCGACGACGAGCAGCTTTGCCACCGGTCTTCAGCCTGACTTGCTTGCCGCCCCAGATCTCTTCGAGATTGTAGTAGCTGCGGACCGCCGGCTGCATCACGTGCACGATGATGTCGCCCAGGTCCACCAGCACCCACTCGCCGTTTTGTTTGCCCTCGACGCCCTGCGGAGGCGCGCCGAGCGCCCTCAGCCGGTCGCGCACGCGGTCGGCAAGCGCTTTCACCTGCCGGGTGGACTCGCCGCTCGCGATCACCACGCGCTCAAAGATCGACGACAGCCGCGACACGTTGTACACCACGATGTCACGGCCCTTGACGTCCTCGAGCGCCTCGACGACCTCGCGTTGCTTTTTACGGATGTCCATACAGGTGATGTCGCTGGATGTAGCGCAGTACCGCTTCCGGGAGCATCGCGGAGACATCCGCGCCGCGCCCGATGCGGGCGCGGATGTCGCTCGCCGAGATCGGAATCGGCGGCATGTCCACGTGGATCACGTCCTGCCGCAGCGCGCTGTGCGGCACGGTGCCCCGTTCGGAGCGTCCGAATACGGCGAATCGGCACAACGCGAAAAGCTCCTGCGAGCGGTGCCAAGTGTCGAGCTTCGCATACTGGTCAGAGCCAATCAGCATCACGAGCGGCATCGCGCCGCCGAGCTCGAGCCGTAGTGCCGTGAGCGTATCGAAGGTGTAACCGCTCGCTCCCGCCGCGAGTTCACGTTCGTCGAGCGCGTAGCGCGGCTCGCCCTCGATTGCAAGCTTCAACATCGCCACGCGATGCGCTGCCGGGGCAACCGGCGGACTCCGGTAGCCCGGTGCACCGGTCGGCATCCACAGGATGCGCGCGCCGCCGAGCGCCTCGAGCGCGCGGCGGGCGATCGCAAGATGGGCGTTGTGGACCGGATCGAAGGTGCCGCCGAGGACTCCAATCGGCACGGTTCCTGAGCGAGTGCCTTCAGATGCCAAGCTGTCTTCGAATCAGCCGACAGAGCGACTCTTTGATCTCGGGGTGCCGCGGCACCGGAGCCTGACGGCCGTTCCTAGGATTTGCGTAGATATCGTGCCGACCGCCGTGACGCAGAAGAACGCATCCGCCGCGGACCAGCTCACGGATGAAATGCCCGCGCCTCAAGCGAGGCTTACCACGATCTCTTTTGTCTTGACGCGACGCCGCGGCGCAGGCGCCGCCTTGTGGAGCATGAGGTAGGCATCCTGGATGTTTTCTTCCAGCGCCGTCAGCGTTTCTCCCTGACTCATGACGGCAGGCACTTCGCGCAGACGCCCGACGTACCAGCGGTCGTCGATCCAGTATTCGAGCGTGAATCTGCTTTTTGCCATGATCACCTCACTGGCGGATTTCTCCGTGGCCGAGCACGACGAACTTCTGGGTGGTGAGACCCTCCAGCCCCACCGGGCCGCGGGCGTGCAGCTTGTCGGTGGAGATGCCGATCTCCGCGCCCAGGCCGTACTCATACCCGTCCGCAAAGCGGGTCGATGCATTGACCATCACCGAGCTGGAATCAACGTCGCGCAGGAATCGTTGCGCGCGCGCCTCGTCCGCGGTGACGATCGCGTCGGTGTGCTGCGAACCGTACTTCGCGATATGCTCGATCGCCTGCTCGAGTCCCTTCACGACGCGGATCGAGACCACCGGCGCGAGCCACTCGGTGTAGTAATCCTGCTCGCTCGCGGGTTTCGCCTCGGGCGCGAGCCGGCGCGTGGCTTCGTCGCCGCGCATTTCAACGCCCTTCGCGGCATAGATCCGGGCAATCTCGGGAAGTACCGTCGGCGCGATGGCTTCGGCCACCAGGAGCGTTTCCATCGTGTTGCAGGTGCCGTAGCGCTGCGTTTTCGCGTTGTCCGCGATCCGCACCGCCATCTCGGGATCGGCGCGGTCGTCGATGTAGACGTGGCATACCCCGTCCAGGTGCTTGATCATCGGGATGCGCGAGTCGCGCGCAAGGCGCGCGATCAGCTCCTTGCCGCCGCGCGGCACGAGGATGTCGACGTACTCGGGCATGGTGATCAGCTCACCCACCGCGGAACGATCGGCGGTTGCGATCACCTGCACGGCGTCCTCCGGAAGCGACGCGGCCCTGAGCCCGGCGCGCACGCAGGCGGCAATCGCCTGATTCGAGTGCAGCGCCTCGGAACCGCCGCGCAGGATGCTGGCGTTACCGGCCTTGAGGCACAGGCCCGCCGCGTCCGCGGTCACGTTCGGCCGCGACTCGTAGATGATGCCGACGACCCCGAGCGGCACGCGCATGCGCCCGACCTCGATCCCGCTGGGGCGCCTGACCAGCTCCGCGATTCGACCGACAGGGTCCGGAAGCGCGGCGACCTGCTCGAGACCCACGGCCATCTGCTCCACCGCTGCCGGGGAGAGCGTGAGGCGGTCGACGAAGGCCGCGTCCAGGCCGTCCCTGTTCGCCTGCTCGACGTCGGCACGGTTCGCCTCGAGCAGTTCAGTCACCCTCGAGCGGATCTCCGCGGCCATCGCCCGCAGCGCGCGATTCTTGGACTCGGTGTCCGCTCGCGCGAGCACGCGCGCCGCCGCCCGCGCGGAGCGTCCGAGTTCGTGCATGTAAGCGCGCACATCAACCGATTTTGCGTGGCCCTTCGGTTCCATGCGCCAATTCTAACCCCAGCCTCACGAACTCATCCCACGGCTCGCCGCGCGCAACACCCTTGATGATGCGGTCGATCTTCGCTGCATGCGCGATCGCCGTCTCGAGCGAGCGGCGCGAGTAGCGCCCCGCGGCCGCCCTCACCGGGCCCTGGCGCGGACCCCATACGCGATGTTCCCGTAGCAGCGGCTCGATCGGACGGCCGGCCTCCATGCCCGAGCGGATGCTCAGCAGCGCGCGCAGGTCCTCGGCGAGCGTCCACAGCACCAGGGTCGGTGCTTCGCCTTCGCCGCGCAGCCCCTCGAGAACGCGCACGTAGCGCGCGAGATCGCCGCCGAGCAGCGCCGCGCTGCCGTCGAACGCGTCGTAGCGGGCGACGTTCGCCACCGCGTCCTCCACCTGCTGGAGCGAAAGCTCGCCGGCCGGCAGCAGCAGCGCGAGCTTCTGCACTTCCTGATGCGCGGCAAGAAGATTGCCTTCGACCCGGTCGGCGAGGAATTCGAGCACGTCGGCGGCGGCGCGCTGGCCACCGCGCGCGAGCCGCGCACCGATCCACTGCGGCAGCCGCGGGCGCTCGACCGGCCACACGTCCACGATCACGCCGGCTGCGCCGAGCGCGCCGAACCAGCCTGAAGACCGGGTCGCGCGGTCCAGACGGGGGACGGCGACCACGGTAACGTTGCCGGGGTTGCGTGCAGCGCAGTATTTTTCAATGGCGGCGGCGCCTTCGGTTCCAGGCTTGCCGGAGGGGATTCTCAACTCCACGATCTTCGCGCCGCCGAACAGCGACCGGCTCGCGCCGGCGTGCAGGAGCGCGCTCCAGTCGAAACCGCGCTCTGCAAACAGCACCTCGCGTTCGGTGCAGCCGTTGCGCCGCGCGGCGGCGCGCACCGTGTCGGCGGCCTCGAGCGCGAGCAGCGGCTCATCGCCGTGGACGGTGTAGATCGAGGCGAGGGTCTTCGAGAGATGCGCGTCGAGCTGCTCTGCGCGCAACTGCATTATTGTGCGGCCGGCTTCGGTTTTCTGGCTTCGGCCAGGCGCCGCATGATCTGCCGCACGATGTCGGTCTGCATGTCGCGGTAGAGCAGTTGCTCCTCCGTTTCCTTTGCCAGCACGTCGGCGTCGCTGAAGGTGATGTCGCGCGCGAGCTGCAGCGTGGAAACGGGCAGGTACTCGCCGCCCTTGCCGTCGTGTACCCGGAAGCCGACGCGGTACAGCAGCCGGAATTCGCGCACGCGCCCCGCCGCGGTCAGCGAAAGGATGTCTTTTTGGCGGCTCTCCTGCGTGAATTCGAGCACCGCCTGCGCCCTCTTCGGGTCCTCCACCACCGTCGTGCGGCTGCCCGCCTGGATGTTGCGCTTGAGGTCGAGCACGATTCCACCGCTGCCGGACACGTAGATTGTGTCGAACGGCAGGTCGGCGGTGCCGCGCAACTGGAAGCCGCAGCCGGTGAGTGCGAAGAACCAAACGGCGGCGAGCGCGCGCTTCATACCACGATGTTGATGAGGCGCCCGGGCACGATGATGATTCTCTTGATCACGAGACCGGCAATGTACTTCCTCGCGACCTCGCTGGCACGCACAAACGCCTCCAGGCCCTTCTGATCGAGGGATTGCGGCGCTTTGAGCGTCCCTTTCTTCTTCCCGTTCACCTGCACCACGTACTCGATCTCGTCCAGTTCCAGCGCGCTGGCGTCCGGTTCGGGCCAGGGCGCGGCCATCACGTCTTCGCCGAAGCCGAGTTCCCGCCACAGGTGATGGGCGATATGCGGCGTGATCGGCGATAGCAGCCGCAGCAGGATCGACAGACCTTCTTTGGCAACCTCATCGTCTACGCCGGACAGCCGATCCAGCGCATTCAATATTTTCATCCCCCCCGACGCCACTGTGTTGAACTGGTGCTTGGCGAGGTCGTAATTCGCCTGCCTGAGCACTGAATGGATTTCGAAGCGCGTGGCCTTTCGCAGATCGGGGGCAATCGCGGCGCCGCCGCCATTCTCAAATCTCACGGCGTAGCTCCACAGGCGCTTCAGGAACCTGTAGGAGCCTTCAACTCCCTCGTCCGACCATTCGAGCGTGTGGGTGGGTGGCGACGCGAAGATGATGAAGAAGCGCGCCGTATCGGCCCCGTACTGCTCGATCAGCGACTGCGGGTCGACGCCGTTGTTCTTCGACTTCGACATGGCACCGATGCCGGCGAACACCACCTCCGCGCCGTCGTCGCGGCGCCGCGCGCTGACGATCTTTCCCTTGGCGTCGCGGCTCGATTCGACTTCCGAGGGGTGGATCCAGTCGCGCCGGCCCTCGGGCGTGTCCAGGTAGTACGACTCAGCGAGCACCATGCCTTGGGTGAGGAGGTTGGTGAACGGTTCCGCGACCGGCAGCAGCCCTTCATCCCGCATCAGGCGCTGGAAGAACCTCGAGTACAGCAGATGCAGGATCGCATGCTCGATGCCGCCGATGTACTGATCCACCGGCATCCAGTAACCGGCGCGTTCGTCCACCATCTTCCGCCGGTTGTCCGGGCAGGCGAAGCGCGCGAAATACCAGGAGGAATCGACGAAGCAGTCCATGGTGTCGGTTTCGCGTTTCGCCGGTTTGCCGCACGCCGGGCAGCTCGTCTGGTAGAACTGCGGCATTTTCGCGAGCGGATTGCCCGTTCCGTCGGGGACGAGGTGATCCGGCAGCACCACCGGCAACTGTTCGTCCGGAACCGGAACGTCGCCGCACGCCGGGCAGTGCACGATCGGGATCGGACAGCCCCAGTAGCGCTGCCGCGAAATGCCCCAGTCGCGCAGGCGCCATTGCACCTGCCGTTCGCCCAGGCCCTTCGCACCGAGATCGGCGGCGATCGCATCCACTGCCGCGGCGTAGTCGAGGCCGTTATACTTGCCCGAGTTGATGCACGTGCCGTATTCGGCGTACTCCGGTTTCCAGGGTGCGGGCACGGTGTCGCCCAGCGGGTGCCGGATCACGGCCCGAATCGGCAGGCCGTATCGGAGAGCGAATTCGTAATCTCTTTCGTCGTGCGCCGGCACCGCCATGACCGCGCCTTCGCCGTATCCCATGAGGACGTAGTTGGCAACCCACACCGGGATCCGCTCTCCGGAGAGCGGGTGCGTGCAGTAAGACCCCGTCGGCATGCCCTTTTTCTCGACCTGCGCGAGGTCTGCTTCCATGACCGGGCCGCGCTTGCATTGGTCCACGAACGCGGCGATCTCCGGGTCGCGCTTCGCCGCCCACGCGGCGATCGGATGCTCGGCCGCGACCGCGCAGAAGGTCGCCCCCAGCAGCGTGTCGGCGCGCGTCGTGAAGACCCAGAGGCGCTTCGGTGTGCCGTCGAGCTCGTAGGGAAAGGCAAGGCGCACGCCTTCGGAGCGGCCGATCCAGTTCTTCTGCATCAGCTTTACGCGCTCCGGCCAGCCGGGCAGGCGATCGAGCGCGGCAAGCAGCTCCTCGGCATACGCGGTGATGCGCAGGAAGTACATCGGAATCTCGCGCTTTTCCACCACGGCGCCGGTTCTCCAGCCCCGGCCGTCGATCACCTGCTCGTTGGCGAGAACCGTCTGGTCGACCGGGTCCCAGTTGACGACCCCGGTCTTCTTGTAGGCGAGGCCTTTGCGGAACAGGCGCGTGAAGAGCCACTGGTTCCACTTGTAATACTCGGGGCTGCAGGTGGCGAGCTCGCGGTCCCAGTCGAGCGCGAAGCCGAGCGACTGAAGCTGCTGTTTCATGTACGCAATGTTGTCGCAGGTCCATCGCGCGGGCGGCACGCCGTTCGCCATCGCGGCGTTTTCCGCGGGCAACCCGAACGCGTCCCAGCCCATCGGCTGCAGGACGTTCCGTCCGCGCATCCGGTGATAGCGCGTGAGCACGTCGCCGATGGTGTAGTTCCTGACGTGCCCCATGTGCAGCTTTCCGGAAGGGTAAGGAAACATCGACAGGCAATAGAACTTCGGCCTGGAGGGGTCCTCGACGGCGCGGAACCGGCGCCGCGTTTCCCAGAAGGCCTGTGCGTCGCGCTCCACGCTGCGCGGATCGTAGCGTTCCTGCATTCCGGCTTGCCGTTGTGACAAAGTTGACAGAAGCTGCGAATTATAAGGATAAGGGCGCATCCGCCGCCCGTTTCCTGCCGTAAAAAGTATGGACGGCTGATCAGGTAGCTCGGAATCCGTCCGGAGTAGGCGCGCCGCGGTAGAATTTCGCCCTCTTGTCGCTTCACCTCGAACACCTCAATCCCGAACAGCTCGCCGCAGTCACGCTGCCCGACCGGCACGCGCTGATTCTCGCCGGTGCGGGAAGCGGCAAGACGCGCGTGCTCACCACGCGCATCGCCTGGCTGATCAGAGCGGGCACCGTTTCGCCTTCTGCAGTGCTCGCGGTGACGTTCACCAACAAGGCCGCGCGCGAGATGCTCACGCGCCTTGCCGCGATGCTGCCGGTCAATCCGCGCGGCATGTGGGTCGGGACGTTTCACGGCCTTTCCAACCGGATGCTGAGAGCGCACCACCGGGAAGCGGGGCTGCCGCAGGCGTTCCAGATTCTCGACTCGCAGGACCAGCTCGCCGCGGTCAAGCGCCTTGCTCGCTCGCTCAATGTGGACGAGGACCGCTTTCCGCCGCGCGAGCTGCAGAACTTCATCAACGCGCGCAAGGAAGAAGGCGTGCGCGCACGCGAGGTCGAGGCCCGCGACGAGCTGACGCGCCGCTACGCCGACCTCTACGCGGCCTACGACGAGCAGTGCCAGAAGGAAGGCGTGGTGGATTTCCCGGAGCTGCTGCTGCGAAGCTTTGAGCTCCTGGCGCGGAACGAGATCCTGCGCGCGCACTATGCCGAGCGCTTCCGTCACATCCTGGTGGACGAATTCCAGGATACCAACCGCCTGCAGTACCGTTGGCTGAAGCTGCTCGCGGGCGCGGCGTCGTACCTGTTTGCGGTCGGCGACGATGACCAGTCCATCTACGCCTTCCGTGGCGCGCGCGTCGGCAACATGACCGATTTCGAGCGCGAGTACCGGATCGGGAGCGTGATCCGGCTCGAGCAGAACTACCGCTCGCAGGGCAACATCCTCGATGCCGCGAATGCGCTCATCGCGCATAACCGCAAACGCCTCGGCAAGAACCTCTGGACCGCGAGCGGGCAGGGAGATCCCTTGCGCGTGCACCAGTCCGGAACCGACGCCGACGAAGCACGCTTCATTGTCGAAGAGGTCGAGGCGCTCCGGCGCGAGGGTAACCGGCTCGCCGAGGTCGCCGTGCTGTACCGCTCGAACGCCCAGTCGCGGATCATCGAACACGCCCTGTTCAGCGCTGCAATTCCCTACCGTGTGTACGGGGGGCTGCGGTTTTTCGAGCGCGCCGAGGTGAAGCACGCGCTCGCGTATTTGCGTCTGGTGGCGCTGCCCGATGACGACAATGCTTTTCTGCGTGTCGCCAACTTTCCGCCGCGCGGGATCGGCGCACGGTCGATCGAGCAACTCAACGACGCAGCGAAAGCGCGCGGCGCGAGCCTGTGGCAGGCTGCGGATTCGCTGACGGGGCGCGCCGCCCCGTCGCTCGCATCCTTCCGCACGCTGATCGCGAGCCTGAAAGCGGAAACTGCCGGTCTTGCGCTTGCGGAATGTGTCGAGCACGTGGTGGCGCGAAGCGGCCTGATCGAACACTACCGGACCGAGCGGGAGGGCGCCGACCGGATCGAAAACCTCTCCGAGCTGGTGAATGCGGCCGCGGCGTTCACCGAGGAGCATCGGGAAACCGAATCCGGCGCGACAGTCGATCCGCTGACCGCCTTTCTCACTCATGCAGCACTCGAAGCGGGCGAACACCAGGCCGGCGAAGGCCAGGACGCGCTGCAGTTGATGACCGTGCACTCGGCGAAAGGGCTGGAGTTCAACGCCGTGTTCCTCTCCGGGCTGGAGGAGGGTCTCTTTCCGCACGAGCAGAGCCTGGTTGAAAAGGACGGCCTCGAAGAGGAGCGGCGGCTCGCCTATGTCGCGATCACGCGCGCGCGCAGGCGACTCTATCTGTCATTCGCGCAAACCCGCATGCTGCACGGGCAGACGCGCTACAGCCTGCCTTCGCGCTTCCTCGACGAGATCCCGGAGGGGCTGAAGAAATGGCTTACGCCGCGCCTTTCGCGCCACGCGCCGACGACGTTCGGTGTGTCGTCAGGAAAAGATCGCCCGTTCCGGCCATCCCGTGACAACGGCGGCTTTCGCATCGGCCAGAGCGTGACGCACCCGAAGTTCGGCGCCGGCGTGATCGTGGATGCCGAAGGCCAGGGCGAGGACGCGCGCGTGCAGGTGAATTTCGGCCGGCAGGGTCTCAAATGGCTCGCGGTTGCCGTGGCGAAGCTTCAGGCCGCTTGATGCCGAACCTCACCTCCGCAGCCGGTCGCACGAGCGTCGGCAGCCTGTTTCGCCACCGCGCTGCTGCGAACCGGGACCGGATCGCGCTGGTCGACGGTAAGCGGCAGCTTACGTATGGCGCGCTCGACGAGCGCACCGATCGGCTCGGCCGCGCGCTGCTCGGCCGTGGCGTCGGCAGGGGCGATCGCGTCGCATTGCTCGCGCGCAACTGCGCCGAATACGTCGAAGTCGAGCTCGCGTGCGCCAAGATCGGCGTCATCACCGCGGCGCTCAACTGGCGATTGACCGGCCGCGAGCTCGCTCATTGCATCAATCTGGTCGAGCCGCGCGTCCTGATCCATCAGAGGGAGTTCGCCGACGCGCTCAAGCCGCTCGATCTCGTGCCGCACGATCGCGTGGTCCTCGACGAGCGCTACGAGGCGCTTCTCGCGGCCGCTGCGGGCGGCGCGGCGAACGCCGGGATCGATCCCGAGGACGGTCTGGTCATCCTCTACACCAGCGGCACGACAGGCCTGCCCAAGGGCGCAGTCATCAGCCACCGCGCGATGATCCTGCGCGGTCTTTGCTTCGGCGCAGAATTGTCGGTCCCGCCAGGCGACACCTTCATCGCCTGGCCGCCGATGTATCACATGGCCTCCACCGACCAGGCACTCTCCACCCTGATGCGCGGGGGCAAGGTCGTCGTGATCGACGGCTTTCAGCCGCAGGCGCTGATCGATGCGATCGAGCGCGACCGGACGGGCTGGTTCATCCTGATTCCCGGCATGATCGACGCGATGATCGACGCCCTGCGTGCGCGCCCGGTGCATCCCGCCGGCATCGGGCTCTGCGGTGCGATGGCCGATCTCGTGCCGCGCCGGCAGATTGCGGAAGTGACAGCGTTGCTCGCGGCGCCGTTTCTCAACTCGTTCGGCTCTACCGAAACCGGTCTGCCGCCGGCGACCGGGTCATTGATCCCGATCGGCGAGGCGCCGACTCGGCTGGCGAAGCGGCAGAGCGCGTTCTGCGAGATCCGGTTGGTGGACGCCAACGACGAGGAGGTGCCGGAGGGCACGCCGGGCGAGCTCGCGATTCGCGCCGGGACGCTCTTTTCCGGGTACTGGAACGCCCCCGAGACCAACGCCATGGATTTCCGCAACGGCTGGTTCCACATGGGGGACGTGTTCCGCCGCAACCCGGACGGCACACTCGATTTCGTCGATCGCCTCAAGTACCTGATCAAGTCGGGCGGCGAGAATATCTATCCCGCGGAGATCGAGCAGGTGATCCTCGCCGATCCGCGGGTCGCCGACGCGGTCGTGGTGCGCAAGCCCGATGCCACGTGGGGCGAAGTGCCGGTCGCCTTCGTCGCGCGCCGCGATCCGGGACTCCGTGCGGAGGACATCCTCGAGCGCTGCCGCGAGAACCTCTCCGGCTACAAGCGCCCGAAGGAAGTGCGCTTCGTCGAGCTGGCCGAGTTCCCGCGCTCGACCAGCGGCAAGATCCAGCGCCACGAGCTCGAGGCGCGTCTCCTCGGGTAGTCCAGACGCCGAGCGCGCCTTGCGCGGCGAACAGCTACGCCAGGCCGCCGTTCGGGGCGATCAGAGCATTCAATGTGCTACGCTTTTCGCGTGAAACGCACAGACTATCTCGAAAGAATCCTCAAGGCGCGCGTCTACGACGTGGCGATCCAGTCGCCGCTCGAAGTGGCGCCGGGCCTCTCGCGGCGCCTGGGCAACCGCCTGCTCCTGAAACGCGAGGACCTGCAGCCTGTGTTCTCGTTCAAGCTGCGCGGCGCGTACAACAAGATGGCGGGGCTCGCGCCGGCAAAGCTGAAGAAGGGCGTCATCGCAGCGAGCGCGGGCAATCATGCGCAAGGGGTCGCGCTGGCGGCGCAGAAGCTCGCCTGCAAGGCGGTGATCGTGATGCCGGTGACCACGCCGCACATCAAGGTGGATGCCGTCAAGGCGCGCGGCGCGCAGGTCGTGCTGCACGGCGACTCGTACTCCGAGGCCCACGCGCATGCGCGAAAGCTGCAGCGGCGCCAGGGCCTCGCGTTCGTGCACCCGTACGACGATCCGGAGGTCATCGCCGGCCAGGGAACCATCGGCATGGAAATCCTGCGCCAATCGACGCGGCCCATCCATGCCATCTTCGTTCCGGTGGGCGGCGGCGGATTGATTTCCGGCATTGCTGCATACGTGAAACGCCTGCGCCCGGCGGTGCGCATCATCGGCGTCGAGCCCACCGACGCCGATGCCATGGCGCGCTCGCTTCGCGCGGGCAGGCGCGTGGTGCTTGATCACGTGGGGCTGTTCGCCGACGGCGTCGCGGTGAAGCAGGTGGGTGTGGAAACGTTTCGCCTCGCCAGGAAGTTCGTCGACGAGATGATCCTGGTCGACACCGATGAGATGTGCGCCGCGATCAAGGACGTCTTCGAGGACACGCGCGTGGTGCTCGAGCCTGCGGGGGCGCTTGCGGTCGCCGGCGCCAAGGCCTGGGTCGAGAAACGCGGCGCCCGGGGCAGGAACCTAGTCGCGATCGCCTCGGGCGCGAACACCAACTTCGACCGCCTGCGCTTCGTCGCCGAGCGCGCCGAGATGGGCGAGCACCGCGAGGCGGTGCTCGCGGTCACCATTCCGGAGCGACGCGGCAGTTTTCGCCGGTTCTGCAAGGCGTTGGGCGGGCGCAACATCACCGAATTCAACTACCGCATGTCCGATCCGCGCGAGGCCCACCTGTTCGTCGGCGTGACCGTGCACGATCGCGACGAGAGCGCGAGGATCGTCCGGACACTGCGGCGCGGCGGCTTTCGCACCCTCGACCTTTCGGAGGACGAGGTCGCCAAGGGCCACATGCGGCACATGGTCGGCGGGCACTCCACGCTGGCGAAGAACGAGCTGCTCTACCAGTTCGAGTTTCCCGAGCGCCCCGGGGCGCTGATCAAGTTCCTCTCCGCGATGAATCCGAGCTGGAACATCAGCCTGTTCAATTACCGCAATCTCGGCGCCGACTACGGCAGCATTCTCGTCGGCATCCAGGTGCCGCGGCAGGAGATGGGCGATTTCCGCAAGTTCCTGCACCGGCTCGGCTATCCGTACGCCGACGAGACGCGCAACCCGGCCTACCGTCTTTTCCTCGGCTGATGACGGCCAGGACGCTGCAGCTCTCGACGCGGCTGCACGCCTACCTGCTCGCGAATTCGCTTCGCGAAACGCCGGCGCAGCGCCGGATTCGCGCCGTGACTGCGCGCCTGCCGGACGCGAACATGCAGACCGCACCGGAGCAGGGCCAATTCCTGCAGTTGCTCGTTCGCCTGCTCGGCGCGAAGCGCTGCATCGAGATCGGCACGTTCACCGGCTACAGCGCTCTCAGCATCGCGCTCGCGCTCCCGCCCGGCGGCCGCATCGTGTGCTGCGACCTGAGTGAGGAATGGACGTCGATCGCGCGCCGCTACTGGAAAAAAGCGGGCGTCACGCGAAAGATCGATCTGCGGCTCGGCCCTGCGCTCGAAACGCTCGACGCGCTGCTCGGCGCGGGCGAGGCCGGGCGCTTCGATTTCGCGTTCATCGACGCCGATAAGACGAATTACCGCAACTACTACGATCGCTGCATGAAACTGGTGCGCCGCGGCGGCCTGATCGCGGTGGACAACACGCTCTGGTACGGCCGTGTCGCCGATCCGCGGGTACGCGACGCGGACACCCGCGCGATCCGCGCCTTCAACCGCACGCTGCACCGCGACCGCCGGGTCGAGATCGCGCTCGTGCCGGTTGGAGACGGACTGACGCTCGCGCTGAAGCGCTAGCGAATTACCCTACGCCCCGGCGGAAAGCTCGCCCAGAAACGCCAGCCCTTCCGGGTCACGACGGTACACTCCACGCTCGGTGACCACGTAGTCCGCGGGCACGTCCCAGCCCTGCGGGTGGATGGTGTCGATTCTCGCCTGCTCGGAGGCAACGCCGATGACCGAGGGCTTTTTCGCCAGGCTCGCGAGCGTGCGGTCGAAATATCCCCCACCGTAACCAAGGCGGTAGCCCTTCGCGTCCCAGCCATTCATCGGCAGGAGCACGTGATCGGGCTGGACCTGCGGCGAGTCGAACGGGTACCGGATGCCGAGCGGCCCGGCGGCGAGCGCCACGCCCGGATGCCACTCGCGAAAAACGAGCGGCGTCCTTGGCGCGACGACGA
This sequence comes from uncultured Enterobacteriaceae bacterium, assembly GCA_964651335.1. Taxonomy (GTDB): domain Bacteria; phylum Pseudomonadota; class Gammaproteobacteria; order Burkholderiales; family SG8-39; genus 2-02-FULL-66-14. Next base: position 21,764 of record CAZYVT010000017.1, on the reverse strand, counting down.
CCGGCAGCGCTGTCATCGCGCCGCGGCTGCGAAGCGTTCTGGCGAGATGGCGGGCGTCATATTCGCACTTGATCGGCCAGCAGAAGGCAAGCACGCCGCGCGCAAGTCCGGGAAACGCGCGCTCGAGGATCGCGTCGATCCTCCCGCGCAGGGCATCGAGCACGGCGGCATCGAGCACCTCGCGCGCCGCGATCAGGCGAGCGCGCTCGGCCGCCCGCCAGCGTTTCAACTCGTCGCCGTGCATGCTATGCTTAATACATGATTTTGCGGCACTTCCTGACTATAGCACTGGCTCTTTGCGGCACGCTCGCCGCGGCCGCACCCAAGCCGCAGACGGCCGATGAGGCATTGCTCAAGGCGTACGACGCGTTTCGCGCCGGCGACGCGCTCAAACTCGCGAAGCACGCGGCGGCGCTCGAGGGTCACGTCCTTGAACCCTACGTCGAATACTGGCGGCTGAAGCTACGGATCGAAGAGCTTACCGCCCGCGACGCGCACGAATTCCTGCACCGCTATGCCGGCAGCTACCTGGCCGACCGACTGCGCTCGGACTGGCTCAAGGAACTCGGAAAACGCGCCGAATGGCAGACGTTCGACCTCGAACTCGCGCCGCTGGTGCAGGATGACCTCGAGATCCGCTGCTATGCGTGGTCTTCGCGCCTTGCGCGCGGCGACGATGGCGCGTACGGCGAAGCACAGGCAATGTGGCTCGAGCCAAAGGAGTTGCCCCAGGGCTGCGCGGTGCTCGCCGAGAAGATGATCGCGCAGGGCCGGCTCACGGTGGGAGACGTCTGGCAGCGCGTCCGGGTGCTGTTCGAGAGCGGGCAGCTCGCCGCGGCAAAGCGCGCGCTCGGCTACTTGCCGCCCGAGGAGACGCCGGACGAGCGGCTGCTTTCTCAAGCGGCCGGCAATCCCGAGAAGCTGCTCGCGAGTCCGCCGCGCAACCTCGATTCGCGCCCGGTTCGCGAGATGGTGCGGTTTGCGGTCGTGCGGCTTGCGCGCAGCGGTCCGCGCGCCGCTGCAGAGGTCCTCGTGGCGCCGCTCGGCGACAGGTTCGCGGAAGCGGAGCGCAACTCTCTTTGGGGACGGATCGCCTACGAGGCGGCGCGCCGGCATCTGCCGGAAGCCGTGCAGTGGTATCGCCGCGCCGGGGGCGCGGAACTGAACGACGAGCAGCTCGCATGGAAGGTGCGGGCCGCGCTTCGCGCCGGCGACTGGCAGATGGTGCGCGACGCGATCGACCTGCTGTCGGTCACGGCGCGCCAGGACGCGGCGTGGACGTACTGGTATGGGCGCGCGCATGCCGCGCAGGGCAACGCGGAGGGCGCACGCGCCTACTTTCTGCGGATCTCAGGGCAGCCGCACTTCTACGGCGTACTCGCCTCCGAAGAGCTCGGTCAGGCGGCCGCCGTGCCGGAGCCGTTCCACGTTCCAGAAGACGAGGTCGCGCAGGCGAAACGCGATCCCGGGCTCGCGCGCGCGCTTGCGCTGTACCGCCTCGACTTGCGCACGGAGGCAACGCGAGAATGGATTTTCTCGATCCGCAACCTGGACGACGGGCGGCTGCTCGCCGCTGCCGAGGTGGCGCGTCGCGCCGAACTGTTCGACCGCGCGATCAACACTGCGGACCGGACGGCGCAATTCCACAATTACCAGGTGCGGTTCCTCGCTCCGTTCCGCGACGTGTTCCGCGAGCAGGCGCGCGCATTCGAGCTGGAGGAAGCCTGGGTGCTCGGCATCGTCCGGCAGGAAAGCCGGTTCATCGCCGACGCCAAGTCCTCCGCCGGGGCGCGCGGGCTGATGCAGCTCATGCCCGCAACGGCGCGCTGGGTCGCGGGCCGGATCGGCATGAATTACTCGCCGCAGCGCGTAGCCGAGGTCGAAACCAATGTCACGCTCGGCACGCGGTACCTGAAATACGTGCTCGATGATCTCGGGCATCCGGTGCTCGCTTCGGCTGCGTACAACGCGGGTCCGGGGCGCGCGCGCCGCTGGCGGGACGTGAAGCCGCTCGAAGGAGCAATCTATGCCGAGACGATCCCGTTCAACGAAACGCGCGACTACGTGAAGAAAGTGATGACCAACACGGTCTTCTACGCCGCAGTGCTCGGCGGCAAGACCCTGTCTCTGAAGCAGCGGCTCGGGACCGTGGCGCCGAAATCGTCCAACGACCGTTTCGACGAGAATCTTCCCTAGCGCATGCGCTACTCGAGAATCCTGGTGGTGGGGGGAAGCGGCTTCGTCGGCCGGCACCTGGTCGCTGCGCTCGCCGCCGCCGGCGCCGAGGTGACCGTGCCGACGCGCCGCCGGGAGCGCGCCAAGCATCTGCTGCTGCTGCCGACCGTCGACGTCGTCGAGGCCGACGCCGGGGAGGCGAACGCGCTCGCGCACCTTGTCGCCGGGCACGACGCGCTGATCAATCTCGCCGGAGTGCTGCACAGCCGGCGCGGCAGGCGTAACGAGCGCGGCCCCAACGACTACGGGCCGGATTTCGCTCGCGCGCATGTCGAGCTGCCGCAGGCGGCCGTTGGAGCCTGCCGCGCGGCGGGCGTAAGGCGCCTGCTTCACATGAGCGCGCTTGGCGCTTCGCGCGATGCGCCGTCCGAGTACCTGCGCTCCAAGGGTGTCGGAGAACAGAGCGTACTCGCCGCGGACGACCTCGCGGTGACGGTGTTCCGGCCCTCCGTGATCTTCGGGCCGGATGACCGCTTCATCAATTTGTTCGCGAAGATGGCGGCGTTTCTCCCGCTTCTGTCCGTGGCCTGCCCGCAAGCGCGCTTCCAGCCGGTCTATGTCGGCGACGTGGTGCGCGCGTTCGTCGCCGCGCTTGCAGAGCCCGAGGCAGCCGGCAAGTGCTACGACCTGTGCGGCCCGCGGGTCTATACGCTTGCGGAGCTCGTGCGGTACGTGTGTGCGGTGACCGGCCGCAGGCGCCTGGTCGTGGGGCTCTCGGACCGGATCTCGTATCTGCAGGCTTGGCTGATGGAGCAGGCCCCGGTGCCGCTGATGACGCGCGACAACTACCGCTCCATGCAGGTTCCGAACGTGTGCGGAGAGTGCCACGGCGGCGCGCTACCGTTCGGCCTCACGCCGACGGCGCTCGAAGTCGCCGCACCCGGCTGGCTGGCCCGCTCCGGATTGCGGGAAAAATATCCGCAGTTGCGCTGGCGGGCGCGGCGATAATCGCGCGATCAGCACCGCGTGAAAGCCTACGTCGTCGGCGGCGCGGTGCGCGACCAGCTGCTGGGGATTTCTGTCGCCGACCGCGACTGGGTGGTGGTCGGGGCAAAGCCCGAGGAGATGGTGGCCGCCGGTTTCCGGCCGGTCGGAAATGACTTCCCGGTGTTCCTGCACCCGGAAACCCGCGAGGAGTACGCTCTTGCGCGCACCGAGCGCAAGAGCGGTCGCGGCTACAAGGGATTTACCGTATACGCTGCGCCCGAGGTGACGCTCGAGCAGGACCTGGCGCGGCGCGACCTCACCATCAACTCGATGGCGCGGGACGAGTCGGGCAGGCTGATCGACCCATTCGGCGGCGAGCGCGACCTCAGGGAGGGCGTGCTGCGCCATGTAAGCGAAGCGTTTGCGGAAGACCCGGTGCGAATCCTGCGCGTGGCGCGTTTTGCCGCACGCTACGCGTTCCGCGTCGCCGATGAGACGCTCGCACTGATGCGCCGCATGGTCGAGGCGGGCGAAGTCGAGCACCTCGTGGCCGAACGCCTGTGGCAGGAATTTGCCGGAGGGCTCGCGGAAGCGCACCCGGAGCGCATGTTCGAGACGCTTGAGCAATGTGGTGCGCTGGCCCGGGTCCTGCCCGAGCTCGAGCTGGACCCCTGCGCCCTCGATCGCGCGTCGCGGGCGGGAGCGAGTGCGACGGTACGCTTTGCGTTACTCGCCTGGCCGCTGGAAGAAGCCGCGGTGCGCACGCTGTGCGATCGGCTACGCGTGCCGAATGACGAGCGCGAGCTCGCGCTCGCCGTCAGCCGCTGCAAGGGCGCAATCGCGTCGGGGCCAAACGCAACGCCTGCTCAGTTGCTCGAGCTGCTCAAGCGCACAGACGCGTTCCGGCGCCTGGAGCGTTTCGAGGAACTTCTTAGGGTCGCGAGGTTTGCCGATCCCGCCGCCGATACGAAGCGAATCGAAAAAGCGCTTGCCGCAGCGCTCGCCGTAGACGCGGGCGCGATCGCGGGGCAGGCGCCGACGCCCGCGGCAATACCGGCGCGGCTCGACGCCGCCCGCGAGAAGGCGATCGCCGCCGCGCTCGCGCACTAAGGAATGGCTGCGCCTTGCGTTGTTAATACCGCCCGCTCGGAAGAAGATTGAGGGGAGTCATGCGACGACCTAATTTCGGGGAATTGCGAGCTGCACTCTTCCTATTCCTATTCTTTTCTCTCGTTGCTGGTCTTCAGATTTACTTCATTGGCTCAAGCGCGGACGCGCTGTTTAACGAACGACTCAATAAAAGTGCCGAACGCGCAAAGCGTGCCGTCGCCTTTTGGCAACGCGGCGACCTCAAAGATTTCAATAAAGCACCAATTGATGACAACACGATGGCAATGCTGGCCGACGGCACGATCATTGATTATCAAATGTCCGCGCGCGGCCTCCCCAAAGGTTTACTTCCTGAAGTCTTGTGTCCCGTATTACCAGTCGAGGCATTTCGCGCACCTGTAAGAACCACATATCGAAGTGGACCAGTGCAATCCGAGCGTTGGACTCTCTACGCCAGGCGTCTGGACCAAGGCGTCGTAATCTTAGGGATTTCTGAGCACGAGGATGTACAGCATCCAGAGGACCTACTGCGTAAGAACGCATCCGATCTAGGAGAAACTTTCGCTTCTGCCAATCGCTTAGGACCCCATGCTGTTGAAAACTCCGTGTCATGGGCCCTCATCGATGACCACAATATGCTAATCAATGGCAGCGGTCGAATCCCCCTCAAAACTACAAGTGCGTTATTAGTTGGACAGAAATCGCAGCCTTTTTCTCATGAGAAATTGGGGACGCAAGATTACTACGTAGCATATTCGCCGATCCTGGATTCCAATAATCGGCTCATCGGTACAGCGATTCTCTTTGACGAAGTGACGTCTCTCTACCGGGCTCTCGATTACTCGCTGTGGTTCAATGTTGCCATTGCCACGCTATCAATATCTCTTTTCCTCGTCCTTGCGTTGCTTCAATACCGGAAGCACGAAAACAAGCTACGTAGGTTAAGTGAAGCGGTTCGGAATCATTTTTCTCCGCAGATTTTTGATCTGATACAACGCGACCCAGAGCGCCTAAAGGAATGCCGCCGTGAGGTGGCAATATTGTTTTCCGACATTCGCTCGTTTACGTCATTGGCAGAGCAGATCCCAACCCAACAGCTAACGCGACTATTGCATGACTACTTTAGTGAAATGACTGATGCTGTGTTTGCCACCGATGGCGTACTCGACAAATATATTGGCGACGCCGTTATGGCATTCTGGGGCGCCCCAATTGAGCAACCCGACCCGGCGAATCGTGCCGTCCTCACTGCTTTAGATATGATGCGGCGCCTAAAGACGCTACGCGAGAAGTGGGCAAGGGAAGGTTTCCCGACTATCGACATTGGGATTGGAATCCATTTTGGAACTGCAACGGTTGGACTCTTCGGATCAGCAAAGCGCTTCGATTACACTGCGATCGGGGACGCCGTTAATACGGCGTCGCGTCTGGAGTCCTTGAACAAGCAGTACCAAAGTCACATCATTATTTCTGAGTCGGCGAAGAAGCAGCTGACCATATCGCTGGAAACGCGCGACCTTGGACGCGCACAGGTCCGCGGACGAGAGGAGTCGATTCGCATCTTCGAAGTGCTTACCGCCTGAACGTGCAGAAGATTTGACGAAATCCGCGGGTCCCTGCGCGTGTTGGCGAGGGAGAGCGTGGCAAGAAACAGCAACGTATGCATTCAGCTTCTCGTACCCGGCTCATTGCGCCGGATCAACTTAGCGGAACGGCACCGCGGCACAATCGCGCCTGATGAATCCGAAGACCACTCGCGTGCTGCGTCGCGGTCTGATCGCGTTGCTCGTCGTCGCGCTGGCGGCCGGCGCCTGGGTCGCCACCCGGCCGGAGCCGGTCGCGGTGCTGGTCGCGGCGGTTGAAACCGGACGGGTCGAAACCACGGTCGCCAACACGCGCGCAGGCTCCGTTTCTGCCTGCCGCCGCGCCAAGCTCGCGCCGCCCCTGGGCGGACGGATCGAAAAGCTCAGCGTGAAGAAGGGCGACCGGGTGAAGCAGGGCCATTTGTTGCTCGAGCTGTGGAATGACGATCTGACGGCACGCGAGCGCGTCTCGGTCGAGCAGTTGCAGACCGCCCGGGCGCACGTGAGCGAGGCCTGCCTGGTTGCCGACGTGGCCGTGCGGGAAGCCGTACGCGCGCGCCAGCTGCGCGACAAGGGTTTTGTCTCGGAGGAGCGCGTGGACCGCGCCGAGAGCGATGCCAAGGCGAGGCAGGCGGGGTGCGACTCGGCGCGCGCGCAGGTCAAGGAGGCCGAGGCGCGCATCGGCGCCTCGCGCGCCGATACGGCGCGCACGGTGGTACGGGCGCCATTCGACGGCATCGTCGCCGAGGTGAACGGCGAGGTGGGCGAGTTCCTGACTCCTTCGCCACCGGGCATCCCGACACTGCCGGCGATCGATCTCATCGACGACTCCTGCCTGTACGTCTCGGCGCCGATCGACGAAGTGGATGCTGCCCAGCTCCAGGTGGGGATGGGCGGGAGAATCACGCTCGACGCGTACCGCGGCAAGCATTTCGCGGGCAAGCTTCGCCGCATCGCGCCCTACGTGCTCGCGGTGGAGAAGCAGGCGCGTACGGTGGAGGTCGAGGTGGAGTTCGACGATCCGGGCGCGGCGCGGCACCTGCTGGTGGGGTATAGCGCGGACGCCGAGATCATCGTCGCCGCGCGCGACAACGTGCTGCGTATCCCGACCACGGCACTGCTGCCCGGCAACCGGGTCCTCGTGCTCGGCGCGGGCGACACGCTCGAGGAGCGGAGGATCGAGGCCGGGCTCTCGAACTGGGAATTTACCGAAGTCAAATCCGGTCTCGCGCGCGGTGATCGCGTCGTCACTTCGCTCGAACGGGCGGGCGTGAAGGCAGGGGCGCGAGTGGTTGCGGAGGCGAGGACCGCGGCCGCCGCAGGCAAATGATCCGCCTGCGCAGCGTCGAGCGCGTCTTCCGTGTCGGGGAGGAGGAAGTCCACGCGCTGCGCGGCGTCAATCTCGATATCGCGCAGGGCGAGTTCCTGTCCATCATGGGGCCGTCGGGTTCCGGGAAATCATCGCTGCTCAACGTCATCGGCCTGCTCGACCGGCCCAATGCCGGGCGCTACGAGCTGGAAGGGCGCGACGTCACCGGTCTGAGCGACGACGAACAGGCGCGCGTGCGCCGCGAGAAGTTCGGGTTCGTGTTCCAGTTTTTCCATCTGGTGCCGCGCCTCACTGCCGAGCAGAATATCGAACTGCCGATGGTGCTGGCCGGAATCGAGCCGGCCGAGCGCAAGCGCCGGCTCGCCCGTCTGCTCGCGGACTACGGGCTCGACGCCAGGGCGAGGCACCGACCCGACCAGCTCTCGGGCGGGCAGTGCCAGCGGGTGGCGATCGCGCGCGCCATGTCGATGCAGCCCGCAGTGATCCTCGCCGACGAGCCGACCGGCAATCTCGACCGCCACACCGGGAAGGACGTGATGGCGGTGCTGGAACGCGTGCATCATGACGGCGGCGCGGTCGCGCTCGTCACCCACGATCCCGAGATCGGCGCGCGCGCACAGCGGTGCCTGCGGATGGTCGATGGCGCCATCGTGAGCGACCAGCGGAGCTAGCGGCGTGCGCTTTGCCGATACGCTCGAGTTCGCCTGGCGGGTAGTGCGGGGCTACCGCTCCCGCACGCTTCTCATCCTGCTCGCGATGGGCATCGGCGTGGCTGCGGTGGTGGCGGTCAGCTCGCTCGGCGAAGGGGCGCGCCTGTACGTAATGAGCCAGTTCGGCTCGCTCGGCACGCATCTCGTCATCGTGCTGCCCGGGAGGAGTGAAACCGCCGGCGCGATGCCCGGGGTGCTGATTGGCAAGACGCCGCGCGATCTCACCATCGACGACGCGCTGTCGCTCAGGCGCAGCGCCGCGATCCGGCGCCTCGCGCCGCTCATCGTCGGCGCTGGCGACGTGCGCACGGGGGCGCGCAGCCGCGAGACGCCGGTGCTCGGCTCGACCGCAGAGTTGATGGACATCCGGCATATGGATCTTGCACAGGGCCGATTTCTGCCCGAGGGCGACCCCCGCCACAGCCAGCCCGTGTGCGTACTCGGCGGCAAGCTCGCCGCGGAGCTGTTCGGCGCTCGGGCCGCGCTGGGCGAGTGGCTGCGCATCGGCGACCGGCGCTTCCGCATCGTCGGGGTGCTCGCGCCGCAGGGCGAATCGCTCGGCTTCAACACCGATGAGATCGTCATCGTGCCGGTGGCGGCGGCGCAGGCGCTGTTCAACACCGAGGCGCTGTTCCGGATCCTGGTCGAGGCGAAGAGCCGGGAGCAGATCGCCATCGCCAAGGCCGACATCGAGGAGATCCTGCGCGAGCGCCACGAGGGCAAGCGCGATGTGACGGTCATCACGCAGGACGCGGTGCTCGCGACGTTCGACCGCATCCTGCGCGCGCTGACCCTCGCAGTCGGGGGGCTGGCCGGGATCAGCCTTGCGGTTGCCGGCATCCTGATCATGAACGTCATGCTGATCTCGGTGACCCAGCGCAGGCGCGAGATCGGGCTTCTCAAGGCTCTCGGCGCCACGGCCCGGCAGATCCGCCTTGTCTTCCTCACCGAAGCGGTGTTGCTCGCGCTGGGCGGCGCGGCGCTCGGCCTGGCGGCGGGCAAGGCGGGCCAGCTCGTGATCGCGCAGATCTACCCGAACATCCCGTTCACGCCGCCGTGGTGGGCGCTCGTCGCGGCGCCGCTCACGGCGATCGCCACCTCGGTGCTGTTCGCAGTGGCGCCGGCGCGCCGCGCGGCGCGGCTCGACCCGGTGCAGGCGTTGTCGAAGAGATAGCGATGGGCGCCGCCGATTTCCTCCGCTTCACCCTGGCATCGCTCGCGGCGCACCGCCTGCGCACCGCGCTCACCTCGCTCGGGATCGCGGTCGGGGTCGCCGCGGTGATGCTCCTGACCGCGATCGGCGAGGGTCTGCACCGCTTCGTCATCGCTGAATTCACCCAGTTCGGCACCAACCTGATCACGGTCGCGCCCGGCCGCATCACGACGCACGGCGCGTCTCTCGGTGCGGTGAACACGGTGCGCCCCTTGAGCATTGACGACGCGATTGCACTGCGACGCGCGCGCCACGTGCAGGTGACCGACCCGCTGGTGCAGGGGAACGCGGAGATCGACCATGCCGGCAAGAGCCGCCGCGTCACGCTCTACGGAACGGGTCCGGACTTCTCCCGCGCGCTCAGCATGCGGGTCGCGAGCGGCGAGTTCCTGCCGCACGACGATCCGCGCGCCGCGCGCGCCTTCGCCGTGCTCGGCTCGAAGGTGGCGAAGGAACTGTTCGGCGGCGAAAATCCGCTCGGCGGCCGCATCCGCGTCGGCGGCGAGCGCTACCGCGTTATCGGCGTGATGGAATCCAAGGGCCAGGTGCTCGGCTTCGACCTCGATGACACGGTGTTCATCCCGGTCGCGCGCGCGCTGGAAATGTTCAACCGGGAAAGCCTGATGGAGATCCACGTGGTGTACGAGCCGACGGCGCCGCTCGCCGAGGTGGAAGAGGGCATCCGGCGCATCCTGATCGCGCGCCACGGCGCCGAGGACTTCACCGTCACCCCGCAGCAGAAGATGCTCGAGGTGTTCGGCACCGTGCTGAACGCGATCACCTTCGCGGTGGCGGCGATCGGCGCCATCTCGCTCGTCGTCGGCGCGGTCGGCATTCTCACCATCCTCACCATCGCGGTGGCCGAACGCACCGGCGAGATCGGCCTGTTGCGCGCCCTCGGCGCCACGCAGCGCGGCATCCTGCTGCTGTTTCTCGGCGAGGCGGCCCTGCTCGCGGCGCTCGGCGGCGCGGCCGGGCTCGCGCTCGGCTGGGGCGCGGCCGGTGTGCTGAAGCTGGTGCTGGCGGCACTGCCGGTGCATACGCCGTGGGGGTACGCCGTGCTCGCCGAGGTGATGGCGGTTGCGGTCGGCCTCGCCGCCGGCGTACTGCCCGCGCGCCGCGCTGCGCGCCTCGATCCGCTCGAGGCCCTGCGCAGCGAGTAGCTACGCCACGAGGTCGGATTCGAGGAACAGCGTACGGCGCAGAGCACGAAAACGCCGCTGCAGATCGTCCGTGGATCCGGCCCCCATGTTGACGACTGCGTAGCGGTAGCTGCCGAGCCACTTCATCTCGCGCGCGAGGCTTGCGCCGCGTTTCAAATAGAGCATCAGCCGGGCCTCGGGGTAGTCGCGCCGAACGCGCTCCAGCTGCGCAGGGCTCGGGTGCGCGCCGAGCGGTTTGCCGTCGAACTTGCGCAATGCGAAGCTCGCGGCGTGGCGATACCTCGGCGTGCCGCGCTCCAGCCGGGGCTGCTCACCGCAGGCGAGCGCGAAGAGCGCCTCATACGGGCTCACCCCGTCGACCCACTCGTAGAAGCAGGCGAGCTGCGAGGCCATGCGGGGGTTGATCTCGATCAGGCGCATGCGCCCGCTGTCCGGATCCCACGCCAGCTCCAGGTTGAAGAACCCGTGGCGATAGCCGATTCCGGCGAGAACCTTGCCGGCAAGGCCGATCATCAGCGCCTGCGCCTGCGCCGGGACCCGCGACGGATACTCGAAGCTGCGGAAGGCGTACGTTCCGGCGTACAGGTTCTCGTCGATCACTCCCAGCACTCTGACCTTTCCGTCGTGTACGTAGCCGTCGAGGTTGACCTGCAGGCCCGGCAGGATTTCCTCGGCGATCATGTGGTGCGCATCGATCTGGAAGTCGGTGTACCAGGGCAGCAGGTCGTTGAACGGCTTCACCAGCCGCTTGATGATGTATTTCTCGAACGGCCAGAAGGAGAGATGGCGTTTGAGCTGCCTGAACGTGTCCACGCGCCGCGCGAGCACCGAAAAGGTCGCCTTCACCGGCTTCACGAAACAGGGAAAATCGAACGGGAACTGTTCGCGGCGGCCGATCGAATAGGGGAACGCGGCATAGCGCGTCGAGGCTTCGGGAGCGATCTCCGCAAAGGCCTTGCGGGCGTAGAACTTGTGCTGCGCGGTGAGGACCACGCGCGGGTCGTTGCCGGGAAGGCCGAGCTTTTCGGCCACCACCGAGGCGATCAGCGCGCCGAAATATTCGTTGTTGCTGAACACCCCGTCGATGCGCTCGCGGCGGAAGCGCGCCACGATGTCGTTCACGAAGCGGAACGCATCGAACCTGGCGAGCTGCAGATTCTGCGGGAAGCGGAACAGGTCGAAGCCGGCGTAGACGAACTCGTAGCGGCCCGCATACTCCGGGCGGCCGAACTCGAGCCGGTCCCATTCCTTCGGGAACAATACAAGGATTCTCTTCATGTGGAGCCGTTTCAAACCGAGTGTACGTTGGCGGTGCGTCGGCGGATGCAAAAAACAGCGCCGCAGGCCGCGTTATTCCGCTGGCGCCGGGACTGCTCGACTAGAATGGCGCGCTTCGCGGGGGGTGACGAGGCGAATGATCGATTTCTACACGTGGGGCACGCCCAACGGCCGCAAGGTGTCCATCATGCTCGAGGAGTGCGGCTTTGCCTACCGTGCGCACAAGGTGGATATCGGCAAGGGCGAGCAGTTCAGGGAGGAATTCGTCGCCATCAATCCGAACAGCAAGATTCCGGCAATCGTGGACTATGACGGGCCCGACGGGCGCGCGCTGAAGCTGTTCGAATCGGGCGCGATCCTGGTGTATCTCTCGGCAAAGAGCGGGAAGTTTCTCCCGCCGGCGGTGCGCGGCAGGTACGACGCGCTGCAATGGCTCATGTTCCAGATGGGCGGCGTCGGGCCGATGTTCGGGCAGGCGCACCATTTTTTGCGCGCGGCCAAAGAGCCGGTACCCTATGCGATCGAGCGCTACACGGGCGAGACGCGGCGGCTGTACGGCGTGCTCAACCGGCGCCTGTCGCACTCGGCGTTTCTCGCCCGCGAGTATTCGATTGCGGACATCGCAACCTATCCCTGGGTTGCGCGCCACGAATGGCACAAGGTGGACTTGGGCGATTTCCGCAACGTGAAGCGCTGGTTCGACACCATTTCTGCACGGCCTGGCGTCGCGCGCGGCATGGCCGTACCCAGGTGAGACACCGTGCGAGGCACGCGGCCTGCAGTGCGGTCAGCCTTTCGCCGGCACCACGGCGCGGCCGAACGTGCCGAGATGAGTACCCGAGTCGAGAAGCAGTAGTTCCCCGGTGACGGTTCCGGCGCCGCAGAGGAGCCACACCACCGCCTCGGCAACATCTTCGGCCGTGCACGCGCGCCCGAGCGGCGTCGCGCCCTCGTAATAGTCCTTCAACCTTTCGTACGCTTCCTGCCCCACGCCTTCGGTGAACCAGCGGGTCGTGATCATCCCGGGGCAGACCGCGTTCACGCGCACCTCGGGTGCCAGCACCCGCGCCAGGTGCAGCGTGAGCGAATTGAGCGCCCCTTTCGAGGCGATGTAGGGTACCGAGGAGCCGATTCCGAGCGCGCCTGCGATTGAGGACACATTGACGATCGCGCCGCGCGCAGCCTTCAGGTGCGGCGCGCTGGCGCGGATCATCTGGAACGCGCCCAGAAGATTGACCGCGAAAATGCGCTGGAATGTCGCCGCATCGAGCGCTTCCCAGTTGGCGGAGCCAGCGAAGGTCGTCACGCCCGCATTGTTGACGAGGGCATCGAGCCGGCCCCAGCGACCGAGCGCGTCCTGCACCATGCTCCGGCAGGCGCTGTCCTCTGCGACGTCGCCGCGCACGCACAGGGTATCTGCGCCGGCTTCCCGGCAGGCGCGTTGGGCATCTTTCGCTTCGCGCTCGCTTTTCGAGTAATTGATCAGCACGTCATAGCCGCGGCGCGCGAGCGCAAGCGCGCTGGCTGCGCCCACTCCGGTTGCCGATCCGGTGATGATGACCGCTTTGCGCTCTGCCACGTTGTTTCTCCTTTCGTGCGACCGCACCGTCAGCGCCGCGCGTGGCGGGCAAGGAACGCGTTGATGTCCTCGATCCGCAGCTGCGGCTCTCCCGGGACGTGATTGGAGCCGACGACGCGGTTCATCCATTCCATGTTTTCCTGCATCCGCTCGACCACCGCGGGCCACTGCGCCGCAGTGTAACGTTTCGGGTCGGGCAGCACGTGACACTGACTGCACGCGAGACGGAAGGATTCGCCCGCGGGTTGCAGCACCTCCGGAACTCTCCTCGGATCGAGCGGCTGCTGCGCATTGCGCCTCAGATAGGCAAGCAGCGTGCGCTGCTCGTCCTCGCTCGGCGCTTCGACGTCCACCATCATCTCGGCCATCAGCGGCCCGAGGTTGCCCTTGCCGCGCATGCGAAAAACCATCCGCTCCAGCACCGAGGGCCAGCGCTTCGCATCGTGCATGGCCGGGTTGGGCAGGTTGTGGCACTGCACGCAGTAGCGCAGGACGAGTTGCGCGCCGCGCGAGCGCCGGTCGGGAAGCTGCTTGCGCGCGAATGTGGGCGGCAGGATCCTCTCCAGCAAAGGCCCGTGAGGACTGTCCGCCCAGCGCTGCTTTGCCGATTCGATCTCGTCCGCCTGCGCGCCAAGCGCAGCAAGCGCAATCGTCGCGACGAGGACTAAAGCGCGCGTCATCGGCCTAGAGCGTATGCGATCGGTCGCCGCGCGAAAAGCCCGCGAGTGGCCGTGTCACGCCGCGCGCGACCACGAGCACTTTGAACAGTTCTCCCATTTCGGCGGGCGACAGCAGCCGGTTGGCCGCGGCGGAAAGCGGTGCGTAGCGCAGCGCATCGGCCGGGTCAGCCTCCGCAAGCAGCTCCGTGATGCCGCAGTTCACCAGGAACTGCGCCTGGCTCGCGTAGCCGTGCACTTCGAGCCCCGACTCGGTCGCGGCGCGCGCGAGCGCGCTGAAGTCGACGTGGGCGGTGATGTCCTGCAGGCCCGGCAGGTAGAACGGGTCGCCGTGCGCCCGGTGCCGATAGTGGCACATCAGCGTTCCCATCGAGCGCTGCGGATGGTAGTACTCGCGCTGAGTGAAGCCGTAGTCGATGACGATCACCGCGCCGCACTCAAGCGAGTCTGCGAGCGAACGCATCCAGGCGCGCGCCACGAGCCCGAGCTCGCTCTCGTAGCGTCCGCAGGGCGGCAGCGCCACGTCGATCTCGCGGGCCGCGGCAAGCGCCTCACCTTCGGCCTGCCGTTCACACCAGGCGAGCTGGCCTTCATTGGCGCACACGCCGCGCTCGGCGATGCCCGCATTGGTCCACGCCAGCGCGCGCACCGGCATCGAGTCGGCGACCTCGTTGGCAAGCATCACGCCGCGAAAGCGCTGCGGCAAGCGTTCGACCCAGCGCGCGCGGGGGCCGAGTCGCAGGCGTTGGCGCTCACGCAGCTGCGCGCTCGTTTCGAGAATCAGATACGGATGCGCACCGGACCCCAGCGCGGCGAGCTCATCGGTCAGCGCAGCGGCGAGCGCGCCGCTGCCGGCGCCGAATTCCAGCACCGCGTCGCCGGGGCCCAGCAGTTCCGCGACCTGCCGGGCGAGCGTGCGCGCGAACAGCGGGGAAAGCTCGGGCGCCGTGATGAAGTCGCCCGCCGCGCCGAGCTTCGTGCTGCCTCCGGCGTAGTAGCCAAGGCCCGGTTCATGGAGTGCGATCTCCATGTAGCGCGCGAAAGACATCCAGTTCCGATGCGCGGTGAGCTCGGCCGCGATGCGCTCGAGCAGCGCGCGGCTCGCAGCAAGCGCATCGGGGTCCGGACGGGGCAGCTCGCTCGGCCGCATGGCGTGAGTCTCACTGCGAATTTACCCTAGAATTCGCTTGCACCATGGACCAGACCCTGCACGGGAAAGTGGCGCTCGTGACCGGCGCCGCGCGGCGCATCGGCGCGGCGATCGCGCGCACACTGCACGGGTCGGGCGCGAATGTGATCGTCCACTACCGGGGTGGCGAGGAGGATGCCGCGAGTCTCGAGGCGGAACTGAACGCCGCGCGCCCTGGAAGCGCGCTCAGGGTGAAGGGCGATCTGCTGGCGCCGATCGCGCCCAGGGTGCTGGTAGGCGCAGCGCTCGAGCGCTGGAGCCGGCTCGACCTCCTGGTGAACAATGCCTCGGCCTTTTATCCGACGCCGGTGGGCGAAATCGAATTGGGTCACTGGGAGGAGCTGGTCGGCTCGAATCTGCGCGCACCGCTGTTCCTTTCGCAGGCCGCCGCGCCGCATCTCGCGGCTTCACAGGGCTCGATCGTGAATATCGTCGACCTCCACGCCAGGCGGCCGCTCAAGGGCTACCTCGTGTACAGCGTCGCGAAGTCCGGTCTTGCCGCGCTGACGCGCGCGCTTGCGCTCGAGTTGGCGCCCGCGGTACGGGTGAACGCGGTCGCGCCCGGCGCGATCGCCTGGCCCGAGGACGGCCAGTTCGAATCGAAGGAGCGCGAGCGAATCGTGGCGAGCACGCTGCTCGGCCGCACCGGCAGGCCGGAGGACATCGCCCAGGCCGTTCTGTTCCTCGCCACCGCTCAGTTCGTCACCGGCCATGTGCTGGCAGTGGACGGCGGGCGCTCGGTGTTCGTGTGATGACGGATCCGCGTAAATCGGTGTACGAACAGAATAAGCTCGCCAAGCGCCTGCGCCGCCAGGTCGGCGAAGCGATCGGCGACTATCGCCTGATCGGGGAAGGCGATCGCGTCATGGTCTGCCTCTCCGGCGGCAAGGACAGCTACGGATTGCTCGACGTGCTGCTCGCGCTGCGGCAGAAATCGCCGGTGCGCTTCGAGCTGATCGCGGTCAATCTGGACCAGAAGCAGCCGGGATTTCCCGCGCACGTGCTGCCCGGGTACCTCGCCGCGCGCGGCGTTCCCTTCCGCATCGTCGAGCAGGACACGTATTCGGTCGTGAAGCGGGTCATTCCGGAAGGCAAGACAACCTGTTCGCTCTGCTCGCGGCTGCGTCGCGGCGTGCTGTACCGCGTCGCCTCGGAGCTCGGCGCGACCCGGATCGCGCTCGGCCACCATCGCGACGACATCCTCGCCACGTTTTTTCTAAACCTGTTCCACGGCGGCAAGCTCAAGGCGATGCCGGCAAAGCTGGTCTCGGACGACGGCCGTCACATCGTCATCCGGCCGCTCGCCTACGTGAAAGAGGACGACCTCGCCGCCTACGCCAAAGCGCGCGGATTCCCGATCGTTCCGTGCAATCTTTGCGGCTCGCAGGAAAACCTGCAGCGCAGGGTCGTACGGGAGATGCTGCGGGAGTGGGAGCGGCGCCATCCGGGCCGCGTCGAGTCGATCCTGCGGGCGCTCACCGACGTGCGGGCCTCTCACCTTCTGGACCGCAAGCTCTTTGATTTCGCCGGATTGGACCCTGCCGGGGTCGCGAATGAACACGGCGACAAGGCGTTCGATCCGGAGGAACTTGGCGAGCCTTTGTTTGCCGAAGAGGTCGACTGACGATCCTGCGCACCGCCGAGCTTGAGGCGGCGATCGATGCGATCCTCGCGCGCGCCGGCGAGCGCATCGTCTGTGCGACGCCGCTTGGCCTTGGCAAGCCGGTGCCGCTGCTCAATGCGCTCTATGCGCGCGCCAGGGCGCGCGCGGAACTGCGCCTTTCGATCATCACCGCGCTTTCGCTCGAGGTGCCGCGCGGCTCGGGCGAGCTCGAGCGCCGATTTCTCGCGCCGTACGTCCGGCGCGCGTTCGCCGGTGTGCCCGAGATCGAGTACATGCGGGATCTGCACGCGCACGGGCTGCCGCGAAACGTCCAGTTGTTCGAGTTCTACTTCCGGCCCGGATCCATGCTCGGCTCCCCGGCCGCGCAGCAAAGCTACATCAGCAGCAACTACACGCACGTCGCGCGCGACATGCTGGCACGCGGCGTCAATGCGGTCCTCGTCATGGTCGCCGAGCGCGGCGGGCGCTTCAGCCTGAGCTCGAATCCCGATCTCACACTGGACGTGGTGAGCGCCATGCGCGCGCGCGGCGCGCCCAGCGTGGTCGCCGGGCTCGTCAACCGCAACCTTCCATTCATGCTGCACGATGCCGAGGTCGGCGCCGAGTACTTCGACGTGCTGGTCGACTCGCCGCGCTGGGAGCATCCGCTGTTCGGCGTCCCGAATCCGCCCTCCGAGCCCGCCGACCACGCCATCGGCGTCCATGCCGCGGCGCTCGTGAAGGACGGCGGTGCGCTGCAGCTCGGAATCGGCTCGCTCGGCGACGCGGTGGCGCATTGGCTGCGCGTGCGCCATGCGGAGCCCGAGTCCTTCGCCGCGGCCGCAAGCGCCCTCGGCCTGGCACGCTGCCCGCTGGTCGAGCGCGAGGGTGGGCTCGGCCGGTTCGACGCCGGCCTCTTCGCTTCGAGCGAGATGTTCACCTGGGGCTTGATGACGCTTTACCGTGCGGGCATCATCCGGCGCCGCGACGGCGCTGACGGCCCGGTGCTGCAAGCCGCATTCTTCCTCGGCCCGAGCGAGTTCTACCGTGCGCTGCGCGAGCTGCCGGAAGACGAGCGCCGGGTTTTTCTCATGACCTCGGTCTCGCGCATCAATGATCTCTACGGCGAGGAATCGCGTGCCCGGCGGCTGCTGCGCGACGCTCGCTTCATCAACATCTGCATGAAGGCGACGCTGTTCGGCGCGGTGGCATCGGACGCTCTGGAGGACGGGCGCGTCGTCAGCGGCGTGGGCGGCCAGTACAACTTCGTCGCCATGGCGCACGAGCTCGAGGGCGCGCGCTCGATCCTGCTGCTGCGCGCCGCGTACGAATCGGGCGGCCGCGCCGAGTCGAACATCGTGTTCAACTACGGCCACACCACGATCCCGAGGCACCTGCGCGACATCGTGGTCACCGAATACGGCATCGCCGATCTGCGCGGGCGCACCGACGCCGAGGTGGCGGCGGCGTTGATCGCGATCGCGGACCGGCGCTTCCAGGAGGCGCTCGCCGCGCGCGCGAAAAACTCCGGCAAGCTGCCGCGCGGCTGGCGCGTGCCGGAGCACGCACTGCAGAACACTCCCGAGCGCCTTGCGGAGCGTCTGGCCCCGATCGGCGCGCGTGGCCTGCTGCCCGCGTTTCCGCTCGGCACGGACTTCGACGCCGACGAGCAGCGCCTCGTGCCGGCACTGCGCTGGCTCAAGAACCGCGCCGCGGACTGGCGCGGACGGCTCGCGCTCGCCGCCGGACTGGCGGGTGTACGGCCGGCGCCTGAGGACGCGAGCCCGCTCGCGCGCATGGGCCTCGGGGCGCCGCACGGAGTGCGCGAGCGGCTTCTGCGTCGCGTAGTCGCGCTGGGTCTGCGGCGGGCAGGCACGATCTAGAATGACGCGATGTCGCCACGTCTCGGTCGCGCCGCAATACTGGTCGCAGCGACCCTTGCTGCGCTCATCGTTGCCGTGATCGGACGCGTGACCGCGCAGGACTGGCGCACCGCGAGCCACGAACCGGTCGGCCTCGCTCCGGATCCGGCGGCGGTGCACGATGCAATCGTCCAGGTGTACGCGGCACGGACCTGGGGCTGGCGCGGCAATTTCGGCGTCCATACCTGGTTCGCGGTGAAACCGGCCGGCGCAAAGGCTTACACGGTCTACGAGGTGATCGGCTGGAAATTGCGCTGGAGCGGCAGCGCGGTGTCGGTGAGCGAGCGCTCGCCCGATGCGCGCTGGTACGGCAATGTACCCGAGCTGCTGGCCGAGAAGCGAGGGAAGGGCGCCGATGCCCTCATCGAGCGCATCGCCAAGGCGGTGCGCGACTATCCCCATGCCAACGATTACGCGGTCTGGCCGGGCCCGAACTCCAATACCTTCACCGCCTGGATTTCGCGCGCCGCGCCCGAGCTGAAAGTGGATCTGCCGCCGACCGCGATCGGCAAGGATTACAGTGACAAGATTGTAGGTTCGGCGCCGAGCGGCAGCGGTGTTCAGCTCTCCCTAGGCGGCCTGTTCGCGGTGACCGCGAGCGGTGTCGAAGGACTCGAAGTGAGCTTGCTCGGCCTGACGTTCGGCGTCGATCCGTTCTCTCCGGCGCTCAAGCTTCCCCTGGTCGGGCGAATTGGCGCGGCGCGTTAGCTCGTCTTCACGTAACTCGCCTCCAGGCGCACGTTCACCAACGCCTGGCGTTTATCCTCTTTCACCACGCGGAGCGCCCGCTCGAGTGCAGGCATGAGTTCCCTTGGATCGGTGACGCGCGCGCCGTAACCGCCGCTCGCCTCGACCACCTTCTCGAAGCGCGGCGAGGGTTCGAGCACCGCAAACGGCGGCTCCGTGGCCTGCGCGGCGGCGCCCCTGGGGTACAGGGCGAGCGTTGAGCGGTGCACCGCCGCCCAGCGCGCATTGTTGAACACGACGAAGAGCACCGGCAGCTGCATCGCCTCGGAGACAAAGTGCGCCGGCGTCGGGTTGCCGAACATGTAGGCGCCATCGCCGACCGCGCAGATCACGGTCCTGTCGGGCGCAGCGAGCTTGGCGCCCAGTGCGGCCCCGAGGCCCCAGCCGAGGCCGCCGGCAGGCGAGCTGGCGAAATATCGCCCGGGCTCGCGGATCTCCATCTCCTCGAGCACCAGGGGATACTCGTTCACCAAAATCGTATTCGCGTCCTGTAGCGAATTGAGGCAGGCCGAGGTGTATTTCGCGGTCAACTGCGGCGGGACGGAAGCAATGCCCGCACGCCCGTGCAGTCGCGCCGCCTCGTTGCGCCTTGCAACCGCTTCACGCCGCGTGGCGAACGCCGCATGCGCCGGGGCGCAGCGGAGGGCGCGCTCGAGCAGTTGCGCGAGCGTGGGCGCGACCAGCCCGGTAAGCGCGATGTCGGTGCGAAAACTCCGCATCGGATAGCGCGTGAAGAGCGGGTCCGGGCCGATGTGCACCACGGTTGCCTCGGCTTTCGGTCCGCCCTGCGCCGGGATCCAAGGCACATCGCAGTCCACCACGAGGACGAGGTCCGCCTCGCGAAGAAGCGCATGCGGCTCCCAGCCCGCGTGCATCGGGTGCTCGGAGGAGAGGGCGAAATAGCGCGGCCGGTAATGCACGACCGGGATCGCGAAGTGCTCGGCAAGCGCGGTGATCGCGCGGACCGCCTCCGATGTGCGGCCGCCATTCGCGGTGATGAGCAACGGCTGCCCGGCGCTCGCGACGAGTTTCGCTACCTCCTCGAGAGCATCCGGATCGGCCGCGGGTGGCGTGGCAGAAACGAGAAGTGGGCGCTCACCTGAAACAGCCGCGGCGATCGGTGCGGCGAGGATCTCGCGCGGCAGGGTCAAATAAACCGGGCCTTGCGGCGCGCTTCGCGCGATCGCAAGCGCGCGATCCAGGGCGGGCTCGACCTGCTCGGGGTGTTTCAGCTCGAAATCCCACTTCACGAATTCGCGCAGCATCGCGCCCTGGTCGAAATGCTCCTGCGCCCAGTGGATATAGTTGTTGCGCGCGCCGAGCACGGCGCCCGACTCGGTGAGCGGGGTGCGACCGGCGGTGAACAGGATGGGGATCTGCATGCGCGCGGCGTTGATCAGCCCGTTGATCGCGTTTGCCGTGCCGACGCCGACGTGCACCATCATCGCCTGCGCTCGACCGGTGAGCATGGCGTATCCGTGGGCCATTGCAACGCCCAGGTTCTCGTGCGGCACGATCACCGGCTCGGGCATGCGCCAGCCCTGTGTGCGGCCCTTGGCATAGGCTTCCGCGACCGGCGCGAAATCGGTGCCGCCGTTGGCGAACAGGTACTCGATGCCGCGCGCGGCGAGCAGGCCGAGCCAGGCCTCCGCGACAGTCTGGGGTTGAAACGCGACCGGACGTTCCGGCTTCATGAGATACCTTCCCTTGTCAATATGATATTGACATGCTAGGCTTTCGAACCAGGTCGAAATCATGAACTGCGCGCAGCGACTCGTCGAGATGTTCGGCAGCCAGGCGGAGGTCGCGCGCGCCTTCCAGCTCGACCGCGCGGTGGTCAACAACTGGGTGAAGGCGGGTTACGTGCCGGCGCGCTGGGCGGCCGAGATCGAGCGCGTCACGCAGGGCCACATCAACGCGGTCGAAATCGTCAACGAAGCCAGCGCCAAGAAACCGGTGCGCGTCAAGTCCAGGCCGGACGACGCGCCGTTCGGATTTTCCATTGGAGCCGATCCCATGAGCCATTACGCCCCGTCGAAACGCATCACGTCCTTTCATCCGCCGCAGAGAACGCTCATGGGCCCAGGCCCCACCGAAATCCACCCGCGCGTGCTCACGACCATGAGCCAGCCGGCGATCGGTTATCTCGACCCGGTGTTCGTCGAGATGATGGAGGAGCTGAAAAGCCTGCTGCGCTACGTCTATCAAACAAAAAATGCGCTCACCTTTCCGCTCTCCGGGCCGGGGTCGCTCGGCATGGAGTACTGCTTCGTCAACATGGTGGCGCCCGGCGACAAGGTGATCGTGTGCCAGAACGGCGTGTTCGGCGGCCGCATGCTGGAGAACGTGGTGCGCATGGGCGGGGTGCCGGTGGTCGTCGAGGACAACTGGGGCGAGCCGGTGGATCCGCAGAAGGTCGAGGACGCGCTGAAGAAGAACCGGGACGCGAAAATCGTCGCCTTCGTGCACGCCGAAACCTCGACCGGCTGCCAGTCGGA
>CAZYVT010000016.1:0-58103 GCA_964651335.1 uncultured Enterobacteriaceae bacterium | reverse complement strand
GCGCTCGCCGCCCGCTCGCTGCCGCGGAAACAGCAGAAGCAGGCGATCTTCTGGGGCGCGGGTGCGGCCGTCGTCCTGCGGATCATCCTCACCATCTTTGCAGTGGCGCTGCTCACGCTGCCGTGGCTGAAGATCATCGGCAGCCTGCTGCTGTTCTGGATCGGCATCAAGCTCCTGGTTCCCGAGGAACCCGGCGACGACGTCGAGGCGAGCGACAATCTGATCGCGGCGATCAAGACCATCCTCATCGCCGACCTGGTCATGAGCCTCGACAACGTGATCGCGGTGGCTGCGGCCGCGGGCGGCAGCTTCACGCTCCTGATTCTCGGTCTTGCGATCTCGATCCCGCTGGTCGTTTTCGGCGCCACGCTGCTGGTGAAGCTCATGGAGCGCTTTCCGGTCATCATCACGCTCGGGGCGGCGCTCATCGGCATGGTCGCGGGCGAGATGCTGGTCACGGATCCGGTCCTGGTGGACTGGATGAAGGACCATGTGGCGGGATTCGAGCTGGCCGGTGACACGCCGAAACTCCTCAACGTGAGCCTCGAACTCGTCGCCGGCGCGATCGGCGCGGCAATCGTGGTCGTGTGGGGGCTGTGGCTGGCGAAGCGGCAGCAGGCGGCGGCGAAGCAGGCTGCATCTGCAGCCGACACGGAGACGCCGAATTCTTGACCGCAGTCATGGTCCAAGCCGTTGCGCATTGTGGAGAATCCGCGTGACTGGAGGGGGTAAGCTTGCGTTCAGCGTGCGATCGCATCCGGCGCATGAAAAACGGGTGCGCGCACCCGAGGCACAACGATAGGAGGAGCTATGCGAAACAAACTGGCACAGGCGGGATTGGCGCTGGTGGTGGCGTATGCACCGCTCGCGGCGCAGGCGTGGGAACCCACGAAGACAGTCGAGTTCATCATCCCGGCAGGAACCGGAGGCGGCGCGGATCAGATGGCGCGCGCCGTCCAGGGCATCGTCGCCAAGCACGGCCTCATGAAGCAGTCGATCGTGCCGATCAACAAGGCGGGCGGCGCGGGGGCCGAGGGTTTTCTCGACGTCAAGAGCGCGGCCGGCGACCCGCACAAGATCATCATCACGCTGTCGAATCTCTTCACCACCCCGCTCGCGACCGGCGTGCCGTTCAACTGGCGCGACCTGACGCCGGTGCAAATGCTGGCGCTCGACCAGTTCGTGCTGTGGGTCAACGTCAAGTCGCCCTACATGACGGCGAAGGAGTACATCGAGGCCGCGAAGAAGGCGGGCGCGGGCAAGATGAAGATGGCCGGCACGGGTGCGAAGCAGGAGGACCAGATCATCACTGCGGCGATCGAGCAGAAGACCGGGGCCAAGTTCACTTACATCCCGTTCAAGGGCGGCGGCGCGGTGGCGATCCAGCTCGTTGGCGGGCACGTCGACTCCACCGTCAACAACCCGATCGAGGCGGTGGCGCAGTGGCGCGCCGGGTCGCTGCGGCCGCTGTGCGTGTTCGACCCGAAGCGCATGCCCTACAAGCAGAAAGTGACCGACAAGATGTCCTGGGCGGACATTCCGACCTGCAAGGAAGGGGGCCTGGATATCGACTACTTGATGCTGCGCGGCATCTTCATGGCGCCGGGCGTGACGCAGGAGCACGTCCAGTACTACATCGACCTGTTCAAAAAGGTGATGGCGACGCCCGAATGGAACGCCCTTATGGAGCAGGGGGCGTTCAACCGCACGACCCTCGCCGGCAAGGAGTACGCCGACTGGGTCGCACGCGAGGAGGCACGCCACGTTGCCCTGATGAAGGCGGCCGGCTTCATCTCGGGCCAATAGGCGCCTGAGCCAAGGGGGAGGAAGATGGCCGAGGGACCGGGCCAAGGGCGGGCTGCGCTCAGGCACAAGGCTGCCGAACTGATCGTCGCGGGCCTGTTCCTGTTGCTCGGCGTCCTCGTCATCGTCGACAGCCTGCGGCTCGGCATAGGCTGGCAGGAGGTGCACGGCCCGCGGCCGGGCTATTTCCCGTTCTACGTCGGACTGATCATCTGCGTTTCGGCGGCGATCACCTTCGTGCGCGCGCTGATGATCGGCGAGCCGCAGAACAAGACCTTCGTCCAGGTCGGGCAGCTGAAGCTGGTGCTGACCGTCCTCGTGCCGACCGCGATCTACGCGGCGCTCGTCGGCTGGATCGGGATCTACGTCTCCTCGATCCTGTTCGTCGCCTTCTTCATGCGCTGGCTGGGCAAGTACGCGTGGTGGAAGGCGGCCGCGGTGAGCATTGGAGCGGCGGTGGTGTTCTACCTGATCTTCGAGGCCTGGTTCAAGGTGCCCCTGCCCAAGGGCCCGCTGGAGTCGCTCCTCGGGATCGACTGACGTGGACGAGATCCAGTCCCTGCTGCACGGCTTCGGCGTCGCGCTGTCGCTGAAGAACCTGCTGCTGATGTTCACCGGGGTGATCCTCGGCGTGATCATCGGCGTGCTGCCCGGGCTGGGCGGCGCCAACGGCGTCGCCATCCTGCTGCCGCTCACGTTCTCGATGGCGCAGACCCCGGGCGGCGCCACTTCGGCGATCATCCTGCTGTCCTGCATCTACTGGGGCGCGCTGTTTGGCGGCGCCATCACCTCGATCCTGTTCAATATTCCCGGCGAACCCTGGTCGGTCGCGACCACCTTCGACGGCTACCCGCTCGCGCAGCAGGGGCGCGCGGGAAACGCGCTTACCGCTGCGTTCACGTCATCCTTCGTCGGCGCGCTGGTGGCAGTGATCGTGATCACCTTCCTGTCGCCCGTCGTGGCCAATTTCGCGCTGGCGTTCGGCCCGCCCGAGTTTTTCGCCGTGTACCTGCTCACCTTCTGCGCCTTCGTCGGCACCAGCAAGGAGCCGCCGTTCAAAACCCTGGCGGCGATGATGACCGGTTTCGCGCTCGCGGCGGTCGGCACCGACCCGGTGACCGGGACGCTGCGCCTCACCTTCGGCTCGACGCGCCTGCTGACGGGTTTCGATTTCCTGGTTGCGGTGATCGGTCTGTTCGGCATCGGCGAGATCCTGCTGACGCTGGAAGAGGGCCTGGCATTCAAGGGCGCAAGCGCGAAGCTCAACCTCAAGGTGGTGCTGGAGACCTGGAAGGAGCTGCCGCGCTACTGGCTGACGTCGATCCGCTCCTCGGCGGTGGGCTGCTTCATGGGCATCGTGCCGGGCGGCGCGACGCCGGCCTCGTTCATGAGCTACGGGGTGGCGCGCCGCTTTTCCAAGGACGGCGACGCGTTCGGCACCGGCAAGGTCGAGGGCGTGGTGGCGCCTGAAACCGCGGCGCACGCCGCGGGCACCTCGGCGCTGCTGCCCATGATCACGCTCGGCGTGCCCGGCTCGCCCACGGCCGCGGTGCTGCTCGGCGGCCTGATGATCTGGGGGCTGCAGCCCGGGCCGCTGCTGTTCATCGAGCAGAAGGATTTCGTCTGGGGGCTGATCGCCAGCATGTACCTCGGCAACATCGTGGGGCTGATCGTGGTGCTGACCTGCGTGCCGTTGTTCGCCGCGATCCTGCGCGTGCCGTTCTCGGTGATCGCGCCGATCATCATGGTGGTGTGCGCGATCGGCGCCTACACCATCCACAACTCGATCTTCGACGTCTGGATGATGGTGGTGTTCGGTATCGCCGGATACCTGTTCAAGAAGCTGCAGTACCCGCTCGCGCCGTTGGTACTCGCGATCGTGCTGGGCGACGCGACCGAGTCCTCATTCCGCCAGGCGATGCTGGTCTCGCAGGGCGACCTGAGCGTGTTCTTCTCGAAGGCGCTGGTGGGGTCGCTGACCGGCCTCGCGCTCTTCCTGCTGTTCTGGCCGCTGCTCGCCTTCGCGTTCTCCAAGCTGCGCGGCAAGTGAGCGTTGGGGTCACGCGCCGCTAGCTGCGCCCGAGCTTCTGCTTGAGGCGCGAAAGCGTCTCCGGGGTCAGGTTCAGATAGGCCGCGAGCTCTTTTTTCGGAATGCGGCCGGCAAGCTCGGGGTGCTTGCGCTGGAAGCGCGACAGCCTGCCCGGGGCGTCGAGCAGGTGCAGCGTGATCGTATGCGCCATGACCTCGGACATCAGCTTCATCACCTCGTACTCGAAGCGGGCCTTGATGTCGGAATGCCGCTGCAGGAACTCGACCCAATGCGGCATCGGCAGCTCTGCGGTCCGCACCTTGGTGACCGCGACAATCGAGTAGGGGATCGGGGTGCGCAAGCGCCACGCCGCGTACGAAGTGTCGATTTCGGTCTCGGCGGCAAAGCGCAGGATCATTTCGTGTCCCCCGGGGTTCGAGACCACGCGCTTGACCATTCCCTCGAGGATGAAGAACTGCTCCATCTCTTCGTCGCCCTGCCGCACCAGGGGATCCCCCTTGTGGTAGTCGGCCACGGTGAGGACCGGCTCCAGGTCCTCCCACTGCTCACGGGTCATCTTCTTGAGGAGCTGGTTCTCGCGAAGATGCAGGCGAATGGTGTTGCGCTGCGGATGATTCGCGATCGTTGTCATGGCGTAGAGGCATTAGAAGCGGAGGAATTGACCGCAGTCAAGGCTTTACGCAGGCAGGCGTTTCTACCATAGCGCTCCTTTCCCGCAGCCGGAATCCGGCGCCACAGGAGGTCACCATGGGTACCGCAGAACCGCAAGTTGCGGCGCAGTCGGACGTCAAGCTGATTTCGGGCGGCCAGATCGTCGCCAAAATGCTCAAGCAGGAGGGCATCGGGCATATCTTCACGATCTCCGGCGGCCACATCATCGACATCTACAACGGCTGCCTCGACGAGGGCATCCAGATCATCGACGTGCGCCACGAGCAGGTCGCCGCGCACGCCGCCGACGCCTATGCGCGCATTACCGGCCTGGGCTGCGCGGTGGTCACCGCGGGTCCCGGCACCACCGATGCGGTGACCGGCATGGCGAACGCGTTCCGCGCCGAGAGCCCGATGCTGCTGATCGGCGGCAACTCTGCGCTCAAGCAGTACCGCATGGGCGGGCTGCAGGAGCTGCGCCACACCGAGATGATGACGCCGATCTCGAAGTTCGCGTCGCTGGTCATGACGACCGACCGCGTGGCCGAGATGATGGCGATCGCGTTGCGCGAGATGTACAACGGCGCGCCGGGGCCCGGGTTCCTCGAGATTCCGCACGATGTCATGGACGGGAAGGCGGACGCCTCCAAGGTGCGCTACCCGATGAATTTCCGCGTCCGCGGCGCCGGCGGCGGCGCGCCCGATTTCATCGGCGACCCGAACATCGTGCAGCAAGTCGCCGACCTGCTCGCGAATGCCGAGCGCCCCGTGGCGCTGTTCGGTACGCAGGCGCGCACCTGCCGCGCGCACGACGCGATCGACCGCTTCGGGCGCCACTTCAACATGCCGATCTACGTCAACGGCGCGGCGCGCGGCACGCTGCCGCGCGAGCACCCGTACAACTTCATGCCCTCGAGGAAGACGGCGTTCGACAACGCCGACGTGATCCTGCTCGCCGGCACGCCGCTCGATTTCCGCATGGGCTACGGCCGGCGCCTGAATCCCAAGGCGAAGATCGTGATCATGGACATGGATTACAGGAACGTCGGCAACAACCGCGACTTCGACTTCGGGCTGGTCGGCAACCTGCGCACGATCCTCGATGCGATGTGCAAGGCCTCGAAGGGGGACGCGGCGCGCCGGCACGACCCGTTCGTAAAGATGCTGCGCGAGGACGAGGAAAAAGCAAAAGACAAGAACCGGAAGATCATCGAGGCGAACGAGCAGCCGATCCACCCGGTGCGGCTGTGCCACGAGATCAACGAGTTCCTGCAGGAGGACACGGTCTACATCGGCGACGGCGGCGACATCGTCACCTTCTCGGGCTCGGTCGTGAAGCCGCACCGGCCCGGCGGCTGGATGGACCCGGGCCCGCTCGGCACGCTGGGCGTCGGCACGGGATTCGCGATGGCCTCGAGGCTGGCTCAGCCCAAGCGCGACGTGGTGGTGCTCTACGGCGACTGCTCGTTTACGCTCACGGGATTCGACTTCATCACCATGGTGCACCGGAAGCTGCCGTATGTCGGCGTGATCGGCAACAACTCGTCGTGGAACCAGATCCGCTTCGGCCAGGAACGCAAGTACCCGGGCCGCGGCGACATCGGCAACGTGGTGGGCGATGTGCGCTTCGACAGGCTGGCGGAAGCGATGGGCGGTTTCGGCATTCGCGTGACGAAACCGGAAGACATTCGCCCGGCGCTGGAGAAGGCGCGCGATTCGGGCAAGCCCGCGCTCGTCGACGTGGTGATCAACCGCGACGTCTATTCGTCCGGCACGTCGAACCAGACGATGTACAAGTAGGGCGGGCCCATGGAAGCGCTGAAGGGAATCCGGATTCTCGACATGAGCCACGTGCAGGCAGGCCCGACCTGCTCGCAGCTGCTCGCATGGCTCGGGGCAGACGTCATCAAGCTCGAGCCGCCGCAGGGCGACGCGACGCGCGGGCAGTTGCGGGACGTGCCGAACGCGGACAGCCTGTACTTCACGATGCTCAACTGCAACAAGCGCTCGATCGTCGTCAACATGAAGACGGATGAAGGCAAGCAGGTGTTCGTCGACCTGCTGAAAAAGAGCGACATCGTGATGGAGAACTTCGGCCCCGGCGTGCTCGACCGGCTCGGCTTCTCCTGGGAGAAGATCCACCAGATCAATCCGCGGATCGTCATGGGCTCGATCAAGGGCTTCGGCTCGAGTGGCCCGTACGCCGACTTCAAGGCCTATGAGAATGTCGCCCAAGCCATGGGTGGCTCGATGAGCACTACTGGCGTTCCCGACGGACCGCCGTTCGTGACCGGGGCGCAAATCGGCGACACGGGAACCGGATTGCATCTCGCGATCGGGCTGCTTGCGGCGTTCAATCAAGCGAACCGCACGGGGCAGGGCCAGTACGTCGAGGTGGCGATGATGGACGGCGTCATGAACCTGTGCCGCGTGAAATTCCGCGACCACCAGCGGCTCGCGCGCCAGTCGCTCGCCGAGTATTCCGTGCCGACCTACCAGGGCATGGGCGACGTGCCGCGAGCCGGAAACGATTCCGGCGGCGGGCAACTCGGCAATGCCATCCATTGCAAGCCCCACGGCGCGAACGACTGGCTCTACGTCGTCGTCCAGGAGGTCGTGTGGGAGGCGCTCGCCAAACGCATTGGACCCGATGTCGGGATGCCGGACCTCGTCAACGATCCGCGCCTCGCCCCCATTGGCGAGCGGCGCAAGAACCAGCAGCTCATGTGGACGCTTATCAACAAATTCGCGGAGAAGTACACCAAGCGCGAGCTGATGGCGATCCTCAACCCGCTCGACGTGCCTTGCGGCCCGATCATGTCGACCGAGGACCTGGCGAACGATGACCATGTGCGGGGGCGCGACATGTGGGTCGAGCTCGACCATCCGCAGCGCGGCAAGTGGTGGAACGTCGGCATGCCGATCAAGCTCTCGGACTCGCCGGCGAAAATCGAGCGCTCGCCGCTGCTGGGGGAGCACACCGCCGAGGTCCTCAGGGAAGTATTGGGTTATGACGATTCCAAAATCGCCAGCCTGAAGCAGGCCGGCGCTTTTTCCGCGCCGCCGAAGAAAGCCGCCTGATGCGAGTCGCGATCATCGGCCAGCAGGATTTTGGCAAGGCCGTGCTCGAGGCGTTTCTTGCGCGCGGCGACCAGGTGGCGGCAGTGTTCTGCGCCCCGGAAAAACCGGGCGCGAGGCCCGACGCGCTGAAGACAGCCGCGCAGGACAAGGGCATCAGCGTTTGCCAGTTCGCCTCTCTGAAAAGCGACGATGCGAAGGCGGCGTTGCGCTCGCTCGATGCCGATCTCGGCATCATGGCGTTCGTGCTGCAGTTCGCGCCGCAAGACTTCGTCGGCATCCCGAAGCACGGCACGATCCAGTTTCACCCGTCGCTGCTGCCGCGATATCGCGGGCCCTCGTCGATCAACTGGCCGATCATTCGTGGCGACACCAGCACCGGCTTGACGATTTTTCGCCCGACGGACGGTCTCGACGAAGGGCCGGTGATCCTGCAAAGGACGACGCACATCGGCCCGCAGGACACGCTCGGCAGCGTGTATTTCGACCGCCTGTTTCCGATGGGCGTGCAGGCGATGATCGAGGCCGCCGATCTGGTGGTCGCGGGCAGGCATCGCGAGTACCTTCAGGACGAGTCGCAGGCGAGCTACGAGGGCTGGTGCCGCAAGGGCGAAGCGCGGATCAACTGGGCGAACCACGTCGACTCTGTCTACAACCTTGTTCGGGGTTGCAATCCGGCGCCCGGTGCGTGGACCACGCTCGAGGGCAAGGAACTGCAGATCTTCGACGCGAGGAAAATTCCGGTGCGCACCTTTGCTGCGGTCAAGGGCCGGATCGGCGAGATCGTCGAGGCGGCCGGACACTCGTTCCAGATCACCGCGCAGGGCGGGCGCATCGAAGTACTGCGTGCCAAGCTGGGCGACGGCAAGAAGGCCCCCGCGGCCGACCTGATCGCCGCCGGCACCATCAGATCCGGGCAGTTGCTCGGCGCTTAACGATCTCTGCAACGCCTCCTGCGGGCCGCACCCCGGTTCGGGCGGCGAATCGGGGCCCGGTTCTCGTCAACTATTTGACGTAGCTCACAAATGACTGCAACAATGCGATTCAGGCTCATGTTTTCCGGGAGTTGTGACGCGCCGGCGCGGCGCGCAGGAGGGAAGCATTCGGCAGCGCGCAAAGATCATGCGCACGGTTCGCTTGCGGGGGCCTCCGCGGTGCGGCGGTGACAGGGGTGGCGTAGAATTTTTTGCGGCGCTCGTCGTCAGCCTGCGCATACAGCCGCAACAGGGGGGAAAGCCAGACGATGAAATCCATGAACTTCGGATTCTGGAAGACCGACTGGTTCGTCAGCCTGGTGGTCGTGCTCCTGATCGCGATTTTCAGTCGCGCGAGCGACCTCATCCCGAGCCTCGAACGCAAGGCCTACGATCTCGGGGTGCGCGCGACGTCGCGCGAACCCGCAAAAAACATCTCGATCATCGCGATCGACGAGGAGAGCCTCGACAAGATCGGTCGCTGGCCATGGTCGCGCGAGGTGCTCGCCAGGATGACCGATCAGCTGGCCGCGGCAAAAGCGAAAGTCATCGCCAACACGATCCTTCTGAGCGAACCGCAGATCGACCTTGGCTACCAGTACATCGTCAAACTGATCGAGCTGGCGCAGAAGCCTCCGGTTCCCCCCGTCGAGAGCGCACCCGCGGGCGAGCAGGCGGCGGGACCCGCAGCAGCCGCGCCGCCCGACCCGACCGGCCCATTCGTCGCGATGCTGAAGGAGGCGGAGCAGGCGCTGAACACCGACCGCAAGCTCGCCGAAAGCTATGCGAAGGCGGGAAACGTCGTGCAGCCGATGCTGTTCACGCTCGGCGAGCCGCGCGGCAGGCCGGACAAACCGCTGCCGGCATTCGCGCTCAAGAACGCCATCGCGGCGCCAAAAGGTGGCGGCGAAGCGTTTGCTCTCCCGACGTCCGCGGTCAGGCTGCCGGTCGAATCGATCGGAACGACGGCTGCGGGATTGGGCCACCTGAACTCGTACCCGGACGTGGACGGCGGCATCCGCACGGAACCGCTTGCCGTGCAGTACTTTGACCAAATCTTTCCTTCCATGTCGATGATGATCGCGGCAAGAAGCCTGAATCTCGGTCCGGCCGACATCAAAGTACAGCCGGGAGAAAGCGTATCTCTCGGCAAGCTCAGGATCGGCACCGATCCGGCGCTGCAGATGTACACGTATTTCTACAAGGATCGCGACAACCGCTCGGCGTTTCTCGTCGACTCGTTCTACGACGTCGCGAGCGGCAAGATCCCGGCGTCCAAGTATGCCGACAAGATCGTGCTGATCGGCGCCACCGCGCCCGGACTGGGGGCGAGTCAGGTGACCCCCGTATCGCCCGCGATGCCACCGGTCCTCATGCTCGCGCACTCGGTCTCGTCGATCCTGCAGGAGCATTTCTTCGTCGCGCCGATCTGGGCGCCCTGGTTCGAGCTGCTGTTTTTGGTCCTGGTCGCGGCGTATCTCGTCGGTCTGCTTCCGCGCCTCGGCGCCGGGCCCGCGCTCGCCATCTCCGGCGCCCTCTTCGTCGCGCTGATCGTGCTGCACTTCGCCCTGATGATGGCGAGCGGCATGTGGCTGCAGTTGATGCTGCCGGCAACGCTGCTGCTCGTGGGGCACGGCGCGCTCGTGTCCAAGCGCTTCATCATCACCGAGCAGGCGAAGGTCAAGTCGGACGAGACTTCTGCCGAGTCGAACCGCATGCTCGGCCTTGCCTACCAGGGCCAGGGACAGCTCGACATGGCCTGGGACAAATTCCGCCAGGTGCCGCTGTCCGAGGCGCTGATGGACAATCTGTACAACGTGGCGCTCGACTTCGAGCGCAAGCGCCAGTTCAACAAGGCCGAGGCCGTGTTCCGCCACATGCACGGATTCAATCCGAAGTTCCGCGACCTCGAGCAGAGGCTTTCGCGCGCCAAGCAGCTCTCCGAGACCGTCATGCTCGGCGGCGGAGCGGCCGCCGGGCGCACCAACGTCTCGATCCTCGGCGAAGGCGGCACCGTCGAAAAGCCGATGCTGGGCCGCTACCAGGTCGAAAAGGAGCTGGGAAAGGGCGCCATGGGCGTGGTCTATCTCGGCAAAGACCCGAAGATCGGGCGCGTGGTCGCGATCAAGACCATGGCGCTGTCGCAGGAGTTCGAGGCCGACGAGCTTGCCGAGGTGAAGGAGCGCTTCTTCCGCGAGGCCGAAACCGCGGGGCGGTTGTCGCACCCGAACATCGTCACCATCTACGATGCGGGCGAGGAGCACGACCTGTGCTACATCGCGATGGAGCTGCTCAAGGGCGGCGATCTGGTGCCGTTCTGCAAGCAGGGAAATCTGCTGCCGATGGAGAAGGCCGTGTCCATCGTCACGCGCGCCGCCGAGGCGCTCGGCTACGCGCACAAGCAGGGTGTCGTGCATCGTGACATCAAGCCCGCGAACATCATGTACCACCCGGAGACGGATACGCTCAAGGTGACCGATTTCGGCATCGCGCGGCTCACCGACTCCTCGAAAACCAAGACCGGAATGGTGCTCGGCACGCCTTCGTTCATGTCTCCGGAGCAGCTCGCCGGCAAGAAGATCGAAGGGCGCTCCGACCTGTTTTCGCTTGCGGTGAGCCTGTATCAACTGTTATGCGGCAAGTTGCCCTTCGAGGGCGAATCGATGGCGCAACTGATGTTCAAGATCGCCACCGAGCCACCCGCCGATATTCTCGCGCACAACCCGGGCGTGCCGCCGGGGCTGGTCGCCTTCCTCGCGCGCGCAATGGCGAAAAACCCGGACGAGCGCTTCCAGTCGGGCGAGGAGTTCGCACAGGCGCTTCGCGCAGCGCCGGCCGCCACGCCCCCCCCCGCGGCTGCAGGCAGTGCCAAGAGCGTCGACATCGAACTCTAGCCCACGACATGGATCTGACCCAGGTTCTGGAAATCGCGACCTGCACCGACCCGGGCATGGTGCGATCGCATAACGAGGATTCGATCGCCTCGGATCCCGCGAACGGACTGGTGGTGCTCGCCGATGGCATGGGCGGATACAACGCCGGCGAAGTCGCCAGCGGGATGGCCACTACGGTCATCACCGCCGAGATGCGCCAATTGCTCGCCAGGGTGAGCCCGTTCGAGATCGACCCGGAAACGAACGGTTCGATTGCTGTGCGCCTGATCCGCGACCAGGTGCACAAGGCGAACACTTCGATTTTTCAGGCGGCGCAAAGCCAGCCGCAATATGCGGGCATGGGCACGACGCTCGTGGTATGCCTGTTCTACGACAACAAGGTGCTGGTGGCGCATCTGGGCGATTCGCGGCTGTATCGCCTGCGCGACGACGATTTCAGGCAGATCACGCGCGATCATTCGCTGCTTCAGGAGCAGATCGACACCGGCCTGATCACCCCGGAGCAGGCGAAACACGCGCAGCACAAGAACCTGGTGACGCGGGCGCTCGGCATCGACCCGTCGGTCGATCCCGAAATTCACGAGTACGACGCCAGTCCGCGCGACATCTACCTGCTGTGCTCGGATGGGTTGTGCGACATGGTCGGCGACGATGACATCGGGATGACTCTGCGGCAGCTGGGTGCGAACCTGGCGCTCGCCGCGCAGCAGCTCGTGCAGATGGCAAACGACAACGGCGGCCGGGACAACGTATCGGTTATACTCGTTCGCGTCCTGCGGGAGTATCCGGGGCCGCGCGGCGTGGTAGGCAAGCTGTTTGCGTGGTTAAAATGACTCCCAGGGATCGGTCATGGCGAAACTGATACTCAGCATGGACGGGCTGGTGCTCAAGGAGATTGCGCTCTCCAAGGAGCGCACTACGATCGGCCGCAAGCCGCACAACGACGTTCAGATCGACAACCTGGCGGTCAGCGGCGAGCACGCCGTGATTGTCACCATCCTGAACGACGCGTTCCTCGAAGACCTGGGCAGCACCAACGGCACGATGGTCAACGGCAAGGCCATCAAGAAGCATTTTCTGCAGAAGGACGACGTCATCGAACTGGGCAAGTACAAGCTCAAGTACATCGAGGAGAAGGTACCCCAGCAGGAAAAGGAAACTGCCGCAGCGGCCGACTTCGAAAAGACCATGGTGCTGCGCCCGGCGGCGATGAAGGCGGCGGTAGAGCAGGCGAAGGCCATGGCCGGCGGGCAGCCGGCCGTTGCGGAAGCCGCCCGTGCCGCCGCAGTACAGCAGGCGGCGACCAGTGCGGCCGCGGCGGGAGTCGCGGACAAGGACGCGCGCGCCGCCCCGGCGCCCAGCCAGGCGCCAGCGGTGGCGCCCGCCGGCAAGGGTGCACCGGCCGCGCCGGCGGCAGCGCCTTCAGCCGCGCCGGCGCCAGCACCCGCTCCGTCCGCGGCACCTGTATTCGCTACCGCGGCGACGCCTGCACCGGCGGCGCCGACTGCGCCGCCTGCATCGGCGCCGAAGCCGGCGCCGATGCTCGGGGCGATTCAGCTGCTCTCGGGCGCCAATGCAGGCAAGGAACTAGAACTCCTGAAGCCGCTGACCACGCTTGGCAGGCCCGGGGTCCAGGTTGCCGTACTCACGCGCCGTCCGCAGGGCTACTACATCACGCATGTCGAAGGCGCGCAGCAGCCCGTGGTCAACGGCCAGGCGATCGGCAATGCGCCGCATCCGCTGAAGGATCACGACGTGATCGAGCTGGCGGGCGTCAAGCTGGAATTTTTCCTCAAGGGCTGAGCCCCCGGGGCGAGCCGGCTCGCGGGCGCGCTTGATTTCCCGGATGCACGAGTGAAACAGCACATCGTCCGGATCGCGTTCGGGCTCGCGATCATGTTTTTCTTCGTCGGCCACGCGGCGCGCTTCTACGACGTAGGCATCATCACCCAGCTGGACAACATCATCTACGACACGCGGCTGACGCTCACCATGCCGCGCGGCGTGGACAGCCGCGTCGTCATTCTCGATATCGACGAGAAGAGCCTGCAGGAGCTGGGCCACTGGCCCTGGCCGCGCAACCTGATGGCGCGAATCATGGACACGCTGTTCGACAAATACCAGATCGCGATCGTCGGCTTCGACGTGGTGTTTGCCGAGGCCGACTACTCGTCCGGTATCCGCGCGCTCGACCAGTTTGCGCAGCAGGAGCTGAAGGAGATCCCGGGTTTCCAGAACGCGTATCGGCAACTGCGGCCGCAGCTCGACTACGACGGCCTGTTTGCCAAAAGCCTCGAAGGACGCAAGGTGGTCCTGGGCTATTACCTGAACAGCGAGAAAGAGTCGAAACGGATCGCCGCCATCCCCGAGCCGGTGCTTCCCAAGGGAACCTTTTCCGGCCGCAACATCGCATTTACCTCCTGGGTCGGCTACGGCGGCAATCTCCCGGAGCTGCTGAAAAACGCCGCCAGCGCAGGACATTTCAATCCGTTCACGGATCCCGACGGCGTGGTCCGGCGCGTGCCGATGATCGCGGAACTCGACGGCGCCTACTACGAGGCGCTGTCGCTTGCCGTGGTGCGCACGCTCCTCGGATTTCCGAAGGTCGAGCCGGGCTATCCGGACGAGAGCGTCATGCAAAGGAACTATTCCGGGCTGGAGTGGCTTCGCGTCGGGCCGCTGACGATTCCGGTGGATGAAACCGTGAGCGCGCTGGTTCCGTTCCGCGGCCAAAAGTTCAGCTTTCCCTACATCTCGCTGGCCGACGTGCTTGCCGGCCGCGTTGCGCCCGATCGGTTGAAGGGCAAGATTGCGCTGGTCGGTACGACGGCACCGGGCCTGCTGGACCTGCGGACCACCCCCGTCGACAGCGTCTACCCGGGGGTCGAGGTCCACGCCAACATGATCGCGGGAATCCTCGACAAGCGCATCAAGCAGAAGCCGCCGTACATCCTGGGCGCCGAGGTGCTCCTGCTGGTCACGGGCGGCATCCTGCTTGCGTTCCTGATCCCGATGTTCTCCGCCGTCTGGGCGACGCTGGCGTCCGCGGTCGTGGTCGCGGTGGTCGTCGGCGTGAACGTTCTGGTCTGGAACAGCGCCGATACCGTGCTGCCGCTGGCATCGTCGGTCCTGATGATCGGCGGGCTCTATACCATGAACATGGCCTACGGCTATTTCGTCGAGTCGCGCTCGAAACGCCAGTTCACCGAACTGTTCGGCCAATACGTGCCTCCCGAGCTGGTCGACAGGATGGCCCAGGACCCCGAGAAATACAGCATGGAGGGCAAAGAGGAGACGCTGACGGTGCTGTTCTCGGACGTGCGCGGATTCACCACCATTTCGGAGAGCCTCTCGGCAAGGGATCTCTCGCTCTACATCAATGATTACCTCACCGCGATGTCGCTGGTGATCCGCGGCAACCACGGCACGCTCGACAAGTACATCGGCGATGCGATCATGGCCTTCTGGGGCGCTCCGGTGGAGGATCCGGATCACGCGCGCAACGGCGTCCTCACCATGCTGGCGATGCAGAAGCGCGCCAGCCAGCTGAACGACGAATTCAAGGTCAAGGGCTGGCCGGTATTCAAGATCGGCATTGGAGTCAACACCGGCCGCATGCGCGTAGGCGACATGGGCTCGAAGCTGCGCAAGGCCTACACCGTCATGGGCGACCCGGTCAATCTCGGCTCCCGGCTCGAGGGCATCACCAAGCAGTACGGGCTGTCCATGCTGGTGGGCGACGAAACGAGAAAGCGGGTGAAGGATGTCGTATTCCGCGAGGTGGACCTGGTGCGCGTCAAGGGCAAGGACGAAGCAGTCGCGATCTACGAACCGCTCGGCACGGAAAACGAAGTCGATAAGAGGACGCTGGACGAGCTCAGGCTGTGGAACCAGTGTCTCAAGCACTATCGGGCGCAGGACTGGGACCAGGCCGAGGTCGCGCTGCTGAACCTGCAGCGCATGAACCCGGGGTGCGCGCTCTACGGGATCTACGCCGGGGAGATCGCGAAACACCGCAAGAACCCGCCGGGGCCCGGCTGGCATGGCGTCAGAAAGTTCGAGGAGAAGTAGGGTGCAGCACGCGACCGGTCGCGGTTGAATCTTTGCGTCGCAGGGACTAGGATGGAAACGACTGGGTGCGGCAATTCCAGGAACCGCCCCGTCGCTCCCGGTGCAGTACGGAATCGGAGGATTTGAATGAGCGCAGTACTCAGCCAACAAGCCGCCGCGCAAGCCGACGACACGTCGCGTCTGTTGTTCCAGAAGCGGCTCCAGGCGGTCACCAACAAGATCCACTCGACCACCAACGTCGACGAAATCATGCTCGAGGTCAGTGCCGATATCTGCACGCTGTTCAACGCCGACCGGCTCACGATCTATTCCGTGGGCGAGGACAAGCAGACCATCGTCTCCAAGGTCAAAACCGGCCTGAACTCGTTCAAGGATCTCAAGCTGCCGATCGCCGAGCACTCGATCGCAGGCTACGTCGCGCTGGTCAAGAAAATGGTCAATATCAGGGACGTGTACGAAGATGCGGACCTGAAGGCGATCAACCCGAACCTGAGGTTCCTGCAGGAGGTGGACAAGCGCACCGGGTATCGCTCCAAGCAATTTCTGGTCGCCCCGGTCGTCGATGCGCAGAACCAGGAACTGGTCGGCGTCATCCAGCTCATCAATAACAAGGCGGGGCTGCCGTTCGGGGCGCCGACGGAGGAGGGTGTTGCCGAGCTGG
The DNA here is from genome assembly GCA_964651335.1 of uncultured Enterobacteriaceae bacterium. GTDB lineage: Bacteria > Pseudomonadota > Gammaproteobacteria > Burkholderiales > SG8-39 > 2-02-FULL-66-14. Next base: position 41,921 of record CAZYVT010000016.1, on the reverse strand, counting down.
CGCAGACGCTTGCCATTGCGTTGCGGCAACGGCAGAAACCGCAGCTCGTCAAGACCAAGTACGACTTCCTCATTTCCGACGCGGTCCTCTCGGTGGGCGAATTCGAGCTCGCGACGCGGCAGGCACGCAAGAAAGCGCTCGAGATCGAGCAGGTGCTGATCGAGGAGTTCCAGGTCAAGATCCCGGCCATCGGCCAGGCGCTCTCGAAGTTCTTCGGCGTGCCGTACGAGCCGTTCAAGAGCGAGCGCATCAAGCCGTTCGACCTGTTGAAAAACCTCAAGCGCGAGTACGTCGAGTCGAACCAGTGGCTGCCGATCGACGACACGAAGGAAGGGCTGATCGTGCTGTGCCTTGACCCGGAGCGCATCCGCAGCTCGCGCATCGCCTCGAACGTGTTTCCGAAGGCGAGGATCGTTTACAAGGTCACGACGCAGAAGGAATTCAAGGAAACGGTGAACCAGTTCTACGGCGCCGAGGCCGTGGACACCGGGGACGTCGGCGATCTTCTGTCCGAGATGCAGGACGAAGGCGCAGAAGCCCTGGAGGCGGCGACCGACGAGGTCTCCGCCGCGGCCGACAACGAGCTCGTCAAGCTGGTCAACAAGATCGTCATCGACGCCTACAACCAGGGCGCCTCCGACATTCACATCGAGCCCTATCCGGGCAAGGCCAAGACCGAGGTGCGCTTGCGCAAGGACGGGGCGCTCCAGCCCTACATCGAAGTGCCCGCGAGCTACCGTGCGGCCATCGTGGCGCGGATCAAGATCATGTGCGACCTGGACATCTCGGAGAAGCGCAAGCCCCAGGACGGCAAGATCAAGTTCAAGAAGTTCGGGCCGCTGGACATCGAGCTGCGCGTGGCGACCATCCCGACGCAGGGCGGCGTCGAGGACATTGTGATGCGGATCCTGGCGGCCGGCGAGCCGATTCCCCTCGACAAGCTCGGCCTCACCAAGCTGAACGAGGAGAATGTGAAGAAGACGGTCCAGAAACCTTACGGCCTGTTCTTCGTTTGTGGGCCGACGGGTTCGGGCAAGACCACCACGCTGCACTCGGTGCTGAAGTTCCTGAACACCCCCGATACCAAGATCTGGACCGCAGAGGACCCGGTGGAGATCACGCAGAAGGGCCTGCGGCAGGTGCAGGTGAACAAAAAGGCGGGACTCGACTTTGCGGTGGTGATGAGAGCGTTCCTGCGCGCTGACCCGGACATCATCATGGTCGGGGAAATGCGCGACAAGGAGACCGCCGGGACCGGGATCGAGGCTTCGCTCACCGGCCACTTGGTGTTCGCCACGCTGCACACGAATTCCGCGCCGGAATCGATCATCCGCCTGCTCGACATGGGCATGGATCCCTTCAACTTCGCCGATGCGCTGCTCGGCATCCTCGCGCAGCGCCTGACCAGGAGACTGTGCAGCTGCAAGCAGCCCTACACGCCGGAACCTGCCGAGATCAAATCGCTGCTCAACGAGTACTGCGAAGAGCTGCTGAACACCGCCACCTTCAAGAAGGACCCGAAGGCGGGAATGGAAAACGTGTACAAGGACTGGGTCAGGAACTACGGCAACGACAAGGGCCAGCTCACGCTGTACAAGGCGGTCGGCTGCGACAAGTGCAATGGCGGTTTAAAGGGCCGCTGCGGCCTGCACGAGCTGCTGGTTGCGACCGATGCGCTGAAAAAGCTCATCCAGGAGCACGCGCGGGTCGCCGAGATCGTCGCGGTCGCGCTCGAGGAAGGCATGCGGACCCTCAAACAGGACGGCATCGAGAAGGTGCTGATGGGCATCACCAATATCAAGGAAGTGCGCGCGGTCTGCATCAAATGAGCGGCGTATTCCGACGATGAGCAGCCCTCTCGACAGCACTCGGGCCGTGCGCGTTCCCGCCGACACGCGCGGGGACGATGCCGATCTCGTCAAGCGCCTCGAGCAGCTCAACGATATCGGGGCATCGCTCTCGGCCGAGCGCGACATCAACCGGCTGCTGGAGACCATCCTCGCGGCGGCCAAGGCGATCACGCGCGCCGACGGCGGCACGCTCTATCGCGTGACAGAAGACAACACGCTGCGCTTCGAGATCGTGCGCACCACCAGCCTCAAGTTGTACCTCGGCGGCACCACCGGCACCCCGGTGTCGTTCTACCCGGTGCAGCTCTACAAGGACGGCAAGCCGAACCACGGCAACGTATCGGCCTACGCGGCGCTCACCGGCAAGACGGTCAACATTGCCGACGCCTACGCCGAGCAGGGGTTCGACTTCTCGGGCACGCGCAACTTCGACAAGAAGAGCGGCTACCGCTCGCAGTCGTTCCTCACCGTGCCGATGAAGAACCACGACAACGAGATCATCGGCGTGCTGCAGCTGATCAACGCCGCCGACCCGCGCAGCGGCGAAATCGTCGCGTTCTCGCCCTCCGACCAGCGGCTCGCGGAGTCGCTCGCCTCGCAGGCGGCAATCGCGCTCACGAACCGGATGCTGATCAACCAGCTCGAGGAACTGTTCGAGTCGTTCATCAACATGATCAACACCGCGATCGACGAAAAATCCCCCTACACGGGCGGGCACTGCCAGCGCGTGCCGGTGCTCACGATGATGCTTGCCGAAGCCGTGGCCGGAACCGCGGATGGGCCTCTGGCCGGTTTCGGGATGACCGACAAGGACCGCTACGAGCTGAAAATCGCCGGACTGCTGCACGATTGCGGCAAGGTGACCACCCCGGTGCACGTGGTCGACAAGGCGACCAAGCTGGAGACGATTTACGACCGCATCCACCTCATCGACACGCGCTTCGAAGTGCTCAAGCGCGACACCGAGATCGAGATGCTGAAGGAGGGAACGCCCGCGGCGCGGGAGCGCTGCCGCGAGCGCGTCCGCCAGCTGGAGGAAGATCGCGCGTTCCTGCGCACCGTGAACATCGGGGGCGAGCGGATGCGCGACGAGGATATCGAGCGCATCCAGCGCATCGCCGCATACCGCTGGACCGACCTCTCCGGCAACGAGGCCGGGTTTCTCAGCGACGACGAGCTGAAAAACCTCACCATCCGCGCCGGCACGCTCACCGCCGAGGAGCGCCAGATCATCAACCACCACATCGTGGCGACGATCAAGATGCTCGAAGCGCTGCCGTGGCCGAAGCACCTGAGGAAGGTCGCGGAGTACGCCGGCGGTCATCACGAGCGCATGGACGGCAAGGGTTATCCGAAGGGGCTCACGCGCGATCAGATGTCGGTTCAGGCGCGCGTCATGGGCATCGCGGACATCTTCGAGGCGCTTACGGCGAAGGACCGGCCCTACAAGAAGGGCAAGACCCTTTCGGAGTCGCTCGAGATTCTGGGCAAGTTCAAGCTGAACGGACACATCGACCCCGACCTGTTCGACGTGTTCGTCCGCGGCAAGGTGTACCAGCGCTACGCAGAGATGTACATGAACGAGGACCAGATCGACGACGTGGACCTGTCGAAGATCCCGGGGTTCAATCTCTAGCCCGGCGCCGCCCGCGCGTGCTGCGCAAGCTCCTGGGCCGGCTGGATACCACGGGCAAGACCGCGGCGCGCAACGCGGCGCGCGTGGACCGCCTGTACCAGCAGGGCTGCAGCGCCTTTCGAGCCGGGCGTTATGCGGAAGCGGCAGGTTGCGCCGAGCGGGCCATCGCGCTCGACCCGTCCCTGGCGGCAGTCCATTACTTGCTGGCGAGCGCCCGTCTCGAATTGCGCGATTTCAGCGCGGCCGACACGGCATTCGCGGCCTGCCTGGCGCTGCGACCGGAATTCCCGATGGTCCTGCATGCGCAGGCGCACCAGGCGCTCGCCCGCGCGCGCGCCGGGCTCGCCCTGGGCAGGACGCCGCGCATCACGGCGCTCGAGCCGGCCGATGGTCGCCGCGTTTCGATCGTCATCTGCAGCGTGCAGCCCGAGCGCTTCGACAAGGTCTGCGCGAACTATCACGCGCTGCTGAGCGGCGTGCCGCACGAGATCATCGGGATCCACGACGCGCGCTCGCTGTGCGAGGGCTACAACCGGGGGCTGCGGCGCGCGGGCGGAGAGATCCTGGTGTTCTCGCACGACGATATCGAAATCGTGACTCCGGACTTCGGGGCGAGGCTCCTCACCTGGCTCAAGCGCTATGACCTGGTCGGCGTCGCCGGGACCACGCGGCTGATCGGGGGTAACTGGATCAATGCCGGCTGGCCGCACCTTCACGGCCAGATCGGCTCGCGGATCTCGAAGCCGGGCAGCCTGGTCGTCACCGCTTATCAGATCCGGGGCGCCGCCATTCCGGGCGCCCAGGCGATCGACGGCGTATTCCTCGCCGCGCGTCGCGAGGTCGTCGAGCGTATCGCGTTTGACGAAGCGACTTTCGACGGCTGGCACCTGTACGACCTCGACTTCACCTTCTCGGCTTATCTGGCCGGATTTCGCTCGGCGATCTGCAACGATCTGTGTCTGATCCACAATTCGATCGGCGGCTACAGCCGGGATTGGGACCGTTACGTGGGGCGTTTCCTGGACAAGCACCGGAATCGGTTGCAGCAAGGCGCTGGCGCGCGCTCGAGCGAGCCGTTCTGGATCGAGATGGCTTCGCCCGCCGAGTGGCTGCTGATGACCGAAGAGATGACGTCGCAGGCGAACCTCGGCGCTAGCGGAGAATTTCCTTGATGCGCTCCCAGTCGTTGGGAAACAGATTGAAGAACGCCGCCCTGTCGGCGTCGAGCGCGCCGTAATCGAGCGCCTGGAACTCCCTCGCGATCGCGTCGTAATTGTCCGCCAGGACGCGCGACGCAGGGTCCAGTCCGCGGACCACGCACAGGCCGGTCGGGGCCGTTGCGATCGTGTGGATGCGCAGCTCGGGACGGTACTTCTTCAGCGCCGGTACCACCCGCCAGACGTCACCGGTCCAGAACTGCGTGACTCGTGAGCGCTCCGCGCTGCGCCGGTCGAGCGGATAGCAGTCGTCGAGCATGATGGTCGATCCGGGCGCGCAGTGCCGCTCGAGATTGATGAAGTCGCGCAACGCGAACTCGAAAAGGTGCATGCCATCGATGAACGCGAGCTCGACCGGGAGGTCACCGAGCAGGCCGCGCAGGTCGTGCCGGGCAAAGAAGTCGTCGCTCGTTTCGGCGTAAATGGTGGTGCTCGGCGGCAGCAGCCGGGTGACGGCTGGCACCGGATCGATGCCGATCACCCGGGTCCCCGGGGCGGCGAGGACGATCGAGTCGCCGGCCGCGACGCCGATCTCGACATAGGTCCGCGGCCTGAGCCAGTTATGGATCGCCATGAGCACTTCCGCATTCGATGGCCCGGGCAGCCGCAGCTGCGCGAGGAGCCGCATCAGCACGAAACCGGGATCGCGGTCGGTGATGCGGGTGATCGCCTCCTCGCAGCGCCGCGCTGCCCCCTGCTCGTCTCCCAGCGCGCACTGGGCGAACGCCGCCCGCACCTGGAAGTCGCTGTTGCCGGGATCTGCGCGGATGGCATTCGTCAACAGATCGAGAGCCAGGCGGTGATCCCCGGCCTGCGAGGCGGCGGCCGAAGCACGGTCGTGCATATCGGTGTCGCGCGGCGCGGCGGCCGACGCGATGACAAGCAGTCGGCGCGCCGTCGGCCGGTCGCCGCGCTGATACGCGGCCATACCCGCTGTCAGCGCAACCATCGAGATCTTGCCGGAGAACAGGCGATTGAGGAGGGGAAGCAGCATCGGGCAATCCGCTCGTCTTGGGGCATCGAATGATACCGGCATGCGCGGCGCGCGGCGGGCATCCGGCGACACTGTATGAACGTTCATCTGCGGGCCGCCCTGGCGGCAGAAGGGAGGTGAACAGGATGAACCCATCCGAGGCAGTGAGCATCGTGCGGTCGCACGCCAACGGCGTCGATCCCGCACCGGGAGAAGGTTTCCCGGGAGAGAGCCCGTACCAGCGGGCCGAGATCGTGCGGGCGCTGTTCGCTGCGGCGGAGGCGCTGGAAAGGTACCCGCATGAACAATCAATCACTTGGCATCATCGCCCCCAGCGAATCCGCTAAGTTCGCCTAGCGGCAGGTGGTCCCCGGCCACCTCCGGGCGATTTCCTTGCGCGCGAGGCACCGGCGTGAGATTGCTATAGTTCATCCATGCTGCGAAGACTGCTCAAGCGTCTGGTTCCGGGCGGCGAGGCGCCGGCGCGTTTGACGGACCCCTCGATCGAGGGCGCCGACCGCTTGATCGCCGAGGGTCGGGAAGCGGAGAACAAAGGCATGCTGCGCGAGGCGTGCGAGCGCTACCGCGAGGCGGTAGCGCTCGCGCCGCGCTATCCGCCGGCGCACCTCAATCTCGGCGTGGGGCTCGAGGCGGCCGGCGACACCGACGGCGCGTTCAAATGCTACGAGGCGGTGCTGGCGATCGATCCGCACAATCCGTTTGCGAGCTATAACCTCGGCAAGCTGCTGTTCGTGAGGCGAGCCTACCCTCAGGCCGAGCGCTACATTCGCGCGGCGCTGGAACGCAAGCCCGAGTTTCCGGAAGCGCAGGTCGTGCTCTCCAATCTTCTGGAAGCGCAAGGCGAGTTCGAGGCGGCAGCCGCCGCGCTCGAAATTGCGCTGCGGCAGCGGCCCGAATATGCCGGCGCCTGGTACAACTACGCGCTCGTCCTCGTCAAGCTGGACCGGCTGGCGGAAGCCGAGGCCGCGACGCGGCGCGTGATCCAGTTCGACCCCGGTTTCTTCGCCGCGTACGTGTTTCTCGGGGACTTGCTTCGCACCGACGCCAGGCTTGAGGAGGCCGTCGAGATGTTCCGCAGGGCTCGCACGCACGCGGGAGGCGGACTCGAGTGCGAACAGGCGGAACTGCATGCACTCAATTATTTCGACGGTATTTCCGACGAAGCGCTGTTCGAGCGGCATCGGCAGGTCGGCGCACGGCTCGAAGCCGCATATCCAGCGCGTTACGCGCGATTTGAAAACCGGAAGGATCCGGACCGGCGCCTACGGATCGGCTACGTTTCGAGAGATTTTTTCCGCCACCCGGTCTCGTGGTTCATGATTCCCGTGCTGGAGAGGCACGACCGCTCCCAGTTCGAGGTTTATTGTTACGCGACCACTGCCCGGTTGGACGACGTCACCGCAACCGTGCGGTCGCTCACCGATGGTTGGCGGGATGCGGCAAGATGGTCACAGTCCGAGCTCGCCGACGCGATCCACCGCGACGGGATCGATATCCTGGTCGACCTGCTTGGTCATGCCGGAAGCTCCGACCTCGCCGTCTTCGCCCAGCAGCCGGCGCCGGTGCAGGTCACTTGGCTCGGCTACCTGAACACGACCGGTCTGACCCGCATGCACTATCGCCTGACCGACGCGTACAGCGACCCACCGGGTGCTGCCGATCGCCTGCACACCGAGGCCCTGGTGCGTCTGCCGCACAGCCAGTGGTGCTACCGCCCGTACCGGGCGATGGAACTGTCGAAGGAGCATGCAACCGAACCGCCCTGCGTGCGCAACGGCTTCGTCACATTCGGCTCCTTCAATCACCTGGTGAAGCTTTCGCCGACGGCGCTCGCGCTCTGGGCACGGATCCTCGCGCAGTTGCCCGGCTCGCGCCTGATCATCCTCGGTGTGCCGAACGGCCCGCCCGCGCACCGCCTGATCGGCAATTTTGAGAAGCAGGGAATCGCCGCATCGAGAATCACGATCGTGCCTCCCGTGCCGATGAACGAATACTTTCCCTGGTTCGATGCGGTCGATCTGGCGCTCGACGCGACGCCCTACAGCGGCGGCACCACGACCTGCGACACGCTCTGGATGGGCGTGCCGGTCGTCACTGTCGCAGGAACGAGATCGGTCTCGCGCAGCGCGGCGAGCATCCTGACCACAGCGGGTCTCGCGGACTGGATCGCGCAGACCCCGGAGGAGTACGTCCGCTTGGCGCTGAAGTTCGCCCGCGATGAAGCGGTTCTCGTCGAACTGCGCAGGTCCCTGCGCCGCAGGATGCGCGCATCTCCGCTGATGGATGAACCCGGCTTCGCGCGCGACCTCGAGCGCGCCTACCGGGGGATGTGGCGCAGGTGGTGTGGCCCTCTCTGCCAATAATACGGGAGACACCGATCTTTCTTGAAATTAGGTATTCGCGTGCCCGGCAACGCCGAGCAGCCAGTCCTGCATCGCGCGAGCGCTGCGGACGTCGGAGAATAGAGGCTCCCGGCGCGCAATCAGATGGGCGCGCAAGGCAGTACGCTCGCCTCGCTGCGTACAGAGCGAAACCGCCCGCTCGACATAGCCTTCGTCCGACTCGGCGATCCACCGATCGAGGCCCATCTGCCGCAGAATGCCGCTGGCGAAGCGCCCGCGCAAGAAGACCCCTTCATAGGCGACGATGGGCAATCCGCATTCGACCGCCTGCATCGCAGTGTTGAAGCCTGAAAAGCCAGGGCTGTCGAGGAAGAGGTCGGCCTGCGCCATGAGGCCGAAGAAAGCCGCCTGGTTCTGCCACGGGATGAAGGCGACGTGCGCGTCGAAATCGAGGCCTGCTTCGGTGAAGGCTGCGCGCAGCCGCTGCTCGAGGCGCAGCGACAAGGCTTCGGGTTGCGCGCGGAAGAACACCAAACGCGAGGGCGCTGTCCGGCGCGCGATCTCGACCAGCCAGCGATCGCGCAGCGGAGCGTACTTGAACGGCGTGCCTGGGCACAGCAACATCCGCGTGCCAGGCGCGATGCCCCAGCGCGCCGGGTCTACACGCGCCGCCGCCGTATCGAAGCGTCGATAGCAGCAACCCAGCCTCGGGAGGAGCGCGAGCCGCTCGCTGTAGTGCTGTTGCGCATCAGCGGGCTCCATGCCGTGCGCAGAAACATAGTGGTCGATGGTCGGCAACCCGGTTGTCTCGGGGTGTCCCCAACTCGCCACCTGGACCGGTGCGAGGCGCAGCGCCGCAAGCTTTGCCGTTACCGAATCCATGCCGACCTCGGGAAAGACCAAGGCGTCGAGCCGGCTGTCGGCGATCGCCTTCGCCCAGGCCGCCCAGTCCCGGGGGCCGGCGTGGAATTGCGCGGCGCGCTGAGCCGCAAACGCGGTTTCGGCGTCGCGCAGCGTGCCCGTGTGGAAAAGATGCAGCGCGATCTTCGAGCGGTCGAAGTGCTCGACCCAGCCCCGCACGATCGCATTCCAGACCGAATGGTTGTTGAAGTGCGAGGATAGGATGCCAACACGGCACTTGCCGCCGACGGGGCGCGCCTGAGCAGGCGAAAGGCCCGCTCTCTTCTGCCAGCCCTGCATCAGTTCTGCGCAAAGCTTGCCGTATTGACTCAGCAGCTCGCGGTTGGAGCGTTCCTGGTAGGCGAGGTAGTAGGGTTGTTGTGCGCCCACCGCGCGGTATCCGTCGCCGGGCCGGTGGGTGCGGCACCAAGTCGCGAGCTTGTTCAACTCCGACGCGAAGCCCTCGCGCACGGCTTGGGCCTCGGTCTCTGTCATCGCAATGGGCGTGATCTGCGCCATCGTGAGACCCCAGCGGGCACGTAGAAACCGTGCGTCCTGGCTCAGCGCAGCGCGGTAGGCCGCGACCGCGTCTTGCGCATCGCCGCGCCCCATCAGCGCGTTGCCCAGCCAGTACTGGGCGTCTGCCTGTTTGGGATTCAGCTCGAGACTGCGCCTCAAGGCCTCGACCGCTTCGTCGAGCTGTCCGAGGTCGCGCAAGAGCGTGCCCAGATTGAACCAAGCTGTTGCAAACCCGGGACGCTCGCGCACCGCCTGCCGGTAGTGGGGCAGCGCCTCGTTGAGCTGGCCCTGGTCGCGCAGCAGGCTCGCGAGGTTATTGTGTGCATCGGCATGCTTTGGGTCGGCGTACACTGCGGCACGATAGGCCTGCACCGACTCCTTCATGCGACCGCGCTCGCGCAGCAGGTTGCCGAGGTGGAACTGGGCGTCAGCCAGACGGGGATCGCATTTGACTGCGGTTTGCAATGCAGCCAAAGCTTCGTCCATGCGGCCGCCGCGCCAGTATTGCAGCCCGAGGTGCAGATGGGCTTCTCCGCGCTTGGGGTCGAGCGCGAGCGCCGGACTGGGGGAGGAGCGCCGCAGGGAGCGAATCCACTCGAACATGCGTCTCAGCCCTTGCCTGCCGAGGCCACGGCGACCAGGGCTATAAGGTCATAGACGAAGGACTTGCGAAACTCCTCGGGATACCCGGCCTCGCTCAAGACCTCCTGAACGCGTGTGCCGAGCTTGCCCTTCTGATACACGTTCAGGCCCCCAGTGCGCGTGAATTCCCTCGCGCGTCGGGCGATCCGCTCGTTGAGCTTTCGCCTGCGCTCGACCACTTTCTTCGATTCCAAGGCACAGTCCTCGGGCGGCAGCGACTGCATGAGTTCCGCGGCGACCCCCTCTCTGCCAATAATACGGGAGACACCGATCTTTCTTGAAATTAGTGTAGAGGGCGGTGGAGACGACCATGGAACAGATCGAGACAATGGAAGAATCACAGGCAGTGAGCGCGGGGAAGCGGAGGCGCGCTGTCGATCCGGAGGTGCCGGCGAATGCCACGCTCTCAAACCTATTGACAGACTTCGTGGAGCCGCTGGCCTTTGACTGCGTGGCATAATCGGTTGCCCGGTCGTTCGACTCAGGAAGGAAAGTTGCCCGGCTCGTTCCATTCGAAGGAAGTCGACGAATTCGCCGATTCGATCGTCGCCGAGCTGCTCGAGCGGCATCCGCCTCATGGCGAGAGCGGCGCGGGCAAGAAGGAGATCGCGCGCCTGCGCAAGGCGTTCGGACGGATGTTCTCCCGAATCGATTCGTTCGCCCGCACCCATTCCCTCAACCTGTACACCAAAGCGCGGCTGGCCAACCGGATCCAGTGGGGCCTGAAGGAAGCCGGTTACCGCGAGGATTTCATCGAGACAACTACGCAGGAGGTCGCTACGCATGTGGCGCTGGCGGGGTCTCGCGGGCGCGACAAGCGCATTCGGTAGGCGCATGCATGAAACCCGCAAGGCGGGTTGGTTGCCCGTAAGGACTGACGAAATTCGTCAGGCAAGTGACCAGATTGGTCGTCCAGAGGACAGGGAGAACGCTGATTACAGTCAGCTATTTCTGTTTCAGGCCATGGCACATGGTTTGCTAGAATACTGTTCGGCAGCGATGCCTCATCCCAACCCTTGAAGGAGATTCGAATGAAGAAACGCCTGCAGCAGGGCTTCACGCTCATCGAACTGATGATCGTGGTCGCGATCATCGGCATCTTGGCCGCGGTCGCGCTTCCCGCGTACCAGGACTACACCATCCGGGCAAAAATGTCCGAGGTCATTCTCGCCTTGAGCGCATGCCGCACGTCGATCACCGAGGTCTATCAGTCGGGCGGCTCCCCGCCCGTGGCGAATGGCTGGGGTTGCGAGAGCACTGGCACCACCAAGTACGTCGCCGGCATCTCGAGCAATACCGACGGCGTCGTGACTGCGGGCGTCCAGGGCATCACCGCTGCCGTGGACGGTACCATCGTGTCACTGGCTCCGCTTTCGGGCGGCAACACATTGGCAACGTGGGCGGCCAATTCGGGGTCCGGTCTTTTCGGCTGGCGCTGCGGCTCCGCCACAGACGGGACTACCACCAACCCGAAATACCTGCCCGGCTCCTGCCGCGGCTGATCGCAGGCTCGCTTCGGAAAAAGGTACCCTTCGGGGTGCCTTTTTTTTTGGGCTCTGTTGATCGGAAAGAGGTTGGCGATGGCCTGTTCCCAGCGATGGAATTGACGATCCTCATGCCCTGCCTGGACGAAGCGGCGACGGTCGCGTGCTGCGTGGAAAAGGCGCGCCGCTTTCTCGAGCGCGCCGCCATCGCAGGCGAGGTGCTGATCGCCGACAACGGCTCGAGCGATGACTCGGCCGCGCTCGCCGAGGCGGCGGGGGCGCGCGTCATCCATGCCGCCGAGCGCGGCTATGGCGCTGCACTGCGCGCCGGAATCGAGGCGGCGCGCGGAAAGTACGTGATCATGGGCGATGCCGACGACAGCTACGATTTCAGCCGGCTCGAGGCGTTCGTCGAGAAGCTGCGCGAGGGTTTCCCGCTCGTCATGGGAAACCGCTTCAAGGGCGGCATTCGTCCGGGCGCGATGCCGCCGCTGCACCGCTATCTCGGCAATCCGGTGCTTTCCTTCGTCGGCAGGCTTTTCTTTCGCACCGGGGTCGGCGATTTCCATTGCGGCCTGCGCGGCTTCGACCGCGAGCGCATCCTCGCGCTCGGGCTGAGGACACCGGGAATGGAGTTCGCAAGCGAAGTCGTGGTGAAGGCGGCGCTCGCCGGCTGGCGCATCGCCGAGGTTCCTACGACGTTGAGCCCCGACGGCCGCGGCAGGCCCTCGCATCTGCGCAGCTGGCGCGATGGCTGGCGGCACCTGAGGTTTCTGCTGCTCTTCAGCCCGAGGTGGCTGTTTCTCTATCCCGGGCTCGCACTGCTCTCGCTGGGGACGATTCTGACCGCAGCGCTCTATTTCGCGCCGCTGCGCATTGCGGGCGCCGGCCTGGACGTGCATACCATGCTGTATGCATCGGCTGCGGCGCTGCTCGGTCTGCAACTGTGCCTGTTTGCCCTTTTTGCTCGCCTGTCGGCGCAGAACGCGGGCCTGCTGCCGCGCAATGCGGCCTTGGAGCGGTTGCTTGCGGCGGTCACGCTCGAGCGCGGCCTCGCGCTCGGACTCGGTGCCGCCCTCGCGGGATTCCTTTGGAGCGCGGCAGCTTTCTGGCAGTGGCGGGAGGCGGGTTTCGGCGCGCTCGACCCCCGGGTCGTGATGCGCGACACGATCCCGGCGGCCGCGCTGATGGTCGGCGGCATGGAGGTTTCGCTCGCTTCGTTTCTCTTGAGCGTGCTGCGGCTGAACGAGGAAAGATAGCAAGGCCGACCCCCCGCGCTGCCATGCCGGAACTCACCGTCGTCGTAGCCGCGTAACGCGAGCGCGGAAACAGTGGTTCGAAACCAGGTTGCGGGGCGAGCGGGCGTACCGGCGTGGGCCGTGTTCGGCGCGGCGGCGGCGATCGCCGCGCTCTGGACGGTGCATGCGGGCAAGGATCTCAGTTGGGACCTGCTGCATTACCAGTACTACGCGGCGCACGCGCTTCTCGAAGGACGGCTCGAACGCGACTTCTTCGCCGCGAGCGCGCAGGGCTACCTCAATCCGGTCGGCTTCGTTCCTTTTTACTGGATGGTCTCGTCCGGCTGGCACAGCGTCACCGTGTCGATCGTGCTCGCCGCTACCCACGCGGCCAACATCGCGCTGCTCTATGCTCTTGCGCAGCGGCTCTTCGTGCATCACGAAGCGCGCAGCCGCGCGCTGCTCTCGCTGCTCGCCGCGGCCCTGGGCGCGGCGAGCGCCGTCTTCTGGGCGACCGTCGGCACCTCGTTTCTCGACCCGCTGCTCACCGTTCCGATGCTGGGCGGGCTGCTGCTTCTTGCCGGAGAGAGGGGAGCCGGCATGACGGGCCGCGTCGCCTGGGCGGGATTCCTGTTCGGCGCCTCAGCCGCGCTCAAGTACTCGAACGCAATGTTCGCGCTTGCAGCCGCCATTCTTGCGCTGTCCCAGCCTGGCGGTGGCGTCTTTACTCGTGTCCGCGCGCTTCTCGCCTATTCGGCTGGTGGAGCGCTCGGGTTGGCCCTGCTGGGGGGCGCGACCTTCGTGCATCTCTACCGCGAATACGGCAATCCGGTGTTTCCGCTCTTCAATGCGTGGTTCCGCTCGCCCGATTTCCCTCCCATCAACATCTGGGCGGAGCGCTTCGCGCCGAAAGCCCTCGGCGAAGCGGTGTTTTTTCCGTTCCGCATCGTATCACCGGAGAGCATGATTTACGCGGAGATCAGCGCGCCCGATCTGCGCTTTGCGGCGCTGATCGCGCTTGCCGCGGCGGTCGCGGCGGCGGCCCTGTGGCGCCGCGGTGGCGGCCCGGGCGCACCCGGCGGGACGCTGACGGGCCTGGATTTCCGGCTGTTCGGTTTTTTTGCGCTCGCGTACGCGGCATGGGTCGCGACTTCGGCGAACGCCCGCTACGGCATGCTGGTGATCCTGCTCGTGGGGCCCCTGGTCGCACGCTTCGCCGAGCGGCTGCTGCCCGTGGCTGCCGCACGCGGCGCGCTGCTCATCCTCCTCGTCGCGCAAGTCGTCGCCTGCGCGCTCATTTCGCCGACGAGATGGTTCATGACCGATCTGTGGTCCGGGCGCTGGCTGCCCTACCAGGCGCCGGAGCGGGCGAAACGGGAGCCGGCGCTCTACCTCACGGTGGAAACGCAGGCGATGAGCGTGATCGTGCCGCTCCTGCATCCGGAATCGTCGTTCATCAACCTGCGCGGTCAACACAGCGTCGAGCATGGCGCGAAGCGCATGCAGGCATTGCTCGCCCGCCACCAGGGGAGGGCGCGCACCATCGGGCGGGCGCTTCGGCTGCAGCGCGACGGCAGGCCGCGCCCGGACATCATCGAGACCTACGATTCGACGCTGCTTCGCCATGGCTTTCGCGTCGATGCGCGGGACTGTTTCCAGATCGCATGGCGCCCCGAGCGCCATGATGCGCTGTCGCAGTTTGCCAACCTGCTGGTGACCGAAGACGCCGGGGTCCGTGAATCGAATGTCGCCCTCGTGTCCTGCGCGTTGCGTCCGGGGAGCCGGAGCGCGGCCGAAATCGAGGAGGAACGGCGGATGTCCGCGCTCTTTGACCGCATGGAGCGCTCCTGCCGCGGCATCTTTCGTGATCAGACCGCGGTGACCGAAAGACTCGGCGCCGAATGGTCCCGCAGCTACGCGGGCCTGGAGGCGCGGCTGGAGACACACCAGGGCGCGCTCGTGCTTGCGCCCTTCTTCAAGCTGCGCAATTTCTATCTTGGTACAGCCGCCGAGTGGGACCACGGCGTGCCGGCACCGCTGGAAAAACCGTGCCGCGAGGGATTGCAGCGATGAGCCGCGGCGACGATGCTCGCATGTACTCGCCGCCGATCGGATGGGAGCCTTGACGTGGTCCTCGGCCGCTACCTTGCCGTGGGTCTGTCGTGCGCGCTGCTCCACAACGTCATCATGATTGCTGGAGACGCAGTGGGGATGCATTATGCCGTGTCTTCGGTCGTTTCCCTGGTCGTTGTCACCACGTTCGGCTATTGGCTGCACAGCCGCTGGACTTTCCCGGGCGCGGAACGCAGCCCGGCGTCGTACACGCGTTACTTCGTCACCATCAGCGCCAATTTCCCGCTTTCGCTGGCAGGGTTGTTCGTGCTGGTCGATCTTCTGGAGGTCCCGGTTCCGATCGCCGCGCCGGTGATCACCGTGATCCTGTTCGCCTTCAACTTCGCCGCGAACCGCTGGGCGCTGCGGGTGAAGCGGGGTCGCGCGTGACGGCTGGCGGCGCGCCGCCGAACGCGCTCAGTCAAAACGCCAGACGTGACCGTGCCGGCCGTCGTAGACCTGGTGCGCTTCCGGATAAAGGTGCTGCATCATGAAGACGTCGTTCCGGCGTTCCTGGCTGAGGAGAAAGATGACCGGCCGGCGCAGGAACGGGTCGTTCTGCACCAGGTCCTGCGTATAGTGCTTGCGGTCGTACTCTATGAATACGAACTGCCGCACGCCTTCGACATAGGGCGGGCGCCGCGAGAGATGCTCTGCGATGTAGTCGTGGATTTGCCACCAGCGCAGAGCGGTGGCGAGCACCAGGCTCAACGTGGCCGCGGATGCGACCCAGCCGCGTAACGCAGCGCCCCCCTTCGCGTGCGGCGGCCACAGCACGATCGCAGCAGCGCCGAGGATCGGCAGTGCGCCCCACGCCGGATGCGGATAGCGCGCGCCCCAGCCGTAGCCCTGGTCGAATTTCACCAGGAAGTATCCGAGGATCGTGACCACGAACGAGAGCGCGAGCAGGTTGAGATAGGTGTTGCGGCGGCCGAGCCACCAGCCGGCGGCCGCAAGGACCGGAAGCGCCGGCACTGCCCACGACCAGAGGCGCACCTGCTCGCCGATGCGGCCTCCGATCGCGTATTCCTCCGGGCTGCCGAAGATCCATCCGGACCTGAGTTGCCAGTACCAGAACAGGTTGCCCAGCTGGTTGAGCAGGTCATCGTCCGAAGGGAACGGCGCGGCGAAGATGAAGCCATGCATGTTGCGGATGAACACTGCCCACGCCAGTCCGATGACGAGCCCGGGAACGTAGCCCAGGGCTAGAACCGAGAGGTTGCGCCTGCCCTCCGGCTGCCGGCCGAGCCATACGATCCAGGGCAGCGCGTACAGCATGTGCGGCACCGGGTTGTGCAGCAGCAGCGCAAACGAACCTGCAAGGCCCGCGAACAGCAGCCCGCGTCGTCCGCGCTCGATCAGCAACCAGGCATAGACGAGATTGAGGAGCAGGTGCGCGGTCATCGGGAAATACGACAGCGCGAGCCCGGTGAAGCCGGGCGATCCGGCGGCAAGCAGGATCGCCCAGCCCGCGGCCTGCGGGCTCTCTGTGAGCCGCGCCGCAAGCCTCGCGATGAGCACGAGCGCGAGCGCGGCGAGCAGCGGGTTACACGCCCACGGGATGCCGAGCAGGGTGAAGGGCGTGAGCAGCAGCGCGAACCCGGGCCAGTAGATGGACGCGATTTCGCCGCTGTGCGGGTTCAACATGATCCAGCGATAGCGGTAGTAGTCCGACATCAGCCAGGACATCAGCTCGGGCGGGTACTGCCCGGTGAGCCGCGCTTCGGCGAAGATGCGGCTCTGCATCAGCGTCAGATGCTCGTCTCCCGCGAGCGCATGGTTCTGCGCGGCGTAGAGCGTGCCGAGGCACAGAGCCACGAACACGATCCCGGCGCTCGCCCACGGGCGGCGTCCGACCGCTTCGACGAAAGCAAGTGCGGGGCGATGGGTCGCCGGGACGCAAGCGAGGACTGCGATCGCCACCAGAAGCGCCAAGCCAACGAGGTCCTGCCGGTAGAGCAGGTACCTGAACACCAGTCCCCGCCAGATCGGATACGGATACTGCACGTAGCCCAGAATGAAAATCGCCGCCAGCGCGCTCACTGCGACGACCAGCACAGTCATCCACACAGCGCAGCTTGCCCGCCCGGCGCCCTTCGAGCTTTCCGATGCCACCGCCGTCACGCAGGCTCCACGCAGGCGCGCAGAAGCGCAGCGTAACGGTCTGCGCATCGCTCCCACGACCAATGTTCTCTCGCGAACGCAGCGACGCGCGGTCGCAACTCGGCAAGCGTCTCCGGCGCGCGGACCAGGGCTTCAAGGCGGTTGCCCCAACGCGCAGCCGTGTCCTCGGTCCCGGTTTCCTCGTGAAGAATCGGCGCCCCGGCGATCGGACAGCCCGTGGCGGTCTCGGTGCCCACCAGTACCGGGGTTCCGCATGCCATCGCCTCTTGTATCGACAGCGGGAACCCCTCGCCGACGCTCGGCAGAACGAACAAGTCGGCGGCCTGATAGAGCGGCGCGAGTTCGCCGCTCCCGGGCGCCCGTACGACCGTCACGTTGGGTCTGCGCCAGCTTGCGGGATCGAGCGGCCCCCATCCGGCGAGGACCCAATGGGCGTTCGGCATGCGCTCCGTCAACTCGTTCAGCACCCCAAGCCCTTTCTTTTCGACGAAGCGTCCGATAAATAGAAGTAACGGCACCCCGGGGGGCGCGCCAAGTCTCGCACGCAGCGGACCCCTGAGGGCCGGGCTGACGGGGACGAAGGTGCTGGTGTCCACTCCGTTCGGCACGAGCAGGGGCGCGTCCCTGAAGCGTACGAATCGCATGAAGTACCGGCGCACGGTCTCGCTTTCGAACACCGCTCGGCTGGCTCCGCCGAGGACCAGCCCGCCGATCAGGCGATTCGCAACGCCGAGCACCATTCGCAAGAGCGGATTCCTGTACGGCACAAATCCGAGATGTTGCGTCACGAGCACCGGTCGCCCCGACAGGCGCGCCGCGGCGAAAGCGACAAGATTAGGCAGGTACAGGCAATCGTGAAGGTGTACCACCTCTGCCTTGCGCGAGGCCCGCACCAGCCGCCCGAGCGCAGCAAGTGACCAGAATGGGTACGGTATCCCGAAACGACGTTCGAACGCGTTCCAGCATTCTGCCGGTGCGAAGTGCATTCCCGGTGCGGCAGGCGGCTGCGGATCGCAATCGCTCGCGTACCACGCAATCTGCGCGATGCCCTGGTGTGCAAGTCGCGAGGCCAATTCTCCGGCAATCCGTTCCACGCCTCCAAGGTGCGCGGGGTAGTAATGCGTGACCAGCACGACGCGGACCGGATGCGGACCGGAGGCTGCGGCCGCGTCGCTCATTCGAAGCGCAGCGCCTCGACCGGATTGAGCCGCGCGGCCTTGCGCGCGGGGTAAAACCCGAAAAACACCCCGATCGCAAAGGCGAATGCCACCGCGAGCAGCACCGCCTCGGGCGAAAGCAGGATCCGCCAGCCGGCCATCTGCGCGATCGCGAACGCGGAGCCGACGCCGATCAGGATGCCGGCGACGCCGCCGATGAGAGACAACGTGACCGCCTCGACCAGGAACTGGCCGAGGATGTCCCGCGTCCGTGCGCCTACGGCCATGCGAAGCCCGATCTCGCGGGTGCGCTCTGTGACCGACACCAGCATGATGTTCATGATGCCGATGCCGCCCACGACGAGCGATACCGACGCGACCGCGGCGAGAAGCAGCGCGAGCACTCGGCTCGAGGCCTCCTGCGTGGCGGCGACCTCTTCCAGATTGCGCAGGGAAAAATCGTCGTCCTGCCCGGGCTGCAGGCGGTGGCGCTGCCGCAGGAGCGCGCGCACCTGCTCCTCGGCCGCTTTCATGTCGTAGCCGTCGCGCACCTTCACCCAGATGGTGCCGACCGAGCGTTGCTTGGCGATATTCGCCGCGCCCAGGACGCGTTTTCGCGCGGTCGAGAGCGGCATCAGGATCAAGTCGTCCTGGTCGGTGCCCATCAGGCTCTGACCCTTGCCCTCGAGCACGCCGATCACCGTGAAAGGCACGCGCCGTATGCGGATGACCTGGCCCACCGGGTCGACGCCGGCGAAGAGCTGCCTCGCAACCGTCTGCCCGAGCAGGCAGACCTTGGTGGCGCCCGCGAGGTCGGTCGGGTCGAAACCCAGCCCGACGACGATTTCCCACTGCCGCACCTCGAGGTACTCCGGCGTGACGCCGAAGATCACGGTGGACCAGTTCTGGTTGCCCCACACGACCTGCGCCGAGCCGCGCAGCGCCGGCGCCGCGGTCACCTGCGGAAGTTCGCGCTGGACCGCGATCGCGTCGTCTTCGGTCAGGGTGAGATTGGAGCCGAAGCCGAGGCGCACTCCGCCCGCTGTGGTGGCGCCAGACAGAAGCAGCAGGATGTTGGAACCGAGCGAGCGAATCTGCTCCTCGACCCGCGCCTGCGCGCCGGCGCCCACCGCGATCATCACGATCACGGCGGCGACGCCGATGATGATCCCGAGCATCGTCAACGCGCTCCTCAACTTGTTCACCGCGAGGGCCCGCATGGCGACGCGCAGGAGCGCAAGGACGTTCATGCCGGCACCGCTTCGCGCGCGAGCATGCGGGACGCGTCTTCGGGGCGCGCGTTCGCTTCGTCCTCGACCACTCGCCCGTCGCGGAAGCGCAGCATGCGGCGCGCGAAGCGCGCAACCTCCGGCTCGTGGGTCACCAGCACTACGGTCATTCCCTGGCGGTTCAGTTCCTGGAGCAGCCCCATGATTTCGAGGCTGGTCCGCGAATCGAGCGCGCCGGTGGGTTCGTCGGCGAGAATCAGCAGCGGCCGCGTGACCAGCGCGCGCGCAATCGCGACCCGCTGCTGCTGGCCCCCGGAAAGCTGCGCCGGCTGGTGGCCTGCGCGATCCGCCAGACCGACCTTGGCAAGCATCTCCATGGCGCGATCGCGCCGCTCGCGCGCCGCGATGCCGGCGTACACGAGCGGCAGCTCGACGTTCTCGCGGGCGGCGGTGCGTGCCAGCAGATTGAAGGTCTGGAAGACGAAGCCGATGTTCCGGTTACGGACTTCGGCGAGCTCGTCGCCGATGAGCTCCGAGACGCGGCGCCCCGCGAGCACGTACTCGCCGGATGTCGGCCGGTCGAGGCAGCCGAGCACATTCATGAACGTGGATTTTCCGGATCCAGACGGGCCCATCACGGCCGTGAACTCGCCACGCTCGATGTCGACGGTCACGCCCGCGAGCGCGCGGATTTCGTTGTCGCCGACCCGGTAGACCTTCACCAGGTCACGTGTGTGTATCAGCGTTTCTGCCATCAGAACATGCGAGGACCGGATGGGGTGCCGGTCTTCTTCGCCGCTGCCGGCTCGGGGAGCCCGAGGATCACCATCGCGCCTTCCTTGAGCGGACCCTCTATGATCTCGGTGCTGGTGGCGTCGGTGAGCCCCACGCGCACATCGACGGGCATCGGCTGGCCGTCCGCGCCCGGCACCCACACGCGCCCCGCCGCCGCGGCGCTGCGGCCGCCCATCTCGCCGAGCAGCCGTTCGTACGCTGATTTCTGCTCGGACGTGAGGATCTCGCCGATACGCGCCCGCGATTCCGCGCGGATCCGCTCGACCTGTTTGCGGCGCTCGGCCTCGTTCGCAACGTCGCGCACCTGCGCCATCTTCTGACGCACGTCATCGAAGATCTGGTCGAGCTTGGCCTTTTGCGACTCGTCGGGCTTGATTTCCGCCAGCAGGCGCTGCCTGAACTGTTGCGCTGCGGCTCCGCCGGCTTGCTGCGCGGGCTGCGCGTCGGCTGCGGGCTTCGCTTCGCCGGGGCCCAGAGGCCGGAAACGCAGGGCGGCGTTCGCGACCTTGAGCACATCTTCGCGGCTGTCCACCACCACACGTACGTTCGCCGTCATCCCCGGCAGCAGCGACTGGTCCGGGTTGGACGCCGAGATCACCACGGTATAACTGATCACGTTCTGCACGTTGACCGGCGATTTGCGGATCTGCCGGATCTCGCCCGAGAAATTGCGCCGCGGGAATGCGTCCACCGTGAAGCTCGCGGCCTGGCCGACGCGCAGACGCCCCACGTCGGCCTCGTCGATCGCGGCCTCGACCTGCATGTCGCGAAGGTCCTGCGCGATCGTGAAGAGCACCGGCGCCTGCAAGCTGGCGGCGACCGTCTGTCCGGCGTCGACGTTCCGAAGGATCACGGTGCCATCCACCGGCGCGCGGATGATGGTGCGCTCGAGGTCCACCTGCGCCTGCTTGAGCAGCGCTTCGCGCTGCTTGACCGTGGCCTGCGCGCTTTGCACCTGCGATTCGTTGACATGGATCTGCGCTTCCACGGCCTTCTGCTGCTCGCGGGTGGCGTCGAACAGCGTGTGTGCCTTGTCAAGTTCGGCGGGCGAGATGAAGTTCTTCTCGACCAGCATTTTCTTGCGCGCGAAATCGCGCTCCGCATCCGCCAGATTCACCTTCACGCGCCCAAGCTCCGCATGTTGCGCGGCAAGCGTCGAGCCTGCCACTGCGACTGCGCTTATCGCCGCGTCGAGGTCGGCGCGTGTCTGATTGACGCGCAGCTCGAAAGTCGCGGCATCGATGCGTGCGATGACCTGGTCCTTCTTCACCTGGGTGTTGAAGTCGGCGTCGATCTCCATGACCTGCCCGGAAATCTGGGAACCGACCTGCACCGTGGTGACCGCATTGAGCGTTCCGCTTGCCACCACCACAGCCTGCAGCGGGCCGCGCTCGACCTTGCCGAGCCGGTACCTCACGTCGCCGCTGTCGTTGCGCGCGGCGACCCACCAATATCCGCCTGCCGCGAGGACGAGGACGACGACAACCGCGAGGATTCTGCCGAGAGTGAACTTCATGAACCCGATTAACGCACACGCCCTGGTTCGGCGCACTCGGCGCCGTCGAGAATACGACGGATGATATCAGCCGGCGCCTCCCTGCGCCCCGCGCGACCGCATCTTGTTGGCGGTTGTAAAGAAGTGTGTGTTGACCACCACGAATCGATCATTGAAGAAAAAGCGCTGCGTCGAGCGTTACACACATTTCGAGCGTGCCGACATGGTGAAGCTCGCGCGCTGGGACGCCGAACAAACGCCGGGCGCGCGCTGCGGCGCGCGCGCCGAGTGTGGTTGTCGCCGATATCCGACGGTTGCCAGCGTACGGATCGGATCGTCCCGAACCGGGTGGATCACGCAGCGGGTCGAAGTCGGGTGATCAGGCAGGCCGGGCGGGCAGGTCGCCCACCCATGGTACCAAGGTACCTTTCTGGGGGTATTTCGTTTGTCCAGGCCTAGTACTTTTGGGCGGTATACGAACCTGATCGTCGGGTCTAGCATCGTTTTCTCATAGGTAGAGGGTTAAACTTGGTCAACAAAAGTTGACTAAGAATTGCCGTATTCGGCGCTGTTTGCTTGACTGAAAAAGGAGTTACGACCATGGATTGGACATCTGCGATTCGGCTGAACGATACGACCACTTCGCTCCATGTGCAGCGTTCAGCTCTGGCCCCCACCAATCGCGACCTCTCTCTGCTGCTCCGTTCCAAGTTTGGTCGCGAAGTGGAAAGCTTCGAAACCAACGAACTCGCGTTGGCTCGCGTCGTGTTCGCGCAGGTCGCGCTCATGGCTGGTGCTGCCCTGGTCGCCGACTCGGAGACTTTTGTCGGCGCCGAGAAACTGTGGCTCGACATGCAGGACCGAATTGGTCCGCAGGAGCGGGCCCTGGCGAAGCACTTCCTCGTGATCCTGTCCAAGGACGAGTATTACTCGGAGACAGAACGACACCTGATCGGCGCGCTTGGCAGGGCACTGGTGACGATGGAAGAGCAGCCTCTCGATCGTCGTGAGGACTCAGTGGGACCGATTGCAACATTGGACGCGCTGCTGCTGCAATCCGAGGAACGACCGCTTCCTGGTCGTGCCCGTTTCGAGCCGCTATCTGATTCGGGCACCTCGATCTTCGCCGAGGAAACGCCGGACACTGAGCACTTCCATGCATCGAGGTCCGCGATCAAGTTGGACGATGCGACCACGTCCTTTCATGTGCAGCGTGCAAGTCTGGCTCCGAGCAATCGGGAACTTGGGCTTCTGGTCGAGGCGAAGTTCGGCCGCAGCCTGGACAGCTTCAAGGCCCACGAGCTGACCTTGGCGCGGGTCGTGTTCGCGCAAGTCGCGCTCATGGCCGGCGCGGCCCTGGTCGGCGACTCGGAAACCTACATGGGCGCCGAACAACTATGGCGCGACATGCTGGAGGGAATCAATCCGCGGGAGCGCGCCCTGGCGAAGCACTTCCTCGATCTCTTGTCCAACGATGAGTATTATTCGGAGAGCGAGCGCCATCTGATCGGCGCGCTGTCCACGGCGCTGGCGAAGACCGAAGAACAACCTCTTCGCGGCCGATTCGGCGTCGAGCCGCAAACCGACGCGGGCGCTCGCTCTTATACCAACTAGGAAATGGTGGGTGGTACTGGGATCGAACCAGTGGCCCCTGCTGTGTGAGAGCAGTGCTCTACCGCTGAGCTAACCACCCTGCGGAGGCGCGGATTTTAAGCGTTTTCGCACGGCGCCGGCAATCGGGCCGCCGGCATGTCACCGGGGCCGTCGCGCGATGGCCATACCGTAGAATTTGCTACCGGCCATGACGATCCGCACCCGCTTCGCGCCCAGCCCGACGGGCTTTCTGCACATCGGCGGCGCACGCACTGCGCTCTTTTCCTGGGCGTACGCTCGCCGCAGCGGCGGCCGTTTCATCCTGCGCATCGAAGACACCGACCTCGAGCGCTCCACCGCGGAATCGGTGAATGCGATTCTCGAGAGCATGAAATGGCTCGGCCTGGACTGGGACGAAGGCCCGTCTTTCCAGATGCGGCGCCTGGCCCGCTACAGGGAAATGGCCGAAACGCTGATCGCCGCCGGACACGCTTACTACTGCTGGGCAACGAAGGAAGAGCTCGACGCGATGCGCGGGGAGCAGCGCGCCAGGGGCTTGAAGCCGCGCTACGATGGCCGCTGGCGGCCCGAGCGCGCGAATTTCCTGGGGCTGGTGCCGCCGAAGGACGGCGCACCGGTCGTTCGCTTCCGCACGCCGGAAGAAGGCAGCATCGGCTGGGACGACCTCGTCAAAGGCCCGATCTCGTTTCCGAACGCGGAGCTCGACGACCTGGTACTGCTGCGCGGCGACGGCGTGCCGACGTACAATTTCGGCGTCGTCGTCGACGATCTCGACATGAGCATTTCGCATGTCATCCGGGGCGACGATCACGTCAACAATACCCCGCGGCAGATCCATATCTACCGCGCGCTCGGCGCGAAGCTTCCGGAGTTCGCGCACGTGCCGATGATCCTCGGCGCCGACGGCGAGCGGCTCTCCAAGCGCCACGGAGCAGTGAGCGTCACGCAGTATCGCGACGAAGGCTATCTGCCGGAAGCGCTGGTCAATTACCTGGCGCGCCTGGGTTGGTCGCACGGCAACGAGGAAGTGTTCTCGACCGCACGATTCGTCGAATGGTTCGATCTCGGGCACGTCAGCCGTTCTCCCGCCCAATTCAATCCGGAAAAGCTCTCCTGGCTCAACCAGCAGCACCTGAAGCAGGCGGATGACACGCGCCTTGCCGCGCTGGCGGAGCCGGCTCTGCGCGCACTCGGCGCGGACCCGCGGAACGGCCCGCCGCTCGAGAAGGTCGCGGCGCTGCTCAAGGACCGCGCGACCACGATCCGGCACCTCGCCGAAGCGGCGATTTTCTTCTACCGCGAGCACCGGGCGCCCGCGGCGCTGATTCAGGAGCACTTGACCGATCAGGTGCGCCCGGCCTTGCGGGCATTGAAGGCGCGACTGCAGGAAACGCCATGGGAGCGGAAGGCGATCGGCGCTACACTGGCGCAGGTGCTCAAGGAACACGGCCTGACGATGCCGCAGATCGCGATGCCGCTGCGCGTGCTGGTGTCAGGCCGGACCCAGACGCCCTCGATCGACGCCGTGCTCGAGTTGCTTGGGCGCGAAACCGTGATTGCACGCCTCGCACATCATCTGGACACTGACTGAAGGGAGAACTCATGCACCGAAGCCTGATCGCAGCGATCCTCGCTGCTGCCGCAACGACAGCGCTGGGACAACAGCAGATGGAGCCGGGCGAGTGGGAGTTCACCAGCACCATGACCTCGCCGATGTTGCCCACGCCGCAGAGCATGACCACGCGGACCTGCGTCAAAAAGGAGAACGCCGGCGATCCGATGAGCTGGGCTGGCAAACAGCCGCCCGACTGCAAGACCACTCCCAAGAGCAAGAGTGGCGACAGCTACTCCTGGGAGATGGCATGTCCGAGCTCGGGAATGCGCGGCACCGGCACTGCGCGCTACGGACGGGGCACGGTCGAGAGCGAGATGAAGATGAGCGGCAGCTCGACGAAGGGCGATCAATTCGACATGACGACCAAGGTGTCCGGGCGGCGTCTCGGGCCTTGCAAGTCGTAGCAAGTCACGGATTTGCTTGTCGATTCCAATGGGCGCCGCTATAATCCGCGCCCTTGCGTGGGGGTATAGCTCAGCTGGGAGAGCGCTTGCATGGCATGCAAGAGGTCACCGGTTCGATCCCGGTTACCTCCACCACCCGAGTCTTGAAGCCCGCCTTTCAAGACCCCATCGTCTAGAGGCCTAGGACATCGCCCTTTCACGGCGGTAACCGGGGTTCGAATCCCCGTGGGGTCGCCACAGACCATGAAAGACTCAGCGGTTCGGGATGCCTTGGAATCGGCACAGGAAATCATTGCCGCAGCGGCCGGTGCCCCGCTTCGCGGCGACGCCGCGCAACGGCTGCAGAGCGTGCTGCGGAATCTGGCTGATCCTTCAGCGGGCGCCGGGCCCAACGAGGAGTTCCTGAGCAGGGACGTGACCATTCTGCTGGCGGACCTCCGGGGTTTCACTTCCTTTTCGGCCGTTCACCCGGTTGGCGTCGTGCTCGACATGCTGAACCGCTACCTGGTGTGCATGACCGGGATCATCCTGCACAACCAGGGAACGATCGACAAGTTCATGGGCGACGGCATCATGGTGTTGTTCGGTGCGCCCACGGGCCATCCCGACGACGTGAAGCACGCGCTCACCTGCGCGGTGGAAATGCAGGTTGCGATGGACGAATTCAACCGGCAGAACGAGCGGATCGGTTTGCCGGAGTTGTACATGGGCATCGGCATCAATACCGGTACGGTGATGGCGGGTCGCCTGGGATCGGATGCCTATTCAGAGTACACCGTGATCGGTGACGAGGTGAACCTCACTTCGCGCATCGAGGCGTTCAGCCTTCGCGGACAGGTGCTCATCAGCGAGAACACGTTTGGCCGCTGCCGGGACTTCGTGGAAGCAGGAGAGCCGATGGACGTGCACGTCAAGGGAAAATCCGAGGCAGTACAGCTCCGGGAAGTGCTGGCGATTCCCGCGCTGGGAAAGCAGGTGCCGCGCCAGGAGATTCGCAGAAGCCCGAGGGTGGAGGTCAACATTCCATTCTCGTTCCAGGTCATCGAAAACAAGATCATCATGCCGGAAAGCCACGCCGGCACGATTCTGGACATCGGCTATCACGGTGTGCTGGCGCACATGGAGCGTCCGCTTCCTGCCATGTCGGACATCCGGCTCGATCTCGATCTGTCTCTTGTCGGCCACCGGGCCAGGGACATCTACGCCAGAGTACTCAAGAGCGTCACCCGGAACGGGCGCCCGCTGTGGGGCATTGAGTTCACTTCCGTGACCGTGGAAAGCACCATGAACATCAAGCATTTCGTTCAGGTACTGGTTCAGGGCAGCGAGAAGCGATAGCAGGACGATCTTTCCCGCTTCCATGCGAGCGCATGGCGCGTCAGCCGGTCGCGCCATCGGCGAGCGCGGCGAGGATCTCCGCCGCCCGTTCGCACTGGCCGCGGGACACGTCAAGGTGCGTGACGGCGCGGATCGTCCGCGGGCCGAAGGCGAAGACAAGGACGCCGCGCGCGAGCGCCTGCGCCACAACCGTGGGTGCATCCGGTGCATCGGCGGCGAGCCCGAAGACGATGATGTTCGTCTGCACGGTCGCAAGGTCGAGCATGATCCGCGGGCTCTCGACGAGCCGCTCGGCAATGCGACGGGCGTTCGCGTGGTCCTCCACGAGCCGCTCGAAGTTGTACTCGAGCGCGTAGAGGCCGGCTGCGGCAAAAATCCCGACCTGGCGCATCGCGCCGCCGAGCATTCGCCGGTAGCGGACCGCGCGCTCAACGTGGTCGCGCGGTCCGGCGAGCAGCGAGCCGCCGGGCGCGCCCAGCCCCTTCGAGAGCGAGACCGCGACGAGATCGAATGGTGCGGCGATCTCAGCGGGAGACCGGCTGCTCGCCACGGCGACGTTCCACAGGCGTGCGCCGTCGAGATACGACGCGACGCCGTGTTCCCGGGCCGCAGCGCAGATCCGCTCCGCCTCGTCCCTGGGGAAAATCACCCCGCCGGCGCGGTTGTGCGTGTTCTCGATCTCGACCAGCGTGGTCGGCGGGTAGATGATATGGCCGCGCGGCTTGCGCGCGCCGAGAAACTCCCCGGCCGTGAACACTCCCCGAGCGCCGATTTCGGTGAACTGAACGCCCGCGTTTGCGGCCGATCCGCCGGTCTCGTGCCACACCGCGTGGCTCTCGCGGCTCACGATGACGTCATCGCCTGGACGGGTGAGCACGCGCAGGGCGACCTGATTTGCCATCGTTCCGGACGGCAGCCAGAGCGCCGCCTCTTTTCCGAGGAGCGCGGCAATCCGCTCCTGCAGACGGTTCACGGTGGGGTCTTCGCCGAACTGGTCATCGCCGACCGGGGCGGCAGCGATGGCTGCCCGCATCGCCGGGGTGGGTCGGGTGACCGTATCGGAGCGCAGGTCGATGGGGACGAGGTCGTTCATTTCCGGCTCTCGCAGTATGATCGGACAAGGGTAGTTGCCGCCCGCATACAATAACAGCAGCAGGCGCGACCTACGGCAGGGGAGATCGCATGCAGGGCAAGATCCTATCGCTATTGGCGGAACTCGCCGAGCCGAAGTCAGTTCCGGCAGGCCAGGTGCTGTTCGAAATGGGCGACCCCGGCGCCACGATGTACGTCGTCAAGTCCGGGGAACTGCAGATCCAGGTCGGCGACCTGGTATTCGAGACCGTCGTCGAAGGGGGCATCGTCGGCGAGATGGCGCTGCTCGACGACGAGACGCACACCAGAAGTGCGACCGTTGTTGCGGCAAGCGACTGCGAGCTGGTCGAGATCGACCGGGAAAAACTGCTGCAGTTGCTCCACGAGCAGCCCGACATGACGCTCGAGTTCTGCAAGGTCATGATCCGCCGGTTGCGCAAAACCACGTTTCTGACCTATCACGATTCGATCACGGGTCTGCCGAACCGGTTCCGTTTCCAGGAACTCTGCCGGACCGCCCTGGTGCGCGCGAAACGCCGCAACACCTCCGTCGGGCTGCTGTTCGTCGACCTCGATCATTTCCAGACCATCAACGAATCGCTGGGATTCGCCCTGGGTGACGAGCTGCTGAGCGCTGTTGCCACCCGTCTTCGCGAGACGCTCGACGACGTGCACACCGTGGCGCGGCTGCTTGCGGACGGATTCGGAGTGCTGCTCGAGGACCTGGGAAGCACTCATGAGCTCGCGGCAGTCGCTGATCAGATTCTTGCCGTGTTCGCGCGTCCGTTCGTGCTCGGCGGGCGCGCGCATTACGTCACCGTAAGCATCGGGGTGAGCTGTTATCCGCAGGACGGCAGCGATCCCGACACGCTGTTGAGGAGCGCCGAATCCGCGACCGGACGCGCCCAGGGGGCGGGCGGCAATTCCTACCAGTTCTACTCCCCGGAGCTGTACGCAATCGCCGTCGAGACGCTGCATCTGAGAAACGGGCTTCGCCAGGCAATCGAGAAAAAACAGTTTCATCTCGGCTACCAGCCGCGCGTGGACGTTGCGTCCGGTGCGATCAAGGGAGTGGAGGTGCTGCTGCGCTGGAATCACCCCGAGATCGGCGTCGTGCCGCCGGCGAAATTCATCCCGATCGCCGAGCAGGCAGGCATCATCGACACGATCGGCGACTGGGTGTTGCGGGAAGCCTGCACGCAGATGCAATCCTGGCTGGCGGCAGGCCTCAAGCCGTTCCGCCTCGCGGTCAACCTGTCGGCAAGGCAATTGCGGCGCGCGGACCTCACGCAGCGAATCGCTGCGATATTGAAACAGACCGGCATGGATGCGCGCCACCTGGAACTCGAGATCACCGAAAGCACGTTGATGGAGGACCCGGATCGCGCCGTGGTGCTCCTCCAGGAGCTTCGGAAGATGGGAATTCAGGTCACGCTCGATGACTTCGGCATCGAGTATTCGTCCCTGAGATACCTAAAGCAGTTCCCGCTCGATTACATGAAGATCGATCAGTCCTTCATGCGCGGGATTCCGGGCGCGCGGGACGATGTCGCGATCGCCAAGGCGATCATCACGCTGGCGAAAAACCTCGGCCTGCGCGTCATCGCCGAAGGGGTTGAAACCGGAAAGCAACTCGCCTTTCTGGTGGACCAGCGATGCGAGGAATACCAGGGATACCTTTTTTCCCGGCCCCTGCTGGCTGAGCAGATCGAAACGCTGCTGCGCGCGAACCTGGGCGCCTGATCCGCCATGTACGCGCTCAGGATCTGCCTCGCGATCGTCTGCCTCGCCGTTGCCGGCTGCGCCGAGCGCCCGAGGATCGGGATCGTGGTGTCCAACACTCCGTCCGCGCAGAACAACTGCCTGCCGTTGCCGCGCGACGGGGTCTGCCCGTAGACCTGGGCAAAAAAACCCGGTCGCGGAATCCGCCTCATCCCGATCCTGGTGGTCGAGACCGCGCTGCGCCTGCGGCGCTGATCAGGCGCGAGGCCTGCGGCGGGCGGACTGGAAGGCGGCGATCGCGCGCGCCGGCTTGCCGGACTCATAAGCCCGGGCGAACTCATCGATGCTCGCGCGCACGCTCGCGTCCAGGGGCGCCTCTTCCCATAGCTTGCACAGCCGCTTCTGCGCGCGGATCGCGTCCGCATCCCCGGCGATGATCGAATCGAGCGTGGCATCCACCACGCGGTCGAGCGATTCGGCCGGCGCCACGCGCTCGACCAGGCCCCAGGCAAGTGCTTCCGGCGCGTCGATGGTCTCGCCGGTCATGACGAGCCAGCGCGCGCGGCCGGCGCCTACCAGGCGGGGCAGGAGCGCCGCCTCGACGACCGAAGGGATTGCGAGGCGGACTTCCGGCATCCCGAAGGTTGCCTCGGCCGCAGCGATGCGCAGGTCGCAGGCCGCGGCGAGCTCCAGGCCGGCGCCGAGGCAGTACCCCCTGATGCGCGCGATGACCGGCAACGGACATTCGCGCATCGCTGCGCACGCTTCATGGACAAGGGTGATGAACTCCCTCGCCGAGGCCGGGTCGAGCGCCGCAAGCTCATCGATACTTGCACCGCCGACAAACGCCTTGTCGCCCGCGCCGGTCAGCACCACGGCGCGCACGCGCGCGTTGCGCTCGATAGCACGCATCGCCTCGACGAGTTGGGCGAACGCGGAGCGGCCGAGAGTGTTGAGCTTGCGCGGATTGTCCAGCGTGACGCGCGCGACGAGCGCCCCGCCGCGCTCCTCGAATCCGGTACGTACGGTCAAGCAGCCGCGCGCTCGCCCTTGAGGAGCGAGCCGACGAAATGCTCGAGCTTGCGCGCGTCGGCGTCGAAGCGCCGGATTCCTTCCGAGAGCTTTTCGACCGCCATCGCATCCTCGTTGTGCAGCCAGCGGTAGGATTTTTCGTCGAGCGAGATTTTTTCAATCCGATCGCCCGCGTCTTCTGCGGGCGAAAGCTTTCTCGGCACTTCGCCCTGCGCGGCGGCCAGCTTTTCCAGCAGGTCCGGAGCGATGGTGAGCAGGTCGCAGCCGGCAAGCGCCAGGATCTGCCCGGTCTTGCGAAAGCTCGCGCCCATCACCTGCGTCGCATAGCCGAATTTCTTGTAGTAGAGGTAGATCCGCCTCACCGAGGCGACGCCCGGATCTTCGTGCAGCGGAATATCGTCCACCTTCCGCGCCTGCTTGTGCCAGTCGTAGATCCGCCCGACGAATGGCGAGATAAGCGTCACGCCGGCATCGGCGCACGCCACGGCCTGCGCGAAGGAGAACAGCAGCGTCAGGTTGCAGTGAATGCCCGCGCGCTCGAGCCGTTCGGCGGCGCGGATCCCTTCCCAGGTGCTCGCTACCTTGACGAGGATGCGCTCGCGCGGCACCCCCGCCTCCTCATAGCGCTCGATCAGGCGCTCGGCCTTGCGCACGCTGCCCTCGACGTCGAACGACAGGCGCGCGTCCACCTCGGTAGAGACGCGCCCGGCGATGTGCTGCAGAATCTCGCTACCGAAGGCGACAAACAGGTGCTCCATCGCCGCCTCGATTTCGCCGCCCGCACGCGCCACCGCCGCCTCGACCAGGCGCCGGTAGCGGGGCTCCTGCGCGGCGCCCAGCAGCAGCGAAGGATTCGTCGTGGCGTCCTGCGGCTTCCAGCGTGCCACCGCATCGATGTCGCCGGTATCGGCGACCACCACCGAGTGTTTCCTGAGGGATTCGAGCTGGCTTGGCATCCAGACACAATTCTATAGGCTGGCTGCCCACGCTGGCGCGCGCCTAGTGCATTGAAACCTAAGGCTTTCCCTGGCTGGAATACCAGAGTAAACTATTCGGTTAATCAGACGTTTAAGGCGCTACCCGAGAAAAAGCGCGTCATCAAGGAGCAAGGAGTTGCAGCCAACCGATATCCGGAATCCCGACTATTTCCACAAAGTCGTTGATTGCCAGTGGGCGTGTCCCGCCCACACCCCGGTTCCCGAATACATCCGGTTGATTGCAGCAGGGCGTTATGCCGACGCCTACATGGTCAACTGGAAATCCAATGTTTTTCCCGGCATTCTCGGGCGCACCTGCGACCGGCCCTGCGAACCGGCGTGCCGGCGCGGACGCGTCGAAGAGGAAAACGCCTCCAAACCCGAACCGGTCGCGATCTGCCGGCTGAAGCGTGTTGCCGCGGATCTGAAAGGCGACATCCGGTCGCGCCTGCCGCAACCGGCAAAGAAAAAGAACGGCAAGCGCATCGCCTGCGTCGGTGCGGGACCGGCTTCCCTCACCGTGGCGCGCGATCTCGCGCCGCTCGGCTATGCGGTCACGGTGTTCGACCAGGACCCACGCGCCGGCGGCATGATCTGGTCGCAGATTCCGCGCTTCCGGCTGCCGCTCGAAGTGATCGACGAGGAGGTCGGCTATATCCTCGATCTGGGCGTCGAGTTCCGCGGCGGAGTGAAGATTGATTCGATGAAGCAGTTCCTCGGCGAAGGGTACGACGCGATCTTCGTCGGATCGGGCGCCCCGCGCGGGCGCGACCTCGAGGTTCCGGGGAGAAGGGAAGCCGCGGCCCACATCCACATCGGCATCGACTGGCTCTCCTCGGTGTCATTCGGCCATACCTCGAAGATCGGCAAGCGGGTGATCGTGCTCGGCGGCGGCAATACCGCGATGGACTGCTGCCGCACCTCGAGGCGCATCGGCGGCGAGGACGTCAGGGTGATCGTGCGCTCCGGCTTCGAGGAGATGAAGGCGAGCCCCTGGGAAAAAGAGGATGCGGCGCACGAAGGCATCCCGATCCTCAATTACCTCGTGCCCAGGGAATTCACGCTCAGAGCCGGGCAACTCTCCGGGATGGTGTTCGAGAAGGTGAAGGCGGTGTACGACGAAAAGGGCCACCGCAGCCTGGTCCCGACCGGCGAGCCCCACCAGCACTTCGAGTGCGACGACGTGCTGGTCGCGGTCGGCCAGGAGAACGCGTTCCCCTGGATCGAGCGCGACTGCAGAATCGAATTCGACAAATCGGGCCTGCCGGTCGTCGACAAGACCACGATGCAGTCCACGCTGCCCCACGTCTTCTTCGGCGGCGACTCCGCGTTCGGGCCCAAGAACATCATCTGGGCAGTCGCGCACGGCCACGACGCCGCAATCTCGATCGACCGGCTGCTGCACGGCGAGGACATCAGGGTTCGTCCGGCGCCCGACGTGGCGCTGCTGTCGCAGAAGATGGGCATTCACGAGTGGAGCTATGACAACGAGGTCGCGCCCGACACGCGCTACAAGGTGCCGTGGCGCGACATCAAGATCACGCTGAAAAACGTCAAGGCCGAGGTCGAGCTGGGGTTCGATGCGGCGACCGCCTGGAAGGAAGCGCAGCGCTGCCTCAATTGCGACGTGCAGACCGTGTTCACCGACAAGCTGTGCATCGAGTGCGACGCCTGCGTGGACATCTGCCCGATG
This sequence comes from uncultured Enterobacteriaceae bacterium, assembly GCA_964651335.1. Taxonomy (GTDB): domain Bacteria; phylum Pseudomonadota; class Gammaproteobacteria; order Burkholderiales; family SG8-39; genus 2-02-FULL-66-14. The sequence goes on along the minus strand of CAZYVT010000016.1, from coordinate 8,700 downwards.
GATTGCATCACGTTCACCGCGAACGGGGAGGAGGCGGATCTTCGCACCCGCTTGAATGCTCCGGCTCGCGACGTGACGCAGGATTTATACATTTCCGGACCCCTCAAGACGATGCGCGTAATGGCGAAGGACGAAGACGTGTGCCTGCACTGCAGCCTGTGCGCCGAGCGCTGCCCGACGGGGGCTTGGGACATGCAGAAATTCCTGCTCGAAATGACCGATGCCGGTCCCGGCTGCCGCGACCGTCACAGAAACAGGAAAGCGGCATGAAGCGCATCGAAGCGGTCAACGATTTCGTGGTCAAGTTCGCCAACGTCAACGGCTCGGGCTCGGCCAGCGCCAACGAGCTGTTCGCAAAGAGTTTCCTGCGCATGGGGATCCCGGTTTCCCCGCGCAACATCTTTCCCTCCAACATCCAGGGCCTGCCCACCTGGTATGAAGTCCGGGTGACCGACAAGGGCTGGCTCGGCCGCCGCGGCGGAGTGGACCTGATGGTGGCGATGAATCCGCAGACCTGGGACAGCGACATGAAGGAGATCGAGCCCGGCGGCTACGTCTTCTACGACAGCACCAAGCCGCTGCCGAAGGCGAAATTCCGCGACGACGTGCACGCCGTCGGCATGCCGCTCACCGAGATCTGCAACGCCACCTACACCGACTCGCGCGAGCGGCAGTTGTTCAAGAACATCCTTTACGTCGGCGCGCTCGCCGCGCTGCTCGACATGGAGCCGGGCGTGATCGCCGAGCTGATCGGCGAGCAGTACAAGGGCAAGGAGAAGCTCCTCAAGCCGAACCTGAACGCGCTGCAGATGGGCCTGCAATACGCGCGCACCAACCTCAAGGACGCGATCGGGCTCAAGGTGAAGCGCGCCTACGCCGTCGGCGACAAGGTCTTCATCGACGGCAACGCCGCCGCGGCGCTCGGCTGCGTGTACGGCGGCGCGACCGTGTGTGCGTGGTACCCGATCACGCCCTCGTCCTCGCTCGCGGAGGCCTTCGAGCGCTACTGCTCGAGGCTGCGCGTGGACAAGGACACCGGCAAGAGAAAATATGCGATCGTGCAGGCGGAAGACGAGCTCGCTTCGATCGGGATCGTAGTCGGCGCCGGCTGGAACGGCGCGCGCGCGTTCACCGCGACTTCGGGCCCGGGCATCTCGCTGATGTCGGAATTCATCGGTCTCGCGTACTTCGCCGAGATCCCGGTGACGATCATCGACGTGCAGCGCGGCGGCCCGTCCACCGGGATGCCGACCCGCACGCAACAGTCCGACGTGCTCGCCTGCGCCTACGCTTCGCACGGCGACACCAAGCACGTACTGCTCTTTCCCGAGGACCCGAACGAGTGCTTCGAGCACGCCGCGCTCGCGCTCGATCTCGCCGACCGGCTGCAGACCCCGGTGTTCGTGATGACCGACCTCGACATCGGCATGAACCAGCGGCTCACTGCGCCGCTCAAGTGGGACGACAGCCGCAAGTACGACCGCGGCAAGGTGATGAGCGCCGAGGAGCTGGAGGCCGGGAAGGAGTTCGGGCGCTACCTCGACGTGGACGGCGACGGCGTTCCGTACCGCACTTACCCGGGGACGCACCCGGCGAAGGGCGCCTACTTCACCCGCGGCACGACCAAGGACGCCTACGCGCACTATTCGGAGGCCGGGCCGGATTACGTCTACAACGTGCAGCGGCTGCTGAAGAAATTCGAGACCGCCAAGGCCATGGTGCCCAAGCCGGTGCTGACGCCGGCCAAGTATCCGGCGCGCTTCGGCGCGATCTACTACGGCTCGACCAGCCCGGCGATGCTGGAGGCGCTCGAGGCGCTCGCCGCGCAGGGCGTCTACGTCAATGCGCTGCGCGTGCGGGCGTTCCCGTTCCAGGACGAAGTGTTCGACTTCGTCGCCTCGCACAGCAAGGTGTTCGTAATCGAGCAGAACCGCGACGCGCAGCTTAAAACGCTGCTCGTCAACGACGCGCACATCAATCCCGCGAGCCTGATCCCGGTGCTGCACTACGACGGCACGCCGATCACCGCGCGCTTCATCACCGCCGAGATCGCGAGAATCGCCGCGGCGCTGAACGTGCGGCCGATCAAGAAGGACATCGCGGCATGACGAAAGCAATTATTCCCCTCCTCGCCGAGGAGGGGTGCACGGCGAAGCCGGGCGGGGTGGTGCGATGACCTATCTTGCGAAGCCGAAGCTGCATCACCCGACGCTCAGGAAGAACAAAGTCGGGTACACGCGCCGCGACTACGAGGGTAAGGTCTCCACGCTGTGCGCCGGCTGCGGCCACGACTCCATCTCCGCGGCCATCATCGAGGCCTGCTGGGAGCTCGACATCCAGCCGCACCGGCTGGCGAAGCTCTCGGGGATCGGATGCTCGTCGAAGACGCCGGATTACTTTCTCGGTAATTCGCACGGCTTTAACACCGTGCACGGGCGGATGCCTTCGGTGCTCACCGGGGCGAACCTCGCCAACCGCGACCTGATCTACCTCGGTGTGTCGGGGGACGGCGATTCGGCCTCAATCGGGTTGGGGCAGTTCGCGCACGTCATGCGGCGCGGCGTGAACATGACTTACATACTGGAAAACAACGGCGTGTACGGCCTCACCAAGGGCCAGTTCTCGGCCACCGCGGACGCGGGGTCGAAATCCAAGCGCGGCGTTTCCAACACCGAAGCGGCGGTGGATACCGTGTCGCTCGCGCTCCTGATGGGCGCGACCTTCGTCGCGCGGTCATTTTCCGGCGACAAGATGCAGCTCGTGCCGCTCATCAAGACCGCGCTCGCGCACTCGGGAGCGGCGTTCCTCGACGTCATCAGCCCCTGCGTCGCGTTCAACAACCACCAGGGCTCGACCAAGAGCTACGACTACGTCCGAGAGCACAACGACGCGGTCAACCGGCTCGACTTCTGGCCTTCGCGCGAGGCGATCACCGTGGACTACAGCGAGGGGGGCGTGATCGAGATTCCGCAGCACGACGGCTCGGTCATCAAGCTTCGGAAGACCCACCCCGAGTACGACCCCACCGACCGGATCGGCGCCATGAATTACATCCAGGCGCATGCGGCGAAGGGGGAGGTGGTGACCGGGTTGCTCTATCTCAATCCCGAGGCGGAGGATCTGCACGCGCATCTGGGCACGGTGGAGGTGCCGTTCAACCAGCTCGGCGAGAAGGAGCTGTGCCCGGGGGCGGGGATGCTGGAGAGGATTAACGCGGGGTTGAGGTAGGTCCCGCGGTTATCGCTCTTTCACGGCGGTATCCGGGGTCGAATCCCCGTGGGGACACCACTCCGATATTTCCGTCCATGATGACGGGTCGCCCGAACCGTTCGCAATGGGAACGTTCGCCCAGATAACGATACTACGCCACCGCGAGACCAAGATGCCTTCCCGATTTTCAACAGCGTTAAGCACAAGCAATCGTCTATGGAAAACGATTGCCACTCCGATCCTAATAATCGCAGCGATCCTTGTCTGGTCGGCAATATCCGCCTTCCTTTTCTTTACAGAGGCTGGTCGACTCTTCTTAGGGGGTGTCGAGCTCGTTGGTGCTGTCGCATCTGCGACAGCCATCATTCTTGGCATCGGATACGGTCTAGTCGCGGACAAAGAATTCCGGGCATTCGTTCGCTCGATCGTGGTGCTTCTGGCAGTAGGCGCGGTATTCGTGGTCGCTTGGTATGCCATCTATTCGGTGGGCATGACCATTTTCAATTGGCTTAAGGGTTATATAGCGTCGCTCTAGAGCCCTTCGCGACTGAGGCCGGTAGCGTGACTGCAGACAGATGCCGTAACAAATATGAAGAACGCCATGCCCCTAGGAGCCGAAAAGTACGGCTCTCCGCCCTTGAACGGGCCGAGCATGGACCTTCTCTTGCCACGATTCTTGGTCTTGCGAACGCCAGTATCTGTTGGAGAGCTAATCGCGCGGGTTGAGCGCAGTGTTGCAGTTAAAAAACGTTAGGAGGACGTTGCGTGCCTAGGGCGTAGGGTGCAATGTAGTCTCGCACTCGATGACTCCGCGCAGGGCGGGGGATCGGGTGAGGATTAACCGCAGGGACGCACTGCAGCTGGATAAGAATTCTTGGCCCATGACGGCCCGTCGGCGTGAATTGAGCGCCCGCTGCAGTGGACCTTAGACCCTTGGAATATCGTGCCGAATGCACAGATAATTTGAACACGTGACCAAGAACCCAGACAGATTTGAATCGACCTTCGAGACGTACACCGTAACGCGCATCATGGGCGAGGGCGGCGCCGGACGGGTCTTCGAAGTGCGAGATTCGGTTGGCAAAGCTCTCGCCGCTAAGTGCCTGCGCCCGGAGCTTGTCACTACCGAACGTAAGAAGCGGTTCAAGAACGAAATTGATTTCTGTAAGAAGCACCCACATCGCAACATAGTCCAGGTCATGGACTACGGCTTGGTCCAACGGGACGGCGTAAGCGTGCCCTTCTATGTCATGCCGTTATTCGCCGGAACATTACGCGACCTATTAGAAAAGAAAATCCAGCGCGAGCGCGTATTGCCGCTTTTCAGCCAAGTATTTGACGGGGTGGAGGCCGCGCATCTGCTCGGTGTTACACACCGCGACCTGAAGCCCGAAAACGTTCTCTATGACTCGACGAGCAATAGCTTGGTCATTGCAGATTTCGGTATTGCACACTTTGAGGAAGATATGCTTGCCACGCCAGTGGAAACGCAGGTCGGCGCCAAGATGGCGAACTTGGGTTACTCCGCACCAGAGCAACGGGTTAGAGGCGGGCAAGTAGATCGGCGCGCCGATATCTACGCATTGGGACTAATGCTGAATGAGGCATTTACGGGGCATGTGCCGCAGGGGGCTGGATATGCGACTGTGGCCGCAGCAGCAGCGGAATACGCGTACATCGACGACCTAATCGCCAAAATGATTCAGCAGCAAGCCGGCGCGCGACCCCAATCAATCGAGGAGGTCAAAAAGGAACTGATTGCACGGCAAAATCAATTCGTCGCGCTCCAGCAGGTAAGCGCCAAGACAAAAGAAGTGGTCCCGGCTAGCGCGCCTGGTACCGTTGCTCCCGTGAACTTGGTGGGCGGGGATTGGGACGGCGGATTTCTGACATTCAAGCTTAATCGGGCGCCCGAACAGCAATGGGTGCAACACTTCCACAACCTATCCAATATCAGCTACGTCGGGGGTACGCACCCCAGTATGTTCCGGTTCGCAGGAAGTAATGCACGCATCGAAGTGGACGAGAGAATCGCGCAACGCGTGATTGACCAGTTCAAGACTTGGCTTCCAATGGCCACCAGGGAATACCAATTGCAACTTGAGCTGGACGCCGAGAAGGCGGACAAGGCGCGGCGAGAAACACTAAGGCTGGAATTGGAGGCGGCGCAGCAGCGAGAACGCGTTGTGAGAAATTTGAAGTTCTAGCAGAATGCCCCGACGGAGTTACCTCGTGCGCACGCTCTCGCTTACGTCCGCGTGCCAGCTTGGAGCGATGGCTCGCATCGTTTCTCGTGCGTGGTGAGATCTACCCGCTGCGGTACGTCTCCACCGCCCCGCGCGCAAGCGCCATCCCGTGCCCCGGCCGGTCGGGAATGCGGATCTCCCCATCGACGCAGCGCGGGATGTCCTCGAAAAGATCCGCCGGCATCCAGTCCATGAGCTCGACGAGAAATCCATTCGATAGCGCTCCGCACACCTGGATCGAAAGTTCGTACACGACGTGCGGCGACACGGCCACCTGGTGCGCGGCGGCGAGGTGGCCGATCTTCAGCGTCTCGCTGTAGCCGTTCGCGCGGCAGACGTCGGGCATGAGGTAGCGCGCCGCGCGGCGCTCGATCAGCTCGCGGAATTCGTACCGCGTGTAGTTGTTCTCGCCGGTCGCCACGGGAATCTTGATGCGCGCGGCGACTTCCGCGCAGGCAGCGAGGTCATCGGCGAGCACCGGCTCCTCGTACCAGACGAGGTACAGGTGCTCCAGCACCGCGGCCTGGCGGATGTTGCCAAGGACGTCGAGCTTCTGGTTCACGTCCACTATCATGCGCACGCCCGGGCCGAGCGCCTTTTTCACTGCCTCGACGCGCCGCCGGTTCACCAAAGGATCGGGGTCGTGGATATTCATCTTGTAATCGCGGCAGCCCATGGCGGCGTAGCGCTCGGCTTCGCCGATCAGGTCCCTTTCGTTGTACTTCCCCCAGCCGCCGGAGCCGTAGCAGGCGACGCGGTCCGTCACCGCGCCCCAGAGCTTGTACAGGGGAAGGTTTGCTGCCTTGCCGCAGATGTCCCACAGGCCGATGTCGAGCGCGGAGAGCGCCATGCCGGCGATGCCGACGCGCCGCACGCCGCGATCGCCCCGGTACATCTTCTCCCACAGGCGCTCGACAGCGAGCGGATCCTCGCCAAGGAGCAGGGGCTTCAAGCGCGCATAGGTACGCGAGCACGCTCTCCGCGCCGCCGCCGCCGAAGACGAGGCTGTAGCCCAGGCCCGTCACGCCCGCGTCGGTTTGAATCTGCGCCACCACGAGCCTGTGGTGCGGGAATTCGAGCGCCATCGGCTTCGGCGTCGGCACCGTGAGGACGCAGGTGTCGATGGCGGTGATTTTCACTTCAGGCGACTCCCTCGACGATACGCAGATCGCGCTCGGCGGCATCACCGAGGACGCGCAGCGCCTCCAGGTAGCCCGCGGTGTCGTGCGCCGCGACCGCCTTGGCGAGGCTTTCGAACTCGGTCACCACGGTGCGCTGGTTGAGCCCGCCCTCGTAGGTTTTGGCGGGCGTGCCGCGCACGAGGAAGCGCCCGCCCGCGCCCTGGATCGCCGGGCCGGCGATCTTCGCGTACGCGGCGAGCTTGTCGGTGTCCTTGATCGAGCGGTAACACACAACCCAGTAGGCCTTGGCCATGACGGTTCTCCTTTGGTAGTGATATCCGCGGCGGGTGCCGCGCCTGATGGTGTCAGGCAGCGAGCTTGAGTCTGACCTGTTTGCCGAGGGCCAGGGCGGCGCGGCTGATGGTGGCGAGCGTCACGGACGGATCGCTGTCGTCCAGCAGGCGGCGCACGACGGCGCGGCTGGTTTTCATGCGGCGCGCCATCTCCGCCTGGGACACGCCGGCCGCGTCCATGGCGCGCTGAATTTTCCAGGCGAGAGCGCGCTTGATGGCGATCGCGGTCGCTTCTTCCAGGCGGCCCTCGTCCCGCAGGAAGTCCTCGAAATCGCTGCCGATGCCGGGATGTGTCTTGCGTTTCGTCATGTCGGTTCGCGCCTTCTCCGTTCCGCCCCAGCTTACCCCCTCGTCTTCGTCCACGTCTCCGACCACGCCAGGCAGCAGCTTGATGACGGCCTGCCGGAGCGTTCCTGCGGGAAGACCTTGGCGATGGCGGCTTCGCCGTTCACGGAAAGCTGGGCGCTGCGCGCGGGAATGAAGGTGCTGTAGACGCCGAGCGGGCGATTCATGGCGCCAGGGGGCATGGTGAGGACGAACGGCGCCATCAGATCCCACCAGGTTAGGATGATCTCGTCTTTGCGGGAGACGATGCGCTCCTCGACCGTGCTGAGGGAGTTGCCGGTGCGCTCGAACTTGGCGTCGATGACAGGCAGCGACTCGTCGGCGAATTCCTTGTAGAGCAGGGTCTCGATCGTGCGCTGGAGGTAGCGCGCGACGCTGGCGTTGTCGGCGTAGAGGCGCGGGCCCTTACCGGTGAGAGTGCTCTCGATGAACAGCGCATGTCCCTGTCCAGCCGGCGACCACAGCACGCGCCAGTGGCTGACGCGGTCGGCGATGGTCTTGCCGCCGTCGTTCGACAGGCGGATGAACGAGTTCTCCCCGGTCATCACCGGGTCGTGCGGATCGACGAGCTGCGGCTCGGCCATAGTCAGGCGACTCCTTCGATGATGCGCAGGTCGCGCTCGGCGGCGTCGCCGAGGACGCGCAGCGCGTCGTGTTAGACCGGATTGTAGTGCGCCGCGGTCAATCGCCAAGACGGCGATCTTCGCGTGGGCGTAGAGCGTATCGGGTCTAATTCGATTTGCCGACGGACGATTCCTCGGACGGGGGCACGGCGACGATGAGCTCTCTGAGGATCCCGCCGCCTTCCACGCTGCCGCTCGTCGTCCCCTCGCCGCGCATGCGGCGCTCGCAGTATTCCCGGTCCGCCGGATTGCGGTGATAGGCGCAACGCGCGAACTTGTTTTGCTCGTAGGCGGCTTGCGCGTCCTCCAGCCGCCCGCGCCTTGCGTCCTGCAGCGCGGCGCCGGCCTCCCGCAGGCAGGTGGCGCGATCCTGGGACGACTTGCCGCTCAGACAGAAGGCGCGATCCTCCTGGTACCGCTTTTGAGGGTCGGGAACGCTTCGTGGATCTGCTGCCGACGCCGTGGAAAAAGACAAGGCGCCGATCGCGCAGAGCAATAAGAATCTTCCAGTCGCAGGCAGCATGAGGGTCTCCTTCGAAAGGATCGATTGCCGATCTCGTTAGACCGACTCTCGACCCCGCCGGTTCGACCCTTATCTGCTCACGGCAGGCGCATCGGGCTGCCCGGGATGCTGCTTCGTCGCCGGGTCGATGTAGTCCCAGGAACGCGCGCTCTTGGTCCAGATGTTCGTGGTGATCTTCAGGCCGGACGAATCGTCGAGCGTTCCGGCTCGCACCGTCATTGCTTCGGGGGTTGTAGCGCGCTGGCTGTAGATCGGCGAGCCGCAGTCGCCGCAGAAATA
>CAZYVT010000015.1:10546-71526 GCA_964651335.1 uncultured Enterobacteriaceae bacterium | reverse complement strand
AGCCGATGTCCGCCATGCACCAGTAGACGTCCTCGGGGTGGATGTCCTGGATGTTTTTCGATGTCCACGTCACATAGGCGAGGTAGCCGCCGATCGAGTGCTGGCAGCCCTTGGGCCGCCCCGTGGTGCCGCTCGTGTACATGAGGAAGAGCGGCGCCTCGGCCGGCATCTGCACCGGCTCGACCCGCTTGCCGCGGTGCTTCTTGAGCTCATCGTTGACGATGAAGTCGCGACCCTCCACGAGCTTCGTCGGGCTCGAGTTCTTGCCGGGGTAGCGCTGCCAGACGAGCACCTTGTCGACCTGGTGGCCGTCCTTCGCGGCCTCGGCGACCGCGACGTCCGCCTTTTCCTTGTGGTCGAGGAGCTTCCCGGTGCGGTAATAGGCGTCCATGGTGATCAGCACCCGGCTCTCGGAATCCGAGACGCGATCGGCGCAGGCTTTGCCGCTGAATCCGCTGAACACCTGCGAATGAATCACGCCGAGCCGCGCGCAGGCGAGCATGCTGATGGGCAGCTCCGCCACCATCGGCATGTGCAGCGTCACCCGGTCGCCCGCCTTCAGGCCGCAGAAATCGCGCAGCAGCGCGGCGAACTCGTTGACACGGACGAAAAGCTCCTGATAGGTGATGTGCTGGATCGCCTCGTCCTCCGGCTCCGGCACGAAATGGATCGCCGCCTTGTTCTTGTGTTTCGCCAGGTGGCGATCGACGCAGTTGTAGCACGCGTTAATCCTGCCGCCGACGAACCAGCGCCAGAAGGGCGGGTTGCCGGTATCGAGCGTCGTCTCCCAGTACTTGTACCAGTCGAGGAGGTCCGCGAACTCCTTGAAGCACTCGGGGAACCTGTCGAGGGAAAAACGCTCGAATACGCCCGCGTCCGCCAGATTGGCCTGCGCGATGAACCGGTTGGACGGCGAGAAGTAGGCCTCCTCCGGCCAATGCACCGCGATCTGCGCCTCGGAGATATCGGCAGTCTCCTCCTCCTCCGCGGCATGGGGCGGAGATTTGTCTTCTGACATGACGGTTCCTCCTTGATTTTCCGTGACTCCGACGCGGGGAATTTCGAGACCCGCGGCAAAGGCACGGCCAGCGCGATTATTGACCTGCGTTTATGGCGGAGGCAAATAGTAAGTCGAAGGCTGGTGAATTGCCAAGAAAAGCGCACAATGATCAGGGCGCAAGGGTAGAGACGAAGGAGGATCTCCCATGGATCTTCTCGTCGAACGCGTCGACGTCTGGGCGGCGACAGTTTGACCCTGATCGCGCGGCTCTAAGCCGCGTGGCGGATGCCGCGGCCGAGTTCGTCGAAGCAGAGCTTGATGCGCCCGATCGCCCAGCCGAGCTCCTCGCGCGTCACCACGAGCGGCGGCGCGAAGCGGATCACCGTGCCGTGCGTGGCGCAGGTGAGGACACCATGCGCGGCGAGGCGCTCGGCGACCTTGCGGGCCGGAACGAGCCGCGTGTCCAGCTCGACGCCGATGAGCAGGCCCTTGCCGCGTACGTCGCGCACCAGCGGGTTCGAGATGGAGCGCAGCGCGTCGAGCAGGTATGCGCCCAGTTCCGCGGCGCGCTCCGGGAACCGCTCGTCGATGACCACATCGAGCGCCTCGAGCGCTACGGTTGCGGCGAGCGGATTGCCGCCGAAGGTGCTGCCGTGGTCGCCGGGGCGAAACACGCGCATCACTTCCTCGCGCGCGAGGAACGCCGAAACCGGCAGCAGCCCTCCGCCGAGCGCCTTGCCGAGGACGAGCCCGTCCGGCTTCACGCGCTCATGCTCGCAGGCAAGGAATTTCCCGGTCCTGCCGAGCCCCGTCTGAATCTCGTCCGCGATGAAAAGCACGTTGGCGCGCGCGCAGATCCGCGCACACTGCGCGAGATAGCCCTCGGGGGGCAGCACGATTCCGCCTTCGCCCTGGATCGGCTCGACGAGGAACGCGGCGGTGTTTGGCGTGATCGCCCGCTCGAGCGCCCCCGCGTCGCCGTAAGGGACGTTCCTGAAGCCGCGCGGGAACGGGCCGAAGCCGCGCCGGTACTGAGGTTCCGAGGACATGGCGAGGATCGAAATCGAGCGGCCGTGGAAGTTGCCGTCGCAAGCGATGATCTCGGCCGCGTCTTTGGGCACGCCCTTCGCCTCGAGCGCCCACCTGCGCGCCGCCTTGAGGGCAGTTTCGACCGCTTCCAGGCCCGTGTTCACCGGCAACGCACGGTCCATTCCGGTCAGCTTGCACAGCCGTTCGAGAAAGCGCGGCAGACGGTCGTTGTGGAACGCGCGCGAGGTGACGGCAAGCGTTCGCGCCTGTGCCGTGAGCGCCGCGACGAGGCGCGGATGCGCGTGGCCGTGGCTCACCGCGGAGTAGGCGGACATCATGTCGAGATAGCGCCGGCCGTTCTCGTCCCATAGCCAGGCGCCTTCGCCGCGCACCAGGACGATCGGCAGCGGATCATAATTGCGCGCGCCGTATTCCGTCTCCGCCTCCGCTGCGGACCAGGGCCTGGCATAGCCGCCGGAGAGTGCGGCGCTCAGCAGCTCCACGATCAGCCGTGCGGTGCATCCGCCCCGGTCGCGCCGCGGGCTGTACTCGGCGAGCTCGAATCCCACCAACGCGGGTTCCTGCAACAGCCGCGCGAGCGCAGCGAGCAGCGTCCGGGCGCGCAGGCCGCCCGGCGCGGGGGTCGCCACTGCCGGTGCTTCCAACGGGTCGAGCGCGTCAAGGTCAAGCGTCACGCCGAACCCGGCGGTGTGCGCCTTCACGATTTCGAGCGCGTCGGCAAGCACTGCGGCAATCCCGCGCTGCCAGACCTCGTCCATGAAAAATACGCGCACGCCGAGCCGCTCGAGCAAGCGGGCCTCGTCCGGCTCGAAGCTGCGCACGGCGACAAGGCAGACGTTGTGCGCGGCAAGCGGCGCCGGGCCGAGATCCGGGAACTCCGCGTCGCACTGGCCAAGGAGCGCAGCGAGCGTCATGCCGTGCATGCGGCCCGTCGGGCTCGTTCGCGGCGTGTGGCTGTCCATGTGGGCGTCTATCCAGATGAGGCCAAGAGGGCCCCGTTCAGCGAGCGCGCGTGCCGCGCCCGCCCAGGTGCCTGCCGCGCACGTATGGTCGCCGCCGAGGACGCACGCGACTCGTCCGGCTCGGATCGTTTCGGTGACGCGCGAGGCGAGGCGGCCGCAAAGGCGGCTCACCGCGGCTGCTGCGGTGGCGCTGCGCTCGCCTTCAAAAATCGGCCCCCACGCGACATCGAGCCCGCGCGCGCGCAAGGTGAGGGCTAGGCCCTCCGCGGCGAGACGCGCCGGCGCCTCGGCGCATGCCGCATCCGCACCGCCGATTCCGCTCGCGACGCCAATCAATTCCACCTTTCTCTTCACCGGCAGCGCAACCACGCCGTTCATGGGGGATCCTCTCTTGCGGTTTGATCGCGCGCGCGCCGCAACGTTCGCCGCCGGGAACGGCAGGGCCTGGGGAACGGTCAAATGGGGATTGCAATCGGCCGGCGCGCGCAACTCCTCCCGCCCTGACGAGCCCGCAGGAGGTCCTCTACTTGTTCATGCTCCGATCGTTCCTGCTGGGTCTTTTCCTCTTCGGTGTTGCCGCCTCATTACAGGCCGAGGAGGTCTCCCGCGAGGATGCGCTCGCCATCCGCGCCGTGATCGCCGAGCAGCTCGATGCGTTCGCGCGCGACGACGCGCCGCGCGCGTTTTCGCTCGCAACGACGGGCATCCGGGCGCAGTTCGGCACGCCGGAAGTGTTCATCGACATGGTGCGTACGGCCTATCCGGTCGTGTACCAGCCGAAGACCGTGCAGTTCGAAGAGCCGGCAATCGTCGACGGCGAATTCATTCAGCCGGTGAAGATGACCGACGCCGAGGGGCGGGCGTGGATCGCGCTCTATCCGATGCAGCGCCAGGCGGACGGCCGCTGGCGGATCAATGGCTGTCAGTTGGCGAGGTTGCCGGGGCGGGAGGTGTGACGCTCAGGGCGCGAGACCTATTCGCCCGGAAGCGCAAACACGACGAGGGCATCGCCGGACCTGGTCAAGGCGTGTCCGCCCGCGGCAATCACCAGGAACTGCTTGCCGTTCTTGCGAACGCGATAGGTCATGGGCGTCGCGTTACCCGTAAACGGCAAGCGATGTTGCCAGACTTCTTCGCCGGTCTTCGCATCGAAGGCGCGAATCGTCTTTTCCGACGTCGCCGCGATGAATACCAGCCCGCCCGCGGTCACGATCGAGCCGCCCAGATTCGGGGTACCGTACTTTATCCACAGGGGCCACGGCGCCCTGTCGCGCGTAGTGCCGAGCGTCTCTTCCCAAAGCACTTTGCCGGATTTGAGATCCACTGCAGTGACCGTTCCCCAGGGCGGGGGGACGCACGGCATCCCGAAGTTCGAGAGCAGCGGGCCGCGCTTCACCGCAAGAGGCGTGCCCTTCATCGGGCCAAGGTTGTTGGGAATCACCACCTTCGACTTGTCCATCTTGTCGTACTCATCGCGCCGTATGAGTTGCACAACCCAGGCGAGGCGCGACATGTTCACGTACAGGATCGCGTTCACGGGATCGATCGACACGCCGCCCCAGTTCGCGCCGCCGAGCGGTCCCGGAAATTCCAACGATCCTTGCAGCGACGGCGGGGTAAAGATGCCCTCGGCGCGCAGCTTCGAGAGCTTTTCCCTGCAATCGCCGCGATCGATGAACGTCATCCCCCAGGCATCGCTGGCTCCAAAGGTCGTCGGAGCCAGCGGCGGGGGATGGGTTGCAAAAGGCTGCGTCGGAGAATAGTTCTCGCCCGGCACATCGCCTTTCGGCACGGCTCGCTCCTCCACCGGATAAAGTGGTTCGCCGGTAACGCGATTCAACAGGAAGATATTTCCGGTCTTGGTGGCCTGCGCCACAGCCGGCACGCCGCCGCCGACGCCGGGAATCTGGAACAGGGCTGGCTGCGAGGCGACGTCGTAGTCCCAGAGATCGTGATGCACGGTCTGAAAATGCCAGCGCACTTCGCCCGTGCTCGCATCCAGTGCAACGGTCGAGCTCGCGTAATGGTCGAGGCCGCGGCGCAGGCCGCCGAAACTGTCAGGCGCGGCATTGCCGGTCGGGGCAATCACGAGGCCGCGCTCTTCGTCGGCGGATAAGATCGACCAGACATTCGGTGTGCCCGGCTGATACCGGCGCGACGCCTGATCCTCGGGCGAAGCCTTCCAGCCCGGCGGAACCGGGTCCCACGCCCAACGCAATGCGCCCGTACGCGCATCGAACGCGCGCACCACGCCGGCTGGCGCATCGGTGCGAAAGTCGTCGGCGACGAGGGCGCCGACCACCACCACGTCGCGTAACGCAAGCGGCGGCGAGGTCACGTAGTATTCCCCGGCAGGGGCCGCCCCGATTCCTTCGCGCAGCGAGACGCGGCCGTTGCCGCCGAAATCAGCGCACGGAGTTCCGGTCTTCGCGTCAACCGCGATCAGCTCGGAATCCATCGTGCCTTCGAAAATCCGCTCGGCGCACGCCTTGGCAGCGTTCGAGTCGCTATTCGCTTGACGGTCCGCCCAATAGGCCACACCGCGACACGTGAACGCATAACGGGGGAGCTTCTTGGTCTTCAAGTCGGGATCGAAGACCCAGCGCTCTTTCCCGGTCTCGGCATCCAGCGCAAAGATGCGATTGAAGGGCGTGCAGTAAAAAAGCGTGTCCCCCACGACGAGCGGCGTCACTTGAAACGTCGTCTTGGTGATCCCGCTCTTGCCGTCGGAAACATCGCCCGAGCGATGCTCCCAGGCCACCTTGAGCGCCTTCACATTCCCGCGATTGATCTGGGTGAGCGGCGAGTACTTGAGGCCGGCCCTGTCGCCGCCGTATTCGCGCCACTCGGCGATCGGCCCGGAGTAGTCGATGCTGACCTTCGGGCCGTCGCCACATGCACAAACTAAACATACAGCGAGACACGCCAGATCGCGCTTCACCTGCCGCACTGCGCGCGACCCTCTCTCGATTGCGTTAACGTCGAGACGGTCATGGCTTCACTCAATCACGCTGTCGGCGCGCTGCAGCGTTGGTGCGCCGACGAAGCCGAATGGAGCAAACGAGTGAACCGTCTCTTCGCGCGCTAGTGCCGCCAGGTCCTAGCTTTTCCCGACGTCATCCTCGGCTTGCGCACGCGCCTTGCGTGCCTCGATCTGCGCATCGGCGTCGGGCCTGAGCGCGCGAATCGCGTCACCGAGGCTGTCGCCTGTCATCATCCTTGCCTTGAGGTCGGCGAACGGAACGCCGAGGTTGTTGCTGACGTGCACCGCAGCGACGAACTCGCCGAGGTTCTTGAAACCGGAAGCCGCGGTTTGCAAGTCCGTTCCCGCCGGAAGCACCTTGCCGAGGTTCTCGGAGAGCCTGGTATTTTGCTGAAGCAGTTCGCCCGGCGTCCTGCCACCGCCAGTGCGGTCGCCGCCCATGGACCGCTCGGCGCCTGTAGGCGCGCCTGGCAGCCGGCTGGATCCCATCGAGGGCGTCGAGCCGACGTGACCGCCCGGCTGGGTGCCGGAAGGCATGCTGCCGTACCCGCCCATGCCGCCACCGTGACCGCCTCCGTATCCACCGCCGCGCTGCGCGAGCGTGGCCGGACTGGCAAGGGCGAGCAAAGCTAAACTTGAGAGGAACACCCAGAGCGCGCGAGTTTTCATGGCGTTGGTCCTTCCGTTGGCACCGCAGCACAAACCGTACTAGAGACGAAACCTCCAGTCGAGCCAGCTCCGACAAGTGGCGCGGCGGGCAGGTCATTCCGCCGTTGAATTTACAAGTCCAGTGTAAAGGATTTTCGAGCGGTATTCGCTTTCCATGACCGCGCCTTGCTCGAACGTCTCTATTGTTTTCCGCGGTTTCCCTGATCGCGTCTGTTCGCGGCTTCCAGCACCTTCGGATTCACGACATTGATTGGCGTGCCGCCGGCGTAGGCAACGATCTGGTCGAAGATGTCCGAAAACTGAATTTCGTACTCCTCGCGCGAGACATACCCGATGTGCGGCGTGCACACGACGTTGTCCATCGCGAACAACGGATAGCGGGTGTCGAGCAGCGGCTCCTGTTCATAGACATCGACAGCGGCCATTCCTGGACGCCCGGCCGTCAGGGCGGCAATCAATGCGCCCGGCTCGATCAGCGGAGCGCGGCTGGTATTGACCAGCAAGGCCGTCGGTTTCATCCGCGCAAGGTCGCCCGCGGTCACGATGCCGCGCGTTGCTTCGACCAGGCGCAGGTGGAGCGAAAGCACATCGCACTCGGAAAAGAACGCCTCCTTGCCGGGCGCCACTGCGTAACCGTCGCTTCGCGCCCGCTCGAGTGAATCCTCGCGCGCCCACACCAATACGTTCATCCCGAACGCCTTGCCATAACCCGCGACCACGCTTCCGATCCTGCCGTACCCATGGATTCCAAGGGTCTTGCCGCGCAGGCCGTGGCCGACGCCAATCTGCCACTTTCCCGCCTTGAGCGCGGACATCTGCTGCGGAACCTGGCGCATCGCCGCAAGCACCAGCGCCCAGGTGAGTTCCGCGGCAGCATACGACGGCGTGCCCGGATGCTGGCTAGACGAAACAATGACACCGAGTTGCGTGCAGGCATCGATGTCGATGTGCGGGTAGACGCTGCGCTGGCTGATGAGCCTGAGCTTGTCCAGTCGACGGAGCAGCGGCGCGCGGACCTCGGTCCGCTCGCGGATCAGCACCAGTGCTTCGGTATCCCGCAATCGTGCCGCCAGCGCATCGACTTCCTGGACGTGATCGGTCCAGACCCTGATCTCGTGACCTGCCAGCTTTTTGAAGCAGTCGAGCGTGCGAAGCGTGTCGTGATAATCGTCAAGAATGGAGATCTTCATGATGCAGTCCAGAACGATCGATGGACGCCGCTCTTGCAGTTTACGCTGCCCTGCCTGCCCGCATCCCGGATAATCGGCCCATTCGAAAGTTGTACCGGAAGCACGCCACCTCCAGATGCCTCACCCGCAAACGCCCGCAGCGGCGACCGCATCGCGCGCGCTGGCCTTTTTTCTGCTCGCGTTGTCGAGCCTCTTCTGGGCCGGTAACTGGGTCATCGGCCGGGCGCTGCGCGACGCGATCGAGCCGATCGCGCTCAACTTCTGGCGCTGGCTGATCGCGGCGCTCGTGCTTGCGCCATTCGCGCTGCCCGGGCTCTCCGCGCAGCACCGCGCCATACGACGCGGCGCCGGCCTGCTCGCGCTGCTCGCGCTCACGGGCGTGGCGTTGTTCCATTGCCTGGTCTATCTGGGACTGAAGACGACCACGACCGTCAATGCCGTATTGCTCAACTCCTCCGCTCCTCTTTTCATGCTGCTGTGTTCCTGGGCAATCGAGCGCGAGCGCGCCAATCGCCTGCAGATATCCGGAATGCTGGTTTCCGTCGCCGGAATACTGGTAATCCTGTCGCGCGGCGACCTGCCCAGCATGTTGCAGCTCGAAGTCCGCGCCGGGGACGCGTGGATCCTGCTCGCCATGCCGGTATGGGGGATCTACTCGGTGCTGCTCAAGCGTCGCCCGCCGGAGCTCGGCGGCGTCCATTTTCTCTTCCTCATTTCGGTTGTGGGCGTGCTGCTGCTTGCCCCGGCGTTTGCGCTGGAAACGCTGCACGCGCCGCCGCGGTGGCCCAGCGCCGTCGAGAGCGCCGGCGTGCTCTACGTCGGCCTCTTCGCCTCGGTGGGAGCCTACATTTGCTGGAACCGCGGCGTGTCGATCGTCGGGGCGAATGCAGCCGGCTTCACCTTGCATCTTCTGCCGGTGTTCGGAACGGTGCTGGCGATGGTCTTTCTCGGGGAATCATTTCACGCCTTTCATGCCGCCGGAATCGCGACGATCGTGCTTGGAGTCGTGGTGGCAACGCTCGCGGCGCCGGTGCGGAAATAGCAGGTGTCGTTTGGCCTGGCGGTGGCGCGGCCGGCCGGTGTCGAGAAAACGCTTCTCGATCGCGCTCGAAATCCCCTCGGGGTGCCCGGAGCCCGTGAATCCGGAAGTGGAGACCGTCCATCCGTCCTCGATCAGTTCCGCCGCCCGGCGGTATGAAATGACCTCCATGTTTCGTGCCGGATTCTACCGTTTCGGTTTAAGCTTCGTTCTCTCATGTTCGACCAATTCGTCGGCACCAAGCCGGTCGAGGAGCGCCACCGGCTCGACAGCGCGCGGCTCGAGACCTGGCTTGAAACGAGGATCGATGACTTCAAGGGGCTGCTCGAGATCGAGCAGTTCAAAGGCGGCCAATCCAATCCGACCTACCGGCTGAGCGCCGGCGGGAAACGCTATGTATTGAGAAGAAAGCCGCCGGGAAAGCTCCTGCCCTCGGCGCACGCGGTCGATCGCGAGTACCGCGTCATCAGCGCCTTGCACTCGACCGGCTTTCCGGTCGCGAAGCCGTATTGCCTGTGCGAAGACGATTCGGTGATCGGTACCGCGTTCTACGTCATGGACTGCGTGGAAGGGCGCGTGCTCTGGGACCAGGCGCTGCCCGGGATGGCGAAACCGGAGCGCTTTGCGATCTGGGACGAGCTGAACCGGGTCATCGCCTTGCTGCATTCGGTCGACTACAAGGCGGTAGGGCTGGAGGACTTCGGCAAACCGGGCAGGTATCTCGAGCGCCAGATCGGCCGCTGGACCAAGCAGTACCAGGCTTCCGAAACCCAGAAAATCGAAGCGATGGACAACCTGATCACCTGGCTGCCGAACAACATCCCGTCGGGCGGCGAAACCACCATCGTGCACGGCGACTACCGCCTCGACAACACAATTTTCCATCCGAGCGAACCAAGGATCCTTGCGGTGCTGGATTGGGAACTCTCCACGCTCGGGCATCCGCTCGCCGATTTCGCATACCACTGCATGAGCTGGCACATTCCGCCGGGACAGTTCCGCGGCATCGAGGGGCTCGATTTCGACGAACTCGGCATTCCGACCGAGCAGCGCTACATCGACATGTACTGCCGGCGCACCGGGCGCGAGGGCGTGTCGCGCAGCGATTGGGATTTTTACATGGCGTACAACCTGTTCCGCATCGCCGCGATCTTGCAGGGGATCGCGAAGCGCGTCGTGGACGGCACAGCGGCGAGCGCGCACGGCAGGGACGCCGGAAGCCGCGCTCCGATCATGGCGGAGCTCGGCTGGCAGCAGGTGGAGAAAATACTTCAACGAGCAGCTTAGGAGAAAGTCATGGATTTCGAGTATTCGCCCAAAGTGCAGGAGCTGAGAAAGAGGCTCATCGCCTTCATGGAAGAGCACATCTACCCGAACGAGCACAAGTGGTGGGAGCACGTGAAGAGTGAACGGCGCTGGGAGACGGTGCCGATCATCGAGCAACTAAAGCCCAAAGCGCGCGCCGCCGGGCTGTGGAACCTGTTCTTGCCGCACTCCGCGCGTGCGCCCGAAGGCCTTTCCAATCTCGAGTACGCACCGTTGTGCGAGATCATGGGCCGTGTGACCTGGTCGCCCGAGGTGTTCAACTGTTCCGCCCCGGATACCGGCAACATGGAAACGATCGAGCGCTACGGCAGCGAGGAGCAGAAGAAACGATGGCTCGATCCGCTGCTCGAGGGAAATATCCGCTCCGCGTTCCTGATGACCGAGCCGGATGTCGCCTCGTCGGACGCGACCAACATCCAGTGCCGGATCAAGCGCGAAGGCAACGAATACGTCATTAACGGCCGTAAATGGTGGTCCTCCGGCGCGGGTGACCCGCGCTGCAAGATCTACATCCTGATGGGCAAGACCGATCCCGACAATTCGAGCCGCCACCAGCAGCAGTCGATGGTCCTGGTGCCTGCGGGCCTGCCGGGAATCCAGATCGTGCGCGCGCTGCAGGTGTTCGGTTTCGATGACGCGCCCCACGGCCACATGGAGGTGGATTTGAAGGACGTGCGCGTGCCGGCCTCGAACATCCTGCTCGGCGAGGGACGCGGATTCGAGATCGCGCAAGGGCGCCTGGGGCCGGGCCGCATCCATCACTGCATGCGCCTCATCGGCCAGGCCGAGGTGGCGCTGGAAAAGATGTGCCGGCGTGCGACGCAGCGCGTCGCCTTCGGCCGTCCGGTCGCCGACCAGGGCGTGACGCGCGAGCGCATTGCCGAGGCGCGCATCATGATCGACTCGGCGCGCTTCATGGTGCTCAACGCCGCCTGGAAGATGGACACCGTCGGCAACAAGATCGCGAAGAAGGAAATCGCGATGATCAAGGTGCTGGCGCCGACCATGGCCTGCCAGGTGATCGACTGGGCGATGCAGGTGCATGGCGGCGGCGGCGTGTGCCAGGACTTCGGCCTTGCATCGGCTTATGCGCATGCGCGCACGCTGCGCTTTGCCGACGGACCGGACGAAGTGCACCGCAACGCTGTCGCCAAGATGGAACTGGGCGAACAGACTTCGATCGCCGAGGCGCTCGCCACCAAGAAGCGGGCCTAGCGGCGGCGCTGCCGCGCCAGCCACACCGACAGGTTCCAGGTCACCGGAACGGCGAGCGCCAGCGCGAGCGCGGTTCCGGTGCCGAGCGGTTCGATCGCGATGCACAGTGCGAACAGCCCCCAGCCGATGCCGAACAGGCCCCACAGGCCATTGGCGATCACGGCCGCGGTCGCGCGCCCGCCGATCCGGGGATGGAGGATGAGCATCGTGCACGTCGTCGAGATCGGATAGACCGCGAGGATGCCGGTTGCGACCGGGCCGACCCAGGTGCTGAGCACCAGGACCGTTCCCATCAAGGCGCAGACGAGGAGGGTCCGGAGCGGCAGTTCGTACCATTGCCGTTGCAGGCGCGGTACTTCCGCTTCGCGGAAGCGGTTGCTGAGCCAGATGCAGACGGCATAGACGACGAGATTGAGCAGACCGCCGCTGCCGACGGTCCAGGCGATCGAGCGAACGAGCAACGCCAAGCCGATCCAGCACGCGACGGCCAGGCACAGGCTGACGATGAGCCCCCGCCTCTGTGCCAGCACGAGATAGGCGAGCATGAACACCGCGCTGACGGCATTGATGGCGAGGCCGCTCTCGGCGCTCTGGGCGAGGAACGCGGCGTCGTGATCGAGTGAAAGGAACACATAGGCGGGCCACACCGTGACCGGCAGCGTGACGACGAGCGCGCCGATGAGCGGCCCGGCGCGCTCGACCACGACGGAGGCGGTGACGACGATGCCGGCTGTCAGCACCAGCTTGACCGCAAGCGACAGCGAGAAAATAGGATCGGGTGCGATGCTGGGACGTCCCTGGGCCGGGGCTGCGCACCGCAGCCTGGAACCCTACGAAGAGGGCTGCGCCGAAAAGAGATACGGAATTCCCATGCCACCGGTACCCAAAGCGGATAATCCGGCAGCGCAATGATTCCGATTACCATCCGCCAGCTGCAGTACTTCGTCGCCGTCTATGAGGAGGCGAGCTTCTCCAAGGCTGCTGCACGCGAGCATTGCTCCCAGCCTGCGCTCAGCGCCCAGATCCGCAAGCTGGAGCAGATCCTCGGCCGGTCGCTGTTCGACCGCTCGGTGAGCGGCGCGACGCCTACGGCGGAGGGGCTGCGCTTCTACCGGCATTCAGTCGCAATCCTGCGTTCGGTGAACACGGCGAAGCTGGAAATGGCGGAGGCGAGCGGGCAGATCGCCGGCCAGGTGAACATGGGGCTCATCCCGACAGTGGTGCGCGGTCTGCTGCCGGCATTCCTGCCGCAGTTCGTCGAAGCGCACCCGATGGTCGACATCAAACTTATTCAAGGGTTCAGCGACCCGCTGGCAAGAGCGGTGCTGGAGCAGGAGATCGACTTCGCGGTCGTGCTCCAGCCGCCGAGGCACGAGGGCATCGAGATCACGAAACTCGCCGACGACACGATGGTTCTGATCAGCGGACGTGCGCTCGGTCTCGCGCCCGGCGCCCCGGTGAGCCTGCCCGATCTGCCGCCGCTGAATCTGGTCCTTCCCTCTCCCCATCACATCCTCAGGCACAACATCGAGCGCTGCATCTGGACCAAGGAGATCAACGTCGCCCGGATCTTGGAAATGGATACCGTGCACGGCATGATCGATTTCGTCGCGCACTCGGCATGGGCCACCATCCTGCCGTTCACCGCCGTGCTCTGCGACGTCGGCTCCGAGCGGCTGTGCATCAATCCGATCAGCCAGCCGCACCTGGAGGCGAATCTTTATCTCATCAATCTCACCCGGCGGCCGCTGTCGCGGGCGGCGCGCATGCTGGTGGAGGAACTGAAAAGGCAGGCCGCGATCCACCGGCTCGCGCACCAGTTGGCGCCGGCCTGAGCGGCTCCGCCGGGCCGCCGCGATTCAGCGGCGCTCGGCGCGGTGCGCTTGCGCGCGGCCCGCGCACCCGCACGGGCACGATCCGGAACTCATGTCGATCAGGCGGCCGCGGCGCGCGCTGCCGGCGCGAATGGAAAGTTGCAGCGTAGGCTGCCGCGACAGGCTGGAGGAGCCGCACTCGGGGCATTGCTGCGATTCGTCGATCGAGCGCAGGAATGCCTCGAAGGCCGCGCCGCAGCCGTCGCATCTGAAATCGAAGACCCGCACGGCGCGCTTCCCTTTCAGCAGTTGATGACAGTGATTTCCTTGGCCGGCCACTTCGAGAGGATCTCGACGCCGGTCTTGGTGACGTGGATGACCTCCTCGATGCGCACGCCCTGGCCCTCGCCGTCGCCCTCCTGGGTTTCGATCGCGAAGGTCATGTCCTCCTCGATCTCCATGGGGTGATCGAGCGAGCAGCCGCGCCACACCAGCGGCGGCTCGTACAGCGTGAGCCCGATGCCGTGCGCCCAGTTGTTGCCGGCGGTCTGGTCCTCGTGGACCACGCCGATATCGCCCCACACATCGGGGCCGGCCGGCCACTTCTCGGCGATGTCCTTGCTGGTGATGCCGGGCTTGATGATGTTGATTGCGTCGTACAGCCATTCGTACGCCCGCCGGTAGGCGGCGAGCGTCGCCTTGGAAGGTTCGCCCATGCTGAACGTGCGGTAGTAGCAGGTCTTGTAGCCGTTCCAGGACGTGTTGTAGACATCCATGTACAGCACGTCCCCGTGCGCCAGCCGGCGGCCGGTCGAGTGGCGCAGATTCGGCCAGGAGTACGGTCCGGAAGTGCAGAACACGCCCGAGTGCACTTCGCCGCCATTGACGTAGCACGCCTTGAAGGCCTCGCCCAGAATCTCGTTTTCGCTCACGCCCGGCCGGGCCGTGTTGACCAGCGCGTCGAACATCGCGTCGCCGATGGTGCAGGTGTTGCGCAGGCACTCGATTTCTTCGGGCAGCTTGTTCTTGCGCGCGGCCAGCATGGCGTCAAAGCCCTCGCCGCTAGTCTTGACGCCCTTCGCTTCGAACGCCGCGGAAATATACGGATCAGAGAAATCCATGGCGAGAACTTCTTTCTGCACGCCGGCGCGCTTCAGCTCGGGGTAGATCTGGTCCACGAAGCGCACCACGGCCGCCTTGTGAGCGCTGTCGCCCATGCAGCGTGCGATCCAGCCCATGCCGGTGATGGCGTAGCGGACGTTCGCCGCCGGCAGCCAGGGCGAGTTGCGCTGCGTGTGGTAGCCGATGTCGCCTTGCTCGAAGATGATCGGATGGGCGTCGCCGCGCAACAACAGCGAATAGCGCAGACCGGAGCTCGGCGTGGTCCAGGGCGGCGTATAGGTGCTGGTGATGTAGCGCGTGTTCCATTCGTTGAGCGACAGCAGGCCGCCGAAGCTGCGCTTCTCGAACAGCTCGGCCTTGGTGCGGGCGAGCCTTCCGCTGCGCAGCTTGGTCATGTTCACGCCCTCGATCCAGTCCATCGGCTGGAACGGGTACGACTTGCCGTATTTGTCCGTCATGTACGCTGCTCCTCGCTTGCGTTGGCCGGTCGCCGGGGAAACGGCGACCCATCGAGGTGTTCACGCTAACAAGCGGCGTAGCGCGGAACAAATACATTCTTCCTATACGAGCCATTCGGAAATCGTCTGGCCATGAGCGCGGCGGGTGCGAAGGGAACCGTCCACCGTTCAGCGTTTCCGATGGGACGCATAGGAAAAAAGTATGTCCCGGCCGGCAAGTCGTTGCCCGCGCGCAAACGTTTGCGCTATGCGCACGCAGAGCATTGCTTTACACTCGCGGCGCAGCTCGTCGAGGAAGCGAGCGGAGGCGGTGGCGCGCCGCCGGATTGCGATCAGCATCGGTCCATCAGGAGGAGCAAGACATGAACAAGACCCGTATCAGCACGACCCGACGCAAGGTGCTGCTCGGCGCGGCGGCCGCTGCGTCGTCGCCGCTGTGGTTCAACATCGCACGGGCGCAGTCCGAGCCGATCAAGATCGGTTTCCCGGTGCCGTTGACGGGGCCCTTCAGTGCCGAGGCGCAGGGCCAGGAGCGCGCCGCGCAGATTGCCGTCAAGGAGTTCAACGACGCGGGCGGTTTCAAGGGCCGCATGGCGGAGTTGCTGGTGCGCGACGACAAGCTCAACGCCGGCGAGGCGGCGACCCGCACGCTCGAACTGATCGAGAAGGACAAGGTCAACTTCGTGGTCGGATCGCTCTCCGCGGCGGTGCAGCTTTCGATCAACAACGTCACCAAGGCCCGCAAGGTCCTGTTCAACTCGATCAGCCAGTCCGACGTGATCAACGAGGCCTCCGACTGGAGCCCGTACACGTTCCACGAAGCGCTCAATCCGCACATGACCGGAGGCGCGGTCGGGCGCTACGTGTTCAGGAATTTCGGCAAGCGGGTGGTGTTCCTCACTGCGGATTACGCGTACGGCCACGAGATGGTGCGCGGCTTCCAGACCGCGGGCAAGGCGTTCGGCGTCGAGACGCTCGCCGATATCCGCCACCCGCTCGGCACGTCGGACTTCTCGGCGTTCCTGCCCCGCATCCAGGCGCTCAAGCCGGACCTGCTGATCATGTGCAATTTCGGCCGCGACCTGGTCAATTCGATCAAGCAGGCGACCGATTTCGGCGTCAAATCGACCACCCGGATCGCAACGCCGGTGCTGCTGTTTACCGCGCGCCTCGCGGGAGGTGCGGACGCATTCGACGGCGTCGTCGGCGGCACGTCGTACTACTGGGGGCTGGAGAGCAGCGTGCCGAGCGCCAAGGCGTTCAACGACAAGTACCGCAAGGCCTACGGCGGCGACGTGCCCTCGGACTATGGCGCGCTCGGCTACGCAGGCGTGCGCTCGGTGCTCACCGCCGTGAGGAACGCCGGAACGACCGAGACCGAAAAGGTGATCGCCGCCTTGCGCGCCCTGAAGTACGACTACTACAAGGGTCCGCAGTACTATCGCGGCTGCGATCACCAGTCGGTGCAATCGGTGCTGATCGTACGTTCCAAGTCCAAGGACATGAAAGACAAGAACGACGTGTTCGAGATCGTCTCGGTGGAGCAGCCGGACGAAAAAAACCTGCGCACCTGCGCGGAACTCGGCCACAAGGCCTGATCGTCCGGAGCGCCGGCTGACACGCCGCGTCGGGGTGGAGTAAGGTTCCGCCCGGCGCGGCGTTTTCGTGCCGTCCGGTTACGAAGGGTTCCCGAGTTTGGCCGACGTCAACCTGTTCCTGCTGCAACTCTTTACCGGACTTGCCCTGGGTTCGGTGTACGTGCTGCTGGCGATCGGCCTGTCGCTGATCTTCGGCATGCTCACCGTGGTGAGCTTCGCGCACGGCGCTTTCTTCATGGTCGGCGCTTACATCGGCGTGTACCAGTACGGCCTCACGGGGAACTTCTGGATCAGCCTGCTCGCGGTGCCGCTCGCGGTCGGAACGCTCGGGCTCCTGACCGAGCGTTTCCTGGTGCGCCCCCTGTACGGCCGCGGTATCGACTATCCGTTGCTGCTCACGTTCGGCCTTTCCTATGTCCTGGTCGAGGTGATTCGCATGCTGTTCGGCGTCGAGGGGGTACCGATGAGCACGCCCGCGGGGTTGCGCGGCGCCGTGAACATGGGCGTCGGACAATTCCCTTTGTACCGGCTTTTCCTGATCCTGGCGACCGCACTCGTCATCGGTGGGTTGTGGCTGTTGATCGAGCGGACGCGATTCGGTCTGATCATCCGCGCCGGCGCCCGCGATCCGGAGATCGTTCGCGTGCTGGGAATCGACGTCTCGCGCGTCTGGTTGCTGGTGTTCGGCCTAGGCACTGCGATCGCCGGGCTTTCGGGCATTCTCGCCGCCCCGATCCGGGCGGTGACTCCCGAGATGGGCATCCCGGTGCTGGTCGAGTCGTTCGTGGTGACCGTGGTCGGCGGCATGGGATCGCTTGCCGGAGCGGTCGTCGCTGGGCTTCTCGTCGGCGTGGTGTTCAGCCTCACCTCGCTGTACGCACCGGATTTCGCCGAAACGTCGATCTTCGCGCTGATGGCGCTGGTTCTGCTCGTGCGTCCCCAGGGCCTGTTCGGCCGCGCGGGGCTGATGGGTTGATCGATGAACTCGTTGCGCGCCTTCGCCGACACGATTGCGCGTCACCGCGTCGCTGCGGTCATCGTGTTCCTCACGGTGTTTCCGTGGCTGATGCCCTACCACGCGCTCGCAGCGAACATCCTGATCTTCGGGCTGTACGCCGTGGGGTTCAACATCCTGTTCGGCTACACCGGGCTGCTGTCCTTCGGCCACGCCGCGTTCCTCGGCACGGGGAGCTACGGTGCCGGGATGGTGATGGTGCACCTCGGCTGGCCCTGGTACGTTGCGATTCCGGTCGGCGTCGCGGCCGCCACGGCGATCGGCGTGGTCATCGGCTTTCTCGCCATCCGGGCCCGCGGCATCTACTTCGCGATGGTGACGCTCGCGCTCGCGCAGTGCGTTTATTACATCTTCTACAAGGCCGAGCGCTGGTCCGGCGGGGAGAACGGACTGCGCGGAATCAAGGTCGGCGCGTTCGACCTGTACGGCTGGCGGCTCGATTTCCTGAACCCGACGGTCAAGTACTACGTGCTGCTCGCCTTTGTCGCGCTTGCGCTCTGGTTCGTTTCGCGCGTGCTCGGATCGCCGTTCGGCGCGGTGATCGAGACCGTGCGCGAGAACGACCGCCGGGCGCAGGCCTGCGGCTACGACGTGGCGCGCACCAAGCTGCTCGCGTTTGTCATCTCGGCGGCGCTTTGCGGCCTCGCCGGCGCGCTGCGCGCCCTGCACCTGTCGATCGTGCCGATCGACTCGCTGCACTATCTCACCTCCGGCGTCGTGGTGATGATGTGCCTGCTCGGCGGCATGGGCACGTTTTTCGGACCTTTCGTCGGCGCGGCGGCGCTCCTGCTGATCGAGGAGGGGTTCACCAACCTCACCCGGCACTGGCAGCTGGTCACGGGGGCCGTGTTCATGGGGTGCGTGCTGTTCTTCCCTCGCGGGATCTGGGGCTCGATCCTGCACTGGATACGCCGGGGAACCCCATGAGCGCGCCGATCCTCGCCACCGAGAACCTCGGCAAGGAATTCGGGCGGTTCATAGCCCTGAAACAGGTGAGCGTTTCGTTCGAGCACAACACGCTCACCGCGATCATCGGCCCGAACGGGGCCGGCAAGAGCACGTTCTTCAATGCGATTTCCGGCGCCTTCCCGCCGAGCTCGGGGCGCGTGATCTACGAAGGCCGCGACATCACCGGCAGCCCGCAGCACGAGTTCGCGCGCATGGGCATCGCCAAGTCCTTCCAGATCACCAACGTGTTTCCCCAGCTCTCGGCGCACGAGAACGTCCGGGTCGCGGTCCAGATGCGGCGCGCGCGGTTCGACATTTTCACGCCGCGCGATTCGCTGCAGGATCTGGTCGAGCGCGCCGACCGGCTGCTTGCGACCGTCGGGCTCGCGGACGTGCGAAACCGCCCCGCCGCGGATCTGGCGCACGGCCAGCAGCGCGGCCTGGAGATCGCGCTCGCGCTCGCGTGCGAACCGAAGCTGCTGCTGCTCGACGAGCCGACCGCCGGCATGTCGCCGGAGGAAACCGTCGGCATGATGGACCTGATCGTCAAGCTCGCGGGCGAGCGCACGGTGATCCTGGTCGAGCACAAGATGAAGCTGGTGATGGGAATCTGCCAGCGCGTCATCGTGCTGCACCACGGCGAGCTGCTCGCCGAGGGCTCGCCGGACGATGTGCGGGCGAACGACGAGGTCAAACGCGTGTATCTCGGCCAAGGGGTCTGACATGCTGGCGGTTGAAAACCTGCACGCCTGGTACGACCGCAGCCACGTGGTGCAGGGGATCTCGCTCGAGGTGAACGCGGGAGAGATCGTCACGCTGATGGGACGCAACGGCGCCGGCAAAACCACCACGCTGCGCACCATCATGGGACTGGTGGCGAAGCGTGCCGGCAGCGTGCGCTTCGACGGCGCGGAGATTCTGCCGGAGCCTCCGCACCGGCGGTTCAGGCGCGGTCTGGGCTATGTGCCCGAGGACCGCCGGATTGTTCCAGGCCTCAGCGTGCGCGAGAACCTGCGTCTGGGATTGCTCGCCTCGCCGCGCCTCGCAGAGGAAGAGCGCCTGATCGAGTCACTGGCCGTGACCTTCCCCCGGCTCAGGGAGCGGATCGACCAGGACGGCACGTCGCTCTCCGGCGGGGAACAGCAGATGCTGGCGATCGCCCGCGCCATGATGTCGGAGCCGAAGATGATCCTCCTGGACGAGCCGTCCGAGGGCATCATGCCCGTGCTGGTCGACGAGATGTTCGCCCTGTTCCGCAAGATGAAGGATTCGGGCACCACCATTCTGCTCGTCGAGCAGAACGTCGAGCGCGCGCTCGCGATCTCGGACCGCGCCTACATCATGGACCACGGCGAGATCGTGCACCACGACACGGCCGCAAACCTGATCGCCAACCCTGAAATCCAGGAGCGATACTGCTCCATCTAGTGCGGCGCGCCGGTCAGACCTTTCCCAGCGCCTGGAGAATGCGTTGCGGCGTGAACGGTTGCGCGGTCACGCGCGCCTTGAATGGCCGCAGCGCGTCGTTGATCGCGTTCATCACCGCTCCCGGCGCCCCGGCCGTGCCCGCTTCGCCCGTCCCTTTCGCGCCTAGGTCCGACTGGCGGGTCGGCGTTTCGATGTGGGCGACGACGATATCGGGCATCTCGGCCGACATCGGCACCAGATAGTCGGCCAGGCTGCCGTTGAGGAGCTGCCCCTCGGCGCTGTACAGGCATTCCTCGTAGAGCGCGGCACCGATGCCCTGGACGACGCCGCCGCGGATCTGCTCGTCGACGAGCATCGGGTTGATGACCGTGCCGCAGTCCTCGACGCACCAGTGCTTCAGCAGCTTCACGAACCCGGTCTCCACGTCGACTTCGACATGGCACGCCTGGATGCCGTTGGTGAACGTGAAGCCGTACTCGCGCGGCGTGTAGTGCCGCGTGACGGTGAGCTCGGACTGGAACTTCATGGGCAACGTGTCGGGGCGGAAATAGGCGATCCGCCCGAGCTCGGCGAGCGGCAGCTTCGACTCGAGCGTGAGCCGGTTCACGACTTCGTTCGCGACGATGTCGAGCTCGGACTTGTCTGCGTTGAGGACGTGGGCTGCCACATCGAGGATGTTCGCGCGCAACGCCCGCCCGGCCTGCAACACGGCCTCGCCGCCGATGCCCGCGCCGCGCGACGCCCAGGTGCCGCCGCCGTAGGGGGTCACGCCGGTATCGCCGGTGATCACTCGCACCTTGTCCAGCGTGACGCCGACTGCGCTTGCCGCAATCTGCGCGAATGCACCCTCGGCGCCCTGGCCCTGTTCGGTCACGCTCGAGATGCAGGTCACCATGCCGGTCGGTTCGAGACGCAGTGTCGCGCCGTCCTGCGCCGAGATCCGGGCGCCGCCAACGCCGTAGAAGGCCGGCGACGGGTTGGTGACCTCGACCATCGCGGCAAGGCCGATACCGCGGTGAACGCCCCGCTGCCGCAGGGCCGCCTGCTCTGCGCGCAGGTTCTCGTAACCCATGAGCGCGAGCAACTTGTCGAGCGATTTGTGGTGCGAGAGCTGTTCGAACTTGATTCCCGAGGCGAACGTGTAAGGGTACGCGTCATCCGGAATCAGGTTCCTGCGCCGGAACTCCGCCGGATCGATGCCCAGCTTCTCGGCGGCGAGATCGACGATGCCCTCGGTCACGGCCACGGCAATCGGATGGCCGACGGCGCGGTACTGGCAAGTCACGTTCTTGTTGGTGAAAACCACGTTCATCTGCGCGCGGTACTTCTTGTGGCGGTACGGCGCGCCGGTGAGGTTGACCACCTGGTTGCCCTCGATTCCGCTGGTACGGGGGTAGACCGAGTAGGGACCGATGGCGGTCAGGTCCCACAGGTCGAAGGCGAGGATCTGACCCTCCTTGGTACAGGCGATCCGGACGCGGGCCTTGTGCTCGCGGGCGTGGATGTCGGTGAGGAACGACTCGAGCCGGTCGGCAATGAACTTGACCGGCCGGCGCAGCATGACCGAAATCGCGGCGGTCGCCATTTCGTCCGGGTACACGTGGACCTTGATGCCGAAGGACCCGCCGACGTCCTTGCAGATCACCCGCACGTTCGCCTCGGGGATGTCGAGGTGGCGCGAGAAGACGTCCTGCATCATGTGCGGCGCCTGGGTAGAGTGATATACGGTCAGCGTGTGCTCCGCCGCGTTGTAGTCCGCCAGGATCGAACGGCCCTCCAGCGTGACGCCGGTGTGGCGGCCGAAATCGTAGGTCTCCTCGGCGACGAGGTCAGCCTTCGCGAACGTTTCGTCGACGCCGCCGGTGTCGAACTCGCGCTTGAAGCAGATGTTGTCGCCAAGGTCCGGGTGGATGACGACCTTCCCGGCGAGCGCCTGTTCCATGTCCGTGACGACCGGCAGTTCCTCCCACTCCGCCTCCACGTGCTGCAGGGCGTCTTCCCCCTGCGCCCGGCTTTCGGCGACGATGGCCGCGACCGCCTCCCCCTGCCAGCAGGCGCGCTCGATCGCGATTGCGAACTGCGGCGGCGACTTGATTCCTTTCAGGTGGCCGAGCACACCAACCCAGGGCTTGCAGTAGTCGGCGACCGCGCGCCCGTCAAGTACGGCGATCACGCCCGGCTGGCTCGCGGCCTTCGAGAGATCGAGGCGCTTGACGCGGGCGTGCGCGTAGGGGCTGCGGAAGAACACGACGTGCGCCAGCCTCGGGAAACGCAAATCGTCGACGTAGGTGCCGCGACCCTGCAGGAGGCGCTTCGCGTTCGGGCGCGGGACGCTCTGGCCGATGTAGCCCTTGTCGGTGGTGGTGCCGGGTGCGTGCAGCGGCAGCTCGGCGCGGGCGTTCATGTTCTTGCTCCACGACGCGACGCCAGCACGTCCTCGACCGCGTCCACGATCGCCTGGTAGCCGGTGCAGCGGCAATAGTTGCCGGACATGTGCTCGCGGACCTCCTCACGTGTCGCCTCGGGCCGGCTCGCGAGCAGATCCTGCGCCGCCATCAGCATTCCCGGCGTGCAAAAGCCGCATTGCAGCGCATTGCGCAGGTGAAACGCGCGCTGCAGGTCGGCGATTTCTCCGGAATCGGACAGCCCCTCGATCGTGTCGACCTTGCGGCCGTTCGCCTGTACCGCGAGCATCAGGCAGCCGCGCACGATCGCCCCGTCGACGCGCACGGTGCAGGCGCCGCACACGCCGTGCTCGCAGGCCGTGTGCGAGCCCGTGAGGCCGAGTTCGTCGCGCAGGAAATCGCTCAGGTGCTGGCGCGCCGCGACGCGCCGCGTCACGGTGGTGCCGTTCACGATCAGAGTAGTCACCAGGGTCTCGTCCATGTCGTTCTCGCCGCGTTGAGCAGTTCTCAGCCGGCGAGCGCGCCAAGCGCGCGGCCGAGCAGGATACGCGCCAGGTGTAGCTTGGTGGCGCGCGAGGAGTACAGATCCGCCGGCATCTCGAGTTCCTCATCGAGAGTGGCCTTCGCCGCGGCGACCGCCCGCGCGTCCGGCAGCCGGCCCTCCAGCGCGGCCGCGGCGCGTACCGCGAGCACCGGCGTGCTTGCGGCGCCGAGAAATGCCAGGCGCGCGTCGCTGACAAGGCCGCCCGCGATGCGCGCGTGCGCCGCCAGCCCGACGATCGCATAGTCGCCCCGGCGCCGCGCAAGTTCGAGGAAAACCGATCGATAGCGCTCGTCCGCAACCGGGAATTCGCCCGCCACCACCAGTTCGCCCGGGCGCAGCGCTGTCTGATACAGCCCGCGGAAAAACTCGCGCGCCTT
Organism: uncultured Enterobacteriaceae bacterium; assembly: GCA_964651335.1. GTDB lineage: Bacteria > Pseudomonadota > Gammaproteobacteria > Burkholderiales > SG8-39 > 2-02-FULL-66-14. Next base: position 48,383 of record CAZYVT010000015.1, on the reverse strand, counting down.
GATGCGGCGCTCCGCTCCGCGCCCGGCGAGCACGAACGCGGCGTCAAGCGCGATGGCGCAGGCGGGATATTCCGCTGCGGGATCGGCGAGCGCGATACTGCCGCCAAACGTGCCGACGTTGCGGATCGCGACATGCCCGACATGGCGCACCGCCTGCGCGAGCAAGGGCAGATGCTGTGCGACTTCCGCGGAATGCTCGATCTGGCGGTGCGTCGTCAGAGCGCCGATGCGTACCGTCCGATTGGAAACCGTGATGCCCGAAAGCCCGGGGACCCCGGTAATGTCGACCAGCAGCTCGGGCTCCGACAGCCGCAGGTTGAGCGACGCGATCAGGCTCTGGCCGCCCGCCAACACTCGTGCGCGGTCTCCGTGCCGCTCGAGGAGGTCGAACACCTCGCTCAGCGCGCGAGGCTTGACGTAGGAAAACGCCGGCGCTTTCACGTTCCGCTCAAGTTCGTGGTGTTGTTATGGGCCGCGCGAAGGTGTTGCGCGGGTGTCGATGAAATCATACGAGAGAAGCGTCGGCCTGTCACTGAACCGCCGCGAACCGGCGTCGCCGGGCGAGATGAAAATCATTCCGCGAGCGCGAACTCGCATACCCATCGATTCGCGCGGAAACCCGTTCCTCACGACAGGAAAGCTCTCCAGGACGCCGCTCCATTCGCTCCGCCGCCCTCTGGAGAGGGCGACACGCTCCCTTTCTAAGCCAACGGCCGGCCGCCGTCCACCGGAATGATGCAGCCGGTGAGCGGCTGAAGCAGCGTCGCCGCGCCTCTCGATGTCGGCGAGAATCGACCCCACGGTCTGCCGAACCCTGGACTGCTCGGCGGCGTCCTGCCCGGCGCTGACGCCGCGCTTGAGGCAACGGATCACGGGATCTCCTTTGCTACGACGGGTACGATGGGCGAATCGGGGTTGAACGCAGCGCGCTTTTATTCTAACTTGTCAGGCGACGCCACCGTACTTCAAGGAGAATCCGATGCCACGCCGGCACGACGCAAAGAGATTCGATATCAAGCATCTGAGGGCAACCGCGGAGCGGTGCAAGAACTGGGGCCGTTGGGGGCCGGATGACGAGGCCGGGACGCTCAACTTAATCAGCGCCCAGGACGTCATCAATGCCGGCCGGCTGATCCGCAGGGGAAAAGTGTTTTCCCTCGGCCTGAATTTCGACCGCAACGGTCCGCAGCGCGGGCTCTGGGGCAACCGCTTCAATCCGATTCACACCATGTTGGCGACCGGTACCGACGCGGTGTCGGGCAACCAGGACGCTGGCAAGCTGCGCTATGCAGACGACATGGTGTCGCTGCCTCTGCAATGCGGCACGCAATGGGATGCGCTCGGGCACATCTTTTACGACGACAAGATGTGGAACGGCTACGACGCGCGGTTGGTGGATTCCAACGGCGCACAGAAAAACAGCATCGAAAAGGTGAAGGACCGGATGGCGGGCCGCGGCGTGCTGCTCGACGTTGCGCGCCATCTCGGCGTGGATTTTCTCGAGGACGGCATGGCGATCACGAATGAGGACCTTGACGCCGCGGCACGCGCGCAGGGCGTCGAGATCCGCAGGGGAGATTTCGTGATCGTGCGCACCGGGCAGATGGAAGAGCGGCTCGCCCGCGGCGAGTGGGGCGGCTATGCGGGCGGCGATGCTCCAGGGCTCGCGTTCGAAACCTGCGAGTGGATCTTCAGGAAGGAAATCGCGGCAATCTGCACCGACACCTGGGGGTGCGAAGTGCGGCCGAACGAGACCGACGACGCCAGTCAACCGTGGCACTGGGTGGTCATTCCCATGATCGGCATCACCATGGGCGAAATCTTCTACCTCAAGAATCTCGCGGCGGACTGCGCTGCGGACCGGGTCTACGAGTTCTTTTTCTGCGGCCCGCCGCTACCGATCACCGGGGCGGTCGGCTCCCCGCTCAATCCGATGGCGATCAAGTAGCGACCGGTCAGAGCCGGGAGGCGTTCGCGTGAACCTCGAGGGCAAGGTCGCCGTCATCACCGGCGCGGCGAGCGGCATCGGCCGCGCCGCTGCGCTGCGCTTTGCATCCGACGGCGCGGCCGGCGTGGTCGTCGCCGACCTGAATGGCGAGGGACTGAAGCCGGTCGCCGAGGCGACACGAGGCCTGGCGGTTCCCTGCGATGTGAGCAGGGAAGACGATATCAAACGCCTGGTGCGCGAGGCCGAGGCGCGCTATGGGCGAATCGACGTATTCTTTTCCAACGCCGGGATTGTCGTTCGCGGCGGGCTCGAGACGCCGGACGAAGTCTGGGAGCGCAATTGGAAGATCCATGTCATGGCGCACGTCTGGGCGGCGCGCGCGGTCGTCGAGAAGATGGTGGCTCGCGGCAGCGGCTATTTCCTGGTCACGGCTTCCGCCGCCGGGCTGCTCAACATCGTGGAATCCGCGTCCTACGGCGTGACCAAGCACGGCGCCGTCGCCTTCGCCGAGTGGCTCTCGATCGCTTACGGCCGGAAAGGCTTATGCGTGTCCTGCCTCTGCCCGCAGGCGGTGCTCACCGGCATGTACAAGGGCGAGGGCTCGGCAGGTGTGGACGGCGCGCTGACGGCCGAGCAGGTCGCGGACGAGATCGTGAAGGTGATGGCGGAGGAGCGCTTTCTGATCCTTCCGCATCCACAGGTGCTCGATTACATGCGCGCCAAGACGGCGAACTACGACCGCTGGCTCGGCGGGATGCAGAAGATCTACCTGAAGTACGAGGGAAGGTAGCTACCGCTCACCCGCTGTAGAAGGGAAACATGGGATCCATCAGGGAACACGATCGGGCGGTGCTAAAGACCGATCTTCCCGGCGACAAGCTCGCTGCGGGCGATGTCGGGACCGTCGTACATGTGCATGCCGACGGCAAGGCTTACGAGATCGAGTTTGTCGCGCTCGACGGGGAAACCGTCGCCGTGGTGACGTTGGAGCGCGCGCAGGTGCGGCCCGTCGAACGTCGCGAAATCACTCACGCGCGGCGCGTCGCGTAACGCCAGCGGTTTGACCAGCGCCACGATCGAGAACTTCCGATCGGAGCGCCGTTGCCGGGATCATCTGTCCGCAGGCCGTGCTCACCGGCATGTACAAGGGCGGAGGCTCTGCGGGCGTCGATGGTGCGCTTACGGCCGAGCAGGTCGCCGACGAGATCGTGAAGGTGATGGCGGAAGAGCATTTCCTGATCCTTCCGCATCCGCAGGTGCTCGAGTACCTGCGCGCCAAGGCGGCGAACTACGGCCGCTGGCTCGGCGGGATGCAGAGGATCTACCTGAAGGTTCAAGGGCAGTAGACGGGGCGGTGCCGCCGCGGACAGCGCTGCCGGCCCGGCGGGGCCTTCGCCTCAGCGGCGCAGCAAAGCGGTAAGTTCCGCCGTCGTGCGGCCGAAGGGGTTCACGCAGTGCACGCCGTCGTAATCCTGCTCGTCCTGAATGTCTTCGGTGAAGAGCATCGTGACGCCGGCCTGCCGCGCCACGGCAAGTAGCATTGCATCCCAGAAATTAATCCGATAGCGCTCTGACAGGTCGATCGCAGCGTGCAGCGCCGTCGGGCCGGGCAGCGTCACCGGGAAGATCGACTGCAGCTCCTGGACGTGCGATCTTGCCTGCGAAGCGGGAAGCCCGGCTTTGCGCGTTGCGATGTAATAAAACTCGGCGAGCGCTTGCAGCACGAGAACGCAATCGTACCTTGCGGCAAGCGTGATCAGGCGCTTCGCCGCGCGGTGCCTGGCCGCATCGCTCGCGTCGACGCCATGGACGAAGACGTTGGCGTCGAGCGAGACCCTAGACATCCTCGTAAAGCTGTTCGCGCCGCCACTTCCCGAGGCCGAGCGGTCTTGCGCTCGCGAACAGGCGCTTGAGGGACGCTTCCTGCCCGACGGTCCGCCGCCGCGAGGCGCGCCTGGGCGCGGGAGACAGGAGCGCCACCGGCCTGCCGCGGCGCGTGACGACGAACTCCTCCCCGCGCTCGATCGCCTCCACGTAGCGCGAAAAATTCTGGTTCGCCTGGCGCAGGCTGATGTGCTGTTTCATGCGAACCATTGCAGGATGTTATGCGCGTGGCTTTCGAATGCCGTGCGCATTTGATAGGATGTCAAAGGCATAAGGCTACCCCTATGAGTGCATCGCTGAAATCCCTTGGTATTGATCGGCTAAGCGTCGAGGAGCGTCTGGCGCTTGTCGAGGAACTTTGGGACAGCATCGCCGAAGACAGCGCTGCCGTACCTGTGACAGATGCTCAACGTGCCGAGCTCGATCGGCGGCTCGCCGAACATGAAGCACACCCGGATGACGTCGTTTCCTGGGAAGACGTTAAGGCATCAATGACCGCTCGCCTCAAGAGATGACCTTAAAGGTCGTCTTTCGGCGCGCGGCACGCGCCGAATTTGACGGCGCAGCGATGTGGTACGAGGAAAGGCAGCCTGGTCTTGGGATGCAGTTCACGTCCGAGATCGATCGCGCGGTCGATCTCGCTGCAAGACATCCGGAGCGCTTTCCCGTCAAACACGGCGACATCCGTTCCGTGCAAGCACGCCGCTTCCCGTATTCGGTCTTCTATCGCGTTGAGGCCCATCGAATCGTGGTGCTCGCGGTCTTTCATGCGCGGCGAGATCCGCTTCTCTGGCAAACACGCGCCTAACAGCGCGATCGACAGCGGCAGTTGGCAAGCGCGGCTGGCGCTCGCGCGTGCACGTCATCGCGGACGTTCTACAACGAAGCGTCAATCCATTGCGCATGCGGTGTCCTGTCCGTCTGTCCGGCGAGCGATTTTGTGCAAGTGCATGCCGTTGTTCTTAAAAAAGTCGCCGGCGAGGATGCCGGCGGCTGCGGCTTTGCACCGCTGCCGCGCTTATCGCTGCGGCAGGCGCGTCAACCACCAGGCGCAAGGCGTTTGCGCCTGGCTTTGCGGACGGCGTCGACTTCGGCCTGGATTTCTTCCTCGCTCATCGCAGGAACGCCAGCCGCTGCCACGCGTTCCGCGGTCTGCAAGAACCGATCAAGCGAGCGCTTGCGCATTGCTTCGCGCAGCAGCGCTTCGATGGCCGGCGCGGTGAGCAAGCCGGCTTTGTTTGACTTCTTCGCCAAGCTGTCGGGTAGCGAGAGCTTGATTTCCAGAGCGGTCATGGCGATTCCGTAAGATGCTGTTAATGAATGATAGCCGAACGCCGGAATCGGCAGCAATCGATCTGATCATGCGCGTTGACAACGCCGCCAGTGTCAACGGCGTCAATGCAACGGTGTCCTGTCCGCATGCCCGAGGCGCGGGTTTGAAGCGAGAACGAGCGAATGTTTTGGAGTGTTGCCCGCTACGGCTGCCTGGGACGACGCCATGCGCGTCTCGAATTTCACTCGTTTTCCGATTGTTCGCTGCCCAATACGCTGCATTGTCGAGCGTCAGGGTGCGTTTGGCCCGGACACCGGATCGTTTCAGGACTGGCTACCGAGCGCTGGCCGCGGCGGGCTTGGTAGCGCCTGCAGCGCCGGCGTGAACGCGAACTTCCAGTCGGAATACTTGCTCATGTCTTCGAACACGTCGTCGCGCGCGCGGAAATTTGCGGATTTCAGCGGCGGGTCGTCCGACAGGCTGTGCACGCCGAGAATTCCGCCGTCGGGCATCCCTTGCGCATGCGGAGCATTTCGGACACCCATCGGTGCTTGACTTGGCGATGCGCCGGAGAAGCCTCAGTAATTCACCGTTACCGCAATGTTGTCCACATAGCTGCCCACGCCGACGTTTTGCCCGGGGAACAGGAGGCTCAGCGTGGGTATCGTGATCGACGATCAGCTGCTTGCGGCCGCGCGCAGCTCAGTCTCGCCCAGGCCGCGCGGGTGGCCGGGATTGACCGGATACGGTTTCAGCATCTGCTTGCCAGCCGGTCGATACCCGTCAACTACGACGCGCGCGAATTCGAATCGGATCGGAAGACCATCGATTCGATGCCGTGATCGTCGTCAGCAACACCTCGCCGATCGCGAATTAACCTGTTTGGTTCCGACTGCATAGCTCGGCGTGATTGCGGGCATTACAAAAGAAAAACCCGCCGGGGTTGGCGGCGGGTTTGATATGGTCGGGAGAACTTTGGGCTCTCCCGGTGCGAATCAAAGCATCTACTGCTTGAGTTGTTAGTGTTTTCCGTTATGAGGAGGTGCCGTGATTGACGTCGAGAATGTCAAACACTCCGGAGGCAGTGACCGTCGCTATCGTATATTCAAAGCTTCCATTGTTATCTAGGTCGATTTGCAACTGGGTGCCCGATACTTGATATCGCGCGGCACGCGCGGCAGTCTCTACTCCCAAACTATCGAACAGCGCATCAAGGCTAATCATGTCCTGCCCTCCGGTCGGGTCCGCATCGAAGTTGTTGATCGTGTCGGTCCCGTTGGACAGCACGTCCGTGGTGCTAAGCACTGCGTCAAATACGATTACATCCTGATCGCCGGTTCCATCGGCGTCGATGGTGTCGTTACCGGCGCCGCCAAAAAGCACGTCGTTGCCGGCCCCACCAACCAGAATGTCGTTACCGCCATAACCACTTATCGTGTCGTCGCCCCCGGCGCCATCGATCGTGTCAGCACCGCCCGAGCCGGTGATGGCGTTCGCCCCGGCGCTGCCGGTGACCATGACCCTGGCGCCCAGACCCAAGCCCGAGGCATCGAGGTTCTCGAAGTTCTGCTGGACGGAGGTGTCGGCCATTCCGCCGATCGAGACCACCTGATCCCCCGCCGAGAGATCGACCACCACCACGCCGCTGCGGGGCACCGCGCCGCTCAAGAGCAGCGTGTCGGTGCCATTGCCCGCATTGATCGAATCCACATCGCCCGCAGTCACCAGCATCGTGATCGCGTCGTTGCCGTCGCCGCCAAAGACGGTGTCCACGCCCGCCCCGCCCGCGAGCGTGTTGTTGCCGTCGCCGCCAAAGATCAGGTCGTTGCCCCCGCCGCCCGCGATCGTGTCGTCGCCCCCGGCGCCATCGATCGTGTCAGCACCGCCCGAGCCGGTGATGGCGTTCGCCCCGGCGCTGCCGGTGACCATGACCCTGGCGCCCAGACCCAAGCCCGAGGCATCGAGGTTCTCGAAGTTCTGCTGGACGGAGGTGTCGGCCATTCCGCCGATCGAGACCACCTGATCCCCCGCCGAGAGATCGACCACCACCACGCCGCTGCGGGGCACCGCGCCGCTCAAGAGCAGCGTGTCGGTGTCAGCGCCCGCATCGATCGCGTCGACATCGCGGGCGCTCAACAGCATCGTGATGAAGTCATCGCCCGCACCGCCGCTGACCGAGTCCTTGCCCGCACCGCCCACCAGCGTGTCGTTGCCCGACCCGCCGATCAGCGTGTCATTGCCCTTGCCGCCATCGATGTAGTCGTTGCCGTCGAGGCCATTGACAATATCGTTGCCGTCGCCGGACGAGATCGAATCGTCGAAAAGCGTGCCGGTGAGGTTGTCGCCCTTCTTGGTGCCAGTGATAATCGCCATAAAAAACCCCGCAGTTTCCCCGTCTACCGCACTACCGCACCGAAGGTTACGGATGGGTTACGCGAGGGAAATCAGGGACTGACTTCGCGCATGCGCTTCGCGAGCGCTTCGGTCTCGGGCGAGGGGGCGACTCGCAGTTCCGCGGCGAGGAGTTTGCGGCAGCGTTCGTGGACTTCGAGCCCTTCGGCGAAGCGGCGCAGGGCCAGGCAAGCGCGCATGAGACCCTGGTAGAACGGCTCGGCGAGCGGCTCGATCTCGATCCCCCGTTGGTAGAGGGCGCCGCCCCGGGCTTTTCCGGCTGATATACTAATGATATCAGGCGCCAACGGAGGCCACGCCCCATGCCCGCAAAGCGTACCGCAGCCAAACGCAAGCAACCGTCCGGCGGCGGCATCCTGCTGCGCTACCGCGACAAGGACACCAGCTTCGGCGTCACGCGCAGGACCGCGAGCCGGCTCGCCAAGACCCTCGGACTGTCGGAAACGCAGGTCATCCACGTGGCGCTCGCCCACTTCGCACGGCAGACGCTTCCGCGCTACGAGGCAGACAACGGCCCGCTCACCCAGCAGCAAATGGACGAGATCCGGAGGCTGCAGCCGCCCGGCCGGATGAAAGCGAGAGAAAGCCTCTTCTGATGGCGAAAGCCGGCCCCGGCTGGTTTCCCGTGCCCCGTCCGGGAGACATCGTCTGGTGCCGGTTTCCGAAGGACAAGCTGTCCGCTCCAGCACCGAAGGCTCGCCCGGCGCTCGTGCTGCGAGTGGGAGAAGACGCGGCGCATCCGATGGTCGAAGTGGCCTACGGAACGAGCCAGAAGGTCGATACGCTCTGCGCGGGCGAGTTCGCGATTACTCCCGCCGATCGGGCCGCCTATGAAGCCGCCGGCCTGAGCGTCGCGACGAAATTCAACCTCCGCGAGACGTTCGAGCTCGATTTCAACGACGAGTGGTTTGACGTTCCCCCGGGCGCGCCGCACGGCCAGACGCCCAAGCTCGGCGTGCTGCATCCGAGTCTGATGCGCCGCGCGAAAGCGGCGTTCGATGCCGCAGCCGGTAGCAGCGGAACGTAACTCTCGCCAGCGTTCACGCCAAGGCGGTCGCGGCGCCCAGCCTCAGGCGTTGGGAAGCTCCTTGAACGGATTGAAAACCTTCAAGCCGGGACGGAGGAAATCGCGATCATTGCCCGTGACTATGGTCAGACCATGACGCCTTGCGGTGGCCGCGATGTAGCTGTCTTCGACCGGCATTCTGCGTCCTGTCTTCTCCAGCAAATGCTCCTGCTCGGCCCAAACATGGGCGACCGAGACGTTGAAGCCATGGATCCGTCCCTGCATGGCGTCGATCAAACGGGTGAGCCAAGTCTGCAGCGCGCTACGCTGGCGGCCTTCCTTGCTTCGGACCCAATACGCCAGCTGCGCAATAACGACCGCGCTCGTGTAGCACTTGTCTTGTTCCCGTTCGAGCCACGAGACAACTCGCGCATCGCCATGGCGCCGGGCCGGCTGGGAAAGCACGTCCGTATCGAGGAGCCAGCTCACAATTTTCTGCGGCGGGGCGGGGCGCGTCGACGGCGCGGCAGGTCGTCCATGCGCGCCGGACATTCCTTCAATACGGTCAGCCAGTCGCCCGCGGCGGCGATGCGGCGAAATACGATGGCGTCCTCGTCAGCGTCGAAGCGCACTTCGAAATGATCGCCCGGTGAGGCCTTCTGGAGGGAAACGGGCACCGTGAGGCGGCGCTTGGAATCGAGCGTGACGAGCATGGTGGGATATTCCCACTATGCTTTTGCACCGTCAAGGTCAGGAACCGGCTTCGCGCAGGCGCTTTGCGAGCGCTTCGGTCTCGGGCGAGGGGGCGACGCGCAGCTCCGCGGCGAGGAGTTTGCGGCAGCGTTCGTGGACTTCGAGCCCTTCGGCGAAGCGGCGCAGGGCCAGGCAAGCGCGCATGAGACCCTGGTAGAACGGCTCGGCGAGCGGCTCGATCTCGATCCCCCGTTGGTAGAGGGCGAGCGCCGCCGGGTGCATGCCCTCGCGCGCAAGACGCTCGGCCGCCGCACCGAGCGCGCGCGCGAGCTTGCCGCGCAGCAGCTCGCGCGGGCCGAGCGCGACAGGAAGATCGTCATGACCCAGGAACGGGCCGCGGTAGAGCGCGAACAATTCCTCGCCCAGGGGCTCGAATCCCTCCGGAGACGGTAAGCCCGACGCCGTCAAGGTGTCGACCAGACGCTCGAAGGCCCAGACATCCACCCAGCACCGGGCGGGATCGAGCGTCAGCTTCGATTCGTTCAGCACCAGCGCCTCGTGACCGACGATGCGGCGCAACCGGTGCAGCGTGATCTTAAAGTTCCGCGGCCCGGCGTCGCCCTCGGCATCGGGCCAGAGCGCATCGCACAACTGCGCCTCGGGGACTTCGCGGCCGCCCAGGGCGATCAGCGCTTTCAGGAGCTCCAGCGTTTTCTTTTGTGCCTTGCCTTCGAACTTCACGGGCTCGCCGTCCTTGACGATCGCGAAGCGCCCCAGGGTGTAGAGGCGCGTGGGCCAGGGCCAGGATTCGAGGTGGATCGGCGGGGCGGCGGCGATCAAACGGTGCTCGCGGATCAGCGACCGAACAGTGTCCGGTTCGATGTCCTGTTCGAGCGCCTTGACGCACAACTCCGCCAGGAACGGCGGCGGCCAGCCGATCAGCATCAGCCATTCCGCCCCCGGCTCCTTGGCGCGCGCGAGGGCTTGGCGCAGGAAGGCGAGACCCTGTTCGTCCCGGTGTTGGACGAACGCCAATTGCGCGCGCGTGAACAGGGCCACCAACTCGCCCAGACCGCCGCGATGCACCCGGATGCTCTCGAGCGCGCGGCGCAACCGCGCATCGGCCTCGGGCAGGTTTCCGCTCGCGAGCAGCGCCTGGGCGCCAAACACCTGGGCGACACCCTCCACGTAGGGCGCGCCGAGCGCCTGCGCTTCGCGTTCGGCCATGTCGCTGAACTCCAGCACGCGCGCGATGTTCCCGTGTTGCAGCGCCTCCCAGGACAGCATATAGCCGTGATACGCGCGATCGAAGCGCGTGGCCCTGGGCAAGTTCGCCTCGATCGGTTCGAGAATTCGGGCCGCGGTGGCTATGTCCCCCTGGCGCAGCGCGATCATTGCGTTGTGGCTGTAAAGGATCTGGTCCCACAGGTGCACGCCGGTCCGCTGCCCCAGGGCGAGCGCGTCACGCATCTTCGCCAGGCCGGTCGCGTGGTCTCGCGCAACGATGGCGTACAGGCCCTCGAACATGGACTGGGTCTTCCGGACCAAGGGCGGCGTGTGCGGCATTTGGACGACCTCTTTAAGCCACGTTACGAACTCTCTCACGTGGTCCTTGTAGGCATCGCCGCGCCAGATATGGTAGCGGATGAGATTGATGCACGGACTCGCCAATGCCGCGCTCTTGGTCCTGGTCCGCAGGATGCGCACGACGCGTTCCTCCCAGAGATCCATCTCGGGATGTCCCGGATCGTGCAACGAGAGCGCCGAGAACAGGCTGCATACGACGCGGTCGCTCACCTCCGCCGGCAGACCCTCCAGCGGCATCGTCGCCATATGGCCTTGCAACCGCTCGATCCACTGATCGAGGGGTGATAATCGTTCAAGCCGAAAACTATGGATTCCACCGCGCCGACCCAAGCCAGATACACCCCCGGCCAGTCGCCGCGCGCCAATAACAGCGCGTACGCCCGCGCGAACGTATCGGCGGCGGTCTTCGGGTCGGAATAGTGGTAGCTGGCCGCGAGCCAGTACAGCGCCCAGGGGGTTTGTTCCAGGGTTTCGGCAGGCAACTGCTCGATCAATTCGCGGACTGTGATCCCGCGGCCTTGCGCGAGCAGCGACCGTGCATGCGTCAGGATCAACTCGGCGGCTGCGGGCCAGTCCTGCGCTTTCAGCAGGATCGCCGCAGCCTCCTCGATCGAGCCGTCGGCCGCGAGCAGCGCGCCCGCCCGGCGCTGAATCGCTCGCAGCCCTTCCGCCCCGAACGCCTCGGCCGCGCGTTGCAACAGAAAATCGCGAAACAACGGGTGGTACTCGTGGGTCGGCGCCGCACCGTCATGCCGATAAGTGAAATAGTTGCGCCGGGTCAGCTCGTTCAGGATGCGCTCGGGACGCGCGCTCTGCGTGAGCGCGGCGGCCGCGGCGAGGGTGATGGTGGGCAGAACGGCCGTCTTCAGCAGGAAGTCCTGCACCTCGTCCTCGGCGCGCTCGAACAGCTCGGCGGCGAAGTAGTCGAACAGCACCTGCCGATTGTCGTATTCCGGGATTGCCGATGAAGCGCCGATCCCGCGCCGTTCCAGCACCAGCACCAGACCGGCGACCCAGCCCTGGGTATGGCGGTGAAGCGACGCGATGGCGTCGCGGGAAACCGGGTGCCTAGCGGAGCGCAGCGCCACGATGCCGCCGCACTCGTCGCGATCCAGCCGCAACTCCTCCCAGGAAAGCAGCGTCAAGGCGTCGCTCGCGCGAAGGCGGGCGAACTCCGCGGGCGGATCGCTGCGGCTGGCGATGACGACATGAATTCCATCCGGCAGTTCTTCCAGCCCTTGCCGCAAGACTTGATGCAGCGGCGCCTGCGCGGCCGCCTCCTGGTAGTTGTCGAAAACCAGGACATGGGGGCGCTTCAGGCGGGCGCAGAGCTGGCGGAAAAAGTTGCGGGTAAAGACCGGCAACCCGCGCAGATACTCGGCGGTGAACAACGGCAGCGGCTTGCCCGCGGGGGCGAGCGTCCGCGCGGCGAGGCCCAGGTGATAAAAAAACGACGCGATGTCGCCGTCGCCCTCGTCTACGCGATACCAGAGGCAGGGAAGCTTGCGCGATGCGAGCCAGCTCACCACGAGCGTCGTCTTGCCGGCGCCCGCGGGTCCTTCGATCCAGGTCACCTGGCGGCCGCGCGCCTCATCGAGCTGTGCGAACAACCGGGTGCGTGCGTGAACCCGCGGCAGGCGCGGTTGCACGAGCTTGGCGGGCACTGTCTTGCCGCGCGTTGCCGCCGCGCGGCTCTCGGTCGACCCATGCCTTGAATGGCGCGCATGTGCGGCCTTCGTAGCGGTGCGCCGTCCGGGCATGCGCTCGTCTCCCTCAGCCCGCTTCGAGCTCCGCCGCGACGGTTCGCTGGAAGTAGGCGAGCGCCGGCTCGTTGCGGCCGTAAGTGACATGCGTCTGCGCTCCCGAGGCGAAGCCGCGCTGGATGCCTTCGCCCGTCGGGAAGTCCTCGTCGCGCACCGTGCCGATGGTGAGGTCCATGTTCTTGTCCCAATGGCGCCGCGCGCTGTCGGTCGTGGCCGGCTCGGGGACGAAAAAGTCGAGAACCATCACGCACTCGTCGGCGCGGTTTTGCCACGGATACACGCGCCAGGTCTCGACATGGTCGGCCTGGATCACCAACACCGTGTTCGGAAAGAGTACATAGACGATCACGCTGTGGGCGATGAGGTCCCAATCGCGCTCGGGCCGCTCGCGCAGGGCGCGAAAGCTGCGGCGCGGCAGTATTTCGCGCAGGTGCCGGCCGAAGGGATGGAACAGGCAGACGTTGGGCTCGAACAGGGTGGCAACCGTGTTCCGGTGCAGCTCCCCAAGGTGGTACGGCTCGAGAAACGTGTCCATCACGAGCTTCCAGTTCATGCGCTGCTGCAGAACGCGCGTCTCGTAATGGTGGTAGCGCTCGAAGCCGTAGGCGGCGATCTCCGGATCGACCTCGCCGAGATGGCGCCCGGGATCGAGCTCGAGACCGTCTTGGCCCAGCGCAGGCTGCACCCACAACAGTCCGTGGCGTTCGGCCGCGGGCAGCGGCACGAGGCCACTGCGCTCGCGCTCCACGCCGGGAAAGCTGCGTTCGTCGGGAATCTCCCGCAGGCGCCCGGCGAGATCGTAGCTCCAGCCGTGAAAGGGACAGACGAACCACTGCGGCCGATTGCCGTAACCTTCCGCCACGCGCGCCCCGCGGTGGCGGCACACGTTGTAGAAGGCGCGCGCGCGGCCGTCTTCGCCGCGCACGAGGAGAATCGGGATTCCGCTGTAATCGTCGGTGAGAAAGTCGCCGGGCTTGGGGATCCGGCAGGACAACCCCATCAGGAGCGGGTAGCGGCGAAACAACACCCCGATCTCGCGCTCCAGGCGGGCTTGGTCCGTGTAGCTCGACACCGGGTTGCGGCAGACTTCGCCGGCGAGGTCCGTGGTGCCCGCGTCGAGGTGCGCGAAGATCTCCCTGGCGAGCCTCAACTGAACGTCGTGTCTCATTGCGGTGTGTCCTGCCACACACTATCCGACGACCCTTGCGTTATCGCAAGCCTTATTCCTCGACCAGTTCCTGCGCCCAGTGGCGCTTCTGGCGGAAGAACGTCACCCCCAGCAGGAACCCGATCGCGGCGCCGGAGAGGTGGACGACGAGGTTGACGCCCGGATTGCCGGTGCCGGTCATTTCCGCGTAGACGTCCCAGCCGATGTACCAGGCGGCGAGCAGCCACGCCGGCAGGGCGAAGCGGCGGTAGAACACGATCAGCCACAGGAAGCAGCTGATGCGCGCCCACGGGATGAAATACACGAACAGCGCGATCATGCCCATCACCACGCCGGAAAGGCCGAGCGTCGGCAGCGCCTGCGGATTCTGCACGACCGCGAGCGAGTACACGGTGTGCGTGCCGAGCGCGAGCACGACCAGCACGCCGAGGTAGAGGAACGGGCCGAGCAGGATCTCGATCGTCGCCGCGAACGCGAAGAAGAAAATCAGATTGCCGATCAGGTGGCCCCAGCTTCCGTGCGCTACGGTCGCCGAGAGCATGCGCATCGGATTCCACGAATCGGGCGGATACCAGAGGCGCGCCGTGAGATGGGCAGGTGCGCTGCGGCGGAACGTGCGGAAGGAATCCAGCAGGACCTGCTCGTAGTAAGACGCCAGGCGGCCTTCCGCGATGCGCGGCGGCGTGCCGAAGCGCTCAGCAAAGCGTGCGAGTTCCGCCTTGGCGTCCTTGGCGCCGTACAGCGAGAGCATCAGCGCGGCGCACACGCGCGCATCGGCCGAGCCGGCGACTCGCGTCAAGGCCTGAAGGAATCCCCGCTCCTGGTCGCGGTCGCAAAAATCGCCTGCCGCCTGGACCAGGGCGCGCTGATTGTTGAACTGCGCGGCGTAAATGCCGATGCACAGCAGGCACACGAGAACGGTCAGCAGGGGGAAGCGATGCAGCGAGATTCGCGCCCGGTACGGGAAGAACATGATCTCTATCTCAGCGCGCGAATGTAGCGGGCCGCTTCGTTCAGCACGCGGGAACGTGCATCCTGCAGCGGATAGTGCCCGCAGTCCGGAAGGCGCAGCCGCTCGGGCCGCTCCGGCAGCCGGGCGTCGAGCCGGTCGAGCTGCGCCGCGGAGAAGAACTCGTCGTCCTCCCCCTGAATGGCGAGCACCGGGCAGCGGACCCGCGCGACATATTCGTCCAGACCCCATCCGGCAGCCGCATCGTCTGCGGTCCAGACTTCGACCAGGCGGCGGAAAAGCATCTCCGTCCTGGTGCCGTGATAGCGCTGCAGCCGCGCGGCGAGATCTCCGTGCTCGAAATCGCGGATCTGCTCGCGGATCGCGGCAAGCGTCCTCGCTTCGCGGAACAGATGCGGCGAGAGCGCGATCACGCCGCGCACTCGTTCGGGGAAAGCGCCGGCGCAGGCAAGTGCAATCGCGGCGCCGTCGGACTGACCGATCAGAATCGCCTCCCGGACGCCCGTCTGCTGCAGCACCTCGGGAAGCGACTCGAGTGCTTCGCGCAGCAGGTAGTCGCGCGCGAAGGGCGGGGCGAGCGGCTCGGAGTCGCCGGAGCCCCAGCGGTCGTAGACGAGCGCGCCGCACCCGGTCGCCTGTGCGAGCCGCTCAGGATGGTCGCGCCACAGCCGTGCGCAGCCCAGGGCGTCGTGCAGAAAGACGAGAGTCGGGGCCTGGTCCGGCCCCGGGCCATGCCAATGCCCGCGAAGGGAGTGACCGCCGGCGCGCAGCAACAGCTGGCGGATGGCGCGTTCCACGACTTCGCGGAAATCGGCAGGCGAGAGCGCTACGGCTTCGCAACCGGTCTGCGCGAAGAATTGCTCGATGGACGCGCCAGCCTCCTGCACCGAACATCCACGAAGACGCGCCTCGAGATCGAATAGCGCCCGCGGCGGAGTGATGAAGAAATCCCCCGTGATGAGCGCTTCGCGGATGCGATCGCGCCCCGCACCCTCGAGGCGGATGTCGGCGCGCAGCGAGCCACCGCGTTTCACGAGCGAGGCGGAGACGAGGTGCTCGTCGGTCTCGGGGGCATCGAGCCGGCGAACGAATTCGTCGGTGCCGAGCTCGCTGTCGTACAGCTGCTGCGCGAGGGACTCCTCGAATTCCGAGATCTCCCCCCATTCCGGTGCGAGACCGAGCCGTTCGCGAAATCCGTCCAGCAGCGCGGCCTGTATTTCCTGAAAAGGTGGAACGCGGCCGAGCACCTCGCGCAGGGTGATCACGCGCCGCCGCGCATCGTCGAGATCGCGCTTTGCGAGCTTCGCGGCCGGAATCTTGAGCGCTTCGATCATGCGCGCGGGATCGAAGTCCACCAGCAGCGTTCCCTGGTAGAAGAGCGTCGCGCCGTCGATGAATCCGCCGGTGCCGCTCACCTTGCGCCCGTGCACCTCGATGTCGTTGCGCGGGCGGAACTCGGCGGGAACCCCGAGGCGGCGGAGCCCCTCGGCCGCGGCTTCGCAGATCCGGCGCGCGATTGCCGCAAGGTCGATGCTGCCGAGCGAATGGCGGCCGAGCACCAGCTCCCATCCGATCTGGCCTTCGTCCAGATACAGCCCGCCGCCGCCGGTGATGCGCCGGCCGACCTCGATGCCCTGGCGGCGGCAGTACGCCAGCCGCACCTCGTGGCTCAGGAGCTGATGCAAACCGACCAGCGCCGAGGGCCGAAAGCGCAGAAAGCGGATGGTTTCGGGAATCCTGCCCGCATTGCGCGCCTCGATCAGCGCCTGGTCGAAGGCCACGTTGGCGCGGCCGCCGCGGATGCCGGTGTCGATGACCCGCACCGGATGGAGCGCCGTCATTCCTTGATCTTTCCGGCGTTCGGCAGCGAAAGGTCGAATGCCTGCGACGGCAGCCAGGTCGCGATCGCAGGAACCGCAATCACCGCGGCGATCACGAGAATCTGGATCAGGATGTAGGGAACGACGCCGCGGTAGATGTCGGCCAGCGTGACCTCCGGGGGCGCCGCTCCGCGCGTGAGCAGCAGCGCGTAACCGAACGGCGGCGTGAGAAAGGAGGTCTGCAAATTGAGCGCGAGCAGCACCGCGGCCCAATACAGGGCGAGGTGGGGCGCGCCGATGTGCCCGCCGAAGTCCAGCCCCTCAAGCACCGGACGCAGCAGCGGGAAGGTGATCAGCACGATCTCGACCCAATCGAAGAAGAAACCCAGCACGAGCACCACCAGCAGGACGACGCAGAGCACGCCGATGGCGTCGGTGTGCAGCGAGCGGAACACGCCGAGCACGAGTTCGCCGCCGCCGAGCAGGCGAAAGACCAGCGAGAACACCGTCGCGCCGATGAAGATGAAGAACACCATTGACGTGGTAAGCGCGGTATGCCGGATCGCGCCGTCGAGGTCGCGCAGGCTGAACCCGCGTTGCGTGGCTGCGATCAGCGCCGCGCCGGCCGCACCGAGCGCTGCCGATTCCGACAGCGTCGCCCAGCCGAGTGCCACCGACAGCAAAACGGCAACGAGCAGCAGGCAGGGCGGTGCGAGCCGCCCGAGTGGCGCCGCGCGCCTGACTCCCCGCAGGGGCACAACCGTATCGCCCAAGTGCGGCTGGGGGCGCGCGAACGCGGCGACGGCCATGTAGCCGCCCAGCAGCAGCGCCAGCGGGCCGAGCATGCCGAGAAACATTGCCGGAACCTGCACGCCGATCGCGTCGGCGACGAAGAACAGCATGATGCCGGGCGGCACCACCACGCCGAGCGTGCCGGCCGCGGCGATCACGCCGGCCGCCTGCGCCGGTCGGTAACCATGCTGCAGCATCGCCGGAAAGGCGATCAGCGCGAGGGCGCTCACCGATGCGGCAACCACGCCCGCGGCCGGGGCAAGAAGCGCCCCGAGCACGACGACGGCGAGGGCGAGCGCCCCGGGTACGCGGCGCAAGGCGTCGCGCACGCCGAGCAGCAGATCGTCGGCGACCCCGCTCCTTTGCAGCATCGCCCCCATGAAAATCAGCAGCGGCACCGTGGCGTAGAGAATTTCGTCGCTGTCGGTCAGCGCGCCGTAGACGCGGAAATAGATCGCCCCGAGGTCGGTGGATCTGACCGCGCCGACGAGCATGCCGAGACCCGCAAAAAGAAGACCCACCGCAATCAGCACGACCGCCACGGGCAGGCCGCTGAAGAGCGCCAGGGCAAGAGTCGCGAGCATGGCAAGCGCGAGCCACTGTGGGTCGGCGGCGATCAAGCGGATCAACCTTTTTCACGCGGAGCGCGAAGCGTCCGCATGCAGCGCATCGAGACCGCGGCCGCCGCGGCGAGCAGCAGAAGCGCGCCGCACGGCACCATCAGCCGGACGAGCCATTGCAGCGGCAGGTCGCCGACCGCAAGCCGCTCCCCCTGCAGGAAAGAACGCCAGGCCGCTTCTCCGCCGTACCACATCAGAATGGCGCAAAGCGGCAACAGGACCGCTACGCAGCCCCCGAGTTCGATCGCCGCGCGCAGGCGTTCCGAAAATCGCCTGCTCACCAGGTCGATGCGCACGTGCGCGCCGCACAGGTAGCCGAAGCCGAGCGATCCCATCACCAGCGCGAAGAACAGCAGCGCGACGAATTCCTTCAGATCTGCATCCGGGCCGACGCGCAGAGAGCGGCCAGGCACCAGCCATGCGCCGAGAATCACCATCATGGGCACTGCGCAACGCGCGATGAGGAGCGAGACCGCAGACACGGCGCGCGCCAGAGCATCCATGTCCGGTCAACGCTCCAGCAGCGCGCCCAGCAGGTCGGCCGCAGTCGCGAGCTCCTCATTGGTATTGAGGAGGTCGGCGCACAAGCGCAGGCGGTCGCCGCGCGCGTCGGTCTTCACGCCGCGCCGAAGCAGCTCCGCGGCGAGACGGCTCGCCTGCGGGTGCGCAAAGGTCAGGAACGCGCCGAAGCCGGGGCCTGCACCCTCGGCCTGGACCCCACGGGCGGCGAGCAACCCTGCAAAGTGCTGCTTTTGCGCTAGGTGGTAGGCGCGCAGGCGTTCCGCGCCGACCTCAAGTGTGAATTCGAGTCCCGCGAGCGCCTGCACCGGCGCGAGCACCGGGGGCGTCGATTCGAGCCAGGCGTCGCCCCCCGCAGCGAACCGCGGAGGATCCGGGCGCTCGTAGCCGAACACGTTTTCCTTCGCGAACCAGCCGGTATCGAGCGTGCGCATCGCCTGAAGGCGCGGATGCACGTACAGCCAGCAAGCTCCAGGGCCGCCGCGGGTGTACTTATAGGAGCCTCCCACCGCGAAATCGGCCTCGAGCGCCGCAAGATCGAGCGGCAGGACGCCGGCGTGGTGGTACACGTCGAGCAGCACTTTCGCGCCTGTATCGTGCGCCGCGCGCACCACATCCCCGATTCCGGCGACGATCTCCCCGGTGCGAAAAAGCACGCTGGAGACGACGACAAGATCGGTTCCCGCACCAAGCGCTTCGATCAGCGCCTCGGCGCGGGCCGGCACGGTAATGAGCTCGATGCGGCCGCGGTCGCGGTAGACCCGCAGGATGAAATCGAGCGAATCGAACTCGGCGTCTGTGGCAACGACCCGAATGCGGGTGTCGTGAGCGTTGAGTACTGCGCGCAGGCCCTGGCCCGCGCTCGTTTTCGGCACGATCGAATCGGCGCTCTGCGCGCCGACGAGGCGGGCGGTGAAAGCGCGGAATTTTTCGCGCGCCGCGATCCACTCGTCCCAGGCTTCCCCCAGATCGCGGTACCAGGCATCGAGCGCGCGCTGCACATCCTGCGCCATCCGGTCGGGCGGACGGCCGAGCGAATGGTTGGCGAGGTAGATTGCCGGGCTGCTCAGTGCCCGCAAAAACAGCGGCCGGATGCGCTCGCGCAGTTCCTGCTCAGGGATCATGCCTTGTCGATCGCGGTGCGCACGTCGATGAGCTCGGGAAACAGCGCGACGTCGAGCGTCTTCCTGAGGAATGCGACGCCCGCGGTGCCGCCGGTGCCGCGCTTGAAGCCGATCACCCGCTCGACGGTCTTGACGTGGCGGAAGCGCCAGAGCTGGAAGTTTTCCTCCACGTCGACCAGCTTCTCGCACATGTCGTAGGCGTCCCAGTGTCGCTCCGGGTCTTCGTAGATGGCCTTGAACACCGCGACCACCCCATCGTGGCGCGGATAGGGCTCGGTCCAGTCGCGCTCCACGCGCTCGGGCGGCACCGGCATTCCGCGGCGCGCGAGATGGCGCAGGAACTCGTCGTAGAGGCTTGGCGATTCGAGCAGGCGCTTCAGCCAGCCGTGAATCGCGGAGTCGTGGCGGTGCACGGCAAGGATCGAGGCGTTCTTGTTGCCGAGCAGGAACTCGATGGCGCGAAACTGGAACGATTGCAGTCCCGAGGCGGGCCCCAGCACGTCGCGGAACTGCACATATTCGGTCGGCGTGAGCGTTTCCAGCACCGCCCACTGCTCGAAGAGCTGGCGCTGGACCTGCTTCACGCGCGCCAGGATCTTGAAGCAGGGCGCAAGGCGGTCGGCCTTCAGGTGCGCGATGGCGGCCTGCAGCTCGTGCACGATCAGCTTCATCCACAGCTCCGCGGTCTGGTGCTGGATGATGAACAGGATTTCGTCGTGGTGCGGCGAGCGCGGCTGCTGCGCGGCGAGCAGCAGGTCGAGGCGCAGGTACCCGCCGTAGGACGTGTCCGCGGAGAGATCGGTATGAATGCCGGAGTCGAGTTCGCTCATGGCGGGGCCCGTGCGAGGAGGGGCACCTATAATGCCACTCTCCATCGCCTGGGGAGGAGCAATGCTCAAGCTGTGCGGCTTTCACGTCAGCAACTACCACAACAAGGTGCGCCTCGCGCTGCTGGAAAAGGGCGTGCAGTTCGAGGAGGACCCGAACTGCCGGCCCTCGCAGAAGGACGAGTGGATCGAGCGCTCGCCGATGGGCAAGGTGCCGATCGTCGAACTCGACGGCGTCACGCTCAGCGAATCGCAGGTGATCTGCGAGTATCTGGAGGACGCCTATCCGCAGAAGCCGCTTTATCCGAAGAATCCGGTTGCGCGCGCCAGGGTGCGCGAGCTCATCACGCACATGGAGCTGCACATGGAACTGGTCGCGCGCCGGCTGTACGCCGAGGTGTTTTTCGGCGGCAAGGTGTCCGACGAAACCAGGGAACAGGTGCAGAAGGGGCTTGCCAGGGGCGTGCGGACCTTGACGCGCCTGGCGAAGTTCGAACCGTACATCGCGGGCGCGGACTTCACGCTCGCCGACTGTGCCGCGTTCCCGCACCTGCCGCTGGTGTCGCTCGCCACCAGGCAGGCTTTCGGGAGCGATGCACTCGAGGGTATTCCGCAGCTCAAGCCCTACCTCAAGATGCTCGGCGAGCGGCCGGCGTTCGCGCGCGTGAACGAGGACCGCAAGGCGGCGCAGGCGGCGATGGTCGCGCGCGCGAAGCGATGAGCGCGGGGCGCCGGGAACTGGCGCCCCTCAGAGCACGAGCGGGTTGTGCGGAGTGCGTTCGTCCAGGATGTCGCGCATGCGATCCTCGATCGCGCTCTTGATGCGCGGGTGCGTGACGACGTAGAAGCGGTTCGCCTTCACCGCGGCGACGACCATGTGCGCGACCTGGTCGGCGGAGATTTTCCCGGACTGCACCGCTTTCCTCAGCATCGCCTGTTTTGCCCGCAACAGCGGTGATTGCTCGCGCGGCGGATTGGCGAATTCCCTGGGCCGGCTGCGCTCCGAGTCGGCGATGCCGGTCGGCACGTAGGCGGGGCAGACCACCGATACGCCGACGCTCGAGCCGTGCTCCTGGAGGTCGTGGTAGAGCGTCTCGGACAGCGCGACGACCGCGTGCTTAGTCGCGCTGTACGCGCCCGACCCCGGCGGCGAAATCAGGCCGGCGACGGAAGCGGTGTTGACGATGTGCCCTTCGTCCTGCGCCAGGAGCCGGGGCACGAACGCGCGCAGGCCGTGGATCACGCCCCAGAGATTCACGCCGAGGGTCCATTGCCAGTCGGCGACCGTGGTCTCCCATACCGGCGCCATGAGCGCGACCCCGGCGTTGTTGCACACCAGGTGCACGCCACCCAGCTCGGCAACCACGCGCTCGGCAAGCGCGTCCACGTCCTCTGCGCTCGTCACGTCGGTGTGAAGCGCCAGCACCTTCAACCCGAGCGCGCGAAACTCTCCCGCGACGCGCTCGAGTCCCGCGGCATCGACATCGGCAATCGCGACTCGCATGCCTTCCCGCGCGAACGCAAGCGCCATCGAGCGTCCCAGGCCGCTTGCGCCGCCAGTGACGACGGCGACCTTCTGTTTCAGCACTTTCATCGGTTCGCTCTTACTTCGGCAGGAGTCGAGGCCGTCCCTTCGGGTCGATCGCCACGTAGGTGAGCGTCGCCTCGGTGACCTTGACGATCCTGGTATCGGCGCGGCCGCGTTCGGCGTACACCTCGACGTTGATGGTAACCGAAGTGTTGCCGATCTTCACCATGTCGGCGTAGAACGAGAGCACGTCGCCGATCTGCACCGGCTGCTTGAAGACGAACGCGTTGACCGCAACGGTGGCGACCCGGCCGCGCGCAACGCGGCCGGCGACGATTCCGCCGGCGACGTCCACCTGCGCCATGATCCAGCCGCCGAAGATGTCGCCGTTGTGATTGGCGTCCGCCGGCATCGGCACGACGCGAAGCGCCGGCAGCCGGTTCTTCGGCAGTTCGAGATCCGGAGGCTGGTGCGATGCTCTCCCCATGGTCAGTCCTCCTCGCCGGGCCGCGCCATCCGCGAAAGGTTACTTCGTTTCGCGCAGGGAGTGCAGCGGACCGCCGCGAAAGGGGGCGAACCCGGTGCCGAAGATGAGACCGGCATCGATGAGGTCCTCGTCCTCGACGATTCGTTCGGCCAGTACCGCCTTCGCCTCGGCGAGGTACGGCTCGATCAGCGAGTCGACCAGGTCTGCCTTGTACGCGTCCGGCTGGCCCTTCATTGGCTTGCCTTTTTCGTAGCGGTAGATTCCCTGCCCGGTCTTCTTGCCCAGTTGCCCGAGCGCCACCTTGTTGAGCAGCACTTGCGGCGCCTCGGCTTCGCCGTGCGCGTCTTTCTTCGCCAGCTCCTTGCCGGCGGCGAGGCAGATGTCGAGGCCCACCGTGTCGGCGAGCTCGATCGGCCCCATCGGCATGCCGAATTCCTGCATCGCCGCGTCGATGGTTTCGGGTTTCATGCCCTCGTCCAGCATGCGAAACGCGTTCTGCATGTACGGGCCGAGCACGCGGTTGACGAGGAACCCGGGCGAATCCTTGACCGGCAGCGGCAGCTTGTCGATCTGGCGCACGAAGGCCATGGCCTTGCGCGCCATCTCGGTGTTTGTGTTCGCGCCGGAGACCACTTCCACCAACTGCAATTGCGGCACCGGGTTGAAGAAGTGGATGCCGACGAGGCGCGAGGGATCCTTGAACTGCGCCGCGATGTCGGCGAGCTTCAGGCTCGAGGTGTTGGTGGCGATCACCGCGTCGGGCTTGGCCGCGGCTTCCACTTTCGCGAACAGCGCGCGCTTGGCCTCAAGGTTCTCGAAAATCGCTTCGATCACCACGTCGGCACGCGCCGCGCCGGCGCCCGCGACGTCGGGGATCAGCCGGTCCAGCGCGTCGCGCACGCGGCGCGGGTCCCTGAGGCGCTTCTGGAACAGCTCCGCCGCGCGCTTCACCGCCGGCGCGAGGCGCTCCGGCGCGGTGTCCTGCAGCGTCACCGTGATACCGCGCATCGCGCACACCGCGGCGATGTCGCCGCCCATCACCCCCGCGCCGATCACGTGCACGTGCCGCGCCTTGAAATCCACGCCCTTGGCCAAGCCCTTCATGCGCTCCTGCAGGAAGAAGATGCGGATCAGGTTGCGCGTGGTCGGGTGGTCGAACAGCGCAGCGAGGGAGCAGGACGGGTCGTCCTGCGCCGCGAACGGGTCGCCGTCGTATTTCACCCAGGCATCCAGGATGGCGTGCGGCGCCGGGTAATGTTCCTTGCGCGCACGCCTGGCCACCTGCTTTCTCGCCTGCGCGGCGACGAAGCGGCGGCCGATGCCGAGCATCAGCCGGTCGATGAGCTTGAGCTTCCGAGGCGGGCGCGCTTCCAGCGTCACCGCGCGCGCCGTGTTCTCCAGCACGCGCAGCGGCACCGCTTCGGTGGCGAGGCCGATCTTCTTCGCGCGCCTCGCGTCCACCGCGCGGCCGGTGAGGATCATATCGAGCGCCGCCGCCGGGCCGACCAGCCTGGGAAGCCACTGCAAGCCGTGCCAGGACGGCCAGATGCCGAGCATCACCTCGGGGAAGGCGAAGCGCGTCTTCGGGTCGTCGAGCGCCACGCGGTAGGTGCAGGCGAGCGCGAGTTCCAGCCCGCCGCCCATGCAGAAGCCGTTCACCATCGCGGTGCTGGGGAAGGGGAGGTCGCGCAGCTTCTGCATCGTGTCCCATCCGAGCCGGTTGAAGGCGAGCGCTTCCTGCGCATTGGCAAAGCGCGTGAACTCCTTGATATCGGCGCCGGCGATGAAGTTCTCCTTCGCCGAGCGGATTACGAGGCCCTTGGGCTTCGCCGCCGCGATGGCGTCGAGCGCCGCGCCGAGCTCTTCCAGCGCTTCGCGCGAGAAGGTGTTCGTGGATTCGCCCTGCTTGTCGAAGGTGAGCCAGGCGAGGCCCTGCGCGTCTTGTTCCCAATGCCAGTGTTTCGTCATCGTGTTCGCATCGGCCCGGTCCATTTGCTCTCCTACAACGCCTCTACGAGCATCGCGCCGCCCAGCCCGCCGCCGATGCAGATGGAGGCCATGCCGCGCTTCGCATTCTTGCGCTTGAGCAGTTTGAGCAGATGCAGCACGATCCGCGCGCCCGAAGCCCCGACCGGATGCCCAAGCGCAACCGCGCCGCCGTCGACATTCAATCGCTCTTCATCGAGCGCCCCCAGCGGCGCGTCGAGCGCAAGCTCTTCCTTGCAGTATTTGCCGTCCTTCCACGCCGCCAGGCAGCCGAGCACCTGGGCGGCGAAGGCCTCGTTGATCTCCCAGTAATCGAGATCGGCGAGGCCGAGTCCGTGGCGCTTCAGGATCGGGGTCGCGGCGTGCACCGGTCCCAGGCCCATCTGCGCCGGGTCGAGGCCCGCCCACTCGGAATCCACGATGCGGCCGAGCGGCGTGAGTCCGTGGCGCTGCACCGCCTCCTCGGAGGCGAGGATCAGCCATGCTGCGCCGTCGGTGATCTGCGACGAGTTCCCCGGCGTCACGTTGCCGTACTTGCGATCGAAGAAAGGCTTCAGCTTGGCGAGGTTCTCCAGCGAAGAATCGCGCCGCACGCCGTCATCGAGCGGATAGGCATTGCCGTCGCGGTCGTACACCGCTTCAACTTCGCCCGCGCCCGCGGCGAGCCAGCCGCCCTCCTGCGCCGCGACCACGCGCTGATGGCTTCTGACCGAGAACGCATCCATCTGCTGCCGCGTGATGCCGAAGCGGTGCGCCAGGTTTTCCGCGGTCTGGCCCATGAGCAATCCCACCATCGGATCGGTGAGGCCCTTCATGATTGCGATCACCGGCGCAAGCACAGTCTTGAATGGCAGCTTCGCGAACATCATCGCCCTCTGGCCCGCGGTTCGCGCACCCATCATGTTCGCGAACCACAGCACCATCGCGTCGGCGTAGAGGAGCGGCGCGCGCGAGAGCGCGTCCACGCCGCCGGCGAGCACCAGGTTGGAGCGGCCGGCGAGGATATTGGCGATCGCCGAGTCGAGCGCCTGCATGCCCGAGGCGCAGTTGCGCATGACCGTCCAGCCCGGCACCTTCTGCCCGCATCCCATGCGGAGCGCCGCCACGCGCCCGATGTTCACCTCGTCCACCGAGGGCGCCGCGCAGCCGAGAATCACTTCGTCGAGATCCTGCGGGGAGAACTTCTGCCGCACCAGCAACGCCCGCCCGGCTTGCGTCGCGAGGTCCCCGGCCGAGAACGGGCCGGGCCGGTTCTTCGCCTTGAGAAACGGCGTGCGCGCGCCGTCGATGATGTAGATGGGCTTGGCAAACATGGTTCAGGCCGCCTTTACGGTGACTCGTTTCTCCTGATCCAGCCGCTCGATGATCTCCGCCCGCCCGAAATCGGGGGCGAAATCATCGACCTTGATCACGTGCCTTCGCAGCACTTCCTTGCGGCGCCAGAGGGCCAGCTCTTCGCCGCTGATCAGGCCCTTTTCGCACGCGATTGCGGCGGTGTCCGCGTTTGAGCGTGGAACGATCGCGCCGTCGCGCACCGCGCGGCGCAGCTTGGCCTCGATCGGCTCGCAAGCGATGGTGGCGAGAAACGCCGCCTCGAGCGCGCCGGTCACCTCGTTCTCGTTCTTGCCGACGTGCATTCCGGCGGTCAACCGATCGCGCGCCGCGCCCGGCTCGAGCACGATCTTCGCGCAACGGTGGTTGTGCCGGTCCTTGGGCGGCCGGAAGGGGGTCCCCAACGGGAACACGACCCAGCGCAGCAGGGCACGCAGCGGCTGCACGGGGAAATTGGTGTAGATGGCGTCGATTGCCTGCTGGGCCTGCCAGAGCGCGTCGCGCACCGACCAGTGCAGGAGCGGCAAATCTTCGCGGATCCGTCCCTGGTCCTCGTAGCGCTTCAGCGTTGCCGAAATCAGGTACATCATCGACAGCACGTCGCCCAGGCGCGCGGAGATCTTCTCCTTCTTCTTCAGCGCCCCGCCCATCGCGAGCATGGACATGTCGGCGAGGAAGGCGAAGGCCGCCGAGAGCTGTCCGGCGCGCTGGTAATAACGCGCGGTCTCGGGCGCGGCGCCAGAGGGCGCCGGCGCGAAGACCGCGCCGGTCAGGCCGTGCACGAAGGCACGCACGCCGTTCGAAAGCGTGTGGCCGATGTGCGAGGTGAACGCATCGTCAAATTCGCGCGAGGCGTCCGGACCCTGCAATTCCTTCGCCGCGCGCATCTCGCGCAACACGTAGGGATGGCAGCGGATCGCGCCCTGGCCGAAGATGATGAGACTCCGGGTCAGGATGTTCGCGCCTTCCACCGTGATCGCGACCGGGACCACCTGGTAGCCGCGCCCGACATAGTTGTTGGGGCCGAGGCAGATGCCCTTGCCGCCGTGGATGTCCATCGCGTCGTTCACGCAGTCGCGTGCCCGCTCCGTCATGTGGTATTTGGCGATCGCCGAGATCACAGAAGGCTTTTCACCTGCGTCCACCGCGCCCGCGGTCACGACGCGCGTTGCATCCATCATGTAGCAGTTCGCCGCGATGCGGCCGAGCGCTTCCTCGACGCCCTCGAGCTTGCCGATCGGCGTCTTGAACTGGCTGCGCACGCGCGAGTACGCGCCGGTGTATCGGGCGAGCGCCTTGGCGCCGCCGACCGAAGAAGTCGGGAGCGAAATCGAGCGTCCCGCGGCGAGGCAGTTCATCAGCATCATCCAGCCCTTGCCGGCATAGTCCTTGCCGCCGATGATCCAGTCGATCGGCATGAAAACGTCCTTGCCGCGGGTCGGGCCGTTCTGGAACACCATGTTCAATGGCAGGTGCCTGCGGCCGATCTCCACGCCCGATGTGTTCGTCGGCACGAGCGCGCAGGTGATGCCGAGGTCGTCCTTGCCGCCGAGCAGGTGCTCCGGGTCATACAGCCGGAACGCGAGCCCGAGCAGCGTGGCGACCGGACCGAGCGTGATGTAGCGCTTGTCCCACGTGGCCCGCATGCCGAGGACTTCCTTTCCCTGCCACACCCCTTTGCACACGACTGCGTAATCCGGAATCGAGGCGGCATCCGAGCCCGCCTCCGGCGAGGTGAGGGCGAAACACGGAATCTCGAGCCCCTTGGCGAGCCGCGGCAGGTAATGGTTCTTCTGCTCTTCGGTGCCGTAATGGAGCAGCAGCTCGGCGGGCCCGAGCGAGTTCGGCACCATGACCGTGACGGCGAGCGCGTTGGAGCGCGTCGAGAGTTTCATCACCACCGCCGAGTGAGCGAGCGCGGAAAAGCCCAGACCGCCGTAGCTCTTCGGGATGATCATGCCGAGGAAACCCTTTTCCTTGATGTATTGCCAGACCTGCGGCGGCAGGTCGTAGCGCTCGTGTGTGACCTCCCAGTCGTCGGTCATCGAACACACTTCCTCGCAGGGACCGTCGACGAATGCCTGCTCCTCGGGCGTGAGCCGGGGTTCGGGAATCGCCAGAAGCTTGTCCCAGTCCGGCTTGCCGGAAAACAGATCCGCGTCCCACCACACCGTGCCGGCGTCGATCGCTTCCTTCTCGGTCTGCGACATGTCCGGCAGGATCCGGCGGTAGATCGCGAGCACCGGATTGCTCAGCAGCATGCGGCGCAGCGGCCGCAGGTTGAGCACTGCTGCCACGACGATGAAGAGGGTCCCGAGGACGACGTTTGCCGTGGCGCCGAATGCCGCTACCGCGCTCAGGTATGCGGCCAGCAGGCCGCCCGCGATGGTCCAGGCGAGGAGCGGGGCCTGGAAGTATGCAAGCGCAAGGAATGCTGCAACGGCGGCAATGACGAATCCGATCATGGCGATTTCTCCCGGAAGTGCGACGCCCTTCAGGCGGCTTTTCTGACCCCGCGCCGGCTGGGCAGCGGCGCGACGAGACCTGCGTACAGGAACGCGGTGAGCCTCTCCTCGAGCAGCGCCGCATCGTACCGGTCCTCGGGCTTGCAGCCCGCGATCAACTGCACGGTGTCGGTTGCGGCCAGCGTATAGGCGAGCGTGCCGAACATGAAGTGCATGCGCCAGATCAGCTCGTCTTTCGGCAGCTCGGGAAGCGAGCGTTCGAACGCGGCCTTGTAGCGCGCCATCACAGGCGCATACAGGTGCCCGATCAGCGCGCGGATCGGTTTTGCGGGTTCGGTGTACGCGCGGCCGAGCAGCCGGATGAAATTGCGGCCGCCGCACTTCGCGTCCTCGATCATCGCCAGCGAGGTGCCGAGGAAGGCACGGATGATCGCCTGCGGCGCCGGCGTTGTTCCCGGCGCTGCGTTCTCCAGCCGATCGAGTTCTGCGATGCGCGCCGCGTTCATCGGGTCGAGGCGGCGGCGAAACACCGCTTCGATGAGCGCATCCTTGGAGCCGAAGTGGTAGTTCACCGCAGCGAGGTTCACCCCGGCTTTCGAGGTGAGCGTGCGCATCGAAGTGCCTTCGAAGCCGTGCTGCATGAAAAGCTCTTCGGCCGCGTCGAGGATGCGGGTGCGGGTTTCGTGCTGCGGCTTGATTGCGCGAAGGTTCATGGTCCTCCTGCAGAATTCAAACGAACGTTTGAATGTTAGGCGCGCCGCCCTTTCCGGTCAAGGGGTTCTGTGAGAGCCTTTGCCGGATGACGGGTGGCTTCCTCATGGGCGACACTGAAGAGGAGAAGCGGCTGGTCGAGCAACGCAGCACTGCGGCGGTGGGGTGCCTGCTGGGCACCGCGGTGGGCGACGCACTCGGCCTGCCCTGCGAAGGGCTGTCGCGTGGCCGGCAGATGCGGCTCTTTCCCCGGCTTGAGGGTTACCGCTTTTTCTTCGGCAAAGGCATGTGCTCGGACGACACCGATCACGCCTGCATGGTCGCTCAGTCGCTCGCGGTTGCCGGCAACAACGCGCGCCGCTTTGCCTCCGGCATGGCGTGGCGGCTGCGCTTCTGGCTGCTCGGCCTGCCCGCGGGGATCGGCTGGGCCACGTTGCGTGCCATCCTCAAATTATGGATTTTCTTTCCGCCGCAGTTTTCGGGCGTGCACTCCGCAGGCAACGGCCCGGCAATGCGCAGTGCGCTGCTCGGCGTGTGCTTTGCCGGCGACGACGCCGCACTGGTTCTGCATGTTGCCGCCGCCACCGGGATCACGCACCGCGATCCGAAGGCCGAGTGCGGGGTGCTCGCGGTGGCGCTCGCCGCGCGCTCCTCGATGCGCGGGGAAACTCCGGAGGAGTACGTCGCACATCTGCGCCGGTTCATGGCGCCGTTCGGCGAGCCGGGCAGGGAACTCCTTGCGCTTGTCGAACGCGCCTGCGAGAGTGCTGCACGCGGAGAGCCGTGCACCGACTTCGCCGACTCGATCGGTTGCGCGCACGGCGTCAGCGGGTACATGTACCACAGCGTGCCGGCGGCGCTGCACGGGTGGTTTTCTCATCCGCGCGACTGTGCCGCCGCAGTGACGGCCGTGATCCGTTGTGGAGGCGACACCGACACGGTCGCGGCGATCACCGGCGCGATCGTCGGCGCGGGTGTGGGTAAGAGCGGAATTCCCGAGCGCTGGCTCGCCGAGCTGTGGGACTGGCCGCGCGGCGTGCGCTGGATCGAAACGGTCGCGGAGCGCGCCGCTAGTGCCGCGGCGCGCGGCCGGGGCGGAAGCCATAACGCCTTGTACATCTCGCCGTGGTGGTTACTGGCGCGCAATCTGGGCTTTCTGCTGATCGTGCTCGCGCACGGGTTCCGCCGCCTCGCGCCTCCGTATTGAAATAGAATCGCCGCCTTCTTCATGGCAACGCACGGTCACCACAGTGCAGCACCGACGCAGTCCCTGACCGGCCGCGAATGGCGCGCGGTCGCGAGCCTGCTGCCCTACCTGCGGGAATACCGCTTGCGCGTGGGCCTCGCGCTCTCGTTTCTCGCCGCCGCGAAGTTCGCCAACGTCGGCGTGCCGCTGATCATGAAGGAAATCGTCGACG
The DNA here is from genome assembly GCA_964651335.1 of uncultured Enterobacteriaceae bacterium. Taxonomy (GTDB): domain Bacteria; phylum Pseudomonadota; class Gammaproteobacteria; order Burkholderiales; family SG8-39; genus 2-02-FULL-66-14. The sequence continues at coordinate 18,050 of CAZYVT010000015.1, read as the reverse complement.
GGCTCGACCCGAAGCTCGCCATCGTCGCGGTGCCGGTCGCGCTGCTTGCCATCTACGGCATCCTGCGCTTCTCGACGACGCTCTTCGCCGAGCTGCGCGACGTCGTCTTCGTGCGCGTTGTGCAGCGCGCGATCCGGCGCGTGGCGCTGGGCGTCTTCCGCCACCTGCACGCCCTGTCGCTGCGCTTCCACCTCGACCGGCAGACGGGCGGCATGACGCGCGACATCGAGCGCGGTACGCGCGGCATCTCGTCGCTCCTCAACTTCATGATTTTCTCGATCATTCCGGTGATCCTGGAGTTCGCGCTGGTCGCCGTGGTGCTGCTCGGGAAGTTCGACTGGCGCTTCGCCGCGGCGACCTTCGGCGCCGTTGCGATCTACATCACCTTCACCGTCCTGGTCACCGAGTGGCGCATGGAGATCCGCCGCCGCGCCAACGAACTCGATTCGAAAGCGAACACCCGGGCGATCGACAGCCTGCTCAACTACGAAACGGTCAAGTACTTCGGCAACGAGGAGTTCGAAGCGCGCCGCTACGACGAGAACCTGAAGAGCTACGAGTCTGCGGCGGTCCGGCAGGAAGCGTCGCTGGGGCTGCTCAACATCGGTCAAAGCCTGATCATCGCCGCGGCGCTGACGGCGCTGATGATGCTCGCCGCCGAAGGCGTGGTCGCGAATACGTTCACGCTGGGAGACCTGGTGCTGGTCAACGGACTGCTCATCCAGCTCTACATCCCGCTCAATTTTCTCGGCATGGTGTACCGCGAGATCAAGCAGTCGCTGCTCGACATGGACAAGATGTTCCGGCTGCTGTCCGAAAACCGCGAAGTCGAGGACGAGCCCGGAGCTGCGGACCTGCCCGCGGGGCCCGCGACGGTTGAATTCCGCAACGTGGATTTCGACTACGAGCCGGCGCGGCGCATCCTGCAGGGGGTGAGTTTCACCATTCCGGCCGGCCACCGGGTGGCGGTCGTCGGACATTCGGGCTCGGGAAAATCGACGCTGGCGCGCCTGCTCTACCGCTTCTACGACGTGACGGGGGGCACGATCCTGGTCAACGGCCGGGCCATCCGCGAGGTGCGGCAGCAGTCGCTGCGCGGCGCGATCGGCATCGTTCCGCAGGATACGGTGCTCTTCAACGACACGATCCGCTACAACATCCATTACGGCTGCCCCGAGGCGGCAGAGGCCGAAGTGGAGGAGGCGGCGCGGGCGGCGCATATTCACGGCTTCATCGAGTCGCTGCCGAAGAAATACGAGGCGATGGTCGGGGAGCGCGGCCTGAAGCTCTCCGGGGGAGAGAAGCAGCGGGTGGCGATCGCCCGCGCGCTGCTGAAAAACCCGCGGATTCTGATCTTCGACGAGGCCACCTCGGCGCTGGACTCGAGGTCCGAAAAGGCGATTCAGGCCGAGCTCGAGCGGATCTCGGTTGGACGCACCACGCTGGTGATCGCGCATCGGCTTTCGACCGTCATGGATGCCAACCAGATCCTCGTCCTGTCGCACGGCCGGATCGTCGAGCGAGGCACGCACCGCGAGCTGCTCGCGGCGAACGGCGAGTACGCACGGATGTGGGCGCTGCAGCAGCAGGAGGCGGAGGCGGAGCAGGCGCTGGAACGCGTAAAGGCGGCGTGAGCTGTGCCACCCAGTTCACGCTGTTTCGAGAACCGGGGGCTAGACCTTTCTTTTTGCTTGCAATTTCTGAAAACCTTGGGCTACACTCGCGGGCACGAGAAAAAAGCCAATAAGCACAAGGACATGCAACCACAGCCGAGAACCTTGCACCACTTGGAAAAAATCGTCGCAGTTTTTGCCCTCGCCGCCGCGCTCGCGCTCGCGATCGGTTTCGCGCAAGCTGCCGACGCCGGGAAGCACGGCGCCGCGGCGCGGCGTGCCGACGCACACGCGGAGGCGCTCGCGCAACGCCTGCAGCGCGAGCAACCCGACAAGGTGTTCCTGCGCTCCTCCGTCGCGCTGGTGCAGGATGCATCGAGCGGCGAGATCATCCTGGCGAAGAACGCCGAGTCCGTACTGCCGATCGCCTCGATCACCAAGCTCATGACTGCGCTCGTGCTGCTCGACGGCAAACTGGATCTTGCGCAACGCGTCGCGGTAAGCGGCGAGGACCAGGACGTGCTGAAGGGAACTCGTTCGCGGCTGCGGCCCGGCTCGGTTCTCACGCGGCACGAATTGCTGTTGCTCGCGCTGATGGCATCGGAAAACCGTGCCGCGGCGGCGCTGGCGCGGACCTACCCCGGCGGCACCGAGGCCTTCGTCCGCATGATGAACGCCAAAGCGCAGGTGCTCGACATGCACGACACGCACTTTTCGGATCCGACCGGGCTTTCCTCGGCCAACGTGTCGAGCGCGCAGGATCTCGCCAGGCTCGTCAGGGCCGCGCACGAGCATCCGGTGATCCGGAATTACTCGACACGCGACAGCGCCACGGTATACGCGCTCGGCCGCCCGCTCGCGTATCGCAACACCAACGGACTGGTGCGGAGCAGCACCTGGGACATCGGACTCTCCAAGACCGGCTTTATCAGTGAGGCCGGACGCTGCCTCGTGATGCGCGTGCGGGTGGCGTCGCGGGAGCTCGTGGTCGTGCTGCTCGATTCGTGGGGCAGGTACTCGCGGATTGGCGACGCCAACCGCATCCGCAAGTGGCTCGAGACCAACGCCGCCGCGGGACCCAGAAGCTAGGCAGCGTCCGCATCCACCGGTCCGTCGTTCCGGCGGACAGTTTCCGCGAGGACGTGGTCGCCGGGCTGTCGCTGCGGCAAAAGACGCTTTCCCCGAAGTACTTCTACGACGCCCAAGGCAGCCGGCTTTTCGAGGCGATCTGCCGACTGAAGGAGTATTACCCGACCCGCTGCGAGCTGGCGCTGACGCGCCGTCACCTCGGCGAGATCGCGCGCTTCGCCGGTCGCGGCGCCGAGCTGATCGAATACGGAAGCGGCGCCAGCGTCAAAACGCGGCTTCTGTTGCGGTCCTTGCGGCCCGCCGTATATGTGCCGGTGGACATTTCGGAGGCCGCGCTACAGGATGCCGCAAAGCGCCTCGCGCGTGATTTTCCGTCGCTCGACATCCTCGGCGTGGTGGGCGATTTCATGCAGCCGCTCAAGCTCCCGGTGTACCGGGCGCGCAGCGCAGGGCGGCGCGTGGTGTATTTCCCGGGTTCGACGATCGGCAACCTCACGCCGGAGGAGGCGCACGCGTTCCTGAGCATGTCCCGCGGCCAGATCGGCAAACGGGGCGCAATGCTTGTCGGGGTGGATCTGAAGAAGGACGCGAACGTCCTGCACGCTGCATACAACGACGCGAAGGGCGTCACCACGGCGTTCAACCTGAATCTTCTGCAGCGGATCAACCGCGAACTCGGCGGCGATTTCATTCTTCGCCACTTCGCGCATTACGCGTTCTACAACGCCGCGCTGGGCAGGATCGAGATGCACCTGGTGTCGCTCGCGAGGCAGGCGGTGCGCATCGGCCGGCACCGCTTCTCTTTCGACGTCGGCGAGTCGATCCACACCGAGAACTCGTGCAAGTACTCGATCGAAGAGTTCCGCGCACTGGCGCGCGCGGCAGGTTTCCGCACCGAAAAGGTGTGGCACGACGCACGCGGCTGGTTCGCGCTGTTCGGGCTTTCCGCGGCCTAGTGCGCCCCGATCCGCGCTCCGGGCCGGTGGCCGACGGCGCGTGAAATTCTTTCCGCTGCTTCCTTCACCAACGGGCCCCACTGCGGCTTCATTCGATCCGCCGGCGTCGAGATCGAGAGCGCGGCGATCAGCTGGCCCGCGTCGTCGCGCACCGCGGCGGCGACGCAGCGCACGCCGATTTCCACCTCCTCGTTGTCCGTCGCCCAGCCCTGGCGCTGGATGCGCTCGAGGTCGCGCTCGAGCACCGGCAGGCTGGAAAGCGAATTCCTGGTGTGCGGCGCAAGCCCGGTGCGCTTGGCATAGTCGCGCAGCTTGCCGAACCCCTCCTCGAGCAGAAAGAGCTTGCCGGCGGCGGTGACGTGCAGCGCCGCGCGGGCGCCGATCATGTGCACGATGCGCATCGCCGAACGGCCTGACGAAGTACGCTCGACATACACGATCTCGTCGTCGTGGCGCACCGAGAGGTTCACGGTCTCGCCGGTCTGCGCGTGGAGCTCGCGCATCATCGGTAGCGCCAGCTCGCGCACGCTGATCCGCGAGCGCACCAGCGTGCCGAGCTCCAGGAGCCGCATCCCCAGCCGGTAGCTGCCGGGTTCGACGCGGTCCACGAGCCGGTCGGCGGCCATTGCCGCGAGGATGCGATGCGCGGTCGAGGGGTGGAGCCCCGTGTATTGCGCGATCTGCTTCAGGCCGAGCGGTTCCGGGTGACCGGCAAGCGTATCGAGCAGCTTCATCATCCGCTCGATGACCTGGATCGGGCTCTTGCGTTCGTCTTGCGCGGACATGGGGCCGGAATTCTATCTTACGATGTGAAATGCACGCTATGATTCCGCCCATGCGTGTCGGACTTTTCGTCACCTGCCTGGTCGATCTCGTCCGCCCGCGCATCGGCTTCGCGGTGCTGAAGCTCCTCGAAGCGGCGGGTTGCGAAGTGATCGTCCCGGCCTCGCAGACCTGCTGCGGCCAGCCGGGATGGAATTCGGGCGACCGGCCGTCGGCGCGCGCGCTCGCGCAGAAACTGATCGGGGAATTCGAGTCCTGCGACTACGTGGTCGCGCCTTCGGGCTCGTGCGCGGGGATGGTCAAGACCCACTACAAGGATCTGTTCCCCGGCGAGGGCGCCTGGCTCGAGCGCGCGGAGCGCCTCGCGGCAAAGACCTGGGAACTCACCGACTTCCTGGTCAACGTCGCCCGTCTCGGCAAGGTTCCCGGCGACTACGCCGGAATGGTCACGTACCACGACTCCTGTTCCGGCCTGCGCGAGCTCGGCGTGAAGCAGCAGCCGCGCGCGCTGATCGCGAAAATGCCGGCCGTGCAGCTGAAGGAGATGAAGGAAAGCGAGACCTGCTGCGGCTTCGGCGGCACGTTCTCGATCAAGTTCGGCGAGATCTCCGCGGCGATGGCAAATACGAAGTGCGACCAGGTTCACGCCAGCGGCGCCGGCGCGGTGGTGCTCGGCGACCTAGGTTGCATGCTCAATATCGAAGGCAGGCTGCGGCGCATGGGCGACGACAAGACCCGGGTGCTGCACATCGCCGAACTGCTCACTTGGGAACGGTGATGCAGATTGCCTCGGTGCATTTCAGGCAGAACTCTTCCCGGGCGCTTGCCGATGTCCGGCTGCAGGCCAACCTGAAAAGATTTGGGAGCGGGTTTGCGGAAAAGCGCGCTGCGGCGCGCGACGCGTACGGTGTTCCGGCCTTCGAGGAATTGCGCGCCGCGAGCGCGGAAATCCGCGACCGGGCAATCGAGCACCTGGATGGATGGCTGCTCCGCTTCGAGCAGGAAGCGACGCGCCGCGGCGCCGTCGTGCTGTGGGCGGAGGAGGCCGCCGAGGCGTGCCGGCAGGTCCTCGAAATTTGCGCCCGCCATGGACTGAAGAAGGCGATCAAGTCGAAGTCGATGCTCTCCGAGGAGGCGGGGCTGAACGAAGTGCTCGCCGCCTCCGGCGTGCAGCCGGTCGAGACGGACCTGGGCGAATACATCCTGCAGCTCGCCGGCGAGCCTCCGTCGCACATCATCGCGCCGGCAATTCACAAGGACATGGCTGAAGTGTCGGACCTGTTCGTCAAACACCACGGCCGGCCGCGCAGCGACGATATCGCCGGGATGACGCGCGAGGCGCGCGAAATGCTGCGTCCGCATTTTCTGTCTGCCGATCTCGGAATTTCGGGGGCGAATTTTCTGGTTGCCGAGACCGGGTCGGTGGCGGTCGTGACCAACGAGGGCAACGGCCGCATGGTGACGACGCTGCCGCGCGTGCACGTTGCGATCACCGGGATCGAGAAGGTGATTCCGACGCTCGAGGATCTCACCACGCTCAACAGGATCCTGCCGCGCTCCGCGACCGGGCAGGAGATCGAAAACTACTTTTCGATCCTCACCGGGCCAAAGGCGGAGGGCGACTCCGACGGCCCGGAGCATCTGTACGTGATCCTGGTGGACAACGGGCGCACACGCCTGGTGGGCGGCGACCTGCAGGAGATGCTGCGCTGCATTCGTTGCGGTGCGTGCATGAACCACTGCCCGGTGTTCCAGACCGTCGGCGGTCACGCCTACGGCTGGGTCTATCCGGGGCCGATGGGCTCGGTGCTCACGCCGGTGTACAACGGCCTGGAGAACGCGCTCGATTTGCCGCAGGCGGCGACGCTGTGCGGCGCCTGCGAGGTCGCCTGCCCGGTGATGATCCCGCTTCCTGCCCTGTTGCGGAAGCTGCGCGAGCGCCAGGTCGAGCAGAATCTGCGTCCATGGGCCGAGCGGGCCGGACTGCGGATCTGGGCTGCTTTCGCCACGCGGCCTTGGCTCTACGCGCTGGCGACCAAGATCGCCGCGCGCGTGCTCCACTGGATGGGCGGCCGGCGTGGCGCGATCTCGCGCCTGCCGTTCGATCCCGGCTGGACGCTGGGACGCGATTTCCCCGCGCCGGAGGGAAAAACCTTCAGGGAGATGTACGCCTCGCACCCGTCCAATGTGCGATGGCTGCGGCCATGACCTACGAAACGCTGAAGTACAACATCGACGGCGGCATCGCGACGCTCACGCTCAACCGTCCCGAAGCCTTCAATTCGCTGAACCTCGCGCTCGGCCGCGATCTGTGTCACGCGGTCATCGAGGCCGACGAGGACCGCTCGGTGCGCTGCATCGTCGTCACCGGCGCAGGCAAGGCATTCTGCGGCGGCGGCGACGTCAAGGACTTCGCCGACAACCTCGATCGCATCGGGATTCATCTCAAGCGGCTCACCACCCATTTCCATGGCGCGATCTCGCGCCTTGCGCGCACGCCGAAGCCGGTCGTGATGGCGGTGAACGGCGTGGCGGCGGGCGCCGGCATGAGCCTCGCGATTTCCGGCGACCTGGTGCTGGCGGCGGAGTCTGCGCGCTTCACGCTCGCGTATTCGCGCATCGGCGCTGCGCCCGACGGGAGTTCGACCTGGTTCCTGCCGCGCCTCATCGGCTACAGCCGCGCGATGGAGCTTTATCTCACCAATCGCACGCTCTCGGCGCGCGAGGCGATGGAATGGGGATTGGTGAACCGCCTGGTTGCGGACGCCGATTTTCCGGCCGCGGTCGCGGTGCTCGCGCACGAACTGGCGCAAGGACCGACGTTCGCGATCGGGCGCGCGAAGCAGCTGTTTCATCAATCGACGCAGGAAAGCCTCGAAACGCAAATGGAGCTCGAGGCACAGGCGATTGCCGCCACGGGTCACAGCGAGGATTTTCGCGCCGGCGTGAATGCGTTCGCGAAGAAGCTGGCGGCGCCCACCTTCAACGGGCGTTGAGCCCGCGCAGCATCAGCGGGCTCGCACGCGTTTCGCCGCGAGGAGGTTCTTGAGCGGCCGGCCGCGC
>CAZYVT010000015.1:0-10446 GCA_964651335.1 uncultured Enterobacteriaceae bacterium | reverse complement strand
TCAGCGGGCTCGCACGCGTTTCGCCGCGAGGAGGTTCTTGAGCGGCCGGCCGCGCGCATCGCGATAGACCTCGAAGTGGCGGTCGAGCGTCAGCGCCTGCGCGATGCCGGTCTGCTCGGCGAGCACGGCGACGCTGGCGTCTGCGAAATCGAAAGGGAGGTCGCGATACTTCGCGATCAGGGCGCGGATGCGCGGCAGCGCCGTCGAGTCCTGCGCGACCACCTTGAGTCCCCCGCGCTCGACCCATTCGAGGAAATCGATCTCGGCCTGCTTGCCGACCCGCGACGCGAGCAGTGCGCTGGTTTCATTGAGGACGGCCCAGGTGCTGCACAGGCGCAGTCGCGAATGAGCGCCGAGAAACCTCACCACCGGCGCGTGGTACGCGTCGTCGCGATCGAACAGGGCGATCAGCGGTCCGCTATCGACGACGGCGCTGTTTTGCATCGACGATCGCCGCGTAGTGCTCCCTGCGCCGGACCGAAAGCTTGCCGTCGCCGCTGCCGTGGCGGCCGAAGAGGTCCTTTCCCGCCTCGTAGGCCGAGACGGGCTCGCGGACAAGGTATTCGGCGAGCGCTTCCTTCACCACCGTGCTTTTCGGCACGCCTCGCTCGGCGCTGCGCCGGGCGAGCGTCTGCTCGAGCTCCGGGCCCAGCTTCACGGTCAGGGTCATTGCAGCCTCCTTCCGGTGCGAAATCCACCGGGTATTACCTGGCATAATACCAAACGACGCGGCGCAAGCGAGAAACTCGGGCTAACCGCCCCGCCGGCGCAGCGCGCGCAGCAGAAACCTTCCCGGATCAAGTGCGTCGGCGAGCGGTCCCTCGAGCGGCAGCGGCTCGCCTTCGATGAGGCTCGCGAGCAGCTCGGCGCCGAGCCCGGCCCAGAGCAATCCGCGCGAGCCGTAGGCGAAAGCCCCGTAAAGCCCATCCTGCCGCGGCAGCGACGCAAGCTGCGGGTTCTTCGGCATGCGACCGTCTTCATCGGCAAGCGCGCCGATGAGCGGCAGCCGGTCAGGCGCCACCGCGCGAAATCCGACCAGCCCTTCGAGCAAGGCAGGATCCAGCGCTGCACCTGCGCCGGGGAGGATGCGCGCGAGCCGCTCGACATTTCCTTCGTGGCTCGAGGCGCGTGGCGCCGGGTCCTCGTCGTCGAAGTCGTAGGTTGCGCCGGCAATCGAGGCGCCGTGGATTGCGGGCAGCACGAAGCCGCCGCGCAGCACGACGACGTGCGGCGCGACGATGCGCTCCTCGGGCAGGAACGAGACCTGGCCGCGCACGCGGCGCAGGCGCAGGACGCGCGAGGGCGCGAGCCCGGGCGCTTCGGCCGCATTGGCAAGCACCGCGACCGGCGCCTGCGCAAGCAGCCTGTTCGCCCTGTCGAACGCGCACCAGTTGCCGCGCTCGAAGGAAATGCGCGCGACCTCGCAGCCGAACTTCGCCTCCAGCCGCTCGCCGGCCGCGGCGATCTGCGCCGCGGCAAGAGACACGGGCTTGATCCAGCCGCTGGCCGGGAACCACAGGCCGCTTGCGGCGACCGGGACGCCCGCATGCGCGCTCGCTTCCTCGCGCGTCACGTACTGCGCGTAATCGGCCGGCAGCCCGAGCGCCGCGATTGCTGTGCGCTGCGCGGCGTCTTCGCGCGCGTCGCGCGCAAGCTGCAACACGCCGCATTCGTCCCACACCGGCGCGTGTCCCGCGGCGTCCAGCGCGCGCCAGCGTGCGAGCGCCTGCAGAAAGCCCGCTCGCGTCAGGCGCGCGAACAGGCTGTCGTCCGGCGTCACCACCGGATGGAATACGCCCGCCTGCCGTCCCGGATCGCCGGGTGTGGGCCGTGGCTGGCGTTCGAGCAGCGTCACCTCCCAAGCACGCGCGCACAACCGTTCCGCCACGGCGGCCCCGGCGATTCCGGCGCCGATTACGATGGCGCGTCGCTGCGGCCATGGCGTCGCTGTTTTCGCCCGCACGCGGCGCGGCTCGATGCGCGCCGCGAGCATGTCGCGCTTGCCCGCAAATCCGGGCCGCTTGGCGACTTCGAAACCCGCAGCGGCGAGCGCCTCGCGCACCGAGCTTGCGGCGCTCCAGGTGGCAGCGGTCGCCTCGGGCGCGCAGGCGCGCGCGACCGCCTTCATCGTCGCCGCGCTCCACATCTCCGGGTTCTTCTGCGGTGCGAAGCCGTCGAGGTACACCGCATCCGCGGAAAGCCGCAGCGTGCGCAGCGCGCGACTGGCGTCGGCGAGCGCGAGCGTCAGCACGACGCGCCCGCCCTCGAACTCGAGGCGGTGCAGGCCCGGCACGAGCATCGGCCACGCCGCATGCAGTTCGGCCGCGAGCGCGACGAACTCCGGGTAGCGCGCGTGCGCCTGCTCCAGATCGTGGCGCGTGAAGGGATGCTTTTCGATGGACACGAAATGCAGACGCTCGCTGCGCCCCGCATCGTCGCGCCACGCCTGCCACGTGGCGAGGAAATTGAGGCCCAGCCCGAAGCCGGTTTCGAGGATGGTGAACGCGCGCCTGCCGCGCCAGCGTTCCGGAAGTCCGTTGCCGCCGAGAAACACGTGCCGTGCTTGTGCAGGACCGCCTGCGGCGCTGTGATAGATGTCGCCGAAGGACTCGGAATATGGCGTGCCGTCCGCCGCGAAGGCGAGGGGAGCAAGCCGCAGCGGCTCGGTCATGCGAGCAGTATATCGGCGTAAGATTCTTTCTCTCGCGAGGATCACCCCATGAACAAACCCGTGGAACTGCAACTCGAAACCGTGCCGTTATGGATCAACGGCCGCAGCGTGGCTCCCGCCGCGCGGCGCATGGGCGATGTATACAACCCCGCGGCGGGTCAGGTTGTCAGGCGGGTGCCGTTCTGTGATGCGAGTCTTGTGGACGCGGCCGTAAAGGCCGCAACGGCGGCGCTACCCGCATGGCGCGACTGGCCGCCGCTCAGGCGCGCGCGCGTGCTGCAGCGGTTCCTGCGCCTCATGGAAGAAAATCAGAAGGAGCTGGCGCGCCTCGTGACCGAGGAGCACGGCAAGACCGTTCCCGACGCCATGGGTTCGATCCAGCGCGGCATGGAAGTGATCGAATTCGCCTGCGGCATCCCGAACCTGCTGAAGGGCGAGCACTCGGAGAACGTGGGCACCCAGGTCGACATCCACACCGTGCGCCAGCCGGTGGGCGTATGCGCCGGCATCACGCCGTTCAACTTTCCGGTGATGGTGCCGCTGTGGATGTTCCCGATGGCGCTTGCCTGTGGCAATGCGTTCATTCTCAAGCCCTCGGAGAAGGACCCCTCGCCTTCGATCCGCATGGCGGAGCTGCTCAAGGAGGCGGGCGCGCCCGATGGCGTATTCAACGTCGTGCACGGCGACAAGGAGTGCGTGGATGCGATCCTGAGTCACCCCGGCATCCACGCGGTATCGTTCGTCGGTTCGACGCCGATCGCAAAATACATTTACGAGACTGGCGCAAAGAACGGCAAGCGCGTGCAAGCCCTGGGCGGCGCGAAAAACCATGCGGTCGTGCTGCCCGATGCGGACCTCGAATTCACCGCCGATGCGCTGATCGGCGCGGGCTACGGCTCCGCCGGCGAGCGTTGCATGGCGATCAGTGCGGTCGTTGCGGTGGGCGCCGCAGGCGACCCGCTGGTGAAGCTCCTGGAGAAAAAGGCGCGGGCGATCAGGATCGGACCGGGCGACCGCGACGGCGTGGACATGGGGCCGCTGGTCACCAGCCAGCACCGCGACAAGGTCGCTTCCTACATCGACATCGGCCTGAAGGAAGGGGCGAAGCTCGTCGTCGACGGCCGCGGCCACAAGGTGGCAGGGAACGAGGAGGGATTCTTCCTCGGCACCACGCTGTTCGATCACGTGAAGCCGGAGATGACCGTGTACCGCGACGAGATCTTCGGCCCGGTGCTGATCGTGCTGCGCGCGCGGACGCTGGGAGAGGCGATCGCGCTCGTCAACCGCAACCCGTACGCGAACGGGGTCGCGATCTTCACCGAATCCGGCGGCGCCGCGCGCCGCTTCGAGAACGAAGTCACGGTCGGCATGGTGGGCGTGAACGTCCCGATCCCGGTGCCGGTCGCGTTCTATTCGTTCGGCGGCTGGAAGAACTCGCTGTTCGGCGATTTGCACGTGCACGGCGCCGAGGGCGTCAAGTTCTACACCCGGACCAAGGCGGTCACCACGCGCTGGCCGCACCAGGACACTCCCGCGCCCGGCTTCAACATGCCGACGCTCGGATGAGATTGCTGGCGCTCGCCGCGCTGCTCGTGGCCGCGACGGCTTCCGCACAGCAGAAGACAGCGATTGTTCTCGGCACCGCGACGCCGGGCGGCGGCTTCCCCGTCTACGGTGCGGCGTTCTCCGAAATGGTGAATGCGCAGGAGCCGACGCTCTCGGTCGAGCCGCGCAACACCAAGGGCAGCACCGAAAACGTTCCGCTGCTCGAATCCGGCAAGCTCGACATCGCGCTGGTCCAGGGCGAGGTAGCGAACCCGCAGCTTGCCAGGCCCGGAAACACGCTTCGAATCGTCACCGCGATGTATTCCTCGCCGGGCATGTTCGTGGTGCGCGCCGACAGCCCGGTGCGCGCGATCGCCGACCTGAAGGGCAAGCCGGTTGCGCTTGGCGCGCAGGGCTCGGGCCTTACCATCCTCGGCCGCAATGTGCTTCAGGCAATCGGCATCGACCCGGACCGCGACATTGGCGCGATCTACCTCGAAAAGGCTGCCGACGGTCCGGCGATGGTGCTCGACGGCCGGGCCGCCGCACTCTGGGGCGCGGGAGTGGGCTGGCCGGGTTTCGTGGTGGTGGCAAAAGCGGGCGCGCGCTTCATCGCGCCGAGCGCCGACGAGATCACCACGATCCTCGCCAGGCAGCCGTTTCTGAAACCGATGACGATGCCGGCGGGCGCTTATCCGGGGATCGATCAGCCGCTGCCCTCGGTGGGTTCCTGGAGCTACGTGCTGGCGCGTCCCGATCTTCCGGACGACGTTGCGTACCGGCTTGCGCGTGCGCTGCACTGGGCGGAAGCACCGCTCGCCGCGCGCCTTGCACAGGCGCGGGAAACGTCCGCTGCGAACACCGTCGCCGCCGCGCCGCGCACCGAGCTGATCCACCCCGGGGCGCAGAAGTACCTGCGCGAGATCAAGCTGCTGCCGTGACCTTGCCGGACTACGCGACGCTCAAACTCGAGCGCGAGGGCGAGCACGTGCTGCTCGTCACGCTGAACCGCCCGGCGGTACTCAACGCGCTCAACACGCAGATGGGCCGCGACCTGTTCGACCTGTGGACGCGGATCACGGCCGAGCCGGAAGACCTGCGCTGCGTCGTTCTCACGGGTGCTGGCAAGCGCGCGTTCTGCGCCGGGGGCGACCTCAAGGAGCGCGACGGCATGTCGGACGACGCCTGGCGCGCGCAGCACGAAATCTTCGAGCGCTCGTTCGTGGCGCTCGCCGAATGCACCGTGCCCGTGATCGCCGCGGTCAACGGGCACGCGTTCGGCGGCGGGCTCGAAATCGCGCTGTGCTGCGATTTCGTGTACGCCGCTTCGAGCGCGCAATTCGCGCTCTCCGAAGTGAGCCTGGGCATCATGCCCGGCGGCATGGGCACGCAGAACCTGCCCCGCGCGGTAGGGGAGCGGAGGGCGAAGGAGCTGATCCTTTCGGCGCGTCGCTTCAGCGCCGAAGAGGGCCACGCCTGGGGCCTTGTCAACCGCGTCTGCGAGCCGGCGAAGCTCCTCGGGGAGGCACTCGCGACCGCCGAGGCGGTCGCGGCGAACGCGCCGCTCTCGGTACGCCAGGCAAAGAAGTCGATCCATTACGGCCTGCAGACCGATCTGCTGACCGGCTACCGGTTCGAGATCGAGGCCTACAACCGGCTTGTGACCACCGAAGACCGCCTGGAAGGCGTGCGCGCATTCAACGAGAAGCGCAGGCCAGAATTCAAGGGGAAATAGCCGCTCTGTACGCCGAAACCCGCGAGTGCTAAGCTCCCAACTGGTTGTCTAGTTGGAGGGTCTCGTGGCCAGTGTCGGATCATTCGAAGCGAAGACCAAGCTCGCCGAGCTGCTGGACAGGGTCGAAGCAGGCGAAACCGTCACCATCACGCGCCGGGGCAAAGCGGTTGCGCAGCTCGTGCCCGTAAGGTCGGACGACGAGCGGGCGCGGCTTCGGGCGCTGGTAGAGGAGATCAAGCGTTGGCGGGTGGGCAAGGACCGCGGCGCGAAGCCCGGCAGCACGATCCGTGAATTGATCCGGGCTGGCCGGAAGTACTGATGGCGTACGTCGTCGACGCCTCGGTCACGTTGCCTTGGTTCCTCGCGGACGAGCGCACCGCGTTCACCGACGCGGTGTTCGCGGAGATTCACCGGGGGGAGTACTGGGCGCCCGCGATCTGGTGCCTCGAGTTTCCCAACGCGCTTCTTGCGGCGGAGAAGAAACGCCGCATTGACCGGGCGACGCGCCTGGGTGTCCTGGATCGCGCGGTGGCGCTCAACCTTCGCATCGATCCGCACGTGCCGGACATGCGTGCCATCAGCGGCGTCGCCGACCGCCATGAGCTGAGCACCTACGATGCGGCTTACCTCGAACTCGCGCTGCGCCAGGGGTTCGGCCTGATTACTTTGGATCGTGCGCTGGTCGAGGCCGCCGCCGCCGAGGGCGTCGCGGTGCAGACGCCGGGCCGCGCCGGGGCGGCGCAGAGGCGGCGGCGCTACAATATCTAGTGGGTGGCGAGGAAACGCCCACTAAATCCATGGCGAAACAGCAGATCTACGACGCTTCCGCGATCCAGGCGCTTAAGGGCCTGGAGCCGGTGCGGCGCATGCCGGGCATGTACACGCACACGATCCACCCGCTGCACCTCGTGCAGGAGGCGATCGACAACGCCGTCGACGAGGCGCTCGCCGGCCACGGCAGGCGGATCGCCGTGTCGGTGTTCAAGGACGGCTCGGTCGAGGTGGCCGACGAGGGCCGCGGCGTTCCCGTGGATCTGCATCCGGAGGAGAAAAAACCCGCGGTCGAGGTCGCCTTCACGATGCTGCATGCCGGCGGCAAGTTTTCGCGCTCGGGCGAGAGCATCTATCACATGTCCGGCGGGCTGCACGGCGTCGGCGTCGCCGTGTCGAACGCGCTTTCCCGGCGTTGCGAAGTCACCGTTTACCGCGACGGGCAGAAGCACACCATAGTTTTTGAGGGCGGCGAGCTCAGGCAGAAGCTGAAGAGCGAGAAATCGAAGGAGGCGCGGCGCACGGGCACCGTGGTGCGCCTGTGGCCGGATCCCAGGTACTTCGATTCGCCGCACATCCCGCTCGCCGAGCTCGAGCACCTGGTGCGCTCGAAGGCGTACCTTCTCCCGGGCCTCACCACCGTGCTCGAGATCGAGGGCAAGGAAAGGAAGAGCTGGAAATACGAACGCGGCATGGCGCAGTATTTCGACTTCATGCTGCAGGGGCGCGAGCTGGTCGCGCCGCTCTTCACCGGCGAAAGGTACTTTGACGAGAAATCCGCCGCCGAGCTTGCCGAAATCGACGCCGGAGAGGGCGCAGCCTGGGCGATCGGTTGGATCGCCGACGGCGAGGTGTTCGCCGACAGCCACGTCAACCTCATCCCGACGCGCTCCGGCGGCACGCACGAGGCGGGCTTTCGCAACGGCATTTTCGACGCGCTTGTGGCTTTCATGGAAACCCGCAGCCTCACGCCCAAGGGCGTGAGGCTGATCGCCGACGACCTCTGGAGCCGCGCCTGCTTCACGCTCTCGGCGCGGATCGTGCGCATCCAGTTCCACGGCCAGACCAAGGAAAAGCTCACCACGCGCCACGCCTCGAAGCTGCTGGAGCTGTGCGTGCACGACGCGTTCGAGCTGTGGCTGAACCAGCATCCGGACGAGGGCAGGAAGATCGTGGAGCTCGCGATCGAGCAGGCCCTGGCGCGGCTCTCCAAGGGCAAGAAGTTCGAGCGCAAGAAATCGAGCGGCGTGGCCACCCTTCCCGGCAAGCTCGTGGACTGCGCGTCGGATGACACCTCACGCAACGAGGTGTTCATGGTCGAGGGCGATTCGGCGGGCGGCTCGGCGAAAGAGGCGCGCAACAAGGAAACGCAAGCCGTGCTGCCGCTCCGCGGCAAGGTGCTGAACACCATGTCCAAGGATGCGCGCACCGTGCTCGCCAACAAGGAGCTGCAGGCGATCGCCACCGCAATCGGCATCGACCCGCACGGGCCCGACGACAAGCCCGACGTGTCCGGGATCCGCTACGGCAAGGTGATCATCATGACCGATGCCGACGTCGACGGCGGACACATCCAGGCGCTCCTGCTCACGTTTTTCTTCATGCATGCGCCCAAGCTCGTCGAGATGGGTCGCGTGTACGTCGCGCAGCCGCCGCTCTTCAAGGTGGAGGTGCCGGGGCAGGGCAAGGGCAGGCCTGCGCGGCGGATCTACTGCCTCGATGACGACGAACTGGAAGAAGCGCTCGGCGCGCTGAAGAAGGAGAAGCTGAGGGAAGGCTCCTGGGAAATCTCGCGTTTCAAGGGCCTGGGGGAGATGAGCCCGGAGCAGCTCTGGGAGACGACGATGAACCCCGATACGAGGCGGCTCATCCGCATGCAGCTCGATACGGCGAAGCTGAAGAAGGCGCGCGAGACTTTCGAGCTGCTGATGGATTCCGGAGAAGCGGAAGGACGGCGCAACTGGATGCGCGAGCACTGGAAGACGGTGGAGGCCGACGTATAGGGAGGTCGCGGTGGCTCGAAGAAGAAGACAGAAACCGGTCTGGGAACGCGGATACAACGGCCATGTCTACTGGCTGGGCAAGAAGAAACTGGCCAAGGTGACGCTGCACACCGCAAAGGACGCAAAGCACAAGTACACCTGGGAGGCGGGGGACCGCGCCGGCGCGTCCGACGATCTGGAAAAGGCGAAGCAGGCGGTGGAGCTCGCCGTCGCGATGGCCGACAAGCAGCTGGATCTCTTCCAATGACGCGATTTGCCGCCCTGATCGCCGCGCTCCTTGCCGCTGGCGCGGCGCAGGCACAGACGGAATGCAGGACCGATCCGCAAAGCGCCGATCTCGAGTTTGCCGTCAGTGCGGAAGGAAACGCGATTGAATTCCGCGGCAAGCGGCCCGACAGCAATCTTGGCAAGTCGTGCATTCTCACGCTCGACTGCAAGGTGCGCGGATTGCCGACACTCATCGACTACTTCATCATGCCGCAGCGCGCCGGCGATCCGCCGGCGGTCTGGAACATCCGCAGCGTGCACTTCAAGTTCGCCGGCGGCGGCGAGCAGGACTGCAGGGTGACCGCAACCTCCGACCCGCGGCCGCCGCCTGCCGAGCCGCCGCCATTCATCCGCAAGATCAGGAAGAAGTGAGCCGTCATGGACGACACCCGGACACTCGATTTGTTCACGCCCGACAATGGCGACGACGCCTCGCCCATCGAGCGCCACGCTGCGCAGGCCTATCTCGGCTACGCAGTCTCGACGGTAAGGGCGCGCGCCCTGCCCGAAATCGCCGATGGGCTGAAGCCGGTGCAAAGGCGAATCCTGTATGCCATGGGCGACGCCGCCGGGGCCTCGCAGGGATTCGCAAAATGCGCGCGCTACGTGGGCGAGGTGCTCGGCAAGTATCACCCGCATGGCGATGGCTCGACGTACGAGGCCCTGGTGCACCTCGCGCAGCCGTTCTCGATGCGCTACCCGCTGATCGACGGGCAGGGCAATTTCGGCTCGCGCGACGGCGACGCGGCCGCGGCGTACCGCTACACCGAGGCGAAGCTGTCGCGCTACGCCGAGCTGATGCTCGCCGAGATCGGCGAAGGCACGGTCGATTTCGTCAAGAATTACGACGGCAAGTTCGACGAGCCCGCGCTCCTTCCGGCGCGGCTGCCGTTCGGGCTGCTGAACGGCTCGTTCGGCATCCCGGTCGGGTTTTCCACCCGCATTCCTTCGCACAACCTGAAGGAGGTGGCCGAGGCCGCCCAGCATGTCATCAGGCATCCGCGTGCGAAGCTGGAGGAAATCCTCGCGATCCTCCCGGGACCTGATTTCCCCGGCGGCGGGCAGATCATCTCGCCTTCGGAGGAGCTCCGGCAGGCGTACGAGACCGGCCGCGGCTCGCTCGCGATGCGCGCGCGCTGGACGATCGAGCCGCTGGCGCGCGGCCAGTGGCGCATCGTGGTCACGGCATTACCGCACGGCGTTTCCTGCCGCCTGGTGCTCGAGGAAATCGAAGCGCTGGTGAACCCCAGGGCGGCCGCCGGAAAAAAAGAGCTTTCCCAGGAACAAAAACGCCTCAGGCAGTTCATTCTCGATCAGGTCGAGACGGTGCGCGACGAGTCCGATCGAAAGTCGAAGTTGAGGCTGGTGATCGAGCCGCGCAGCTCGCGCCAGTCGCCCGAGGAGACGATGAAGGCGCTGCTGGTGCACACCAGCCTCGAGACGCGCGTGCCGGT
>CAZYVT010000014.1:68272-73387 GCA_964651335.1 uncultured Enterobacteriaceae bacterium | reverse complement strand
CCCCTCGCGCAGCTCGAAGCGCTGCTCGGCGCGACCGGCAATCGCCGGTTCGTGCGTGACGATGACGAATGCGGTCCCGTGCGACGCGGAAAGCCGCACCATCGCATCGAACACCTCGTCCGCCGTGTGCGTGTCCAGATTCCCGGTCGGCTCGTCGGCGAGCACGCACGCCGGTTCGGTGACCATCGCGCGCGCGAAGGCGCAGCGCTGGCGTTCGCCGCCCGAGAGCTCGCCCGGCTGGTGCTCGAGCCGCCCGCCAAGCCCGACCTCCGTCAGCGCCGCGCGCGCCTTCTCGAGCGCCTCCTCGCGCGCCATGCGCCGGATCCAGAGCGGCATCGCCACGTTTTCGGCGGCGGTGAATTCGGGCAGCAGATGGTGAAACTGGTACACGAACCCGAGGGTCGCATTGCGCACGCGCCCGCGCTCGCCTTCGCCCATGTTGCTGAACTCGCGCCCCTGCACGAATACCTGCCCCGCGGTCGGTGCATCCAGACCCCCGAGAAGGTGCAGCAGCGTGGATTTCCCGGAGCCTGACTTGCCGACGATCGCAATCCGCTCGCCGGCCCGGACCCCGAAGTCAACGCCCATCAGCACCGGCACCGGCGCCGGGCCCTGATATGTTTTTTTCAATCCCCGGCAGGCAAGAACCGCTTCATTCATAGCGCAGCGCCTCGGCGGGATTGACGCGCGAGGCGCGCCAGCTCGGATAGAGCGTCGCGAGGAACGAGAGCGCAAGCGAAACCAGACCGATCGTTGCCACGTCCTTCGGCAGCACCTCCGAAGGCAGGTCCGAGATGTAGTACACGTCCTTCGCCAGGAACTTGAAGCCCAGCGCGTGTTCAATCGCCGGCACCACGACATCCACGTTGAGGGCGAGCAGCACGCCGCCGAGGACGCCGATCAGCGTGCCGATGACCCCGATCAGCGCGCCCTGCACCATGAAGATCTGCATCACCGAGCGGGGCGAGGCGCCGAGCGTGCGCAGGATCGCGATATCGGCCTGCTTGTCGGTGACGAGCATCACCAGCGTGGAAACGATGTTGAACGCCGCCACCGCGACAATCAAGGTGAGGATGAGGAACATGACGCGCTTCTCGATTTCCACCGCGCGGAAGAAGTTGGCGTGGCTCCGCGTCCAATCCGAGGCGAAGACGTCGGCGCCGAGCTTCGCCATGAGTTCCCGCGCCACGGTCCTCGCGGCAAACAGGTCGTCGAGCTTCAGGCGCACGCCCGAAACGGCCGTGTCCATCTGGTAGAGGCGCTGCGCGTCCTCGAGATGGATGAGCGCGAGCCCGGAGTCGTACTCGAACATCCCGACTTCGAACATCCCCACGACGGTGAACTGCTTGAGACGCGGAATCACGCCCGCCGGCGTCACCTGTCCCTGCGGCGCGATCAGCGCCACCCGGTCGCCCGGCAGAACGCCTAGCGCGCGCCCGAGCTCGGTACCGAGGACGATCCCGAATTCTCCGGCCCTGAGCGCCTCGAGCCGCCCGGCGCGCATATGGCGGCCGATCTCGGCCACGCGGTCCTCGTCCGCGGGCAGCACGCCGCGCACCACCGCACCGCGCACCGCCTGCCCTGCGGAGAGCATCCCCTGCGCATTGACGAAGGGCGCCGTTGCCTTGACGCGCGGGTGCTGCGCCGCAATCGAAATGACGGACTGCCAGTCCTGCAGCCGGTTCCCCGCGCCGGAAATCTGCACGTGCGAAGCCACGCCGAGGATGCGCGCCCGCAGCTCCGTCTGGAACCCGTTCATCACCGACAGCACCACGATCAGCGCCGCGACGCCGAGCGCGATGCCCGCCATCGAGGTCAGCGAGATGAAGCTGATGAAATGGTTGCGGCGCTTGGCGCGCGTGTAGCGCAGGCCGACGAGGAGTTCGTAGCGCACGTTCGGCAGAGGATACTCGATACTAAAATCGCGTGCATGGACGCCGATGCCCTGCAGGCGCTCGCGCGGCTGATCCGCAAAGAGCGCATCGCCACCCTTGGCACGCTGAGGAACGGCGAGCCGAACGTGTCGATGGTTGCATATATGCACGCTCCGGACTTCTCGGTGTTCTCGCTGCGGCTAAGCCGCCTCGCGTGGCACACGCAGGACCTGGCGCGCGCTGCGCGCGTTTCGCTCGCCATCTGCGAAACCGACGACGGCCGCGCCGATCCGCAGACTCTCGCGCGCGTGACGCTGCGCGGCGGGGCGGCGATCATGGTCGGTCCAGGCCCGCAGTTCGAGTCGCTCAAGCGCGCCTGGCTGGACCGCTTTCCCGCATCGGCGGTGACCTTTGAGCTCGCCGATTTTTCGTTCTGGTGCCTCACGCCTCACGACGCCCGGTTTGTGGCGGGGCTCGGCCGCACCTTCAACCTTGACGCCGAGGATCTGCAGGCCGCAGCCAAGGCATGAAGCCGGGTCTATACTCGACGAGGGAGCTCGAATGAACGCTTTCGACGCCCTTCCCTTCTGGCGCGAGGCCGGTTTCGGCGACCGCATGGGCTGGTATCGCGCCGTCGCCGGAAACCAGCTTCCTGCGAAATTCCGTATCTGCGCCGCCCTTCCTGCGGGAGTTGGGCTCGATGCCCCGGAGGAAGACCTGTGGCGTGCGCTCGATGCCGGCACCGAATCCCTGATCGCGTTGCAGACACACATCCGATCGGATGCCGCGGCACTGCCGATGCGGCGTCCGCAGCCTAGTCTGCTCGATCTTTGCGCCGAACTCGGGCGGCGCATGCTCGCGCACTGCAACTTCTGCCGCTGGGACTGCCGGGTGGACCGCACCCGCGGCGCGAAACTGGGCGCGTGCAAGCTCGCCTCGGAAACGCGCGTCTCGTCCTTCTTCCATCACGGCGGCGAGGAGCTGGTGTACCGCGGCACGCATGGCTCGGGCACGATCTTTTTCACTTCGTGCAACATGCGTTGCGCGTTCTGCCAGAACGGCGATATCTCGACCGACCGGCTCAACGGCGAGGCGGTCTCCGCGCGTACGCTCGCCGCAATGGCCTGGATTCTGCGCGTCGAGGGCTGCCACAATATCAACTGGGTCGGCGGCGATCCGACCATCCACTTGCACACGATCCTCGAGGCGATTGCGCTCCTGCCCCGCTTCGAGCCAGGCGAGCACGATCTCGCCGCGGCACTTTCAACCAAAGCCGATTGGGGAATCGCCTTTCGCGCCGGGCGCGCCTGTGCGGAGTACGGGGGAATCTTCAACGCACCCATGCTCTGGAACTCGAACTTCTTCATGTCGGACGAGGCGATGAAGCTGCTGCGGCTGACGATGGACGTCTGGCTGCCAGACTTCAAGTTCGGACCCGGGCGCTGCGCGGTGGAGCTGGCCCGCACCGGCTGGTACTGGGACACCGTGACCGCGAACCTCCGCAGGCTCGAAGAATGGGGCGAGGACTTCACGATCCGGCACCTCGTCATGCCCGGCCACATCGAATGCTGCACGGTACCCGTGCTCGACTGGATCGCCGAGCACATGCCGGACGCGCCGGTGAACCTCATGGACCAGTACCACCCGGATAAT
Source organism: uncultured Enterobacteriaceae bacterium (assembly GCA_964651335.1). Lineage (GTDB taxonomy): Bacteria > Pseudomonadota > Gammaproteobacteria > Burkholderiales > SG8-39 > 2-02-FULL-66-14. The sequence continues at coordinate 69,860 of CAZYVT010000014.1, read as the reverse complement.
TACTGCGACCCGGGCAACCCGAAATACATGCAGCGGTACCAGCCGCTCGCGCGGCGGCCGCGGCGCGAGGAGATTCTCGCTGCCTTCCGTCATGCGAGCGAGCGCGGCATCCGGTTCGAGGCTCTGTCCTACGAGCGAAACCAGACGGGCCTCCACTTATAATGGGTTCGTGCCCAAGCTCCTGATCAACGGCACCGCGCGCGATGCCGAGGTAGAAGAGTCGACTCCGCTCCTTTGGGTGCTGCGCGACTCGCTCGGCCTCACCGGCACCAAATTCGGGTGTGGAGTCGCCGCATGCGGCGCCTGCAGCGTTCTGGTCGACGGCCAGGCGACCCGGGCCTGTGTAACGCCGGTCGCTGCCGTCATCGGCAAAGCAGTCACCACGATCGAGGGAGCCGGCGGCCGCTCCCCCTGGCCCGCGCTTCGCGCGGCGTGGATCGCCGAACAGGTTCCGCAATGCGGCTACTGCCAATCGGGGATGCTGATCGCGAGCATTGCGCTCCTCGAGGCAACACCCAAACCCTCCGACAGCGAGATCGACGCCGCGATCACGAACATCTGCCGTTGCGGGACTTATCCGCGTGTGCGCAAGGCAATCCACCGCGCGGCCGCCCGGCTCGCGAGCGGCGGACAATGAGCGAGACTGCGCCACCCGCGCCGCCAAGGAGTCTCCGCCGCCGGCGACTGCTCATCGCCGTCGGACTTGCCGGAGGCGCATTCGTCGTCGGCGGCGTTCTCTTCTATCGTCCGCGCGACCATTTGCTTGTACCCGGATCTCTCGCGACGCGTGCGGGCGAATCGGCCTTCAATGGCTGGGTGAAAATCGCCTCCGACGGGACGGTCGCGGTCCTCGTTCCGCGGCAGGAGATGGGGCAGGGAATCACCACGGCACTGCCGCTGCTCGTTGCCGAGGAACTGGACTGCGAACTCGGGCAGCTGCGCTTCGAGCAGGCGCCCATCGATCCGGTCTACGCCAATGCAACCATGCTCGCGGAGGGCGTGCCGTTCCGGCCCGACGACCAGGGATGGCTCGCGGAAATGGTGCGCTTGACGCAGTTCAAGGTCGCCGAGATTCTGGGCGTGCAGGCAACCGGCGGATCCTCCAGTGTTCGCGACGCCTGGACGGTCATGCGGCACGCGGGTGCGGCGGCTCGCGCACAGCTTGTTGCCGCGGCCGCCAGGCGCTGGAACGTCGCCGCGAGCGAATGCCGCACCGAGCGCGGCAAGGTGCTGCACCCGCCGAGCGCCCGGATGCTCGGCTACGGCGAGCTCGCTGCGGAGGCGGCACAGCAGCCTCCGCCGAGCACCGTGCAGCTCAAGGACCCGCGCGATTTCCGTCTCATCGGGAAATCGCAGGCGCGGCTCGACATCCCGCAGAAGACGGACGGCACGGCGCAGTACGCGATCGACGTGCGATTGCCGGGAATGCTGTATGCAGCCATCGCACACTGCCCCGTCTTTGGCGGCGCGCTGAAGGGCGTGGATGCGAGCAAGGCAAAGCGGATGGCCGGGGTCAGGGCAGTGGTGGAGCTTGCGCCGACTTCGACCTCCGCGCCCGCGGTCGCGGTCGTGGCGGACAGTTGGTGGC
>CAZYVT010000014.1:0-68172 GCA_964651335.1 uncultured Enterobacteriaceae bacterium | reverse complement strand
GCGCCGACTTCGACCTCCGCGCCCGCGGTCGCGGTCGTGGCGGACAGTTGGTGGCACGCGCGCACCGCGCTTGCGGCGCTCGCGATCGAGTGGGAGGAAGGCGCCCACGCGAAGCTCGCTTCCGCCAGCCAGCGCGCCGAATATGCGGCGCTCCTCGCAACCGGCAACGCGCGCACGTACGAAAGCATTGGCGACGCCAACGCCACGCTGGCCGGTGCGACACGGCTGCTCGAGGCGACTTATGAGGTGCCCTACCTCGCGCACGCGACCATGGAGCCTATCAACTGCACCGCCCTCGTCAAAGACGGGCGTTGCGAGGTCTGGGTCGGCAACCAGGCGCCAACGCTCGTCCGGTGGTTCGCCGCCAAAGCGGCAAACGTCCCGAGCGAGGCGGTCACCGTGCACACGCCCTTTCTCGGCGGGGGCTTCGGCCGCCGGGTGGAAATGGACGTCGTCGTCGAGGCGGCGGCGATCGCCGCGCGGCTGCAGGGCGCGCCGGTGCAGCTCATCTGGTCACGCGAGGAGGATCTGCAGCACGACGTATACCGGCCGATGGCGCTGGCCAAATTCCGCTGCGCGCTCGACGGCAGCGGCGCGATCGCCGCGTGGCACAACCGCATCGTCGGCCAGTCCTGCACGCAGGAACTGACCGCGCGCCTGCTGCCCGCGGCCGCATCGGACCTGATGAAGGACAAGACGACCGTCGAGGGCGCATTTGACCTGCCCTACTCGATGCCGAACCGGCTGGTCGAACACGTGCGCGTCCGGCAACCGGTGCCGGTGGGCTTCTGGAGAAGCGTGGGACACAGCTACAACGCGTTTTTTGTCGAAGCCTTCATGGACGAGGTCGCGCACGCTGCGAACAAGGATCCGTTCGACTTCCGGCGCGCCATGCTCGCCGCAGCGCCGCGCCACCTGCGCGTGCTCGAAGCCGCGGCACGTAAAGCCGGCTGGGGCGCGCCGCTCGACGCCCGCCCTGGGACGCGTTCCGGCCGCGGCATTGCGCTTGCAGAGTCGTTCCATTCGATCGTGGCGCAGGTTGCCGAAGTCGAGGTCGATGCCAATCGGGTTGTGCACGTGCGTCGCGTCGTGTGCGCGATCGATTGCGGCCGTGCAATCAATCCGGACACTGTCACCGCACAGATGGAAAGCGGCATTCTCTTCGGCCTCTCCGCCGCGCTCCACGGCGAGATCACGCTCAAGGCCGGACGGGTCGAGCAGGCGAATTTCCCGAGCTACGGCATGGTGCGCATGGCCGACTGCCCGGCGATCGAGGTGCACATTGTGGAAAGCGGCTGGGAACATCTGGGCGGAGTCGGCGAAACCGGCACGCCGCCGATTGCTCCCGCGGTGGCCAACGCCGTGTTCGCCGCAACCGGGCAGCGCGTGCGCAAGCTGCCGATCCGGATCGCATAGAGCGCGGCGTCCGGCCCTCCATGTTCCTGAAGGGCCTCGCGATTCTCGGCTTCGCCGGCTGGCAACTGGCCGCTCTTTTGCGGTAGATTGCGCTACTGGACGTTTATTCAGTGAACCTGTTGATCGTCGCGAGGCTCGCGATCGCCGAGCTGCACTGACATGCACTGCGAGCTGGTCGTCCCGGCGCTGTTCGCCGCGAGCGAAATCCCGCGCCTTCGCGCGCTGGAGTTGCTGCTGGCGCGCGGCCGCGCGGAACATGCAGAGCCGCTCGCGCTGGAGCCCTGGCTTGCGCGTGCGTTCGGGCTCGAGGACGATGTCCTTCCCGCCGGTGCGCTCACCGCGCTGGCGGCAGGCGGAGATGCCGCCCGCTCGGCGGCCGAATCCTGCTGGCTTCGCGCCGATCCGGTGCACCTGCGTGTCGAGCGCGATCGGCTGACACTCATCCCGAGCGCAGGCTTCAGCCTCTCGCGCGAGGAGGCCGACGCACTTGTGAAAACGCTCAATCTGCACTTCGGTGGCGAGCTCACGCTTCTTGCGGTGCAGCCGGAGTGCTGGTGCCTGCGTGCGGCCGGCGATGTAGCGCTTGAAGCGTCGGCCCCGGTCGGACTCGCCGGACAGGAGGTGGACGCCAATCTCCCCCGCGGACCGCAGGCGCCGCGCTGGCATGCCCTGATGAACGAGATCCAGATGGCGCTGCACGATCACCCGGTGAATCTGGAGCGGGAGCGGCGCGGCGAGCCGGTCGTGAATAGCGTATGGTTCTGGGGTGCGGGACGGCTGCCCACCGCGGCGCGCGGCCCCTGGCATTCGGTGACCGCGGACGACACGCTTGTGGCGGGGCTCGCCCGGCTCGCCAATTTGCGCCACCGCGCGCTGCCACCAGGCGCAAGCGAATGGCTGGACCGCACGCCGGAAGATGGAAGGCATCTCGTGGTGCTCGATGTGCTGCGTGGGGCGGTCGCGCTGGGCAACGCGCAAGCGCTCGCCGAGCGGCTGGACGCCATTGAAGAGCACTGGTTTGCGCCTCTCCTCGAGGCGCTCCGCGCCGGGCGCATCGGCATGGTGACGGTGCGTGCGCCGGACGCCAGCGCCTCGCACGAAACGGTTCGCGGCGATCTGCGCCGCTTCTGGCGCCGCGCGCGGCCGCTCAGCGCCTACGCATGAAGATCGTAACGCGCCCATACCGGGAAGCGGACCGTCAGGCACTCCTCAAGGCGGGGGTGCATCCGCTCCTGGCGCGGGTTTTTGCCGCCCGGCGCATCCGCTCTGCCGCGGAGCTTGAACTGGATGCCTCCCGCCTCGTGCCGCCCGAGCAGTTGCTCAACGCGGGGCGCGCCGCGCAACTGCTCGCGGACGCCATCGAGCAGGGCAAAAGACTGCTCATCGTTTCCGACTACGACGCAGATGGCGCAACCGCATGCGCCGTGGGAATGCGCGCGCTACGCCTGTTCGGGGCGAGCGTCGATTACCTGGTGCCGGACCGCTTCAAGCTCGGCTACGGATTGTCCCCGGAACTGGTGGACCTCGCCGCCCAGCGCGCGCCGGACCTGCTGATCACCGTGGACAATGGCATCGCGAGCGTGGAGGGCGTCGCACGTGCGCGATCCCTCGGCATCGCAACGCTGATCACCGATCACCACCTGCCCGGTGACGCACTGCCGGATGCGGCCTGCATCGTCAATCCGAACCAGCCGGGTTGCGCGTTTCCTTCGAAATCGCTGGCGGGCGTGGGCGTGCTGTTCTACGTCATGCTGGCGCTGCGCGCGGAGTTTCGCCGCCGCGGCAGGTTCAATGGCAACCCGGAGCCGAACCTTGCGGCGCTGACCGATCTGGTCGCGCTCGGCACGGTCGCAGACGTCGTGCCGCTCGATTGCAACAACCGGATCCTGGTCGCGCAGGGTCTGAAGCGCTTGCGGTCCGGGTCGGCCAAGCCGGGCCTCACGGCGCTGCTCCGCGCAGCAGGCCGCTTTCCGGCCGAAGCGACCTGCTTCGACCTCGGCTTCATCCTCGGCCCGCGGCTCAACGCTGCCGGGAGGCTTGCCGACATGAGCCTGGGCATCGAGTGCCTGATCGCCGACGACGAGGCGCGCGCGGCGAACTGCGCGCAGGAGCTCGATCGCCTCAACCGCGAGCGCCGCAGGATCGAGAGCGAGATGCAGGATGGAGCGGCCGCGGCGCTCGACCGCCTGACCGAGCCGCCCGGCGCGACCGTGGCGCTCTTCGATGCGACCTGGCACCAGGGAGTGGTCGGAATCCTCGCTGCGCGCGTGCGCGAGCGCATGCACCGGCCCACCATCTGCTTCGCGAAGGGCGAAAAAGGCGAATTGCGCGGCTCGGGTCGCTCGATTCCAGGGCTGCATCTGCGCGACTGCCTCGATCTGGTCGCAAAGCGCGCGCCGGGCCTGCTGCTTCGCTTCGGCGGGCATGCGCAGGCGGCCGGCCTCACGATCCACGAGTCCGAGTTCGAGCGCTTCGCCGCGCTGTTCGAGCGCACCGCAGCGGAGCTGTTGCCCGAAGAGCAGCGCTCTCGAGTGGTTGAAACCGACGGCGAGCTCGAAGCGGCATACCACTCGCTCGCGGTCGCGCAGATGCTCGAATCGCAGATCTGGGGGCAGGGCTTTCCGCCACCGCTCTTCTGCGATACATTCGCCGTCGAAAGCCAGCGCGTTGTCGGCGTGCGCCACCTGAAACTGCGGCTGCTGAAGGACGGCAGGCGGCTGGAGGCGATGCGCTTCAACTCGCTCGATCCGCTGCCGTCCCGGGTGCGCGCCGCGTACCGGATCGCCGTCAACGAGTTCAACGGCCTGAAGAGCGTGCAGCTCACGCTCGAACATGTGGAAGCCTGATCCGATGAAAATTCTCTCCGCTCTCCTGATTGCGTCATTCGTCGCCACGTCCGTCCTGGCTGAAGAAAAGGCGGTCAACGCCGGTCCCTACGTGCCCTCGCCGCAAAGCGTTGTCGCCGACATGCTCAAGCTCGCGGAAGTCGGCGCCGGCGACTTCGTCATCGATCTCGGCTCCGGCGACGGGCGCATCGTCCTCACCGCGGCCAAGGTGTTCGGCGCGCGCGGCTTCGGCGTCGAGATCCAGGACAAGCTGGTCAAGCTCTCGAACGAGGCAGCGCGGAAGGAAGGTCTTGCCGACCGCGTCAAGTTCATCACGCAGGACCTGTTCAAGACCGACATCTCGCAGGCGACGGTGTTGACGATGTACCTGCTTCCCAACACCGTGAACATGCTGAAGGACAAGCTGCTGGCCGAGCTGAAGCCCGGCACGCGAGTCCTCTCGCACGACTATCCGCTCGCCGGGTGGATTCCGGAGAAATACGTCCAGATGGACCTCGAGGACAAGGTTGCGATCAGCGGGGTCACGACGACGCTGATCTATCTGTACGTCGTCCCGGCGAAAGTCGCGGGAAAGTGGAGCGCCAACGTGCCGGCGAGCGTGAACAAGGGGCCGGTGCGGCTGGATCTGAGGCAGCAGGTGACCAAGGTCTCGGGATCCGCGCGGCTTGATGGCAAGGACATCCCGCTCGAAGACGTGCGGCTGAAGGGCGACCAGCTCAGCTTCAAGCTTGCCGGGCGCAGCGGCCACTTCTCCGGTACCGTGAAGGGCAATCTCATAGAAGGCGTGGTGGAAGCAGGAGGAGCGAAGTCGCCTTGGAGCGCATCGCCGGGCAAGTGAAACTCAGAATCAAAGCGGGAGAAACCTCTTTCGTCGTAGCCCTCGACGAAACTCCCACCGCGAAGGCGCTCATCGAAGTGCTGCCATTCGAGTCGGTGGCTCGGACCTGGGGCGAAGAGGTGTATTTCGAGGCGCCGTTGAGCGCTGACCTCGAGCCCGACGCGCGCCAGACCGTGGAACCCGGCGCCGTTTGTTTCTGGGTCGAGGGATCCTCCCTTGCCCTGCCCTACGGACGCACCCCGATCTCGGGCAAAGACGGCAAGCCCAAGCTCGTCTCGCGCTGCAATGTGCTTGGGCGGGTGGTGGGTGATGCGCAGGTGCTCGCCAAAGTGAATAGCGGCGACCGGGTCCGCGTCGAGGCCGCCTGATGGAAAGAAAGCGTGTCAACTCGTCGAAGATCCGCTCGATCGGCTACGACGAAAAGAGCATGGTGCTGGAAGTCGAAATGACGAACCGCCAGGTGTTTCAGTACTCGAAGGTCTACCCCGAGGTGTATCGCCGCTTCATGAACGCGCCCAACCCGAGCGCGTTTTTCGACGACAAGATTGCCGAGGAATATTCCGCGAAGAAGGTGTAGAAGCGGGATGAGCCGCGCTGGACCGCACCATCCGACCTGCGCGTCGCGGCTGTGAGATCTGCCGGTAGATATCTGCCCGAATATTGTTCGATCTCTCCGTGGATCGTTGCATCTACGGGTGGATCGTCCTAGCATGGCCCGCGAGCTGCTCATTCAATAGTTGCGCCGCTTGATACGCGCAAAGGGGGAAACGCATGCACACGAAAAATGCCGCGCTTCTGGTGCTCTTGATCGCCGTACTATCGGGGTGCGCAGCTCAACAACGCGCCGAGACCGCGAAGCGTGCTCAGATCGAGCTTGTTGGCATGTCCAAGGCAGCGCTTTTGTCATGTGCCGGCGCTCCCGTGCGAACCGCTTCTTCTGGTGACACGGAAGTTATGACGTATGTCGGTGGCGGTGACAGCATAGTTGCGGGCGGTGGCGCGGCATCGACTGCCGGAGGCGGAGTGGCGACGGTCCAACGTCGCTATTGCGAGGTTAGCTTTATCTTGCGCAGTGGACGCGTCGAAAAGGTCAACTACGCAGGCCGTACAGGCGGCCTAGTCGCTGAAGGCGAGCAATGTGCCTTCGTCGTCCAAAATTGTGTCGCCGCCAAATAAGCTGCCCAACCATCTGTTAAACACCAACGGGTCGCGTGCGGCCCGCGGTTTAACGGCACGGTGGGCCTCCACTAAGACCACGGATCTATGACTCCAGAAGAAATGATCCGGCGGCTGGGAGAAATATCCGAATACAAGGGCGTTGCGTATGGGCGCGCACACTTGCTCTTCGACGAAGAACAGAAACACAGCCAGGCAGTTCTTAGATTTCAGGGCTACCTCGCTCTATCGGATGCACTCAAGTGCTTCTATCTTGAAACGGTTGAACTCATGAATACCGAGTGCCGTCCGAAGGTGACCACTCCGCTTTCTGAGTTCTATGGGCTTTTTCTTCCTCGCCTTGTCCATAATTTCCAGTCGCTGTTTGGTTCCGAACGGCTTGCGATTTACGGTTACCCCTATCAAGCGTACACAATTCTTCGTAATACCTTTGACAACTTAACCCTCGTCTCTGCCGCACTTCAGAAGCTGACAGACTATTACGCCATCGAAGGAATCGAACCGGGAAAGCCATTTGATGCAGACAGCGCGAGAAAGCTTAGGAAGAAGACGGAGTTTTCTGTCAAGAACCAAATGATGGGAAATCAAAGCGGTCTAACTCAGGCGACTATTGATGAACTGGCGCTGTGGGACGCGATGTTCGATTACGAGGTCCATGGAGCTCGCCTGTCTCTCGCCGCCTCACAGGAGTGGCTCAGGGGCCAATCGCCGCTACCGGCTCTCCCGACTTTTAGAGAGCAGGCGTTCGCCATGTTTATGAACCGTTTCGCTGAGATCAGCTGGATGGCCTTACGACTCCTCCCGCTCATCCAGCCTCCTGGGGTTCATTTTTCCGCACCATGGAAAGACAAGTGGGAATTTCTCGATACCGCCTGTGGGGAGATGGTCGAGTCGCCTTCAAAGAAACTCGGGAAGAAGATCGGCGCTGTGATGGTCGAGTTTGTGAAGGCTAAGTTTCCGTTCAGTCACTCGACCACCTTTCCGCTGTAATGCCGGGCGACCTGATTCATTGTGGCGGTCCAATCCGTTCAACGCCGACGGGCCGCGAGCGGCCCGCGGGTTAACGGCACGATAGGCCGCATGACTACCAACGCGGCGCGAGAGTATTGGGCGTCCATGACGCACGGAGAGAAGTTGTTCTTCGTTGTTGCAAATGGAAATGCCGCAACCTTTGCTTACAGCCGGCTCGAGCTACATCGTGCGGCAGCACATAGGCAAATGGCCCGAATTGCGGAGGCAATAGCTGGCTCGAAGTCGTTGTTTCCAGAGCCAAAGCCCGGAGCGTCCCAGGTGGAAATGCGCGCGTATGTGCGAGATGGGATGTTGCGAATGCGACCGGTGCTCTACGAAGTTCATTTCTATTTTGTTGCATGGGGAAACTGCAGAAATATGCTGGAAATCCTGGTCGGACAAACTGAGTTTCTCGAAGCAAAAAAGGTCTTCGACGCTCATCGAAAGCACTTTGAACACTACGTCGCGGGTCGTAACAGCTTTGAGCATTTTCACGATCGGCTTCCTGGGCAGCGAAATGAAGATCGTGTAAAAGAGGTCCGGAGTGATCCAAATGCCGGGCCTCATCGAATCTATGCCGGGTTTTCCGAGGGCAAATACGTTCATTCCGATATGAGCTGGGATATCTCGCCGAAGAGCCTCGAATTGCTCGACCAATCAATTGACAGTGTGCTTGCCGTTGTTCACAGGACAATCGATGAAGAGTTCAGGCGCAAAGGCATGTCGGCCTGACAACGCGTTGGAGCGAACGAGAGTGCGGCCGTCGCGCTACGCGCTTTGGCCGCTCGCCGCTCAACTCCTTCGTTAATCCGCATCTCAGAACAAGCGGACGGATCGCGCATGCGCAACAGCAATCGGCAATGGCGGCTGGCTTCGTATCCGGAAGGCATGCCGCAAGAAGAAAACTGGGCGCTCTCGGAAGGCCCCGTTCCGGATCCGGGGCATGGCGAGATGCTGGTACGCGCGATCTATCTTGATGTTGCGCCCTACATGCGCGCACGCATCAGCCCGCAGAAGAATTACGCGGGTGGCGTCAAGATCGGCGATGTAATGGTCGGAGGTGCAATCGGCGAAGTCGTGCGCTCCACCAGAACGCGACCCACGATTGCCGGTCGCTCGTCCCTGTCGACTTGCAGCGCGAAAGTCACCGCATCGAGTGTTTCGGCGACGCGCAGCGCGAGTTCCGAGCCGTAGTACACGGGTCCCTTCAGCCACGCATCGAGGCGAAGCGGCGTCGCGCCGTCCGGCCGCGGCAGACGAGCAAGGCACTGCCCGAGCACGCGCTGCGGATGCAGGAAGGCGCCCCGGAAGCCGAATAGGCGCGCGTACCAGCGCGACAGGTGGATGCCGTTGTAGTCCCCGGTCAGCTTGCCGAAACGCAATCTCGCAGCCACGGGCGCGACCCAGCGCGCCGCGATCGGGCCCTCGACCTTTGGCGCAGCAGATAAAGGGGACGCAGCGTCCCGAGCACCCTGGCGGCTCCGGTAATAGAACGTGTTGAGGCTTTCCCAGACCAGCTCGCCTTCGACACGCGCCGAGCTGTGCAGATCGACCTCGGTGCCCTTGTCCAGCGCGCGCTGCGCCTCGACACGCGTGTGCATGTCGAGAACGTCACCACGCGCAAATGGCCGATGGAGCACCAGGTGATTGCGGATCTGCAACGCGCCCCAGATCGGAAATGGGAACGCGGGATGCGTGAGCACCGTCATCTGCAGCCGAAAACCGGCGACGTGCGGATAAAGGAGCGCCCAGCGCGGATTGTCGGCGAGGCCGGTGAGCGCGAGAAATGAATCGAGCGCGGCGCCCGCGACGCGATGACCACGCCAAGTTGCGGTAAGCGGCGAAAGGCGGTCGCCCGGCCGGAACCGCGCCGGGATGAGGATCGCCCGCGCCATGAAGGCGATCGCGGAGGGCGCGCTGCGATATTCCAGGTGAATGGGGTCGTGCATCCTGCCCTTTGCCATGGCGATGCGCGCCGAGTCAAGCCGGATCGCACGCTGCCGGTATAATCCATCAATTTTCCAGACCCATGGAAGCCGAACGCCTCAACCAGATCGCCTCCACGCTCGCCGGGCTGGACACCCGCGCCGCCGAGCTGCGGAGGTATCTTTGACTTCGAAGCCAAGAAACAGCGCCTCGAAGCGCTGAACCGCGAGCTCGAAGACCCGAAGCTGTGGGACAACCCGCAGCGGGCACAGGAGCTCGGCAAGGAAAAGAAGAACCTCGAAGGCATCGTGCTGACGCTCAAGCGCGTCGGGAGCAGCGTGTCCGACGCGCGCGAGCTGTTCGAGCTGGCGCGCGCTGACGAGGACGACGCCTCCCTCGGGCAGATCGGCAGGGACGCCGAGGCGCTCGAGCGCGACGTAGCGGGGCTCGAATTCCGCCGCATGTTCTCCAACCCGCTGGACCCGAACAACTGCTTCATGGACATCCAGTCAGGCTCGGGCGGCACCGAGGCCCAGGACTGGGCCGCGATGCTCGAGCGCATGTATCTCAAGTACTGCGACAAGAAAGGGTTTGCCGCCGAAGTGCTGGAGCAGACCGAGGGAGAGGTCGCCGGCATCAAGAGCGCAACGCTCAAGGTCTTGGGCGATCATGCCTACGGTCATTTGCGCACGGAATCCGGCGTGCATCGCCTGGTGCGCAAGTCGCCGTTCGACGCCAACGCGCGGCGTCATACCTCGTTCGCGAGCGTGTTCGTCTATCCCGAGGTCGATGAGTCGATCGAGGTGGCGATCAACCCGGCGGAGCTGCGCGTCGACGTCTACCGCGCCTCGGGTGCCGGCGGCCAGCACGTCAACAAGACCGAGTCGGCGGTGCGCATCACGCACCTGCCGACCGGGATCGTGGTGCAGAGCCAGAACGACCGCTCGCAGCACCGCAACCGCGCCGAGTGCATGGCGATGCTCAAGTCGCGCCTCTACGAGCTGGAGCTGCGCAAGCGCACCGCCGAGCAGTCGAAGCTCCAGGCCACCAAGACCGACATCGAGTGGGGCCACCAGATCCGCTCGTACGTCCTTGACCAGTCGCGCATCAAGGACCTGCGCACCGGCGTCGAGAAGGGCGCCACGCAGCCCGTGCTCGACGGCGATCTCGACGACTTCATCACCGCCAGCCTGAAGCAGGGAGTCTAGGCATGGAAGAAGAAAACAAGCTGGTCGAGGAGCGGCGCGACAAGCTGAAAGCGCTGCGCGCGAACGGCGTCGCGTTTCCGAACGATTTCCGGCGCCAACACCTCGCCGGTAGCCTGCAGGATCGATACTCGGACAGGAGCAAGGACGATTTGGAGCGCGAAAAGGTCCAGGTCTCGGTCGCCGGCCGCATGCTGCTCAAGCGCGTGATGGGCAAGGCGAGCTTCGCCACGCTGCAGGACGGCAGCGGCCGGCTGCAGGTCTACGTATCGAACGACGTCACCGGCGCCGAAACTCACGAGCAGTTCAAGCACTGGGACCTGGGCGACATTCTCGGCGTCGAGGGGGTGCTCTTCAAGACCAACAAGGGCGAGCTGACGGTCCGCGCCACCGGGCTGCGGCTGCTGGTCAAGGCGCTCAGGCCGCTGCCGGAAAAGTTCCACGGCCTCGCCGACCAGGAGCTGCGCTACAGGCAGCGCTACCTGGACCTGATCGTGAACCCGGAATCGCGCCGCACCTTCGCCGTACGCTCGGCCGTAGTCCAGGCGTTACGCGACATGATGAGTGCGGACGGCTATCTGGAGGTCGAGACGCCGATGATGCAGCCGATTCCGGGCGGCGCGCTGGCGCGTCCCTTCCGCACGCACCACAACGCCCTCGACATGGACCTCTACCTGCGGATCGCGCCGGAGCTTTTTCTGAAACGGCTCGTCGTCGGCGGCATGGAGCGCGTATACGAGATCAACCGCAACTTCAGGAACGAGGGCATCTCGACCAAGCACAACCCCGAGTTCACGATGATGGAGTGGTACTGCGCCTACGAGGACTGCGCCTACATGATCGAGCACACCGAGCGCCTGGTGCGCCACGCGGCGCAGGCAGCGCTCGGAACGCTCGCCGTGCCCTACCAGGGAAAGACGCTCGACTTCGGCAAGCCGTTCGCGCGGCTCTCGATCCCCGAGGCGATCCGGAAATTCGGCGATCCCGAATGTCGCACCGCGGACCTGCGCGATCGCGGGTTTCTCGCGCGCAAGCTCGATTCGCTCGCAGTCGCGTATGCGCCGCACCGGGGCTGGGGTTCGCTGCAGTTGATGCTGTTCGAAACGGTGGCGGAAAAACACCTGAGCGAGCCCACGTTCGTGCTCGAGTTTCCTGCGGAAGTCTCGCCGCTCGCGCGCAGAAACGACCGCGATCCCGGCATTGCCGACCGCTTCGAGCTCTTTATCGACGCCAAGGAGATCGCGAACGGCTTTTCTGAGTTGAACGACCCGGAGGACCAGGCCGAGCGCTTTCGCGAGCAGGCGCGGCTCAAGGAGGCGGGCGACCAGGAGGCGATGTACTACGACGCCGATTACATCCGCGCGCTCGAGCATGGCCTTCCGCCCACCGCAGGCGGGGGCCTCGGCATCGACCGGCTGGTGATGCTGCTCACCGACAGCCCCTCGATCCGTGATGTCATTCTCTTTCCGCACATGCGATCCGAGTCGTGAGGACGCGCTCGCCGGTCCACGCGAAGCGTAGACTGCACGTTATCGCAGGCTGCAGGGGCAGAAAGGGAGCAGATCATGGAAACTGAAGCCAAAACCAGGATTCATCCGCTTGTTGCAGGCGCATCGATCGCAGTGATCGTTGTTTCTCTGGTCGGAGTCGCAGCGCTGACCGGCTATCTACCCGGGTCGGGCGCGCAGAAAGCCGCAGAACAGGCGACCATGGTAGGTGCGCCGGCTGTGGCGCCGGCCGCCCCGGTTGCGCCGAGCGCGCCGCCCCGGCAGGCGAAACCGATGTCCAAGCCCGCTTCACAGGCGACCGCGCCCCGGACGCAAGTGGCTGCAGCCACGCCAGTCGCGCAGCCGAAGGCGGTGTGCGCCGATTGCGGCACTGTCATCGATGTGAAGGAATTGGAGGTGAAGGGCGAAGGCTCGGGGGTTGGAGCGGTCGCGGGGGGCGTCGCCGGCGCGGTCATCGGCAACCAGTTCGGCAGGGGCGGCACCAAGACCGTCGCCAGGCTCGCCGGTGCCGCGGGTGGGGCCTATGCGGGTCATCAGATCGAGAAACAGGTGCGCACCCACAAGCGTTTCGATGTGATCGTGCGCATGGAGGCCGGCGGCGAACGAACCGTCTCCTACGAAGCCGCTCCCACGTGGCGGGCGGGAGACCGCGTCCGGGTCGTCGACGGCAAGCTCGAGCTCGATCGCTGAAGCCGCCGTCAAACCCCGCGCTGCGCGGAATCCTCTTGATGGTCGCAGCGGTGGGCGTGTTCACGCTCATGGATGCGATCGCGAAGTATCTGTCGCGGTGGTATCCGGTTCCGGGGATCGTCTGGGCGCGCTATGCGTCAAACCTGCTGATCCTTCTGGCGTGGTTCGCGGCGCGCGGCGAGTTGGGGCGAGTGCGCACCGCGCGCCCCGGCATCCAGCTTGCCCGCGGGTTGCTGCTCGCGGGCGCCACCTTCCTCTACTTCACGTCGCTCAAGGTCCTGCCGCTTGCCGAAGCGGCGGCGATCGGGCTGGTGCTGCCGCTCTTCGTCGCGGCGCTCGCCGTGCCCATACTCCGCGAGCGGCTGGACGCACCACGCCTCGTCGCCATCGTCACCGGACTGGCTGGGGCGCTGATCATCGTTCGCCCGGGGTCGGACCTCTTCACGCTCTATGCGCTGCTGCCGATGGCCATGGCGCTGTGCAACGCGCTCTACCAGATCCTGACGCGCAAAGTTGCCGGAGTCGAACACCCGCTCACTTCGCTCCTCTGGGGCGCGATGGTCGGCGCCGTGCTCCTTTCGGCAACGCTTCCGTTCGCCTGGAAGACTCCGGACACGGCGGCGCACTGGGCACTGCTCGGCGTTCTCGGAGTCTTTGCCTCGATCGGGCATTACCTCCTCATCCGCGCCTACGATTACGCGCCGGCGATCCTGCTTGCACCTTTCACCTACACGGCGCTGATCTGGGCAATGCTGCTCGGGTTTTTCGTGTTCGGGAATTTCCCCGACGGCTGGTCGCTCGCCGGCATGGCCGTGATCGCCATCTCCGGCCTGTTCCTTGCCAGCCGCCAGCGGCTGACCGTCCGCAGGGCATGATCTAGAATCGGCGCATGCCGAAAGCGACCTGGAACGGCGCCGTCATCGCCGAAGCCGAGGCGGACGACGTGCGCATCGTCGAGGGCAACGTCTACTTTCCACCCGGCGCAGTCGACAAGACCTACCTGCGCGATTCGAAAACGAAAACGGTGTGCGGCTGGAAGGGCACTGCGAGCTACTACGACGTCCTGGTCGAAGGGGAACTCAACCGCGACGCCGCCTGGTACTACCCCTCCCCCAAGCCCGAGGCGATCGAGATTGCCGGCTATGTCGCGTTCTGGAAAGGCGTCCAGATCGAGCAGGACGATTAAAGATTCAAGAGCTGACTAATCCGTCCTGGCGACGCGGAACCCGAAGTAGTAGTACGGGTGGGTAGCGGTGAACCCGTTGCGGAAAGCGGAACGAACGCCCCCGGGATTAGAGCTCCAGGAGCCCCCGCGCAGCACGCGCCGGCCGCAGTCGCCGCTCGTCCACGCACTGCCATCTGCTGGCGCACTGGTGTAGCTCTCGTTCCAGCAATATCGGTGCGCGCCTGGGTCCGGTATGATGCCCCGTCGGGTCGGCATCGATCGGCAAGGGTAAAAGTCTGCGTCGATTTGCGGTACCGGTATTACGATTTGGTGGTCAGCCGCAGGCCGTATCCTGCGACTCGAGTCGAGAAAGCGAGGACTTCGATGAAACTGAAGGTCATCATCCACGAAGCGGAGGAAGGTGGCTTCTGGGCGGAAGTTCCGGCCATTCCGGGTTGCGTCACGCAAGCCGAAACACATGAAGAACTGCTCAAGAACCTTCACGAAGCGATCGAAGGCTGCCTCTCGGTCGATCTGAAGAACGTCGAGATCTCGAGAAAGGACAGGGTGCTGGAGATCGCGGTTTGAAATCGGTCAGCGGCAAAGACCTTGCGCGGCTGCTGGAAAAACACGGCTGGGAGTTGAAGCGCATCACGGGCAGCCATCACATCTACGCCAAAGCCGGCAATCCAGCGCGAATCTCTCTTCCAATCCACGGAAATCAGGACCTGAAGACCGGACTGCTGAGACACCTGCTCAAGCTGTCCGGCATCGACGAAAGCGAACTGTAACCTCCCGCTCAGCGGGGAGGCGGTACCTGGAAATCGCCACGCTCCAGTAACCAGGACGTCGCGAAGCCGATCACCAACCCCCAGAACGGCGCGCCGATATTGAAAATCGCCACGTCCGCCACCGTAACCAGAAAGGTCACGAGAGCGCCGAGCGCAAAGCGGTCCTTGAACGAAATCACGAACGCCGTCTGCAGCACGCGCAGCATCGCGAGTCCGGCGAGCGCGGCGATGAAGGCCTTGGGCGTGCCGAGCATGAGGTGAGTGAAGACGGGCGAAAACAGCCCGAATGCGAGCGCCAGGAGCCCGACGAAAATTCCTGCGCTGTAGTGACGGTGTTTTTCCCCTGAGGCGGAGATGATCGCGTTCACCGGCCCGGTGAGGCAGGTGGACACCGTACCGACGATTGCCGTGGCAATCGACCCGGCGCCGCAAGCTACAGTGACGGCGTTGATCGGCGGATTGTGGCCGGCCGCGCGCAGCACGGCCGTCCCCTGGCCGTTCTGCACCACGAGCACGGTGATGGCGAGCGGCACCACGAGCTCGACCATCGCCCGCCAGGAGAACGCCGGCGTGTAAACGTTCGGCTGCGCAAAGCCGAAGACTTCGGCACCGACGGCGTCGAACTTGCCCAGGACTGCGACCATGACCGCGCCCACGATCAGCGCGCCGATCAGCGGCGGCAACCGCCGCCCGAGCACCGGCAACGCCGCGAGCACGACGAACGCGGCGATCATCGGCGCCGCGATCCAGAAGTCGTCGCGCACCGCAAAAACCAGGTCGAGCCCGAAGCGCAGGAACACCCCCGCCACCATGCCCATCACGATGGGCATCGGCACCACCGCCATGGCCCGTCGCACCCAGCCGCTCAATCCCAGCACGAGCATCAGCAGGCCGGTTGCGTGGAACGCTCCGATGACCTCGGGAAACGTCAGGTGGCCGAGCGCCGGTCCCACGAGCACCGTTCCCGGAATCGTCCAGAAAAACACCAGCGGCTGGCGGTACAACCAGCAGAAAGCGATGCTGATCAAACCATTCAGGAAGAAGGAGCCGAAGATCCACGACGAGAGGTCCGATGCTCCGAGGCCGCCTCGCGTGCCAACCGCAAGGATGATCGCGACAGGGCCGGATGCCGCGAAGATGAACGCGACGACCGCGTTGATGAAATAGACGCCCCCGAAATCCCCCAATGCCTGCCGGAGCGGTGCCGGAGGCGCTTCAGGCTTCTCGAGCCCGATCAGTGCAGCCGCTCGAAGATGGCGGCGATGCCCTGCCCGCCGCCGATGCACATCGTGACCAGGGCGTGGCGCTTCTGGATACGCTCCAGTTCGTAGAGCGCCTTCAGCGTAAGAATGCAGCCCGTGGCGCCGATCGGGTGGCCGAGCGCCACCGCGCCGCCGTTCGGATTGACTTTCGCCGGGTCGAGGCCGAGGTCCCTGGTGACCGCCATCGCCTGCGCCGCGAACGCCTCATTCGACTCGATCACGTCCATGTCGGAGGGCCTGAGGCCGGATTTCTCGAACACTCGTTTCACTGCCGGGATCGGACCCAGACCCATCACGTTCGGCTCGACGCCCGCGTGCGCGTAGGCGACCAGGCGCGCAATCGGCTTCACTCCCGCCTTCTGTGCGGTGCCGGCCTCCATCATCACGATCGCGGCGGCGGCGTCATTGAGGCCCGATGCATTGCCGGCGGTCACGGTGCCGTCCTTCTTGAACGCGGCCTTCAGTTTCGCCAGGTCCTCGATCTTTGCGCCCGCACGCACGTGCTCGTCGGTTGTGAACTGCTCCGGCCCCTTCCGCGTCTTCACCTCGACCGGAACGATCTGGCTCTTGAAGAATCCCTGCGCGATCGCGTGTGCGGCGCGCCGGTGCGACTCGACCGAGAACCGGTCCTGCTGCTCACGCGTAAAGCCGTACTTCGCCGCGATGTTTTCAGCCGTGACGCCCATGTGGCCGTGGCCGAAGGGATCGTGCAGCGCACCGGTCATGGCGTCGACGATCGCCGCGTCGCCCATTCTCTGTCCCCAGCGTCCTGAGGGGAGGAAGTACGCCGCGCGGCTCATGCTCTCTGCGCCGCCGCCGATGACGCAATCGGTGTCGCCCAGCAGGATGTGCTGCGCCGCCGAGACGATCGCCTGCAACCCCGAGCCGCACAGCCGGTTTACCGTGAGGCAGGGCGTTCCGACTGGGAGCCCCGCATCGAGCGCCGCGACACGCGAGAGGTACATGTCGCGCGCCTCGCCATGGATGACGCTCCCCATCACCACGTGGCCGACCGTCGCCGGATCGATCCCGGCGCGCGCAACCGCTTCCCTGATCGCGATCGCGCCGAGCTTCGTCGGCGCAACGTCCTTGAGCCCTCCGCCGTAATCGCCGATTCCGGTCCGCGTTCCCGACACCACCACCACTTCGCGCATGCTCATCTCAAGCTCCCGATCAGATCGTGCCGCGGGCTACTTCTTCTCGGGCTCGTTCTTGCCTTCGGCGGATGGAAAGCCGGGGAACGTGAAGCCGGAAAACATGTTGCGGGCCTGGCTCTGCATCCGCTCCTGGAACTGCGCGAACATCTTCTGGCTCTGCTCCATGTAGGCCTGCATCAGGCTCTGCATCGCAGGCCCCTGCAGGTTCATGAACTGCGCCCACAGGTCCTGCGAGGCGCGCGAGTTGTCGCCATAGATCTTCTGCGACTGGTCCTGCAGCGCCTTCTGCATCTGGTGGAACGCCTCGATGTTCTTCTCGAGATACGTCCCCATGAAGCCCTGCATCGCGCTGCCGTAGGAGCGGATCATCTGCGACAGCAGGTCGGAAGAGAACATCGGCACCCCGCCCGATTCCTCATCGAGGATGATCTGCAGCAGGATCTGGCGCGTCAGCTCGTCGCCGCTCTTGGCATCGATGACGTGGAAATTCTCCTGCTTGAGGACCATCTGCTTGACGTCGGCGAGCGTGATGTAGCTGGACGTCTTGGTGTCGTAGAGCCGCCGGTTCGGATATTTCTTGATCAAGCGAACCTGGTGTTCCATCTTTTCCTCTGCAATCGCAGCCATGCAATCCACTCCTAGTACATGTGCTGGCCGCCGTTGATCGAGATATTGGCGCCGGTCACGAATGCGGCTTCCTCGGAGCACAAGTAGATGATGAGACCTGCCACCTCGTCGGGCTTGCCCAGGCGCCCGATGGGGATCTGCGGCAGGATCTTCGAGTCGAGGATCTCCTTGGGAATCGCCGTGACCATCTTGGTCCCGATATAGCCCGGAGAAATGGTATTGATGGTGACGCCCTTCTTCGCGACCTCGAGAGCGAGCGCCTTGGTGAAGCCGTGGATCCCCGCCTTGGCCGCGGAATAGTTGGTCTGGCCGAATGCGCCCTTCTGGCCGTTGACGGACGAGACGTTGATCACGCGACCCCAGCCGCGATCGAGCATGCCGTCCATGACCTGCTTGGTCATGTTGAAGCAGGAGTCGAGGTTGGTGCGCATGACCGCATCCCAATCCGCCTTGGTCATTTTCTTGAAGGTCATGTCGCGCGTGATGCCGGCGTTGTTCACCAGGATGTCGATCGGCCCGCAATCCTTCCGCATCTGCGCGCATTTCCCTGCGCAGTCGTCATAGTCGGCCACGTCGACCGGATACGCGGCGAATGCATAGCCGCGGCCTTTCATTTCCTCGAGCCATGCCCTGTACTTGGTGTTCGACGGCGAATAAGTCACCACCACCTTGTATCCCGCATCGGCCATCTTGGTCGAAATCGTTTCGCCCAAGCCGCCCATCCCGCCGGTCACGACGGCCGTTTTCTGCTGCACCACGGTCTCTCCTTCTGTGGAAATCGGCTTCCGGTCGCGGCCAGTTTACACCATCACATCATGTGCATTCCGCCGTTGACCGAAATATTCGCGCCAGTGATGTAGCCGGCCTCCTCCGACGCGAGAAACGCGACCACCGCCGCGATTTCCTCCGGCTTGGCCAGACGTCCCATCGGGATCGATGCGATGATCTGCTCGCGGATTTCCTTGCGGATCGCCAGCACCATTTCGGTCTCGACGTATCCCGGCGAGACCGTGTTCACGGTGACGCCTTTCTTCACCACTTCCTGGGCCAGCGCCTTCGAGAAGCCGGCCATGCCCGCCTTCGCCGCCGAATAGTTGGTCTGCCCGAACTGGCCCTTGATCGCGTTCACCGAGGAGATGTTGATGATCCTTCCCCAGCCCCGGTCCACCATGCCGTCGATGACCTGTCGAGTGACGTTGAACACGCTGTTCAGATTGGTGTTGATCACCGCGCGCCAGTCCAGCTCGGTCATGCGCTTGAACACCGAGTCGCGCGTGATTCCGGCGTTGTTGACCAGAATGTCGACGTTGCCGACCACCGCGCGGACGTTGTACAACATCTCGGCGCAGGACTCGAATTCCGACACGTCACCCTCCGCGGCGTGCGCCCGGAAGCCTGCCGTGCGCATGGCCGAGAGCCATTCGTCCTTCCTTTCGTACTCGGGCAGGCAGCCTGCCACGATCGTGTGCCCGGCAAGTGCCAGTCGCCGGCAGATCGCGCTGCCGATCCCGCCCATCCCGCCGGTGACGAATACCACACGGCGGAGGGCAGCGCCGCGTTCCGTGTTGCTCGACTCCTCGTGCTCGCTCGCGCGTTGCGTCAGCTGGACTGACATTTATTCTTCTCCCTGTAATGGTTCGCGCTCGAGCGCCGGGATGTCAGCATTCCACGGCCATGGCAACGCCCATCCCGCCGCCGATGCAGAGCGACGCGAGGCCCTTCTTCGCGTCTCGCTTCCGCATCTCGTGCAGCAGCGTCACCAGGATTCTGCAGCCCGATGCGCCGATCGGGTGCCCCAGTGCGATCGCGCCGCCGTTGACGTTCACTTTCCCCGTGTCCCAGCCCATCTGACGGTTGACAGCTATGGCCTGCGCCGCGAAAGCTTCGTTGATCTCCATCAAATCGAGATCCTTCGGCGACCAGCCGGCGCGGGAAAGGCAACGCTTGGAGGCCGGCACCGGGCCCATGCCCATGTATTTCGGGTCCACCCCCGCGGAAGCGAACGCGCGGATCCTCGCCAGCGGTTTGAGGCCCAGCTCCCTCGCCTTGTTCGCGGAAGCGAGCACCACAGCGGCGGCGCCGTCGTTGATTCCGGAAGCATTTCCCGCAGTGACCGTGCCCGCCTTGTCGAATGCGGGCTTGAGGCTCTTCATCGCCTCAAGCGTTGCCCCGTGGCGCGGGTACTCGTCGTCGGCAAAGCTGATCGGCCCCTTCCTCGATGGCACCTCGTAGGGAACGATCTCGTCCCTGAACCTGCCCGCCTTTTGCGCGGATTCCGTCTTGTTCTGCGATGCCACGGCGAACTCATCCTGCTCTTCTCGCGTCACCGCATATTCCTTCGCGACGTTTTCGGCGGTAACGCCCATGTGGTACTGGTTGTACACGTCCCACAGGCCGTCGACGATCATCGAATCGACCATTTTCGCGTCGCCCATCCGGAAGCCGTCGCGCGAGCCCATCAGCACATGCGGGGCGAGGCTCATCGATTCCTGACCGCCCGCCACCACGATATCGGCATCGCCGTTGGCGATCGATTGCGCCCCGAGCATCGCAGCCTTGAGCCCAGAGCCGCACACTTTGTTGATCGTCATCGCGGGGATCATGTCTGGAAGCCCGGCCCGGATGGCTGCCTGGCGCGCAGGATTCTGCCCGACACCGGCGGCGAGCACCTGGCCCATGATGACTTCGGAAACCTGATCGGGCTTTACTCCCGCGCGCTCGAGTACCTTGCGAATGATATGCGCGCCGAGGTCCGCCGCCGGTACCTTGGCGAGCGTGCCGCCGAACTTGCCGATTGCGGTGCGCGCTGCACCGACGATTACGATTTCGTCCATGACTCCTCCGGGTTCGCCTTCTGCTTGACATAGCGACCGGGCGCCGGCTCGATCGCTGCGTGCTTCGCGCTGCCTGCTGTTTCCGGCGCGCGCCGTGTGCCGCCTTTGAATCCTTCCAGCCACTTCGACCACACGGACCACCAGCTCCCCGGGCGTTCCTCGGCGGCCGCGAGCCATGCGTCGGGATCATCCGGATACGGCTCGCCGACCCAGTAGCTGCGGCGGTTCTTTGCCGCGGGATTGACCACGCCGGCGATGTGACCGCTTGCGCCCAGCACGAACTTTTTCGCTCCTCCGAGCAGCGCGAGCGAACGGTAAGCCGCGCGCCACGGCACGATGTGGTCCTCGCGCGTTGCAAGAATGAAGGCTGGCCGATCGACTTTGCCGAGGTCCACGGGAACGCCGCAATTCGTCAGCGCGCCGGGCACGCGCAACCTGTTCTCGAGGTACGTATTGCGCACGTAATAGCAATACATCGGTCCCGGGAGGTTGGTGCTGTCGGCATTCCAGTACAGCAGGTCGAAAGCGGCCGGCGAGCCGCCCATCAGGTAATTGTTCACCACGTACGGCCAGACCAGGTCGTTCGCGCGCAGCGCCGAAAAGACGAACGCAAGGTCGGACCCGGGCAGGATGCCGCCCTGGCCGATCGTGGATTCGCGCGCGGCGATGCTTGGCTCGTCGACGAACACGCCGATCTGCCCCGGCTCGGCGAAATCGAGCATCGTCGTGAGGTAAGTAACACACCCGACGGTGTCATCACCGTTTGCCGCGAGGACCGCGAGCGCGGCGCCCAGCAGCGTGCCGCCGACGCAGAAGCCAAGCGCATTGACGCGGTCGGCCCCGGTGATCTCTCGCGCGACGCGAAACGGCTCGAAGATCCCGAGCCGCAGATAATCGTCCCAGCCGTAATGGCCCTGCTCCGGCCCGACGTTGCGCCAGGACACCATGAATACCGTATGGCCCTGCTCGACTGCGTGGCGCACGAAGGAGTTCTCGCGCTGCAGGTCGAGGATGTAGTACTTGTTGATGCAGGGCGGCACCATCACCAGAGGCCGCGCGCCGACCTGCTCCGTTGCGGGCGCGTACTGGATCAGTTGCGCCAGCTCGTTCTCGTACACCACGTCGCCTGGAGTGATCACGATGTTGCGCCCGACCTCGAACGCCGACTCGTCGGTCTGGCTGATACGGCCCTTGTGCGAGTCTGCGATCAGATTGGCGAGCCCGTGGGCGAAACTCTCGCCGCGCGTTTCGAGTGCCTGGCGAATCGCCTGCGGGTTGGTGGCGGCGAAGTTGGTCGGACACATTGCGTCGATCCACTGCTTCACCGCGAAGCGCAGCCGCTCCTTCTCCGCCCCGTCGAGAGCCGCGCTCTCGACAAGATCGACCAGAAAGCGCGAAGCGATGAGATAGGACTGCTTGAGGTAGTCGAAGTACGGGTTCTCCCGCCACTCTTTCGCGGCGAAGCGCCGGTCGCCTGGCTCGGGCTTGGCTACGGCTTCCGGCTCGCCTGCAAGGATCGAGCCCCAGAGGCGCGTCTGCTGCTCGACATAGAAGGCTTGCTGCGCAGCAAAATTCGTCGCGTCGCCCATCAGTTCGTTCATCCACGAGGCGGCGACTGGCGCCTGCGGCCCCGCGGCGAGCGGCATCCAGCCGTCAATCACTTGATTACGGGCTGCCGCGATGGATTGGACCAAGGCTTCGGGAGATGCGTGCTGCGCTGCCATGGAGGGCGCATTTTGCAACGCACAATCCATGCCGTCAAATGGAGTCGGGCGCGCCTCCCCTGCTAGGCCTCAACCTGCTGATCGCAAAGCGGTTTTCAGTGGCTTGCATCGATCAGCACCCGCACCAGAGCGATCGTTGCGATGCCAAGCGCCATCAACGTCGCCTGCTGGGCCGTATCGCGCAACTCGGGCTGCCGGTGCAGGCCGGGAATGAGGTCGGCGACCGCCACGTAGATCATGCTCGCGGCCACGATGCCGAGCAGCACCGGCTCCCAACTCTGCAGCGCCTGCAGCGCAAAAAAACCGAGCACTCCGCCGAACAGCGTCGCGGTCGAAGACAGCAGGTTGAGCGCGAGCGCCCGCGCCTTCGAGTAGCCCGAATGAAGCAGGATCAGGAAGTCCCCCACCTCCTGCGGGATCTCGTGCGCGACGATCGCAACCGCGGTGATCACCCCGAGCTGCGTGCTTTGCAGGAATGCCGCCGCGATCAGGACGCCGTCGACAAAGTTGTGCACCGTATCGCCCACCACGATCATCATTCCGCTGCGGCCTTGGTCGTGCGGCAAAGCATGCTGGTCGTGCACTTCGCAGTTCTCGGTGTGGCAGTGACGCCACAGCAGCAGCTTTTCGAGCACGAAAAAGCCGAAGATTCCACCGAGGATCGCCGCCGCGGCCTGGTGCGGATTGCCCTGCTCGAAAGCGTGCGGAATGACTTCGAGGAACGCGGCGCCGAGCAGCGCGCCGATCGCGAAGGAAACGAGCATCGGCACCCAGGAGGCGCGCAGCAGCAGCGCGAACGCCGCCGCGCCCGCGGACAGGGTTCCGCCGGCCACGCTTGCCGCAACGATCCATCCGAGCGTCATGGATCCATTGTACGCGCCGGCTCACTCGATCCAAGCGAGCGCGGCGATGCGCTCGCTGGCCCGGTCGCGCCGGAAGGAGAAGAATCGCTCGCGGTCGGAATAGGTGCAAAACGTTCCGCCGAATACCTGCGCAACCCCGGTGCGCGCAAGGCGCTGGCGTGCGACGGCATACAGGTCGAGCAGCCAATGTCCGTGCCGCACCGGACGGAATGCCGAGTGCGCCGTGCCGTCGCGCTCGAGAAAAACCGCGCGCACTTCGTCGCCGACTTCGTACACCTGCGGCCCGATCGCCGGACCCAGCCACGCCATCACGCGCCGCGGGGATACGCGCATCGCCTGCAGCGTCGCTTCGATCACTCCCGCCGCCAGACCGCGCCATCCCGCGTGTGCCAGTCCGATCACCTCCCCCGATTCGCTTGCGAGCAGAACCGGCATGCAATCCGCAACCAGGATGGCGCACACCGTGCCGCGGTTGCGCACTACGGCCGCATCGGCCTCGGGCTCGGCGCCGAAAGGCTGCATTCCGTCCGCGTGTACCACCGTGATGCCGTGAACCTGGCGCAGCCACAGCGGCTGAGAGGGCAAGAGCGTCCGCAGCCGCTCGCGTCCCGGCGCGCCGCTGCGCATGTCTCCCAGCAGGCGCGTAGACACGAGCGCGCGCACTCCGGGCGGTGCAGGCCACTCGGGAATGATTGCCTCAGGAACCATGGCGCAGGCGCTCCAGCAGTGCCGCCATGTCCGGGGGCACGGGCGAGCGCCAGGACATCTTCTTTCCCGTGCGCGGATGCACCAGCTCCAGTTCCACAGCATGCAGCGCCTGGCGTGCGAAGGAGACGCCGTGACGCGTGCCGCGCCGGTACACCGGTTCGCCGACCAGCGGGTGCCGGATGAACTGGAGGTGCACGCGGATCTGATGCGTGCGGCCGGTCTCGAGCCTGCACTCGACGAGCGCGGCGTGGCCGAAGCGCTCGAGTACGCGGTAGCGCGTGCGTGCGTCCTTGCCGCGGCGCGTCACCGTCATCCTGGTTCGGGCGCGTGCATCGCGGCCCACCGGCGCGTCGATTACGCCGCTTGCCGGCGGATCGCCGTGCACCAGCGCAAGATAGACGCGGTGCACGGCCCGCGTGGCGAGCTGTTCCGCGAGTTTCGCCTGCGCACTCACATTCTTCGCCACCACGAGCAGACCGCTCGTGTCCTTGTCGAGCCGGTGCACGATTCCCGCGCGCGGCACCGCAGCGAGTTCCGGAGCATGTGCAAGCAACGCGTTGAGAAGCGTGCGGTCCGGAACGCCTGCGCCCGGATGAACTACCAGGCCGGGCGGTTTGTCGATGACGATCAGATCGCGGTCCTCGAACACGACCGCAAGCGGCATGCGCTGCGCGGCAGGCGTTGCGACGTCAGGCGCACGCGGCGGCGCAAGATCGATTCTCTCGCCCCCCGCGACCAGCCGCCGCGGCTCGGAACGCGCTCCATCGATGCGGATATGACCGGAGCGGAGCCACGCCTGGAGGCGGTTGCGCGAGTATTGCGGGAACATGCGCGCGAGCGCCTGGTCCAGCCGAAGACCGCACAGCGCCTGCGGCACCTGCGCCGACATCGGCGCCACGAACGCGTCCTCCCAGTTGCTCTCGACCGCGGCGCTATAATCCTTCGCCATGAGAATCAGTGTACTTGTCCTGCTCGCCCTCGTCGTGGCGGGCGGCTGCGCGTTGACGTCGACCGAGAAGGACGAGACCTCGGCCTGGTCGGCGCAAAAACTCTACGGCGAGGCCAAGGACGAGATGGCCTCGAGGAACTGGGAAAAAGCGATCAAGTATCTGGAGAAGCTGGAGGCGCGGTATCCCTTCGGCCGCTATGCCCAGCAGGCGCAGCTCGACGTCGCCTATGCGTACTGGAAGAGTGGCGAGCGCGCCTCTTCGATCGCCGCCGCCGACCGCTTCATCAAGCTCTATCCGAATCACTCCAACGTCGACTATGCGCATTATCTGAAAGGGCTGGTCAACTTCAATGAAAACCAGGGGTTGTTTGCCGTATTCGACAGTCCCGACATGACCGAGCGCGACCCGAAAGCCTCGCGCGATGCGTTCGAGGCGTTCAAGGAGGTCGTGACGCGGTTTCCGGACTCGAAGTATGCGGAGGATTCGGCCGCGCGCATGCACTTTCTGGTGAACTCGCTGGCACAGAACGAGGTGCACGTCGCGCGCTACTACATGAGGCGCGGGGCGTACGTCGCAGCGGCGAATCGCGCCCAGTTCGCCGTGCAGAACTACCCCCGCGCGCCCGCGATCGAGGAAGCGGTTTTCATCATGGTAAAGGCGTACGACGCGTTGGGAATGGACGACCTGCGGGACGCCGCCGATCGTGTCATGCGCAAGAACTTCCCCGAGAGCAGGTACTTCAAGGCAAAAGGCTTCAAGCGCGACGCCCCGTGGTGGAAGCTCTGGGACCCGGACTGGTGATCACGCGATCTTGATCTGTTCGTCCGCGATGTAATTGCGGATGACCGTGTCGATGTCCGGATCCGGCTGGAAACCCATCGCCAACGCGCGCGGCGTCCGGAATCGCGCCGGCCAGGTTTTCACGATGGCGCGGATGCGTTCGTCGGGCGTCCAGCCAACCCGATTCGCGACCTGCGCGCCGGCCACGCGCGCGAGCGCCTCCAGCATCTGCGCGACGCTCACGGTGACGCCGGGAAGGTTGACCACGCGGTCGTGACCCCAGACCGGGGCGGGCAGTTCGTGCGCGTGCACGAACGCCTCGATCACACGCCTCGGCGACAGCAGCCAGACGCCGGTTTCCGGCCCCACGGGGCATGCGCTCGCCACCCCGTCGAGCGGCTCGCGGATGATGCCGCTCGCAAACGAGGAGGCCGCAGCGTTCGGCGCGCCTGCGCGCACCACGATCGTCGGCAGGCGCAACGACCGGCCGTCGATGAAACCTTTGCGCGAGCAGTCCGACACCAGGTATTCGCAGATCACCTTCTGAGTGCCGTAGGAAGTCTGGGGATTCGGCGTGGTCGAGTCGTCGAGTTCGGCCGGAAGATCGCCGCCGAACGCCGCAACCGAGCTCGCGAACACCACGCGCGGCGGCTGCGTGCAGCGGCGCAGCCGCCCGAGCAGCAGCTGCGTTCCTTCGAGGTTGACGCGCATGCCGAGATCGAAATTCGCCTCCGCCGCGCCGCTGACCACCGCCGCGAGGTGAAACAGGGACGCGGTGTCGGGCGTCACCACGCGGGCGATCGTGGCCGCGTCGGAGACATCCCCCGTCACGGTCTCGAGCCGCGGATCGATCGACATTTTCGGAGGAAACATCGCGTCGAGCAGCACGATCCGCGAGATGTCCTGGACCACGCCCTCCGGCCCGGTCAGTTTCCCCCGCGCGAGCAACGCCTTGGCGAGTTTGTATCCGAGGAATCCGCCGCCTCCGGTGACAACGACTCTCATGCAGGCATTTTAGCCAGGAAGGCTTCGACCTCGGCGCGCTCGCGTGTCTGTCGCATCGGCGGAAGGCTTGCCAGGATGGTCTTGCCGTACGCCTTGGCGTAGACGCGCGGATCGCACAGCACGAGCACGCCGCGGTCGGACTCGTCGCGGATGAGCCTGCCGGCGCCCTGTTTCAGCGTGAGGATCGCCTGCGGCAACTGGTACTCGAGAAACGGATTGCCGCCGCTGGCGCGAAGCGCTTCGATCCTGGCCGCGAGCACCGGATCGTCTGGTGGCGCGAACGGCAGTTTGTCGATCAGGACGACCGAAAGCGCGTCGCCACGCACATCCACCCCTTCCCAGAAAGACGCCGCACCGAGAAGCACCGCATTGCCCAGCCGCCGGAAGCGCTCCAGCAGCTCGATTCGAGAACCGGTGCCCTGCGCGAGCAGCGGCAGCTCGAGTCCTGCGGCCTGCAGTCTCTCGGCAAGCAACTCGTGGGCGCGGCGCAGCGCGCGCAGCGTGGTAAAGAGCAGGAACGCGCGACCGCCGCTCGCGCGGAGCACCGGCAGCGCGGCCTCGACGACGGCCTCTGTGAAGGCCGGATCATTCGGGTCCGCCGGCAGTCCCCGAGGCACGTATAAAAGCGCCTGGCGCTCGTAGTCGAACGGGCTCGGCCAGGTGCGCGAGGCGCATTCGTCCATGCCGAGTTCGCGCTGGAAGTGCGAAAAATCCTCCCCCACCGCAAGCGTTGCCGAGGTGAATATCCAGGCGCGCGGATGATCGGATCTCTGGCGGCGGAACAGGTCCGCCGACGAGAGCGGCGTGACGCGCAATTGCGCGGCATGACTGAATACTTCGACCCAGCGCACCTCGGTTGCCGGGCCGGCTTGCTGCAGCCGCGCGAGCGTTGCGCGGATTTCTTCTGCGCGGCGTGCGCAGGAAGCAAGACCTTCGGAACGCTCCGCCTGGCCGCGCAAAGGCTCGGCCAGCGCATCGAGCGATTTGCCCAGCCCTTCGAGCGAGGCGGCAAACTCCGCGCGCAGCAGCGCCTGCCCCCAGGCAAGCCGTGCAGGCTCGCTTCCGAGCGCGAGTCGCAGATCGCGCGCGCTGCGCTCGAGCCGGAGCGCCAGGCGTTCAAGCTCCGGAGACGCGCCGCCCGCGGCCCGCAGCTCGAGCCGGGTGTCGCGTGCGAGCTCGACCAGTTGCGCGGTCGATATGCTTTCCCCGAAAAACCGTCTCGCGGTCTCGGGCAGCTGATGCGCCTCGTCGAAGACGAGCGTATTGCATGCCGGCAAAAGCTCGGCCACGCCGCCGTCACGCAGCACGACGTCGGCGAAAAACAAGTGATGGTTGATCACCACGACGTCGGCCGCGAGCGCGTTCTTTCGGGCGCGCATCACGAAGCAGTCCCTGTAATCCGGACAGTTCTGCCCGAGGCAGTTGTCGCGCGTCGAAGTGGCGTGTAGCCATGCCGGCGCGTCCTCGGGGACGGTGGCAAGATCGGCGCGGTCGCCGCTCGAGCTCAGCGCAGCGAACCGGGCGATGGTGCGCAGGTGGGCCGCTTCCTGGGCCGAACCGAGACGTGCTTCGGCAAGGGCACGGTTCACCCGGTACAGGCAAACGTAGTTCGCGCGCCCCTTCAGCAGCGCCGTCGTGGCACCCGAGGCGAGCGCGTCGCGCAGCGCCGGGAGATCGCGATCGTAGAGCTGGTTCTGCAACGTCTTGGTGCCGGTCGAGACGATCACTTTGCCGCCGGCTACGAGCGCTGGCACCAGATACGCCACCGTCTTGCCGGTTCCGGTTCCCGCTTCGGCGCAGAAAGTACCGTTGCGCTCGATGGCATCGAGGATCGCGCGTGCCATCTCGAGCTGCTGCGCGCGCTCGCGGTAGCCCGGAATCGCGGCGGCCACAGGTCCGCCCGCGGCGAACGCACGCGTCACCGCGTGCAAGGTGCGCGACTTCAGTGTTGCAGCTCCCTGAGCTTTACGCGCAGTGGTCTGCTCACGTGCGTCTCCGGAGGCAGCAATTCTTTACTTTGCGAGGCCGTTCCACTAGATTAGTTTAATTGTGCGCCACAAGCTTCTGTATGTGATGCTCTTTTGTGCTGCCCTAGCTGGCTGCGCAGGGCGCACGCCCGCACCATCGGGACCGCTCGAATACCCCATGGAGTCAACGCGCGAGTCACGGTCCCCGCCAGATCGCTCGGAGGCTCTTTTGCTCGCGCTGCTCGCGCTCGGCGTTGATTACCGCGACGGCGGACGCTCGCCGATCACTGGATTTGACTGCAGCGGTCTGGTCGCCCACGTTTTCGAACAAGCATACGGCATTCGCCTGCCGCGTAACGCACAGGCGCAGAGCGAAGCAGGGATGCCGGTGCGTGGCGACGAACTGCAGCCGGGAGACCTGGTGTTCTACGACACCCTGGGCCGACCCTATTCGCACGTCGGCATTTACCTTGGTGAAGGCAGATTCGTGCATGCTCCCAAACCCGGTTCAAGCGTGCGCGTCGAGAGCCTGCGCGGCGCCTACTGGGCGAAGCGCTTCAATGGCGCGCGACGGATTGAACCTTCCCTGTAGCGCAATCCCCGCCAAACGCAGCCTTCCCGCCCTCCTTTTGAGCGCCGTCGTCGTGGTGCGGCGCCGTGCCATCAGATGAAATTCTGCTGCCGCAAGCCAGTTGATCCAGATCAAGCTATATGAGAACGATTCCTATTTCTATTGACATGGTTGTCGAGAGCCACTATCCTCTTTGAGAACACGTCCCGCATAGAACTCAAGTGATTGTTTCTTTAAGACAAATCTCAGTACTCCTCGTACTTTGGGGCGTTTTGACATCCGCCTCCGGGCAGGAAAAATCTCTGAATCTCTATTCTTCTAGGCACTATCAGACTGACGAGGCGCTTTACGCGAATTTCACTCGCCAGACCGGAGTCCGGATCAACCGCATCGAGGCTCCGGAAGACGCGCTGATCGAGCGGCTGCGCAACGAGGGTGCAGCAAGCCCCGCAGACGTGCTCGTTACCGTAGATGCCGGCCGGCTCTGGCGCGCCGAGCAAATGGGGCTTTTCCAGCCGGTCAAGTCCCCCTCGCTCGAGGCGCGCATTCCGGCGCACCTTCGCCACCCGGGCGGACTGTGGTTCGGCTTTTCCACCCGTGCGCGCGTGATCGTCTACGCCAAGGAGGCCGTCAAGCCGGGTCTCGTGCGCGCGTACGAGGATCTGGCCGACCCGAAGTGGAAAGGGAAGGTGTGCATGCGCTCAAGCTCGAGCGTCTACAACCTGTCGCTGATGAGCGCGCTCATCGCGCACCACGGCGAACAGAAGGCCGAGGAGTGGGCGCGCGCGGTAGTGGCGAACTTCGCGCGTGCGCCGAAGGGCGGAGATATCGACCAGATCAAGGCGGTCGCCTCCGGGGAGTGCGCGCTGACGATCGTAAACACCTACTACTACACGCGCCTCGCGAGATCGCAGAAACCGGACGAACGCGATGCGGTGGCGAAGACGGGCGTCGCCTGGCCGAACCAGGACGGGCGGGGGACGCACGTGAACATCTCCGGCGCGGGAGTGCTCAAGAACGCACCGCACAGCGAAGAGGCGATCAGGTTCCTCGAATACCTCGCAAGCGACGAGGCGCAGCGCTATTTCGCAGACGGCAACAACGAATACCCGGCCGTCGCGGCGGTGAAGACCGACAATCCGGCGCTCTCGGCGCTCGGCACCTTCAAGCCCGACACGCTCAACGTGAGCGCGCTGGGCACCCACCAGCCGGCGGCGCAGAAGGCCTACGACCGTGCCGGGTGGAGGTAAGACCGACGACCCGCGAGGCGAACCGGGCGCGGCGCTCGGCGCGCCCGACCGGCCCGGAATCCCTACCGGCGCGCCATCGAGCGCGCGAGCAGGTAGACCGGAATCAGGCCGACGGCAACGATCGCAAGCGCCGGAATCGAGGCCTCGGCCAAGCGCTCGTCCGTCGCCAGATTGAAGGTCTGGACTGCAAGGGTGTCGAAGTCGAACGGCCGCAGCGCGAGCGTGGCGGGAAGTTCCTTCATCACGTCCACGAACACGAGCAGCACCGCTGCGCTCAGGCTTCGCCCGAGGAGCGGCGCATGTACGCGGGCGAGCGTCGCCGCAGGCCCCGCGCCCAGGCTGCGCGCGGCCTCGTCCATGCTGCGCCGGATCTTCGCCAGACCCGCCTCCACGGTCTGCAGCGCGACCGCAAGGAAGCGCACTACATAGGCATAGAGCAGGGCCAGCACGGTACCGGACAGCACCAGTTTTGCCGGCGTACCCGTCGCTATCTGCAGCAATCCCGCGAGCCATTCGTCGACACGCGTCAGCGGCACCATTACGCCCACCGCGATCACCACGCCCGGCATTGCATAACCGAGGCCCGCGATGCGGTCCGCGGCTCGCTCGATGACCCCGGGGTGGAGTCGCAAAGCGTAGGCGATGACCATCGCGCACGCCACTGCGAGCAGCGCGGCAAATCCTGCAAGCGCAAAGCTGTTCCACGCCAGGCGGGCGAACCGCGCACCGACCGCGGCGCTCTCTTCCTGCAAGGCAAGGCGGACGAGCAGCACGGCCGGCGCCGCGAAGCCGGTGGCGAGCGGTACTGCACAGGCGAACCACGCGCCGATCGAACGCGCACCGCCCAGCGAATAAGGCGTTGCGCGCCTGCGTCCTGCGGAATGAAACGCCGCCCTCCCGCGCGCCAGGCGTTCGAGCGCGAGCACCGCGGCGACGCCCGCGAGAAGGAGCGCTCCGAGTTGCGCCGCGGCGACCGGATCGGCCAGGGAAAACCATGCGCGAAAGATCCCCGTGGAAAAAGTGTCCACTCCGAAGTACGCAACGGCGCCGTAGTCGGCCAGCGTTTCCATGAGGCAGAGCGCGGTGCCGGCGGTAATGCCGGGACGCGCGAGCGGCAGTGCGATGCGAAAGAAGCTCCGCCACGGTCCGTGGCCCAGCATGCGCGCGGTTTCCAGCGCCGAGGAAGACTGTTCGAGGAACGCGGCCCGCGCGAGCAGGTACACGTATGGATAGAGCACGAAGGTCAGCACGAATGCGGCGCCGCCGAGCGAGCGCACGTCAGGAAACCAGTACTCCCCCGCCCGCCAGCCGGCCGCCGCGCGCAATGCACCTTGCAGCGGCCCGGCGAACTGCAGGAAATCGGTGTACACGTATGCCATCACGTAGGCCGGGGTCGCGAGCGGCAGCAGCAGCGCCCACTCGAAATACCTCGCCATCGGAAAGCTGCACATGGTCGTGAGCCAGGCGCAGCCGACTCCGACCACGATCACGCCCACACCCACGAGGAGCGCGAGGATCAGCGTGTTCGCGACGTAGTCCGGAAGCACGGTGCTCGCCAGATGCCGCCATGTTTCGGCACGGGGGACCAACAGATTGAGGATCACGACGACGACAGGCAGGAAGACCAGCGTGGCAACCAGCGCCGAGCTGGCACGGAGCCACGGAAAGCCGGGTGACGGCACGCGCCGGACAGCGACCGAAGTCTCGGAAATCACAAAACTCTTTGAAAATTCAACAAATCCTAGCAGGCACGCTGGCCAACTTCAAGGCAAATAAGAACTGTTATCATCTTGGGGCAGATTGAGCAAACTGGCATGAGATCACGGACCCATGGCTGAGCGGCCCGTACTGGAGCTGCGCAGAGTCGAGCAGGCCTACGGCGAGCACGTTGTCGTGCGCGACGTTTCGTTCGAGCTGGAGCGCGGCAGCATCGGCTGCATTCTTGGCCCGAGCGGCTGCGGCAAAACCACGCTCCTGCGCGGCATCGCCGGGTTCGAACCGGTGACTGCCGGAGAGATCCTGATTGACGGCGCCGTGGTGACACGCCCGGACTTTCAGCTCGCCCCCGAGCAGCGACGCACCGGCATGGTGTTCCAGGACTACGCACTGTTTCCGCACCTCGACATTGGCGACAACCTGCGCTTCGGTCTGCGCGGCATGCCAAAGCGGGAGGCGGAGTCGCGCGTTGCCGAGCTCGCCGAACTCGTCGGCATCGCCGGCTCGCTCGACCGGTATCCGCACGAACTCTCCGGCGGCCAGCAGCAGCGCACCGCGCTCGCACGAGCGCTCGCGCCGCGGCCGGAGTTGATCCTGCTCGACGAGCCGTTCTCGAACCTCGACGTGGACCTGCGCGAGCGCCTGTCGCTCGAGCTGCGCGACATCATCAAGGCGTCGGGTGCCACCGCCGTGCTGGTGACGCACAACCAGCACGAGGCGTTCGCGATCGCAGACGAAGTCGGGATCCTGCACCAGGGGCGGATTCAGCAATGGGACTCCGCGTACAACCTGTACCACAAGCCGGTAAACCGGTTTGTCGCCGACTTCGTCGGCCAGGGCGTGTTCCTGCCGGCAAAGGTTCTCAATCCACGCCAGGTCGAAATCGAGCTCGGCGTGCTCGAGGGCGACATTCCGCACGACTGCAGGATCGGCTGCGATGTCTGCGGACGCGGCTGCTCCGCCGAGATCCTGCTGCGGCCGGATGACGTGGTGCATGACGACGCTTCACCGATGCAGGCCGAAGTGGTGCACAAGGCGTTTCGCGGCGCCGAGATTCTCTACACGCTCAAGCTCGAAAGCGGCCGCAAGGTGCTCGCACTGGTGCCGAGTCATCACAACCATGCGCTCGGCGAGAACATCGGCATCCGGCTGGATGTCGATCACGTCATCGCTTTCGCGCCACTCGCGGGGTCAGACATTGAGGAAGCAAGGACACCATGAGAACGATGACGATCCTGATCGAGCGCAACGAGCGGGCCGCGGCGGCACGCATGAAAGCGGGCTTCGTCCGAGCGATGAAAACGGGCCGGTACCAGGGAGAATTCCGCAGCTTTCAGTCGCCTGCGGCGCTGTTTCGGGTATTGACGCCGGTGCGCTGGACGGTCATCGAGCAGTTACAGGCGCTCGGGCCGATGAGCCTGCGGGGGCTTGCGCGCGCGCTCGGGCGCGACGTGAAGAGCGTTCACCGCGACGCGAGCACCCGGGCGAGCGCCCCGAGCGCCTCAGCGAGCGGCGAACGCATGCGCTGCGCGATCGATTCGTCGCTTCAGCGCCACGTGGTGCGCGAAATCCTCGTCGCGGTCTCGCGCGGTCGGCCAGTCGGGGCGGATCTTGCGCGCGTGCTCCCGCAGCGCCCGCGCGGCTTCGAGTCCCGATTTCCCGCGAGACATCCGGTACCGCTTGGCGTGATGGTCTCGCTTGAGCGCGGCGACGCGGTCGCGGTCTCGCGCGACGAAGGCCCGTATCGCGTCCCGATCCATCGTTCCAGTGTACACGCGCCTGCGCGTGTCGGCGTGCACGCGTCTACGCATCCGGCTCCCTCAAGCTGAAGATCACCGGAATATCCACCACAAACTCCCGGCCGCGCAGCGCCGGGGGGATCGGCGACATCGCCTTCGCCCGTTCGATCATTTCGAGAGCCTGCTGATCGAGCACCGCATGCCCCGCGCTAGTGCGCACGCTCAGCCCCGCTATCGCACCGTTCGCGCCGATTGCCATGCGGATCTCGACCTTTCCCTGCCAGTTGTTGTCCAGGGCCGCACGCGGGTAGCGTTTGTAGAGTTTCGCCGCGCTGATGATTGCGAGGCGGTATTGCGCCAGCGTGCCTGCGTCCAATGCATTAGAAGCGGAAGCCGCAGGCCCGGTCTCCGCTCGTGCGACCGGTGCGGGCGCGACGGCGGCCGCGGGCGACGCCGGTGGGGCCGAAACCGCAGGAGCCATCGCGATTACCGGCGCTGCGGACTCCGCGCTCGCCGTTTGGGGCGGCTGGGTTGGTGCCGGTTCAGCAGCATGACCTGCCTTCGGTGCCGGTTTTGGTTCCGGTGGACGAACAGGTTTTCGCGGTTCCTGAGGCGCCAATTGCGGAACGGAAGGCGTCACCGGCTCGATTCGCGGCCGCAACAGACGCGCGGCGATCGGCTCGCGGGCAAGGCTCCGGCTCTGCTGCGCTTCACGCAGGCCCGCCAACGCAAAGAGCAGCAGCCCATGCAGCGCAATCGAGAGGAGTAGCGCTATGCCGATCGCGCGGTTTCCGTCCTCGTTGAAGCGCATCGCTCCGCCAGGCACCATCATCGTGGAAAACTATAGCACCGCACTCACCCGCCGGAATCGTGCAGCGCGCGCCAGATCTTTTCCGCCGTCAGCGGCATTTCGAGGTGCGCGATCCCGCGCTCGGCAAGCGCATCGAGCACTGCGTGTACCGCCGCGGGCACCGCTCCGATCGTGCCGATTTCGCCGCACCCCTTGACGCCCAGCAGGTTGGTCTTGCACGGCACGCTCTCGTCGAAGGCGTTCTTCATCGGCGGAAACTGGTCGGCGCGCGGCACGCAATAATCCATGAGCGAACCCGTGAGAAGCTGACCGCTTTGCGGGTCGTACACCGCCTGCTCCCAGAGCGCCTGCCCGACGCCTTGCGCGATGCCGCCGTGGATCTGCCCTTCTGCGATCATGTGGTTGATGATGCGTCCGATGTCGTCCACGCTCGTGATCGCCGCGAGCTCGACTTCGCCGGTATCGGGATCGATCTCGACCTCGCACACCTGCGCGCCGTTCGGCCACGAAGGCGCCGACGGCGTCTCGGTCGCGGAGACACGAATGAATTGACGCGGCTCGCGTGCCGCGGCCTCGGCAAGCGTCATCGAGCGGTCGGTACCGGCGATCGCAAAGCGCCCGTCACGGTACTCGATATCGCCCGGCGCTGCCTCGAGCGCATCTGCCGCAAGCTCCTTGCCGCGCAGGATCACGCGCCGCCCGGCCGCGACCGCGGCCGAGCCGCCGACGAAGGCGGAGCGCGACCCGACGCTGCCGACGCCGGTCGCCGCATCGGTGTCACCCTGCACCACGCGCACCTCTCGCGCCTGGATCTGCAACACTTCGGTGACAAGCTGCGTGTAGGTCGTCTCCAGCCCCTGGCCCATCGCCTGAGTGCCGGTGAACACGGTCACGGTGCCGTCCGCCGCGACCTGAATATCGACCGTCTCGGTGGGAAACGCACCGGTCCATTCCAGGTAAACGGAAAGTCCGCGCCCGCGCAGGCGTCCTCTGCGCTTCGCCTCCTCGCGCCGCGCCGGAAAACCGGCCCAGTCGGATTCCTGCAGCGCCCGCTCGAGCATGCGCGCGAACTCCCCCGCGTCGTACCAGTCATCCATATGTGTGCGATATGGAAACTGTTCCGGCCGGATGAAGTTGCGGCGCCGGATCTCTGCGCAGTCGAGCTTCATTTCGCGCCCCGCCTGCTCGATGAGGCGCTCCATCAGGTAATTGGCCTCGGGGCGTCCCGCGCCGCGGTAGGCGCCGGTTGCCATCGTGTTGGTGAGGACGCCGCGCACGTGGTAATCGACTGCAGGCACGTGATACACGGTGGTCTGCACCTTGGGCTCGAGAAACAGCGGAATGATGGCCGTCGAACCGATCGGCACGGCGCCGAAATTCGCCAGCATTTTCACCCGCAGCGCAAGGATCCGCCCATCGCGATCCAGCGCGAGCTGCGCGTCGTAGTGCTGGTCGCGGCCCATGTGCGCGGCGAGAAAGTCCTCGCTGCGCTCGGCGCGCCACTTCACCGGCCGGCCGAGCTTGCGCGCCGCGTAGCAGACGAGCGCATCCTCGTTGGCAAGCCCCGTCTTCATGCCGAACCCACCGCCCAGATCGCCCACGATGACGCGGAAGGCCTCGGGTTTCCGCGCGAACGCCTCGCCAAGGAGCTGGCGCGCGCCGGTCGGAGTCTGGTTCTGTGTGTAGAGCCTCCAGCGGCCGTTCTCGTAAACGCCGATCGAGCAACGCGGCTCGATCGCCATCGCGTTCAACCGCTGATTGCAGAGCGCAAGGCTTGCGACGTGCGCTGCACGCGCGAACGCCTCCTCCACCGCCTTCGCGTTTCCGATCCGTGCTTCCGCGGACACGTTGCCCGCCGCCGCGGCCCAGAGCTGCGGCGCGTCCGTTTCGACCGCTTGCCGCACGTCCGTCACGCACGGCAAATCCTCATATTCGACCATCGCGAGTTCTGCAGCGTCCTGCGCCTGCTCGCGCGTCTCGGCGACAATCGCTGCGACCGGCTGGCCGACGTAGTAGACCTTCCCTTCCGCGAGCGGCGTGCGGGGCGGCGCGGCCATCGGAGAACCGTCCGCGCGCTGAAACAGCGGCGGAAAGGGGATGTGTCCGACGCCATCCTTTCTCAGGTCGTCCATGGACCAGGCCGCGAGAACGCCCGGCGCGGCGCGCGCCGGCGGGAGATCCACGGAGACGATCCGCGCGTGCGCGTGCGGCGAACGCACCAGCACAAGCCACGCCTGGCGCGGAAATACGCGGTCGTCGCTGTATAGGCCCTTGCCGGTCAGCAGCCGGTCATCCTCGATGCGCTTTTGCGAGCGTGAAGCGCCGAAGCGCGCGGAGTTGGGATCGAACTGGATGCCGGGAGCGGTCACGGAAAATGGGGTCAGAGTAAGATTTCCGAGGAAATCTTACTCTGACCCCATTTTGCCCAATGACGCGATTCATCCGGGAAGAAGCCAGGAACACGCCGTTGTATGGCGAATTCGATCGAAGAGAACCATGACACTCAAACGTCCCAAAGGCGCGGCCGGCACGCTCGTCGTGCTGGAACACACCTCAAACATCCTCAGGAGCAACCCGCTGGGCGACCCCCACGTGCGCAAGCTCGGCGTATGGCTGCCGCCGCAGTATGACGACGGGAGCTCCCGTAAACGCGGTGGTCCGGGCCGGCGCTTCCCGGTGCTGTTCGATCTTGTCGGTTTCACCGGGTCCGGGCTCGCACATGCGAACTGGAAGCCCTTCGGCGACAACGTGCCCGAGCGCGCCGCGCGGCTCATCCACGAGCACGAGATGGGTCCGGCGATGATCGTCTTTCCGGACTGTTTCACTGCGCTCGGCGGCAACCAGTACGTCAACTCATCGGCAATCGGGAACTACGCTGACTACCTGACGCAGGAACTCGTCCCCTTCGTCGAGCGCGAGTTCCGCACGCTCCCTGGCCGCGAGCATCGCGGCTGCTTCGGCAAGTCCTCGGGCGGCTACGGCGCCATGATTCACGGCATGAAGTACGCGAAGGTCTGGGGCGCGATCGCCAATCATTCGGGCGACGCGTATTTCGACTTTGTCTATTGGCATGACTGGCCGAACACGCTGAACACGCTCGCAAAGCACCGCCTGTCCAAGCGCAAACCGGGAATCGTCGACGTGCGCAGGGAATCGCGCTACAGGGGCGCGAACGCAGGATTCGACGACGGCAGGATCAAGCGCTTTCTCACCCATGTGTGGAAGAAGGAGAAGCTCTCGACGGAGGAAGGCCACTGCATCATGAACCTCTGCATGGCCGCGAGCTACGATCCGGACCCCCGGGCGCCGCTTGGCTTTCGCGTCCCGTTCAATCTGGAGACCGGTGAGGTCATGGCGCAAAGATGGAACAGATGGCGCCAGAACGATCCGGTTCATCTGGTCCATCGATACCGGTCCAATCTCAAGGCTTTGCGAGGCATCTACATCGATTGCGGCTGGCGCGACCAGTTCCATATCCACTATGGCAGCCGCATCCTGTCGAAGCGGCTTGCCGAAGCCGGCATTCGCCATCGCTACGAGGAGTTCGACGATGATCACTCGGACGTCGATTACAGGATGAACTTCAGCCTGCCGTTCCTCTACCGCGCATTGAAATCCTGACGCGAAAGACTGCCCACTCCGATGACGGACCCGATACGGATTCGCCTAGCGACCCGGGAGGATGCGCAGACATTGATCCGGTTCAACTCGGCCCTTGCGCTCGAAACCGAGCGCAAGGAGCTTTTTTCCGAGGTGCTGACTGCGGGGGTGCGCCACCTGCTGAACCATCCAGGTTCCGGGTTCTACGTGATCGCCGAGGCGGGCGCCGAAGTCGCTGGCTCGCTGATGATCACCACCGAATGGAGCGACTGGCGAAACGGCAATTTCTGGTGGATTCAGAGCGTCTATGTGCGCCCCGAATTCCGCCGCCGGGGCGTCTACAGGCGTCTTTACCGATACCTGCAGGAACTTGCCTCCCAGGACCCGGCTGTCTGCGGCTTCCGGCTCTACGTCGAGCGCGACAATCACCGCGCCCAGGCCACCTACCGCGCGGCCGGCATGGCGGAAACGCCCTACCTCCTGTTCGAAGAACTCAAGCCGGGCATTCGCTTCTACACGCCGAAGTGAGCACGATCAGGCACCGCTATTCCGTTTACGTCATCGAGCTCTCAAAAGACGTTCTCTACGAGCCCCGATTCCGCAAAGCCAATTCCGACTACGACCCGCTGAAGCCGTGCGTCTATGTTGGCATGACCGGCCTGTCCCCGGAGCGGCGTTTTGACAAACACAAGGCCGGGATCAAGTCGAACAAGTTCGCCAGGAAATATGGAGTACGGCTGCTGCCCGGGTTGTATGAGGTCTACAACCCGATGCCCTACGAAGGCGCAAGGGAGATGGAGGTAGAGCTGGCGATCGCCCTGCGGGAGAAGGGCTACGGAGTGTGGCAGGGATAGCGCATCGGACGCGAACATCGGTGCGGAACTGACGCAAGGATGCAGGCTACGCCCCATCCGCCCGGCTCGCGGGAGGCGGTAATCCGGTCTCCCCGAGGCGCCTGAGCGCGGTCGATCGCACCAGGTCCGCGAGCTCCGGATGCGCATCCATGAATCCATGGAAGTCGCGCTTGTGGAGGACCAGCAGCCTGCAGGCGGTCGCTGCCGTGATGGATGCAGTGCGCGTGCGGCTCGCGATCAGGGCAACCTCGCCGAAAAACTCGCCCGCCCCCAGGCGATGGGGTTTGACGCCGGTTTCGAGGTCGACTTCGACTTCTCCGGAAACGATGAAATACATCGAGTCGGCCTCGTCCCCCTTTTTGACCAGCCGCTCGCCGCGCTCCACCCGGCGCGCGCGCAGCAGGCCCGCGATGGCGGCGATGCGCGCGGCGTCCAGGCCGCTGAACAGCGGCACGTTCGCCACCAGGTTCCACGTGACCAGGAACTCGCGCCGCCGCACCGCCTCGACGAAGGCAGAAGCGATGATGCCGACGGGGATCGCGAACATGCACACGCCCAGCACCGCGGTCAGCCCTCCGGCGATGCGCCCCCATGCGGTGACCGGCGTCACGTCGCCGTAACCGACCGTGGTGAGAGTGATGATGCCCCACCACATGGCCTCCGGAATGCTGCCGTATTTGTCCGGCTGCACGTCGCGCTCGAGGTAATAGAGAATGCTCGATTGAAACACCAGCAGTGCCAGCGTCAGGATCGCGGCGCTGACGAGCACGTGCCGCTCGCTGTAAATCGCCTCGACGAGGAACCGAAATGCCGTCGAGTAACGCAGCAGCTTGAAAATGGGCACGATATCGAGCCAGTCGATATTCAACCCGAAGCGCGGCGCGAGCACGAAGGGGATCGCGGACACCAGATCCACCAGCCCCGGCAGGGAGAAGAGGTAACGCAGCCGGGCAGTCGCGGATCCGGCCGAGCCCGATTCCCCCGGCGCGACCCAGACCCGCAGCAGAAATTCGAGTGCAAATCCTGCGGTCATGGCAAGGAGGATGGCCTCGAGCGCCGCAGCGTGCAGCCTCCCGACCTCCGGCACGCTCTTCATCATGGCCGCCGTGACGCTCACCAGCACCGCAAGGACGAGGACCGTGCGCACGGCCTGCTGGCCGAAGCCCGCGTCCTCGCTCGTGAGCAAGTCGTAAACCCTGGCACGCAACTGGTCGCGTCCTGACGGCTCGGTCATGGCCGCACCCGCTCAACCCGCCAGACCGGGAAAGAGCGTCTTCAGGCCTTCCGCCATCGTCTGCACCGCCATCGCGGCGAGCAGCAGGCCCAGAATCCGGGTTGCTATGTTGAGGCCTGTCGTGCCGAGCCGCGCCTCGATTGCGTGGGCGCGGCGCAGCGTCGCCCAGGCCACCAGGCACACGACGGCAATGCACGCCACAATCGCCAGCTGATGCGCAAATCCGCCCTTTTCCGCGGCGATGATCGAGGTGCTGATGGCGCCGGGGCCCGCGAGCAACGGGATCGCGAGCGGCACCACCCCGGACACCTCGCCGCTCTGTAGCTCGCGCGCCTCCGCCTGGGACTGGCGCACGCCCCCTGCCTGGGCGTTGAGCATCGCGAGCGCCATCAGCAGCAGCACCAGGCCGCCGCCGACGCGGAACGCGGGAAGGCTCGCCCCGATCAGCTCAAGCAATGCTTCGCCGATCAACGTCGCGACCGCGAGGACCGCGAAAACGCTTAGCGCCACGACGCGGGCGAGCGCCTGGCGCTCGGCGTCTCCGCGGGTGCGCGCAAAGGCGAGGAAGAACGGCACCGCAAGGAACGGGTCG
Organism: uncultured Enterobacteriaceae bacterium; assembly: GCA_964651335.1. GTDB lineage: Bacteria > Pseudomonadota > Gammaproteobacteria > Burkholderiales > SG8-39 > 2-02-FULL-66-14. The sequence goes on along the minus strand of CAZYVT010000014.1, from coordinate 27,356 downwards.
ACGACTGCGGTCAGCGTGACCGTGAACCGCAGATATTCATTCGCCGAGGCAAAGCCCTGCATGCGCCGATTCTATGCGAGCGACCCGCCTGGAAGGGGCCAGGTGCGCCGGAACGAGCCGCCCGGCGCAAGAAAAACCGGTCATCGCGACCACTCTGTACAATACTTGCGCGCTTTTCTGCATTCCGACGCCGTTCATGCGAGCCATACGAAACATCGCCATCATCGCCCACGTCGACCACGGCAAGACGACCCTGGTCGACAAGCTGCTGCGCCAGTCCGGCACGTTCGCCGCGCACCAGCACCTGGTCGAGCGCGTGATGGACTCGAACGATCTCGAGCGCGAGCGCGGCATCACCATACTCGCCAAGAACTGCGCCGTGACCTACGAGGGCACGCACATCAACATCGTCGACACCCCGGGCCACGCCGATTTCGGCGGCGAGGTGGAGCGCGTGCTGACGATGGTCGACGGCGTGCTGCTGCTGGTCGATGCAGTCGAGGGTCCGATGCCGCAGACGCGCTTCGTGACTCGCAAGGCGCTGGCGCAGGGACTGAAGCCCATTGTCGTGGTCAACAAGGTCGATCGCCCGGGCGCACGCCCGGACTGGGTCGTGAACCAGACCTTCAATCTTTTCGACAAGCTCGGCGCCACGGAAGCGCAACTCGATTTTCCCGTGATTTACGCCTCGGCGCTGCAGGGATGGGCAACGACGGATGTGAACGACTGCAAAGCCCTCACCCTGCCCTCTCCCCAGAGGGGCGAGGGTAATCAGCCAGGCATGCGCCCACTCTTCGAGGCCATCCTCGGCAACGTGCCGGTGCGCATTGACGATCCCGATGGGCCGCTGCAATTGCAGATCTGCGCGCTCGATTATTCGAGCTACGTCGGGCGGATCGGCATCGGGCGTGTCAACCGCGGCCGCATCCGCCCCGGGCAGATGGTCGCCGTTCTCCGCGGCCCGAACAACGAAGGCGGCGCACCGGTCAGCGCCAAAGTGAACCAGGTCCTGGTATTCAAAGGCCTGGCGCGCGTGCTTGCGGAAGAGGCGCAGGCCGGCGATATCGTGCTGGTCAACGGCATCGAAGAAGTCGGCATCGGCGTCACGCTCGCCGATCCGGAGCATCCGGAAGCGCTTCCGCTCCTGAAGGTCGACGAACCCACGCTTAACATGACGTTCCAGGTGAACACTTCTCCGTTTGCCGGCCGCGACGGAAAGTTCGTCACCAGCCGCCAGTTGCGCGAGCGGCTCATGCGCGAGGCCCTGAGCAACGTCGCACTGCGCGTCGAGGACACCGCCGATGCCGATGTGTTCCTGGTCTCGGGCCGCGGCGAGCTGCATCTCACGATCCTGCTCGAAAACATGCGCCGCGAAGGGTACGAGCTTGCCGTGTCGCGCCCGCAGGTCGTGATCCGGGAGATCGACGGCGTGCGCTGCGAGCCTTACGAAATGCTTGCGGTGGATGTGGAAGAAGCGCATCAGGGCGTCGTGATGGAAGCGTTGGGCGCGCGCCGCGGCGATCTGCTCGACATGCAGCCCGACGCCACCGGGAAAAACACGGGCCGCGTGCGGCTTGACTACCGCATTCCCGCGCGCGGGCTGATCGGCTTCCAATCCGATTTTCTGACGATGACGCGCGGCACCGGCGTCATGAGCCATGTGTTCGACGAATACCGGCCGGTGAAGCCGGACATCGCCGAGCGCCGCAACGGCGTGCTGGTGTCTGCGGAAGACGGCGTAGCGGTCGCTTACGCCCTGTGGAAACTGCAGGAGCGCGGGCGCATGTTCGTCAACCCCGGCGAGCCGCTCTACGAAGGCATGGTCATCGGCCTCCACAGCCGCGACAACGACCTCGTGGTGAATCCGGTCAAGACCAAGCAGCTCACCAACATCCGCGCTGCAGGCAAGGACGAGGCGATCTTGCTGACGCCGCCGATCCAGCACACGCTCGAATCCGCGATCGAATTCATCGCCGCCGACGAGCTGGTCGAGATCACGCCCAAGGCGATCCGCATCCGCAAGCGCCTGCTGCTGGAGCACGAGCGCAAGAGGGCCGCGCGGGCGGCATAGTCTTGACGGGGTTCGTTCGGACCCCGGGAATAGGGTCTCCGTAAGTCATCCGTAACCTATCCTTGCGCGGTCTGTGTGTGTCTGAAGTGGATCATGGGCCTGCCCGACCCGGGATGCGATCCACCACAGGAGCTGGATATGTACGGCCCACGAGCCATTTCATTCACGCCCGGCACACGTCCGCTGGGTGCCTGGTGGACCCCGAAGGTACGTACTTATGCCGTTTGCATCGCGCTGATGCTGCCGGGGTCATTCCTCGTCCTGCCGCTGCTTTGGATCTGGCGCCGATCAAGAATGCGGCCTTCTCCCGCGAATTGCGTAGATCAGGAAAGAGGTCAGGCCTGAACGATCAGCATGTCAGGTCACCGCCCGGGTAAAGCGCTCGTTGGTGAGCGCGAGACGCTCGACCAGGGAATGCAGCAGGGCGGATGTCAGCTGCAACTGGCAGTTCGTGCTGACCTTCTGAAGAGCGGCAGCCTCGAACTCCGCAAGCAGCACATCCGTGATCGACTCGGCCGTCGCCTGGCGGGGGATCGCTCCTGCCTTGATATAGGCCATCTCGCCGAAGTACTCCCCCGTCTGCAAGACGTTCAGCAACCGACCCTGCTTGGTCACCTTGACGTTGCCGCTGCCCAGAAAGAAAAGGCTGGCCCCCGGCTCATCCTCGCGCACGATCACCGTCTGCGCAGGCACGCGGATCCAGCGGCCCGCGAGAACCATCTCCCAGATTTCCGCATCGTCCAGGCGCTCGAGAATCGCGTTTTTCCGCAGGGCGACGTATTTCTCTCGATCGGGAATCGCCTTCTGGTACACGCTCAGCCGCCCGACATCGGCCAGGTCGAGCGCCAGGTCGGCCCACGTCGGGTAGCGCTCGCCGGGCGACTTTCCGAGCATTTGAAACAGGATGCGGTCCACGTCCATGCTGATCCCGGGCCGCAGCGCGCTCGGCGCAACCGGGGTCCTGTTCTGGATCGCATCGAAAAGCTCGAGCACGCTCTGCCCGGAGAAGGGCCGACTGCCGGTGAAGAGCTCGTAGAGCACCACCCCCAGCGCAAACATGTCGCTGTGATACCCCAGGGGCTGGCGCGTGATCTGCTCGGGCGACATGTAGAACGGGGAGCCGATGATGGCACCTTCCGCGTCCTGTGCCTTGTGCAGGCATGCGGCGCCGAAATCGGCCACCTTGATGTTGGTGCCGCTCGAGACCATGATGTTCGCCGGCTTGATGTCGCGATGCACGATCCCCTGGCGGAAGGCGTAGTCGAGCGCCCCGCAGCACTTGAACGCGACCTCGATCGCGTCCTCCACGCCGAGCAGGCGCTCGGGCGTGGCGAACTGGGAAAGATCGCCGCCCGACACGTACTCGATCGCGATGTAGCCGCCCGTCTGCTCGTCCACCGCAGCTTCCAGTATCGACGCGATGTGCGGGTGCGAGATCCGCCCGGCGAGCGAGGCCTCGTTCATGAACTGCTGGGTGTGGGTCCTGTCGAATTGCGGCGCGGCGACTACTTCCGGGTCGAGCACCTTGAGCGCGACTTCCTGTCCGGTGAACGTGTCGAGCGCGAGATAGACCGTGCCGGAGGCGCCCTTGCCAAGCACTTTTATGAGCTCGAATTTGCCCAGGCGCCTGGTCACGGGGCGGGAATCACGCTCTGTAGGCAGTACATCATCTTCGGACTGGGACCCTGCTCGGGAGCAACAGCGGAAAGTGAGCTTGAGGCCCGCTGGCAGGGGCTGTCAACGGGCGCCTCGCTTGCTTCACTTCCGCTGCGCCAGAATCGCCTCGATCTCGTCCATGATCGCATTCATTCGCGCCACCAGCGCCTGATACGGCGCCGGTGTCGCAAGGTCCACGCCGGCTTTCCTGACAAGATCGTACGGATCGTCCGAACCCCCGGCGCGCAGCAGGTCGAGATAGCGCTGGAGCGCTCCCGGTTCGCCGTTATTGACTCTCTGAGCAAGCAGCGCGCTTGCAGCGATCGAAGTGGCGTACTGGTAGACGTAAAACCCGTCGTAGAAATGGGGAATGTAGGCCCATTCGACGCAATACCGGTCGTCGATCGCCACCACGCCCGCGGCCACGCCGTGGTAACGCTTCAGAATGTCGCAATAGGTCTTGCTCAGCGCCTCGCCGGACAGCACCTCGCCGCGATCCACCTGCGCATGCACGCTACGCTCGAACTCGGCGAACATCGCCTGCCTGAAGAAGGTTCCTCGCAACTGTTCAAGCGCGTTTCCGAGGTAGAACAGGCGATCGCTGTCGCCCTGCGCGGTCTTCAGCATGCGGTCGAGCAGCAGCGCTTCGTTGAACGTCGAGGCGATCTCGGCAATGAACGTCGCGTAGCCGGCGGTCACGAACGGCTGGGCGCGATTGGCGAGGTACGAGTGCATGGCGTGGCCCCACTCGTGCGCCAGCGTGGTCACCGATTCGTAGTCGTCGTTGTAGTTCATCAGGACGTAAGGATGCACGTCGTAGGCGGCTCCGGCCACGTGCGCCCCCGACTGCTTGCGCGGGCGCGGATAGGAATCCATCCAGCGATTGTCGAGGCCGGCCCGCAGCGCGGCGACATAGTCCTGACCCAATGGCGCAGCCGCCTCGAGCACCAGCTGCCTGCCGAGCGGGAGTGGAAATCCGAAGTTGCCATGGACCAGCGGCGGGTAAATGTCGTAGTAGCGCATCTGGTCGACACCCAGCAGTCTCGCGCGCAGCCGGAAGTAGCGATGCAGGGTGGGCAGGTTGGCGTTGGTCTGCGCGATCAGCGTGTCGAAGACGGCGACGGGCAACCGGTTCCTGTCGAGCGCACGCGTGATCGAGTCCGGATACTTTCGCACCCTGCTGTAGACGGCGTCCTGTTTCAATTGCGAGTAGAACGTGACGCCGATGGTCCGCTCATAGGTCTTGAAGGTGCCGAAAAAGGCGTCCATCACGCGCTTGCGGTCGTCGCGGTTCGCGGCCTCCCGGTACTTCGTGTACGCCGAGGCATCGAGCCTCACCTCCTCGCCGGTCGACAGCTTGAGCGTGGGCCACGGGATGTCGGCATTGGTCAGGATGGAATAGGTCGATCCGCCGGCATCGTTCATCAGGCCGAACGCGGCAACCAGCGCCTCACCCTCGTCGTTCAGCGTATGCGGCGCGGACCGCAGAATTTGCTCGAGCGGGTATCGGTAGATCGCAAGCGACGGGTCCTGCCCCAGAAAGAGGGCGACGCGCTCCCTGCCCACGCGCAGGATCTCCGGATTGACGAATGCGGCGGCTTCCCTGAGCCGGTTGCCGAGGACATCGGCTCTCTGATCCAGCTCGAGCTGCGCGGCGGAGCCGGTGTCCTCCGCCAGTCGCTCCCCTGCATACACTGCCATGCGCAAGAAACGCTTCGTCATCTCCGCCTGCAAATCGAGGCATTGCTTGAAGCGCGCGGCAGCCTCGCCAAGACGACCTTTGCAGCCCCCGAATTCCGCCATTTGCGCATCCAGCCGGGCGGCATCGGCGTTCCATGCCGCTACGGAAGAATAGAGATCGGCCAGGTTCCAGCGGTCGGCCGGCGATTCGGCCGGCGCCGGCAGGATCCAGGCCGCGGTCGCGAGCAACAGGGCAAGACGAAGACGCACGGTGGGAATCCTGTGAGAACGGACCGCCAAGGCTGGTGTCTATGAGGCGGTCGACGCAGTCCGCGGCGGAATGCTCTCCCCCGCGAGTCTGCGCTCTACTTCTGTTTCTGTCCCGGCGGGATATAGCCGGCGGCCACATCCACGCCGCCGCTGAAGAAATATTTTTCCATCTGCTGCGCGAGGTAATCACGCGCCTTCTTGTCGGCGAGGTTCATCTGGCCCTCGTTCACCAGCATCTTCTGGTGCTCGAGCCACTGCTTCCATGCTTCTCTCGACACGCTCTCGAAGATGCGCTTGCCGAGCTCGCCCGGATAGGGCGGGAAATCGAGCCCGTCCGCCTCCCGCCCGAGCTTGATGCAGTTGACCATGCGCGCCATGAACAAACTCCACAGGACGACCGTCGCCGACGCGACAGCCCGTTTCTTCATTGTACCAACGCGTCAGCCGCAGCGAAGTCTGTAAGACCCTGAACGTGGCAGAGTTATTCTCGACTGGCAACTCGCTTATGATGCTCCTGCGATGATGGCAAGGGAAAACCGGGATGACTGAACACGACAAGGGCACGCCGGCACCGACAGAAATCAAGCTGCACCAGAAATCGCGCGTGCTGGAGATCTCGTTTACCGACGGCAAGACGTTCAGGCTGCCGTGCGAATTCCTGCGCGTTTATTCGCCCTCCGCGGAGGTGCGCGGCCACGGGCCGGGGCAGGAAGTGCTCCAGCCCGGCAAGCAAAACGTCGACATCACCGCCATCGAGCCGATCGGCACTTACGCCATCCAGCCGTGCTTCTCCGACGGTCACGACACCGGCATCTATTCGTGGGACCTGCTCTACGAGTACGGCCTGCACCAGGACGAGATGTGGCGCCGCTACCTGAAGCGGCTGGAGGAAGCCGGCGCCAGCCGCGAGCCGCAGCCGGGCTTCGAGGCGCGGCCGAAGACCAAGTAGAGCCTGTCATGGATGGCGCAAGTCTTCACGGTGATCATTCTCGCGTTGCCGCCGCCAGGGTCATCCTGATCAACCCCTATGACCTCGGTCGCCAGCCGTTCGCCCTCGCGGAGCCGGCGGCGCTGCTCGAGCACGCGGGGTTCAGCGTGAGCTGCCTCGACCTGTCGCTGCAGAAGCTCGACAGCATCGAGTGGCGCGACGCGGCGCTCGTTGCGCTCTATCTCGGCATGCACACGGCGACGCGAATCGCGCTCGAGGCGCTGCCCCGCATCCGCACGCTCGCACCGGGAGCGCGACTTTGCGCCTACGGGCTCTACGCACCGATGAACGCCGCGCTGCTGCACGCACGCGGCGTGACCGACGTCATCGGCGGCGAATTCGAGCCGGCATTGGTCGCCGCCGCACGGCGCGCGCGCGATGGCGCGGCCGGCGCTGTCCCCGCGGCAGCAGTGATCCACCGCGGCAAGGTCGATTTCGCGGTTCCGCAGCGCGCGAATCTGCCGCCGCTCGCGCGCTACGCCCGGCTCGTGCTTCCGGACGGCAGCGAAAGGACGGTCGGATTTGCCGAAGCGAGCCGTGGCTGCAAGCACTGGTGCCGCCATTGCCCGGTCGTGCCGGTGTATCAGGGGCGCTTTCGCGCCGTGCCCGCCGAAATCGTGCTCGCCGACATACGCCAGCAGGTCGCGCAGGGCGCGCAGCACATCGCGTTCGGCGATCCGGATTTTCTCAACGGCCCGACGCACGCGCTCAGGATCGTGCGCGCGCTGCACGCCGAATTTCCGGCGCTCACCTGGGACGCGACGATCAAGATCCAGCACCTGATCGATCATGCGGCGTTGCTGCCGGAGTTCAAACGCAGCGGCTGTCTTTTCATCACCTCCGCGGCGGAAACCGTGGATGACCGCATCCTGGAAATTCTCGCCAAAAATCACACCTGCGCCGATTTCGAGCGCGCGGTGGCGCTGCTGCGCGCGGCAGACATCGCGTTCGCCGCGACTTTCGTCGCCTTCACGCCGTGGACTACGCTCGAAGGCTACGGTGCGCTGCTCGAAACCCTGGCCAGGCTCGACCTGATCGAAAACGTGCCGCCGGTGCAGCTCACGATCCGGTTGCTGGTGCCCGAGGGGTCGGAGCTGCTCGAGTTGCCGGGGTTTCGCAATCTGCTCCAGCCGTTCGACGCAGAAATCCTCGGCTATCCGTGGTGGCACCGAGACCCGCGCGTTGACCGGCTGCAGCAGGCGCTGCAGGATTTTGTCGGGCACGCCGAAACGCAGGCGCTGCCGCGGCGCGAGGTCTTCGCCGCGATCTGGCGCATGGCGCACGCGGCGCTCGGCCAAACCGCGACGCCGCCGGCCCTCAACGGCGCGAACCGGGCGATTCCGCGGCTGTCCGAGCCGTGGTTTTGCTGCGCTGAGCCGACCCATCAGCAGCTGGCGGCTTTCTGAGCGCCGCCCAGACATGGTTTCGCTGCCCGCGCCAACGCAACAAGTACTGCTGCTGCTGCCCGCCGCCTCGTATCGCAACGACGCCTTCCGCGCTGCGGCCAGGAGGCTCGGCGTCGAAATCATCGCCGCCGCCGACTATTGCCATCGCCTCGCGCCGCAGTGGGAGCTGCATCCGCTGCTGGCACTTCCGTTCGATCAGCCGCAGCGCGCGCGCGCCCTCGCATTGCGTCACCTCGCGCGCAAGCCCGACGCGGTGCTCGCGGTGGACGATCATGGTGTCGAGCTCGCCGCGCTGCTCAGTCGCAGGCTGAATTTGCCGGGCAATCCGGTGCGCAGCGTGCGCCTGCTGCGCGACAAGCTCGCTTTCCGATCGCTGCTGAAGCGTCACCGCATGAACTGCCCGTGGTTCCGGCGACTGCGCTCAGACGCCGACCCGGCCGCCCTGCGCGCGGTGCCGCTTCCCGCCGTGATCAAGGCGCGCCGCCTCGCGGCGAGCCGCGGCGTGATTCGCGCCGACAGCCGCCTCGAGTTGATCCGCGCTGTAGCGCAAGTGCGGCGCATTCAAAAAAGGGGCGATCGCAACGCCGCGCAACTCGGACTGGTGATCGAGGCATTCATCCCCGGCCGCGAGTACGCGCTCGAAGGCCTGCTGGTGAATGGCAGGCTGCGAGTGCTCGCGCTGTTCGACAAGCCCGATCCGCTCGACGGCCCGTATTTCGAGGAAACGATCTATGCCACGCCGTCGCATCTGTCGCCCCGCGTGCAGCGCGCCGCGGCACGCGAAGTCGCGCAAGCGTGCGGTCATGCCGGCCTTGCGAACGGGCCGGTGCATGCCGAGTTTCGCATCAACGCCCGCGGGATCTGGCTGCTTGAAATCGCGCCGCGCTCGATCGGGGGCCTATGCGGGGCGGTGCTCACGCACGCGCTCGGCATGACGCTGGAGGAATTGATCCTGCGCCATGCGCTCGGCCGCGCGTTGCCCGCGCCGCGCCATCGCGCGGCCTGCGGTGTGATGATGATCCCGATCCCCGCGCGCGGCATTTACGACGGTCTGGGCGGCCTGAAGGAAGCGCTTGCGGTGAGAGGCATCACCGGCATTCCGATTACCGTCGAGCGCGGGCAGATTGTGGCCCCTCCGCCTGACGGCACAGGGTACCTGGGCTTCATCTTTGCGCGCGGACGAGCCGCCGCCGATGTCGTCGCCTCACTTCGCAGCGCACAGAAACGGCTCGACCTCAAGCTCCGCCCCGAGGTTTCATTGCACGCGTCCGGGAATCGATAGATCCTGCGCACATGAAACCGGGTTCGCATGATCTCGAAGGGCTCGTCGAGCGCACACTGGAACACTATAACCAGCGTGCCGGGGATTTCTGGGAAGGCACGCGCAACCATGACGTCAGCCAGAACATCGCGGCGCTGTTGCAGCACATCGAAGGCGAGCCTCCTTTCACGATCCTCGACTTCGGCTGCGGGCCCGGGCGCGACCTCAAGGCGTTTGCCGGTCTCGGTCATATCGCGGTAGGACTGGAAGGCGCCGCGCGGCTGGCTGCTATGGCGCGCGCGCACAGCGGCTGCGAAGTGTGGCAGCAGGACTTCCTCAAGCTGGAACTGCCGGATCGCCATTTCGACGGCGTATTCGCCAACGCCGCGCTGTTTCATGTACCCAGCCAGGAGTTGCCGCGCGTGTTGCTGGAACTGCATGCGAGCCTGAAACCGGGTGGCGTGCTGTTCAGTTCGAACCCACACGGCCACAACGAGGAAGGTTGGAACCGCGGACGCTACGGCGCGTACCATGACCTGGACACCTGGCGCCGTTACCTGTCGGCTGCGGGGTATTTTGAACTCGTGCACTATTACCGCCCGTCCGGCCTGCCGCGCGAACAGCAGCCCTGGCTGGCGAGCGTGTGGCGAGTTCCCGTGCAGCGTGAATGAGGTCGTAACGAAGTTGCCTTTTCCTCAGATGCACCAGAACAGCAGATCGGGCAGAGCGCAGCGCTGGCTCGAAGCTTCGGACGTAGTGCCGATGTTTCCGACCCTGGTGTGGAAGTTCCAGCTCAAGCCGGAACTCCGGCAAGCGATGGATGCAGGGATCCTGAATTCGCTTGCCGCAATCAGGCGGGCGCTGCCTCCGCTTTCACGGGGCGAGGGGTGGCAGTCGGAGCAGAACCTGCACCAGCTGGACGCGTTGAAGGATCTTGTGTCCTGCGTGGAGGACGCCGCCTTGAGCGTGCTCCGCTTCCTGCGCATCGGGTACGACGCGCTGGAGATCACCGGTTGCTGGGCGAATGTTCTCGCCGCGGGCGCGGCGCATCGCGCCCACAGCCATCCCAACAACTTCCTGAGCGGCGCTTACTACCTGCGCTCCGGGGCGGGCGCAGATACGATCAATTTCCACGATCCACGGGTGCAGACCGCCATCCTGCGGCCGCCGGTGACGGAACTCAGCACCGAGAATACCGATCAGGTGGTGGTGCGCGTGGCGAACGGGACCCTGCTCCTGTTCCCCGCCTGGCTGCAGCATTCGGTCGATGCGAACCGCAGCGGCGAGGAGCGGATCAGCATCAGCTTCAACGTCATGTTCTCGGAGTTCACGGAACACCTGAGCAGACCGCTGTGGTGAACCGGATTCTCCGCAGCCCTCAGCGGGACCCACCCGCCGAGTCCGATCCAATGTTCGCGGAGTGCCGCCGCAACATGTCGAGGATGGGCACGCTCATCAGTGCCAGCGCAATTGCGAACAGCGGCCAGTTGAATTCGATCGGCAGGATATTCCGCAGCGTCGCTTCGCTCCAGTCCGGTGCATGCAGGGCATCGGCCATGAAGACGTAGAGCGCAAGCAGCGCGCCGCTCAAGCTCAGCCCCCACGACACGCGTCCAGGCCACAGCGCCCCCTCCCCGTGCCCGAACTGGCTGATCAGGGTACCACCCGCGATCATCAGCGCGGCGATGCTGACCGGCGCCAGCACCGGTCCCCACCAGGGCAGAGGGATCAGGAACAGGATGTCCCAGTCCAGCAGAGAGCGAGGCCAGCCGCTCAAGGGCACCAGGAAGACGTAGTAGAAAATATCCCAAACGCCGAAGACGACCAGAAAGTAGCCCAGGCGGCCCCGCCCACTGCGCCCGGCCAGCCATGCCACCGCGGCCAGCATCACCAGCGTCGCCGTCTCGCGCGCTATTTCCGTGTACATCAGCGCCACCGCGACGGGCAGTGGCGCGGGCTGGTACGGATCGATGCGGCCCAGGAGGTTTCGCAGATACGTGACCGCCGCCGATTCGAGCAGCGCCATGGCGGTCGCGTAGACGACGACCGCGGTCCAACGGCGCATGTCGTTCATGGCTGCTCGCGGACGTCAAGCCATCAGGTCTTCGATTTCGTCCGCTTCGACCGGAATGCCCGCCGTGAGATCGACCGGGCCGTCCTCCGTGACGACAATGTTGTTCTCGATGCGGACGCCGAAGCCTTCATCGGCGATGTAGATCCCCGGCTCGACGGTGAGCACCCATCCGGGCGCGAATGGCTGGTTCATGAATCCCACGTCATGCACATCGAGTCCGAGCAGATGGCCCAGCCCGTGCATGAAGTATTTCCGGCAGGCCGGCTCGTCGGCGGCCTGCTTCCTGATCTCCGCCCGCTTGATCAGCCCCAGCGAAAGCAACTCGTCATTCATCATCGCCTGGGCTTCCTTCTGCCAGTCGCGGTGCAGCTTGCCGACCACCGCGCCCTTGATCGACGCTTTCATCACGCGAAGAACGGCGTTGTAGACCCGCTTCTGGCGGCGGCTGTATCGGCCGCCGACCGGGATGGTTCGGGTGAGGTCCGCGTTGTAATTGGCGTAAGAGGCTGCGACGTCCAGCAGGAGCAACTCGCCGCCCCTGCACCGCCGGTCGTTATTCAGGTAATGGAGCACGCACGCGTTGGGCCCCGACGCGATGATCGGGCTGTACGCGAACTTCCCGCGCCGGCGAGTGAACTCGTGGGCGTAAACCGCTTCAATTTCGTACTCCGCCACGCCCGGCTTGACGAACCTTGCGGCCCGCCGGAATCCCTTGCCGGTGATGGCAACGGCCTGTCGAACCAGTTGCAGCTCTCGCTCGCTCTTGGACGCCCGAAGCTGGTGCATCAGGCGCGTCAGCCGCTTGTAATCGTGCAGCGGAAATTCGGCCTGGGTGTCGGCGATGAAACGGGCGTCCCGGGTCTGAACCTCCACCACCGCCCTCTTGTGCTCATTGCTGTTGAGATAGACATGCTCCACCTCGCACATCAGCGAGCGGTATTCGGCCGGCCATTCCGATAGCCACTTGACGGTCTGAATGCCCGAGATCCTCGTCGCCTCTACCTTCGACAGCTTGTGCCCCTCCCAGATCTTGAGGCGCTCGTTGGGCTCGCGAAGGAACAGCACCTCCCGCAGCTTGTCATCGAACGCATCCGGGGCCAGCAGCAGAACGCTTTCCTCCTGCTCGATCCCGGTCAGGTAAAACAGGTCCGAGTTGGGTTGCATGCGCAGCACGGCATCGGAGTTGGCCGGCAGAAGGTCATTGGCGTTGACAACGGCCAGCGAACCGGGGAGCAGCAACTCCCGCAGGCGCTGACGGTTCTCGGCAAAGAGTTGGGGATCGATCGGTTGATGTCGCATGCGGCAGGTTCCGTTTCTAGAGTTTCGGTCGATGGAACTGAGTCTGTCGTTCCCGATGGCGTTAGCGTCGGATTCCCCAGCAGAAAGGGTCGCTCTCATCGAGCAGAAGCCGGGCCTCGCCAGTGACGAACGCGCGTCCGGTGATGATGGGAATGATCTTGTCGCCATCACGCCGGTACCTGCCGGCGAACGTGCTGCCGATGATGCTCTCCTGGACCCATGTCACGCCCTCGGCAAGCTTGCCGTCAGCGGCGAGACACGCCAGCTTGGCGCTGGTGCCCGTTCCGCAGGGCGAGCGGTCATACGCCTTGCCGGGGCAAAGCACAAAATTGCGGGCGTGGGCCCCTGGGGCGCGGGGAGGACCGAACAACTCGATATGGTCAATCTCCGGGAATCCCTGCGCATTGACGGCCTGGCGAATCTTCCACGCGAACTCGGTGAGCTGTGCGACGTTGTTCACCGTCAGTTCCTGGCCGTGCTGTTCGACCAGACAGAACCAGTTGCCGCCCCACGCAATATCGCCGGCAACGCGTCCCACCCCCTGCACGTCCACTGTCGCAGCCTTGCTCTTGCGGAAGCTGGGTACGTTTTCGATCGAGACCTGTCCATCCGGATGCAGCGTGGCGGTGACTGGCCCCACCGGCGTGTCGATGCGGTGAGCGCCGGTCCCGATGCGGCCGAGATGCTTGAGCGTGGCCACTACCCCAATCATGCCGTGGCCGCACATTCCCAGGTACCCGACGTTGTGGAAAAAGATGACGCCGGCAACGCAGGACCGGTCCGATGGCTCAACCAGCAGCGCGCCGACCGTAACGTCCGAGCCTCGCGGTTCATTCACGACGGCTGAACGAAATTGGTCGAATTCAGCGCGGAACCGGTCGCGCAGTTCCGGGAGCGTTCCGGAGCCGAGCGGCGGCCCCCCTTCCACGACGACGCGGGTCGGCTCGCCACCGGTATGAGAATCGATGACGTGAATCGCTCGGACGCGCGCGGCATCCATGGGTAAGTCCTGTTCGTGAGAAGACCGCGAAGACGCTTGGCCTCGCGATCCCGCAGGGACTCCTGCTGCGGGCTGACGACCTGATCGAGTGACGTCTTCCCGCGGGTGATGCCGTAACCCGCGGGCTTGGAAATGTCATCTGGCGCAGGCAGGGTTTACCAAGCCTGCAGCCCGCCTTCGGCGGCGGCCGTCCCGCCGCGGGGCGTCAGACGGCTTTCAGATTGGTCGCGGACGTCTTGCCGTTGGTGCCCCGCTCCAGGTCGAACGAGATTTTCTGGTTCTCGGTCAGCGTGCCGAGGCCGGAGCGCTCGACCGCGGAAATGTGCACGAACACGTCCTTCGATCCGTCATCGGATTGAATGAAGCCGAAGCCTTTGGTGCTGTTGAAGAATTTCACGGTGCCGGTAGACATGATGTCCTCCAGGTCTGGCGTTGCCCCGCGCGAGAGTATGCGAGGCATCAAATTACCGATGGGAGAGGACCGAAAATGCCAGCCGGAAAGAAACTGCAAACGGACCCAGAGCGAATTCGACCCCCGCATTATGGGCGCAATGCAGCCGCAGGTGTAGGAATTGCGCGAACTTTCGTAATCCAGGAACCACGCGCAGCGAGCGCTAAGCAATTCTGCGCACATCCACTTTGACGTCGAGCCCGCGGTAGTCGGCGGGTTTCCCCACCCAACTCCCGGACAGCGGGGCCGCCTGCGCCGGATGGCGGGCAATTGCAACCCGGATCAGCTCCTGTCCTTCCGTCAACCGGTTGGTCGGGTCGTAGGATACCCAGCCGGCGCCAGGAAGATAGACGTTCATCCAGGCGTGTGTTGCACCGCTCCCCACCAGCGCTCCACCGCCCCCGTCCAGCATCGGATCGTAGTAATACCCGGAGACGAATCGGGCGGCGAGCCCCAGGCAGCGAACGGCCTCGATCATCAGCCATGCATAGTCCCGGCAGGTTCCTGACCGCAGGCGGAGCGTTTCATGCGCCTCCTGCGTCCCCTCCACGTCGCGGGCCTGATAGGCGAACTGTTCGCGCATGTAATCCATCATGTGCTGCAGGACCGGACGAGTTTCGTGGTTGCCGGCGAGCAGCATTTCCCTCGCCCACTCGGCGACACTGCCGATGGCATCCCGGGAATGCGGCCGCAGGAAGCCGTTCAGGTCGATCCACTCGTCAGGGGTCAGTTCGAGCGGGAGTCTCTCCGCCCTGCGCTCCAGAGGCAGCTCTGGATTCCGCACCCCGTAATGTTCGACCGAGAATCGGCAATCAAAGGCGAGTTCGGCGGCCGGCTCGCGAAAATTCACCACAGCCACCGAGTTGGAGAACGTATCCTGAATCCAGTGCGCGACCCACGGAACGTTGGTGGTCAGATCCCAATCGATCACCCGCAGATCATGGCCGGAAATGGGTCGAAACATCAGCCGGTGCTCGCCAAAGGTCACGGGCGACGCATAGGAATACGTGGTCCTGTGACGTACTTCTAGAATAGTACTCATCGCAGACTCGTAAGGGGAGTATTGTCCAAGGAACGGGAACCGTTGCCGCCAGTTTAACCAGACCTGGTCGTTGGGGAAGCCGTGGTCGTTACCCGGAAAGGCCACATTGAGATCGGCAGTTTTTCGCGCCTTCGGGCGCGCGTCGCAGGCTGCACCATGGGATCACGAAGAGTCCATCCGCGAGGAGCTCTTCAGTATCGAGCGTCTCGAGCAGCATGCCGAGAGCCTCGCAGCGGCCCAATCCATCACCGCGCGGCCGACGACCGGACGGTCTCTCGCCGCTCGACTGAGGGACAACGAATCGGTTCTGCTCAAAGCGTATCGCGCCATCGCAACTGCGGTCGGCGAGGCCCGCGCCATTACACCGGCCGCCGAGTGGCTGCTCGACAACTACCATCTCGTCGAAGAGCAGATCCGCGAAATCCGCGACGATCTGCCACCTGGCTACTATCGGCAATTGCCGAAGCTGGCCACCGGGCCTTTCGCCGGCTATCCGCGCGTCCTCGGCGTGGCCTGGGCCTTTGTAGCTCATACCGACAGCCGCTTCGACCCCGAGATGCTGCGCCGGTTCGTGCGCGCCTACCAGCGCGTTCAGCCGCTGACGATCGGAGAGTTATGGGCGGTCGCGATCACGCTGCGGATCGTTCTGGTGGAGAATCTTCGACGCGGGGCCCGGCGCATCGTGACCAGCCGGGCCGCGCGCCAGGAAGCGGACGCGCTGGCCGACCGGCTGCTGGGACTGACCGGGCACCCGGCCGAATCGTTCCGCCCGGTCTTTCAGCATTACGAACGGGCACCCTTGCCGGGAGCCTTCGCCGTCCAGCTCGTGCAACGGCTGCGGGACCAGGATCCGAAGGTCACCCGGGCGCTGATGTGGCTCGACGAGCGCCTGGCGGCACAGGGAACGACCGCCGACGAGATCGTGCGCGACCAGCACCAAAGACAGGGTGCGACGAACGTGACGGTCCGCAACATCATCACGAGCATGCGGCTGATCTCCGACTTCGACTGGGCGGAGCTCGTCGAGAGCGTCAGTCTTATCGACGACACGTTGCGGATCGGCAGCGACTTCGCGAGCATGGATTTCCCGACGCGCAACCTCTACCGCAGCGCGATCGAGGAGCTGGCGCGGGGCTCGAAACTGACGGAAATAGAGATTGCGCAAGCGGCTCTTCTGGCCGCAAGCGGTTCGGATTGCCGCGAGCGCGATCCTCCATCCCGCGAGCGGGATCCTGATGGCCGCGAGCGGGATCCTGATGGCCGCGAGCGGGATCCTGATGGCCGCGAGCGGGATCCTGGCTACCACCTGATCGCCGGGGGGCGCCGCGCGTTCGAGGCGACGGTCGGATTTCGCGCCCCCATACGCAGCTGGCTGCGTCGTTTCAACGTCACGATCGGCATCGGCGGCTATATCGGCAGCGTCATCATGGTCGCTGCAATCCTTCTCTCTTTGCCGCTGTTTGCACTGGCGGTGAGGGGGGTCGAAGGCTGGTGGCTCGCTCTTCTTGCGCTGCTCGGGCTGATTCCGTCGATCGATGCGGCGATGGCGCTCGTGAACCGCAGCGTCACGAGAGAGGTCGGTGCGACGATCCTGCCGGGCCTGGAGTTGCGCGACGGCGTCCCTTCGCACCTGCGCACGATGGTCGCCGTTCCGATCCTTCTCACGACGCAGGCCGCGCTGGAAGAACAAATCGAGCGTCTGGAGATCCACCACCTTGCAAGTCCGGATGGCGAGCTTTATTTCGCACTGCTCTCGGACTGGACGGACGCCGCGACCGAGACCGTTGCAGGAGATGATGCGCTCCTCGAGGCGGCCGCCGCAGGGATTGCCCGCCTGAATCGCCGCTATGGACCCGCTGCCGCGGGTGAGCGCTTTCTCCTGCTCCACCGCCGGCGGGTCTGGAACGAAAGGCAGAAGCGGTGGATCGGGTGGGAACGCAAGCGCGGCAAGCTTCACGAGTTGAACCGTCTGCTGCGCGGCGCAACCGATACGACCTTCGTAAGTGTCGGCGCACTGCCTGCCGGTGTCCGGTACGTCATCACGCTCGACGCCGATACCCGGATGCCGCGGGAAACGGCGCGCCGGCTGGTCGGCAAAGTGGCGCACCCGCTCAATCATCCGCGCTTCGATCCCGGCACCCGGCGCGTCGTCGAAGGATATGGCGTGCTGCAGCCGCGCGTAACGCCTTCGCTGCCGATCGGTCGCGAGGGGTCGCTGTTCCAGCGCATCTTCTCCAGCACCAGCGGCATCGATCCTTACGCCTCCGCCGTCTCGGACGTGTACCAGGATCTCTTCGGCGAAGGCTCCTATACCGGCAAGGGCATCTACGACGTGGACGCCTTCGAAGCCGCGCTCGACGGCCGCGTGCGCGAAAACACGCTTCTCAGTCACGACCTGTTCGAGGGGACCTTCGCCCGCGCCGGCCTCGCTTCCGATATCGAGCTGGTCGAGGAGTTTCCGTCACGCTACGACGTCGCCGCCGCACGCCAGCACCGCTGGGTGCGCGGCGACTGGCAATTGCTGCCGTGGATTCTCGGCCGCGGCGACGCCTCCGTCGGAGATCGGAGCGCGAGCGATCATGAGCGCGCAAGCGCGCTGCCGCCGATCGGCCGCTGGAAGATGCTGGATAACCTGCGGCGGTCGCTGTCTGCGCCGGCGAGCGTCGCCGCCTTGCTGGCGGGATGGGCACTGCCGCTGCACGCTGCCGTCGTCTGGACCGGCTTCGTCCTGTCGACGATTGCGCTGTCGGCGCTGCTCCCCGTTCTCGCGGGAATCGTGCCGCGACGTGCCCGGATCACGGCACGCAGCCACCTGCGCGCCCTCGCCGCGGATGTCGGCCTCGCTTTGTCCCAGTCCGCATTGCTGGTCGTGTTCCTCGCGCACCAGGCATGGTTGATGGCCGATGCGATCGGACGGACGCTGTTTCGTCTGTCCTTGAGCCACCGTCATCTGCTCGACTGGGTCACGGCAGCTCAGGCGAAGGTGAGCCCCCGGCTCGACCTCCCCGGGTTCTATCGGCAGATGAACGGTGGTGTCGCGATCGGCATCGTCACTGCGATCGTCGTCTGGTGGGTAAGGAGTGACGCCTGGCCGGTGGCGGCGCCGTTCGTGCTCGCCTGGATCGCATCGCCGGCGATCGCGCGATGGACCAGCCTGTCGCCGCTCGTGGCGGGTCGCCTGTCGCTCTCGGATGCGGACGCCCGTGCTTTGCGGCTGGTCGCGCGCCGCACCTGGCGCTTCTTCGAGACCTTCGTCACGGCCGAGGACCACATGCTCCCGCCGGACAATTTCCAGGAAGACCCGAAGCCGGTTGTCGCGCACCGGACCTCTCCCACCAATCTCGGCCTCTACCTCCTCTCGGCGGTCAGCGCCCGCGACTTCGGATGGGCCGGGACGACGGAGACCGTCGACCGGCTGGAAGCGACATTCGCGACGATGGGCCGCCTGCAGCGGTTCCGCGGCCACTTCTACAACTGGTACGACACGCGAGACCTCCGCCCGCTGGACCCGCAATACATCTCTTCGGTGGATAGCGGCAATCTGGCCGGGCACCTGATCGCTCTTGCAATCGCCTGCAGGGAGTGGATTCGCCGCCCGCAGGCAGGTCCCGAATTATTTGCCGGCATCGAAGACGGTCTGGATCTCACGCGCGAAACCTTGCAGGGGCTTCCCGACGACCGGCGGACGCAGACGATCACGCGGCAACAGCTTGGCGATGCGCTCGATGCGCTGGCGGCCGCTCTCCGCGAGGACCCGCTCCCCGAACACCATAGATCGCCGAAGGATGTCGCTGCCCGATTGGCGCAGGCCACGCCTCAGGCCACAACCATGGTCGACATCGCCCGCACGCTGGCGAGCGAACGCGGCGACGACGCCGGCGCCGAAATGCTGTTCTGGGCGGAGGCGACGCAAGCGTCGATCGAAAGTCACCGCCGGGACGTTACACAGACCGCCGACGCCGCCCGCTCCCTGGAACGGCGACTTGGGACGCTCGAGACGACGGCGCGGGCCATGGCCAACGCCATGGAGTTCGGCTTTCTCCTCGACCCGGACCGCAAGCTCCTCGCGATCGGTTACCGGGTCGCGGAGGGCAGTCTCGACCCGAGCTGCTACGACCTGCTCGCCTCCGAGGCGCGCCTGGCGAGCTTCGTGGCGATCGCCAAGGGCGACGTCCCGCCGCAGCACTGGTTCCGGCTTGGGCGCGCCGTCACACCGGTGGGACGCGGCGCAGCGCTGATCTCCTGGTCGGGATCGATATTCGAGTACCTGATGCCGTCGCTCGTGATGCGCGCACCGGCTGGCAGCCTGATCGAGGAGACCAGCCGTCTCGTCGTGCGCCGCCAGATGGCCTATGGCGCCGCGCTCGGTGTGCCTTGGGGCATTTCAGAATCCGCCTACAACGTCCGCGACTTGGAGCTCACGTATCAATATTCCAACTTCGGAGTCCCGGGCCTGGGTTTCAAACGCGGCCTCGGCGAAAACGCAGTCGTCGCACCCTACGCGACGGCGCTCGCAGCCATGGTCGATCCCGGAGCGGCGGCGCGCAACTACGCCCGATTCGCCGCGCTGGGCGCGCATGGCCGCTACGGCTTCTACGAGGCGCTGGATTACACGCGCACGCGTCTGCCCGAGGGGAAAGAGGTCACGATCGTCCGCGCCTTCATGGCGCACCATCAGGGCATGACGGTGGTCGCCATCGCCAACGGTCTCCTCGACGGCAAGATGCGGGCACGGTTTCATGCCGAGCCGATCGTGCAGGCGACCGAGCTTCTCCTGCACGAACGCACGCCGCGCGATGTCGCGGTGGCTCATCCCAGGGCCGAGGAAGTAGAGACGGCATCCACGGTCCGCGACCTGGAGCTTCCTGCGGTGCGACGGTTCCGCTCCGCGCACCACGTCACGCCGGAGGCGCACCTGCTTTCGAACGGCCGCTACGCCGTGATGCTGACGGGTGCCGGTTCCGGGTACAGCCGCTGGGGCGAGCTCGGGATCACGCGCTGGCGCGAAGACGTCACGCGCGACGATTGGGGCGCCTACGTCTTTCTGCGAGACGTGGAGAGCGGCGAGGTGTGGTCCGCGGGCTATCAGCCGAGCGGCATCGAACCGGACAGTTACGACGTCACGTTCACCGAGGATCGTGCCGAGTTCATCCGGCGCGATGGAACGATCACCACGATCCTGGACGTGGTCGTCTCGCCGGAGGACAACGCCGAGGTCCGCCGCGTCTCGGTCGCGAATGCGGGCAACCGGGCCCGGGACATCGAGCTCACCTCCTACGCCGAGCTGGTGCTGGCGCCGCCCGCCGCCGACACTGCGCACCCGGCCTTTTCCAAGCTCTTCGTGCAAACCGAATATCTCGCCAGGATCGGCGCCATCCTGGCGACCCGGCGGCGCCGCTCGCCCACCGAGCCCGAAATCTGGGCGGCGCATCTTGCCTTCGTCGAAGGCGAAGCGGTGGGCGAGCCGGAGATCGAAACCGACAGGGCCCGCTTCCTCGGTCGCGGGCGCGAGGTTCGGGCGCCGATCGCCGTGATGGATGGCCGGCCGCTCTCCAATACCGTCGGCACCGTCCTCGATCCCGTTTTCGCGCTGCGCCGCCGCGTTCGGGTTCCGCCGGGCAGGGTGGTGCGCATCGCATTCTGGACGGTCGTTGCATCGTCCCGTGGCGATGTGCTGGACCTGGCCGACAAGCATCACGACGCGACGGCCTTCGACCGCGCGGCCACATTGGCATGGACCCAGGCGCAAGTGCAGTTGAGTCACCTCGGCGTCGACCCGGATCAGGCGAGCCTGTTTCAGCGTCTCGCGGGCGCCGTGCTCTACGCCGATCCGTCGATGCGTCCGTCGTCCGACGCCATACGCCGCGGCGGCGGCGGGCCGACAGCGCTGTGGGCGCAGCGCATTTCCGGCGACCTCCCGATCGTTCTGGTGCGGATCGACAACATCGAGGACATCGCCATCGTCCGCCAGTTGCTGCGAGCCCATGAATACTGGCGGATGAAGCAGCTCGCCGTCGATCTCGTGATCCTGAACGAAAGGGCATCCTCGTATATCCAGGACCTTCAGATCGCCCTGGAGACACTCGCCCGGACGAGCCAATCCAGACCGCAGATCGGAGCCGACGTCGCGCGCGGCTCGGTGTTCGTGCTGCGTGCAGATCTCATTTCGGCGGAGACACGCGCCCTGCTTCTCTCGATGGCCCGGGCGGTGCATGCCGGACGACGCGGAACGCTCTCCGAACAGCTCAACCGTCTCGAGGAAGCGGACACCGCCGCCGCGCTGCCGCCGAGGCGCGTGCCGCCCGCGGACGTGCCGCAGACCGTTCCGGCGCCGCCGAACCTCGAATTCTTCAATGGGCTCGGCGGGTTCGCCGCGGACGGACGGGAGTATGTGACGATCCTCGGCGCCGGGCGGTCGATCCCGGCCCCGTGGATCAATGTTATCGCCAACCCCTCGTTCGGCTTTCAAGTGGCGGTCGAGGGTAGCGGCTACACATGGTCGCTCGGCAGTCGCGAGAACCAGCTCACGCCCTGGTCGAACGACCCCGTGACCGATCGGCCGGGCGAGGTCCTCTATCTGCGCGACGAGGAGTCCGGCGAGCTGTGGGGGCCCACGGCGTCTCCGATCCGTGACGAAGCTGCGCCCTATATCGCACGGCACGGCCAGGGATACAGCCGGTTCGAGCACGCCGCACACGGTGTCGCGCTCGATCTTCTCCAATACGTGCCGCTCGATGATCCGATCAAGATCTCGCGGCTGACGATCCGCAACACGTCAGAGCGACCGCGGCGGCTTTCGGTCACGGCCTATGTCGAGTGGGTACTCGGGCCCTCGCGCGGTGCGTCTGCATTCTCGGTCGTGACCGAGATCGATCCGGAGACCGGCGCGATGTTCGCGCGCAACCCCTGGAACATGACGTTCGGTTCCCGTGTCGCCTTTGCGGATCTGGGCGGTCGGCAGAGCGCCTGGACCGGCGACCGGCGGGAGTTCCTTGGGCGCAATGGCGCGCTCGACAACCCGGCCGCGCTGGCAGGGGAAACGCCCCTCTTGCAGCGGGTCGGCGCCGGCCTCGATCCCTGCTGCGCTCTGCAAACCCCGGTCGATCTCGAACCGGACGGCACAGTGGAAATCGTTTTCTTCCTCGGCGAGGCAGCTACAGCGGCCGATGCGCAATCCCTGATCGCCCGCTACCGGGCAGCCGATCTCGATGCGGTCCTGCGCGAAGTCGTTGCGTATTGGGACGATCTGCTCGGCACGCTCCAGGTGAAAACGCCGGACCGGTCGATGGACATCATGCTCAATCGCTGGATGCTCTATCAGACGCTCGCCTGCCGCCTGTGGGCGCGATCGGCGTTCTACCAGGCGAGCGGCGGTTACGGTTTCCGCGACCAGCTCCAAGACGGAACGGCGCTCGCGCTGTCGCGACCGGAGATGACGCGCGCGCATCTCCTGCGAGCCGCCGCGCGGCAATTCGTCGAAGGCGATGTCCAGCACTGGTGGCTGCCGCCTTCCGGCCAGGGCGTGCGCACGGGCATTACAGACGATCGGATCTGGCTCGCCTACGCCGCCGCACACTATGTCGAGACGACCGGCGACCTCGCAGTGCTGGACGAGCCAGTTCCGTTCCTCGAAGGCCAGGCGTTACGGCCCGGGGAACACGATTCGTACTTCCAGCCTGTGCCCGCGGACGAGACCGCGTCCCTCTTCGAGCACTGCGCGCGCGGGCTCGATGAGAGCCTCGGCGTCGGCGAACACGGCTTGCCGCTGATCGGCACGGGCGACTGGAACGACGGCATGAACCGGGTCGGCGAGCGGGGCAAAGGCGAGAGCGTCTGGCTCGGCTGGTTCCTGCACGCGACGCTTTCCGCGTTCGCGCCTTTGGCGAGCGCTCGGGGTGAAGAGGCGCACGCCGCGAAGTGGCGCTCGCACGCGGCTCGGCTGCAAACCTCGCTCGAGCGAGACGGTTGGGACGGCGAATGGTACCGGCGCGGCTATTACGACGACGGAACGCCGCTCGGCTCCTACACGAGCGATGAATGCCGGATCGACTCGATCGCGCAATCCTGGAGCGTACTCTCCGGGGCGGCCGATCCAGCGCGTGCCCTGCGCGCCATGGCCGCCGTGGACGAGCAGCTCATTCGCGGCGACGAGGGTCTGGCGTTGCTCTTCGCGCCGCCCTTCGATCGCACGCCGCTCGATCCCGGATACATCAAGGGCTACCCGCCCGGCATCCGGGAAAACGGCGGCCAATACACCCATGCCGCCGCGTGGTCGGTGATCGCCTTCGCCGCGCTCGGGCAGGGAGACAAGGCCGCTCGCCTGTTCTCGCTCCTGAATCCGATCAACCGCACGAGCACGCGAGCAGACGTGCAGCGCTACAAGGTCGAGCCCTACGCCGTCGCCGCCGATGTCTATTCGGTTGCTCCGCACCTGGGGCGCGGCGGCTGGACCTGGTATACCGGCTCTGCCGGGTGGCTGTACCGGGCCGGCATCGAAGCGATCCTCGGGGTTCGTCGAGAGGGAGCGTTCCTGCTCCTCGCCCCCTGCATCCCCAAGGCGTGGCCCGGGTTCGAGATCGTCTTCAGATTTCGCTCTGCACGCTACGAGATCGCGGTCGAGAACCCTCGCGGCGTCAGTCGTGGAGTCAGTTGGGCCGAGCTGGACGGCAAGGCGCTGCCGGAGGGCCCGGTGCGCGTTCCGCTCGTCGATGATGGTGGAACCCACCGGGTGAGCGTGATTCTAGGGTAGGATCGGCGAGCGGATGTGGCGCTCCGAGAATCTTCCCTCTTCAGGCGAGCGTTGAAACGCGCTGCTTGAGCGCCTTGGCGGCGAGGAACAGGCCGCCGTCGGCGCCGTCGATGAAATGCAGGTGGCGTCCCGAATAATCGAACACCAGGCAGGTCATGTGGGCGCGGTTCGTGACGTGCGCTCCGTACACGAGCTCGCGGCGCGCGAAGCGCTCGTCCAGCCATGCCGTGAGCGCCTCGCGCTGCGCGGCGGTACCCGACAGGATCTGCCGGAAACCGTCTTTAAACTTTTTCACGTCGGCATTGCGCGCCAGCGTGGTCTTGTAGCCGCCCCAGTCGGTCTTTCCGGTGCGTATGCCAAAGCGCATGAAGTACCAGCCGATCAGCACCCAGAAGCGCGTCTTCATCAGGTAGAGCCATTTGCCGATGCGACCCTTGCTCATTGCGCGAACACCGACCTCGTGGCCCAGCTGGCGACTGTTGAGGGTAATCGCAAGGTTGGGCGGGAAGACGGGATGGCAGGCATCGTCGGCGCCGTAGATCTCGCGCACCTTTGCGATGACTTCGCGATAAACGATCGAGGCCGCGTCGGCGTCCCGGGCGAGCGCCCGAACCATCACGCTGACGGTTTCACCGTGGCGGCTCGGGATGTCCTGCCAGCGGCATTCCAGGCCCTCGAAGCTGCCGCGCGGGGCAATGTTGCCCGGCTCCACCGCGCAGAGCGGCGCGGTGGCGGGATCCTTCATATAGCGGTCGGCATACTCCATCCCGCCGCCCGCGAACACGGCCTGGATGTAATTCTCGGACGCCCTGTAACGAGCGACCAGGATTTTGGCGCCCGCCTCGTGGATGCTTCTCACGCCGAGCGTCGCGATGCGCAGATCCAGATCGAACGACTTGCGCGCCAAATCCTGCGTATGCAGCAGCGCTGCGCGCGCGTCGTCGAGCAGCTCCGGGGGCACGCACAGCATCGACCCGTCGCCTTCGAAGACAAAGGGAATGTCGGTCGCGCCCGCGGCGTTGAGCACCGCCGTGATGGTCGCGGCGCCGAGCGTGTTGACGTTCTTGTAGCTGCCGGACTGGATTGCGATGGTGGAATTGCGCACGTCCGACATCACGACGTGCCAGTCGTCCGGGAGCGGTGCGAAGCTCTCCGGGCGGATTACCTCGCGAAAATCGGTGAAAACCGGGAGCTCGGCGTAGAACCGGGTGGTGTTCATGCCGGCCTTATTGATTCAGCGGTCTTCGGCGTCCCGCATGTCTTGTTCCAACAACGCTCCGCGTCCCTGATCTGTTATTGCAAGACCGCCGCGGCCATTCGGAGTTACGAAGCCGAACGTGCAAAGCTTACGGGCGATTTCCTTTGCAACCGGTGGCGGATCCCGATTCGCATCGGTAGCTGCCTGAATCTTGCGCAGCCAGTCGAAATCCTCTGGTACTGGAGGCGGCTCGCCCGTTATGGTTTTTTGCCGGGCACGGGAGCGGCCGTACTTGCCCGCGTTACGATAGCGGACGAAGCTGGAGAAACGGGCTTTTTCGGTTGCTTCGGTTTCTTCGGTTCACGATTGCTTCGTTGATGACCCTTGGGCATTCGAGTTCTCCTGTGAGGATGCGCATCCGGCGGTTCTTCTGCAGCTAGCGACTGGTATGTCGCCCCATCGGTTTCCTGCCGTGGGATGCAGGGGATTTTCGTTGCGCGTCGCGCCGGGATTCCCGAAGCGGTCCCGGCGATGCCCTTCTCAGGGTCGGGCGCTGGCTCGCGATGCCTGCGAGTGTCTCGACTCTCCTGATCTCGACCGCAAGAGCCTCGGTGTTTGCGAGGCGCTCGGTGCCTGGACCATGCAACCGGGATTCTTCCTGCTCGCCCCGCAGCGCCAGCTGCAACCTGCCAAGCGCATAGGTGCGCGACGCGTCCAGCCCTGCTTCCCTTTGGATCTCCTGCCGGTGCATTTCGATGTTGGCAATAAGATCGGTGACTTCATCCATCGCGGTTTCGGCGCTCATGTTCGGAGGGTCCTCAGGCATAGCAGCGCAAGCGTTGCGAAAATGCAATCAGGGGCCCGATGCCGCTTGATTCGGCGCGCTGGCACCAGTCCTGCAGTTGCTTGACAAGCTGCTCCCGCGAGGCCATCGAGCGCCCCCAAAGCGCGGCGAGCTCGCGGCGCATCGCCTGCATTGTCTGATGCGCGCTTCCCTCCTCAAATCGGATGCGCCTGAGCGCCTTGGCGTAGCGCGCCAGGACATCATGGCGATGCGTGATGACCGCCTGCAACGTCTGCAGGTCCACTGCCGGCTTGGCGGCGATGAAACGCGGGACCGGCGCGAGGCGCTTGACCGCCGCCAGCCCCAACGCTTCGAGAATCCGGATGTACATCCAGCCGATATCGAGCTCGTACCACTTGCTCGACAGCCTGGCCGACAAAACGAAAGCATGGTGATTGTTATGCAGCTCCTCGCCGCCGATGAGGATCCCCCACGGCACGATATTGGTGCTGGCGTCTTCCGTGGACCAGTTGCGATAGCCCCAATAGTGGCCGATGCCGTTGATCACGCCCGCCGCCCAGAACGGGATCCATGCGATTTGCGTAACGAAAATCAGGACGCCGGGGACGATGCCGAACAGGATCACGTCGTTCACGCCCATGAGGGTCAGGCCCAGCAGGACGAATTTCGAGTAGAGGTTGCGTTCGAGCCAGTCGTCGGGCGTGCCCTGGCCGTAGCGCTCGATGGTGTCGCGATTCGCGGCCTCCTTGACGTACAGGAACACCCCGCCCCACAGGACCCGGTTGATTCCCAGCACCTGCGGACTGTGCGGGTCTTCCGCGGTCTCGCATTTGGCATGGTGCTTGCGATGGACGGCAGCCCATTCCCTGGTTTTCATGCCGGTGGTGAGCCACAGCCACAAGCGGAAGAGATGGCTCGCGGCCGGATGCAGGTCGAGGGCGTGGTGCGCCTGATGACGATGCAGGAACACCGTGACGGCGACGGTGGTGACGTGAGTCAGCACCAACGCTACCGCCACGTAGCCCCACCAAGGCAGGTCGAATACGCCGGAAAACAAGACTGAATCCATCGAGATCCTTCTTTCAACGCTCTCTGGTTCACATATCCATGCCGCCCATGCCACCCATGCCGCCCATATCGCCCATGCCGCCCATGCCGCCGCCGTGGCCGCCGCCCTTCCGGTCCTCGACCAGCTCGGCGACCATCGCATCGGTGGTGAGCATGAGGCCGGCGATCGAAGCCGCGTTCTGCAACGCGAAGCGCACGACCTTGGTGGGATCGATGACGCCCATCTCGACCAGGTTGCCGAATTCTGCGGTTTGTGCGTTGTAGCCGAAGTTGCCCTTGCCCCCGACGACCTTGTTGAGCACCACCGAAGGCTCGGCGCCGGAATTGTCGACGATCTG
>CAZYVT010000013.1:0-82680 GCA_964651335.1 uncultured Enterobacteriaceae bacterium | reverse complement strand
ACGTTGCGGCCCTTCGGGCCGAGGGTCACTTTCACCGCGTCGGCCAGGATGTTCACGCCATGGACCATCTTGGCGCGGGCGTTCTCGTGAAAACGTACTTCTTTAGCAGGCATTGCCTAGCTCCTGATGTTGAATACTGTTCGCGGTGCCGGTTCAGGCACCCTCTACCACACCCATGATGTCTTCCTCCCGCATCACGAGCAGCTCTTCACCTTTCACTCTTACGGTCTGCCCGGAGAATTTGCCGAACAGCACCCTGTCGCCAACCTTGACGTCCAGAGCAATGATCTTGCCCTCGTCGGTTTTCTTGCCCTTGCCTACGGACATGATTTCGCCCTGATCGGGCTTCTCGGCGGCGGTGTCGGGAATGACGATGCCGGACGCGGTTTTGCGTTCCTCGTCGAGGCGCTTGACGATCACGCGGTCATGCAGAGGACGGATTTTCATGATGAGATTGCCTCCTTGATAGGGCACTTGGTCCAGTGAACTGCAACAATCGAGGCTCGGTCATCAGCCAGGGCCTACTGCCCGCCGATCGACACAGTGAAGTTCAGCTTCTCTTCCTTGAACGGCGACGGGATGTAGGAGAGCTCGAGGCGGATTTCCTTCAGCTTCTTCGCCTTCAAGGCGTCGACCGGGAATTCCGCGTCCACCGCCTGGGTAACATCCTGCCCGGGATCGAGCCGTTCGGAAGAGCCGTACGAGGAAGCGACCTTGATGGTCGGTTCGGTCCGGTTGTCTTCGAGCTTGATGGGCTGCCCCTGGGCATCGATGTACAGGATCTTCGCTCCGATCAGGCGGACGGTCTGGTCCGCGGAGATGTTCTTCAGGATCAGCTTGCCGGTGAGCTTCGCCGGAGAAGCGATGCGGCCGGAGCCCTCTTCGATACGCTCGGTGACTTTCATCTCCGTGACCTCACCGGTCACGATCCCGACCATCGCCTTCACCGAGGCCGGCGTCACCGTGTAGACCTTATCGGTGATGACGGGGGCTTTTGCCGACGGCTGCGGCGAACAGCCAACGGACATCGCCGCCAGCGCAACCGCCACGGCCAGCCCGGCCTGCTTCCTGATGAAGGACGTTGTCATGATTGCTCTCAATGCAGAAGTTAAGGGTTCCCGCTTTGCCTCGGTGCTGCCACCTCTCGGGAACTGCCCGCAAAAGCGGGAGGATACTGACTGGTCACTGCCAAAAGTAGATGCTATGATACTGACCGGTAACTCACATGTCAACCGGAGTCTGCCCATGACCAGGACAGCACTGACAGACGGACCGCTCGCCCGCCGCAAGCGGGATGCCGATCGCCCGAGCGCCCGCAAGCGCATCTTCGACACCGCGTCGGGGCTGTTCTACGTCAGGGGAATTCGTGCGGTCGGGGTGGATACGATTGCAGAAGAAGCCAATACCACCAAGATGAGCCTGTACCGCAGCTTCCCCTCCAAGGACGAACTGGTGGCCGAATGGCTGCGGGACCACGACGTCAAGTTCTGGCAGACGTGGGATGCGATGTCACGCAAATTTCCCGCCGATCCCGGCAAGCAGCTCAGGGCAGCCTTCACCTTGTTAGCCAAGCACGTAGTCGACCCTAAGGCTCGAGGCTGCCCCATGGCGAATGCGGCGGTAGAACTTACGGACAAGGATCACCCTGCGCGGAAGGTGATCGAGACGCACAAGGGCAAATTGCGTACACGGCTTGCTGAAATGTGCACCCAGCTGGGGGCACGCAAGCCCCGGGTGCTGGCTGACCAGCTGTTTCTCCTCATGGAAGGAGCGCAGGTGAGCACCCAGATTCTGGGCGTGCGAGGTCCGGCCAGGAACGTTGCCGGCGCCGCCGAAACGCTGATCGACGCGCACGTGCGAACGCTTTGACGGCCAGCGGTTTGACCGTGCTGCGCGAATTACGGCCCGCGCGGCATCGAGCGCAGCCACCGTTGCGCGCTCATCCGCCACCATCAGGCGCGAATAGCCTGCCACGTCGGCTGCCAGGATCACCGCCAGGCGCTGCCTGAGATCAGTCCCGCTCACCGCCTATCGCGTGGCACTTCCGCATGATCGCGACAACAGCAACGCTCCCTACGCCGCGCGCGGCTCGACCTCGCGCTCGATCCGCTTGCCCGCTTCGCGCAAGGCGATCTTGAGATCGTAACTCGCCTGCAGATTGAGCCAGAATCGCGGCGTGGTATCAAAGTAGCGCGCAAGCCGCAGCGCGGTGTCCGGCGTGACGCTGCGCCGTTCGCGCACCAGGTCGTTCACGCGCGGCGCCGGCACGCGCAGCGCTTGCGCAAGCGCATGCGCGGTCATGCCCAGGGGTCCGAGGAATTCCTCGCGCAGCACCTCGCCTGGATGGATCGGTCGCAATTTGTTCACGCTGTTCACGGCCTCGTCGTTTCAGTGATAGTCCACGATTTCCGCCCGCTCCGGGCCGGCCGCCGTCCAGACGAAGCACAGCCGCCATTGATCGTTGATCCGTATGCTGTGCTGCCCGCTGCGGTCGCCCTTCAGCGCCTCGAGCCGGTTCGCTGGCGGCGCGCTCGGCCCGCGCGTCGGTCGCGACGCGCAACGTGAGCGACTACGAAGGTTGCGGCATCAATGCGCCCGACCCGTGGGACGCCTGAGGTGCGACGGCGCGGCGTCCCTCGACGTCAAAAATCACGAAGGCTGCCGTGGCCGCCTCAACCGACCACCACTTCGCTGATCTGGATCACCGGGGTCAGGTCCGTGTAGTTGGGAATGTCGGCCATGATGGCCTGGGCATTCGGCCCGAAGCCGGCCTGGAAGGCTTCCACCGAGTCGCAGAAGATATGGCACATGCCGACGTAGGTGGCCGGCGCTCCGGGTGCGCCGCCCGCCAGACCCTTGTCCACCGTGTAGGACCTGCAGGCGTCGCCCATCTTGCGCTTGACCATCGGCATGTGGGTATTGGCGTAGTACGCGTGGTCGAACCTGCAGCCCGGGGTGTTGGGGTACATCACACTGACCTTGATCATGACTTGTCTCCTTGTCGTCCTGCCTTGATAGTACCCCGAGGGTTGCCGGCGGGCGGCATGTACCGTGCGCCGGCGCGGCCCGAGGCCGCGGCAATCCGCAATTCCCAGTGTAGGATAATCGCGGGCATGAACGAATCCATCCACCCCGTCCAGGTCGAAGGATTCCGGCGCATGACGCCCGCGCAGAAGCTGCAGATGGTCGCCGATCTCTATTACGCAGGGATCCGGCTGAAAGCGGCGGGCCTGCGACTGGCGCACCCGGATTGGCCGGACGACCGGCTCGACCGGGAAGCGCGCCGGTCGCTGCTGTATGCCGGCACCTGATCCGCTCGCGCCCTTTCTCGAACCGCTCGAGCGTCTCGGTCTTCCCTATTGCGTCACTGGATCGGTCGCGGCAAGCGTGTACGGCGAACCGCGATTGACCGCGGACATCGACGTCGTCCTGCTCCTGAAAATCGGGGACATCGCCGCGCTCCGGTCAGCGTTTCCCGATGCCGCGTACTACGTCCCTCCCGACGAAACGCTGCGGCTCGAACTGGCGCGCGATTCGCGCGGCATGTTCAACCTGATCCATCATGCGAGCCAGTTCAAGGCCGACATCTATCTCGCCGCCCGCGACCCGTTGCACGCCTGGGCGCTGGAGCATCGCCGCAGGATCAGCCTCGAGGAAAGCGGCGCCTGGATCGCGCCCCCCGAGTACGTGATCCTGCGCAAGCTCGAAACCCTGCGCGAGGGCGGGCAGGACAAGCACGTGCGCGACATCCGGTTCATTCTCGCCGCATCGGCGATTGACCGTGCCTTCGTGGAATCCGAAGTGGCGCGCCTTGGCCTGCATACGCAGTGGCGCGAGTGCCAGCCTGCTTGATGAACAGCCTCATCCGAGCGGGAGGTAGAGCGTCATCGACGCATCAACGCAGGGCGTGAAACCGTAGCGTTCATAGAACGCCTTCGCCGCGGAATTCTTCGCACCTACGATCAGCGCAAATGCGGCGACCTGCTTGCGGGCCTGCAGGCAGCGTTCCACGGCGCAACCGACGAGCAACTTGCCCAGGCCCTGGCCGCGCCGATTCAACTGACGCAACCATCTTCAGTTTTTCCTCGCAGACATTGTTGGCCTACCTTTCAACAGTAATTCTACGAAGGTAGGTGTCTCAACTTACATTGGCACAAACGGGGAGGCGCAGCAGCGCCAGCCACCGGGCGCCGGGCATCACCTGATAACCACATAAAAATGCCCGCGATGCCGTAAACGGCAAGCGGGCACAGGATAGGGACCGGCCTGTTTGGAG
Source organism: uncultured Enterobacteriaceae bacterium (assembly GCA_964651335.1). Lineage (GTDB taxonomy): Bacteria > Pseudomonadota > Gammaproteobacteria > Burkholderiales > SG8-39 > 2-02-FULL-66-14. The sequence goes on along the minus strand of CAZYVT010000013.1, from coordinate 78,404 downwards.
CTTGGAGTAGTCCGGTCTTGTTATTATTCTCCGACGAACAGGTTTTTACGGATCAGCGCGTGGATACCCCAGTTGCCGTCCACCACCTGCGTTACCCCGAAGTCAACGCCGACGGACAGCAAGGAGATCGCCTCGTTCTCACTCAAACCCTTGGTAGTCATCAGAAAATGCCGTGCTTTGCGGAACGCGTCTTTCAGGGCTTTGTCGATCGAGGATTTTCCGTAGATCTCGGACTGTGCCTTGGGTCCCAGTTCGGCCAGGTAATTGGCGAAGCTAAAGCCGTGCAATACCCATTCGTTTTGGGTTTCGAGCAGCGGGTACTTGAGGCCCTCGAGGATGGTACCTTTAAGGGTTGACGCTTTATGCAGGATGGGCTGGAAGGTCCCGGTCAGCGAGCACTCGATGGCCGTGCCGCAAAGCTCGGAGTCGCCCTGCGACGCATGCGAGTCGCCTATCGAGAGCAGCCCACCTGGCACCGCGACCGGATAATACATGACCGCTCCCTTGCCAATGCGCCAGTTGTCGATGTTGCCACCGGTGTAGCTGGGTGGGATCGAGTCCACGATGTCGGCCTCCGCCGGGGCGAGCCCGATCACGCCGAAGTGCGGTCGGATCGGGATCCGCACGTTCTTCATGATGCCCCAGTTTTCCTTGACAGTGCCATGGTCCACCGGTACCCCGGGGTAGTCGATGATTTTGTGCACCACGCCGTAGGGATCGGTTTGCGGGGTCCACTGGAAGTTATAAAGCGCACGCGCCCAGTCCCGTTCACCACTCGGATCGACTTCATAGATGGTGATCACTTCGCGCTTCTTGTCGTCGATCATATCGTTGTAGTGGAAACCCCACCAAGCCGCCGCGTTGCTGCCATAGGATTTCCCGGCGTACTTCGCATTGGCGCAGGGACGCAGCCTGACATCCAAGATGCGTAATTCCAGCACGTCGCCGGGTTGGGCACCGCGTATCGCCACCGGCCCGGTACAGATATGCACACCAAAGCCTTCACCCGCACCGCGTCCGTGCACTGAAGCGTCCATCGGACCCGCGCCACGGCGGTCCACGCCCTTGCGCGTCTTGTCCCAATAGTAGATGCTTTCCACTCCGGGATCGCCCTTGATCATGCGTTCGGCGTCGTCGTTGGCGTGGTGCGTGATCGCTTCCATGGTCACGTAGTCGCCCGAGTCAACCTCCACGACGGGCTTGAGCAGCTTGCTGAAATAACCCCAGTGGACCGTCTCGCTGCTCGCCGCGATGCGATAGTGGTTAACCGCACCGCTTTTGGCCGGATTCAATCCTTGTGCTTGGGCCGTGGACAGATAGGGTAAACCGGACGCGCCGAGCGTAGCCGCAGCGCCGCCCACCGCAAGTGCGCCTTTAAGGAATTCCCGGCGTGGCTCGTTTTCCTTGGTGATGGCGCTCTGGTCTTGTTCGTCTTCCTTGGGGGTCTGGTTTTTCTCGTGCGAATGGTCGGACATTTTCGGCTTCTCCTGGTTATCGGAACTCCCTCTAATCAAACCGCAGGCGCCCTGCCTTGCCGTTGTTCCGCTGCCCGTACTAGCGAGCGCACCCGCCGCGGCGTCAGCGGCAGTTCATCGACTCGAACGCCATATCGACTCAATGCGTCCTCGACAGCACGAGTGAGCGCCGGCGGTGCCCCCATCCGCCCACCTTCACCCCCGCCCTTGATCCCGTACTCGGTGAAGGGCGATGGCGTTTCCACATGGCCGACCCGAATCTGGTCCGGCATTTCGTCCAATGTTGGAATCAGATAGTCAGCGAAACTCGCGGTCAGGAGCTGACCATTCTCATCGTAGTAGAAGTGTTCATAGAACGCCGTACCGATGCCTTGCGCTGTTCCACCGCGGATGTGCCCGGCAAGCGTCATCGGATTTACGACCGTTCCCGCATCGTGTACCGCAACGTAGTCAAGGATCTTGACCTTCCCGGTCTTGGGATCTACTTCCACCAGCGCCATGTGGCACATGTGGCCCATGATCGGATAGAAGATACCGAGGTGCGACCGATCCGCGGCCGGCATGGTCGTGAGCGGGTGGTCATAGACGTAACTGGCGTCAAGGCCGCTGCTGTACTCATCGCCGTCGGGCAGACCTAGCCTGAAATAGTGCGCAAATAGCGCCACCTCGCCGATCGTCTTCTCCATGCCAGGCACGCCCTTGACGCCGATCTTGCCATCCCGAAACTCGAGATCGCCCGGACTGGATTCCAGCATCTGGCCGGCGATGCGGCGGATCTTCTCCTTGAGCTTCACTGACGCGCCGACGATGGCGCCGGCGATCATCACCGTGAAACGACTGCCTCCCGGGCCCGTAGAATTAAATGCGCTGTCGGTGCCAGCGTAGACAATATTGACGTTTCCCGGGTCGCACTGAAACTGCTCGGCGACAATTTGCGTCGCCACCGTTTCGGGGCTATTGCCCCAGAACGGCGAACCGAGGGTGACTTGAATGTTCCCGGTCGGGTCAATGCGAATCTGCGTGCTCTCGGGGGAGCTCGTGAGCTGGAAGCCTGGGGCGTCAAGCGGGTTCAATGACCAGAACTCGGTCGCGCTAAATACGCTGCGCTCCTGGCAGGTGGCAACGCCGACGCCGATGCATCTGCCTTCGGCACGGCCCTTCGCCTGGATGTCCTTCCATTTCTTGAGGTCCGCAATACGCAGGGCTTCGTCCATCACGGCGGGATAGTTACCGCTGTCGTAGAGATTACCCGTGGGAATCACGTACGGGAACTGATCCGGCCGAATGAAATTCCTGCGCCGGATCTCGAACGGATCCATCTTGAGTTGGTCGGCAGCGGCGTCCACCATCCGTTCGATCATCCAGTTGGTCACCTCTGAACCGAAGCCGCGGTATGCGCCCTGCTGGCATTTGTTGGTGAGTACGGCGACCAGTTCCATCTCGACGCTGTTGATGCGGTAGGGCCCCACGATCTGGCAGAGGGAATTGCCGTGCGTGCCATAACCGAACTGGAGGTAAGCGCCGTAATCGTCGATTACGCGGAACTTGAGCGCGAGGATCGTACCGTCATTTTTCAGCGCCAGCTTGCAGTAATAGACCCGGTCTGAACCGTGGTTGTCGCAGCTCATCGTGTTATCGAGGCGGTCTTCAATGTACTTGACCGGCCGGCCGCAGGCGCGTGCGAGTGTCGCGGTCAGCGTGAGCACCTTGTGGGTGAAAAGCTTGCTGCCGAAGCTCCCCCCCGTCGTGACCGGGATGAGGTTGAACTTGTGCGCAGGGACTCCCAGCGACGCGCCAACCAGCCAGCCGACATAGTTCACGAACGAGCTGTTGCCGTAGACCGTGAACTTGCCAGTGCCGGAGTGGTACTCGGCAACGGCGCCCACAGTTTCCAGGGGTTGTGCGCCAGACCGCGCCCAACGCAGCCGCCGTTCAACGACGAGGTCGGCCTTGGCAAAATCTTCATCGACCGGCCCAAAGGAAAACGTCTTCCGGTAAGCAACATTTGTCGGGCCACGGTCCGGGTGCAGCACGGCGTCGCCGGTCGAGCGCAAGGCTTGCTCAGGGTCGACCACTACAGGCAAGTCCTCGTATTCGACGTCGATCAATTCGCATGCGTCTTCCGCGATGTAGCGGTTTTCCGCGACTACCGCGGCGACCGCCTCGCCGACATGGCGGACACGGTCTACTGCGATGCAGTACTGGACCACAGGGGGACTTGCAAACTGAGCGGTCGGCCCGGTCACCTTCTTCGCGTCTGCGCCGGTCATCACCAGCAGCACGCCCGGCAACGCATTCGCTTTGGACACGTCAATCTTCTTAATGCGCGCATGGGCGTGATCGCTGCGCAGCACTGCCGCGTAAGCCATGTTCGGGAGCTTGATGTCGTCGATGTACCCGGCTTGCCCGGTCAACAGCCGGGGATCTTCGACCCGTTTCATGTTCTTGCCGATCCATTTGTAGTCTTTCCTTGGCTTTTCCCGTTGCCGGCTCCGAGGGATGTACCCTTCGCTCGGGATGTGCTTGGGAATATGCGGCGAGTTCATTGCTTGCCCTCCTTGATCATCGCTACGGCGGTTCGAACCGAGTCGACGATGTTGAAGTAGCCCGTACAGCGGCAAAGATTGCTCGAGACGGCTTCGCGAATGTCCTCGAGCGAGGGATCGGGGTCATGTTCCAGCAGCTCGGTCGCGACCATCAACATCGCCGGGGTGCAAAATCCGCATTGCAGTCCATGATTTTCCCAGAATGCCTGCTGCAGTGGACTCAATTTGCCGTCCTTCGCAAGGGATTCAACGGTGCGCACTTCTGCGCCGTCCGCCTGCACTGCGAACAACAGGCAGGCGCGCGTCGACTCTCCGTCAACGAGCACCGTGCACACCCCACACACGCCGTGCTCGCAGCCGATATGCGTGCCCTTGAGTTCAAGCTCCTCGCGCAGGAAATCGCACAACAGCATGCGAGGCTCGATATCGCGCGCGTATGCCGTCCCATTTACGCGGACATTCACTTTTACGGTGGACATGGATCGTCTTCCTTCTCTATTTGCAGCGCGCTCGAGCTTTCTTCAGGGCGCGTTCGGTCAGTGCCTCGGCCAAGTCCCGCTTGAAATCCTCGTCTGCGTGATAAGACGAATCGGGGTTAACGCTGTTCTTTGCGAGCATCGCAGCTCGCATGATCAGATCGTCGTCAAGCGGCTTTCGCTCAAGCAGGGCCTCGAGGGCGCTCAAGCGGGTCGCGCGGTCACTCATTCCGGCCACGGCGACGGCGGCCTGCGAGCAGACCCCGCCGATCAGAGTGAGCGTGGCGCCTATTGCTGCCATCGCAAAGTCGCCCTTGCGGTTTGCCGCTTCCTCAAACGCCCAGCCTTGATTCGCGGGTGCGATCGGTATTCGTATCTCTGTCACCATCTCGCCGGTTTGCAGCGCGGTTTGCATGAGACCGATAAAGAAATTCGCAGCGGCGATCCTGCGTTCGCCCTTGGCGCTCTTGACAACGATCGTCGCATCCGTGGCGACGAGGACGGCCGGCATCTCCGAAGCAGGATCGGCATGGCTGATATTGCCGCCGAGCGTGCCGCGGTTACGGATCGGTTTGTGCGCAACATATTGATACGCCTCGCTCATCAAAGGACAATGTGTCGCGACGATCGGAGACTCGCGCAATGTGCTATGGCGTGCGAGCGCCCCCACTACCAACTCGTTGCCGTCCGTGCGAATCCCGTCAAGGCCCGGTACGCGATTGATATCGATGATCACGGCCGGATGGACCATGCGCAGGTTCATCATGGGCACCAGGCTTTGTCCTCCGGCAAGGATCTTTGCGTTGTTGGCATGTCGGCTGAGGGCCTGCAGTGCCTCGTTCAAGCTTCCGGGTCGGACGTACTCAAATGCAGCTGGCTTCATCTAATCCTCCTTCGAGGCGCATCGTGAGACACAAGCATTTGCGCATGGTGTTAGAAGCGGCCCCACTCGATCAGACAGTTTTCCGGGCTGGATCAGTAAACACGCCGCCGCTGGACGGTTATCCACGGACCCGCGCACGTGGCGCAAGCCGCGCACTGGAAAATTATGTTGGTTCTCGGGCCAGCCTTACAACCGCTGGACGGTTCAGTTTCGTTCAGGGAAGCGGGTCGGTCCTTCTTATCAGTTCTTTTGCGCCTCGCCTATAAGCGAACTAATCTGCGCGCTTGGTAGAACGATGTCAAATGAGGTGAGCGCACGGCGTCAGGGAAATCGCACGCTTTGATGGTGCGCCGCAGAACCTGATGCCCGCCTGCTGATGCAGTTTCCCGGAGGCCATTGGAGGGTGCGCGACCGAGCGTGTAATTCGTTGATTGGCAAGCTGTTTGTTTGGGCCGCACCCGGCGAACCGTTTGCCTGAACAAATCGAACCCCTTAGACTACTTTCGAACGAGTAGTAAACCTTCGGGCTGTCATATCGATCTGGACCGATCGTTTGGACAGGTTAAATCCACGCCCTTCAACGGAGGATTACATGGCCACCTGCCTCAAACGACGCATTGCCCGGACAATTATCGACGCCATCGACCAGAAAGTACGCCACACCGTCGAGTCGATTCTCGATGAGGTCAAGCTGCGGGGCGATGCGGCCGTGCGCGAGCTATCTGCGAAGTTCGACCAGTGGTCGCCGCAAAGTTTTCGACTGTCGAAACCCGACATCGAAGCGATCATGGCGAAGATCTCCCCGGGCACGGTCGCCGATATCAAGTTCGCCCAGGCCCAGATTCGTAATTTCGCCGAACACCAACGCGCGGCAATTAAAGACATAGAGGTCGAGACCCTGTTGGGCGTGAGGCTCGGCCACAAGAACATTCCGGTGGAAAGCGTCGGTTGTTACGTGCCGGGCGGCCGCTACCCGATGGTTGCTTCCGCGCACATGAGCATCGTGACGGCACGCACCGCGGGCGTGCGTCGCGTAATCGCGTGCACACCGCCAAACCAGGGAAAACCGCATCCAGAGACGATCGCCGCAATGGTTCTTGGCGGCGCCGACGAAATCTACGTCCTCGGTGGAGTACAGGCGATAGCGGCAATGGCCCTCGGCACGGAAACCATTACTCCTGTTGACATGCTGTGCGGGCCGGGGAACGCCTACGTCGCCGAAGCGAAGCGTCAGCTCTTTGGTCGGATTGGCATCGATCTATTGGCCGGGCCTACGGAGATTCTGGTGGTTGCTGACGAATCCGCGGATGTGGAAATGATCGCGACGGACCTGCTCGGTCAGGCTGAGCACGGCCCGACGAGCCCCGCCATCTGCATTACCACTTCGAGGGCGATTGCGGCGGGCTTGCCGACGGAGATCGAGCGCCAGCTCAAGGTGCTCCCGACCGCTGACATCGCGAGCGTCGCGTGGCGAGACTACGGGGAGATTATCCTCGTGGACTCGTTGGAAGAGGCGGTTGTCGAGGCAGACCGCATTGCTGCCGAGCACGTCGAAATCCTCACGCGCAATCCGCGCTATTTCCTCGAACACATGAGAAATTACGGTGCGCTGTTCCTCGGGCCGGAGACGAACGTATCCTACGGTGACAAAGTCATCGGCACGAACCACACGCTCCCCACGCTCGGTGCTGCACGCTACACGGGCGGTCTATGGGTTGGCAAGTTTCTGAAGACTTGCACCTATCAGGAGATTACTCGCGAGGCCAGCGTCGTGATCGGCGAGTACTGCTCGCGGCTGTGCGCGATCGAGCGGTTCTGGGGTCACAAAGAGCAGGCCGATCTGCGCTTGCGGCGCTACGGTGGCCAGGATGTTGGCCTCGGTGCCAAACTGGAAACGGCGCGTTGAGCCCATGCGCCCCTCCCTCAGCGACATCACATCGCGGTTCCGTCTGGAGGGCCGCGTCGCGCTCGTTACGGGAGCGGGGCGTGGCATAGGACGAAGCGTTGCGTATGCACTTGCCCAGGCCGGGGCCGAGGTCTGGCTCGTCGCGCGGACTTACGACCAAATCGAGCAAGCTGCAGCAGAGATTCGTGCGTCCGGTGGACGGGCGCGGGCTGTTCCGTGCGACGTGACCGATTGCGCTGCTGTAAATGCTGTCGTTTCGGCCATTCCCATGCTCGACGTGTTGGTGAACAACGCGGGAACTAATATTCCGGAGCCCTTCGTCGAAGTCAGCGAGCAGCATTTTGACATGCTGGTCAACATCAATATAAAGGCAGCATTTCTGGTCGCGCAGGCAGCGGTGAAAAAGATGCTGGCTGCCCATGATCGGAAGGTCCGCGGCGGTGCGATCGTGAACATGTCCTCCCAGATGGGGCATGTCGGGTCGATGAACCGGACGGTCTACTGCCTGACAAAACATGCCGTGGAAGGCCTCACAAAAGCGATGGCGATCGAGCTTGCGGCGCACAACATCCGGGTCAATACGGTCGCCCCCACGTTTATCGAGACTCCGATGACGGCACCGATGTTCGAGCGTCCGGAGTTCGGCGATTGGGTGCGCGAACGCATTCCCATGGGGCGCGTGGGCCAGCCCGACGAGGTGGCCGCGGCCGTAGTCTTTGTGGCATCTCCGGCGGCGTCACTCATGACAGGAACCAGCCTTGTCGTTGACGGGGGCTGGACCGCGCAGTGATTTGGAATTCTCACCCTGCGGAAGGGGAAATCATGGTAAAGCGATACGACGAAAAGCGTTTCGATATGAAGTATCTGCGCGAAAGCGCGGAGCGGTGCAAGAACTGGGGCCGTTGGGGGCCAGACGACGAAGCAGGGACGCTCAACTTCATCTCACCAGCCGATATCGCCGCCGCTGGAAAACTCATCCGGCGCGGCAAGGTTTTTTCGTTGGGTCTCAATTTTGACCGGAACGGGCCGCAGAAGGGGCTATGGGGCAACCGCTTCAACCCGATCCACACCATGCTCGCCACCGGAACCGACGCGGTCTCCGGCGTACAGGACAAGGGCGGCCTGCGCTATGCCGACGACATGGTGTCGCTGCCGATGCAGTGCGGTACCCAATGGGACGCGCTTGGCCACATTTTCTATGACGACAAGATGTGGAACGGCTACGACGCGCGTCTGGTCGATTGCAACGGTGCGCAGAAGAACGGCATCGAGAAGGTGAAGGACCGCATGGTCGGGCGCGGCGTGCTGCTCGATGTGGCACGGCACCTTGGCGTACCCTGCCTCGCGGACGGTACGGCGATCACCAGCGAGGATCTCGACGCCGCTGCCAAGGCCCAGGGGGTGGAGGTCCGGCGCGGCGATTTCGTCATCGTGCGCACGGGCCAGATGGAACAGCGACTGGACAGCGGCGAATGGGGAGGCTACGCAGGAGGCGACGCCCCGGGGCTTGCGTTCGAGACCTGCGACTGGATCTACAGGAAGGAAATCGCCGCGATCTGCACCGACACCTGGGGCTGTGAGGTGCGCCCCAATGAAACCAGCGATGCGAGTCAGCCCTGGCATTGGGTGGTAATTCCGATGATAGGCATCACCATGGGTGAGATCTTTTATCTTCGGGACCTGGCCGCCGACTGCGCCAAAGATCGCGTCTACGAGTTCTTCTTTTGTGCACCGCCGCTGCCGGTCACGCAGGCGGTCGGGTCGCCCATCAATCCGATGGCGATCAAGTAGCGCAGGGTTTGAAAATTCGGATCACTCTCCGGAGCCGAGAGAATCGGCACCGGAGCTGCGGACTATCTGGCGGAGAGAGAGGGATTCGAACCCCCGGTACCGCAAGCGGTACAACAGATTTCGAGTCTGCCGCAATCGACCACTCTGCCATCTCTCCGCGGTCGAGCAAAGCGCGGATTTTATCAGGCGCGGGTGATTCTCTCCGCCCCGTTCATGTAGGGGCGCAGCACCTCGGGGATCGCTACCGAACCGTCGGCGTTCTGGTAGTTTTCGAGGATCGCGACCAGCGTTCTGCCGACCGCGAGCCCGGATCCGTTGAGGGTGTGCGCAAGCTCGGGCTTGCCTTTCTCGTTCCTGAATCGCGCCTGCATGCGCCGCGCCTGGAAGGCCTCGAAGTTCGAGCACGACGAAATCTCCCGGTACGTGTTCTGCGCGGGAAGCCACACTTCGATGTCATAGGTCTTCGCCGCGGAGAAACCCGTGTCGCCGGTGCACAGCGTCACCACGCGGTACGGGAGTTCCAGCCGCTGCAGGATCGCCTCGGCGTGCGCGGTCAGCTCTTCCAGCCCCGGATAGGAACTCTCCGGCCGCTCGATTCTCACCAGCTCGACCTTGTCGAACTGGTGATTGCGGATCATGCCGCGCGTGTCCTTGCCGGCCGCGCCCGCCTCGGAGCGGAAGCACGGCGAGTGGCAAACGAACTTGAGCGGCAGGCTCTCGAATGGAACGATTTCTCCGCGCACGAAGTTGGTGACCGGGTACTCCGCGGTGGGAATGAGGTACAGATCACGGCCTTCGATCTTGAACAGGTCGTCCTTGAATTTGGCGAGGCTCGTCACCCCGTTCGCCGCTTCGCCACTCACCATGTAGGGCACGTACACCTCGGTGTAGCCGTGCTCCTGCGTGTGCACGTCGAGCATGAACTGGGCGATGGCACGATGCAGGCGCGCAAGCGCACCCTTCATCACCGCAAAGCGCGCGCCGGAAAGCTTCGCCGCGGTTTCGAAGTCGAGCAGCCCGAGGCCCGCGCCCACGTCCACATGATCCTTCACCGTGAATGAAAACGTGCGCGGACTGCCCCACCTGCGCTGCTCGAGGTTTTCTTCCGACCTCGTCCCCGACGGCACGCTCTCGTGCGGCAGGTTCGGCACGTCTGCCAGCACGGCTTGCAGGCGCTGCTGCACGTCGGCGAGCGTTTTCTCCAGCTCGCCCAGCTTGGCATTCACGGCAGAGGCATCGACCATCATCGCGGACACATCTTCGCCCCTGGACTTCGCCTGGCCGATTCGTTTCGCGTTGGCGTTTCGCGCCGCCTGCAATTCCTGGGTGCGGGTCTGGATGTCCTTGCGCTCCGCTTCCAACGCCAGAAAGACCTTGCGGTCGAACGGATAGCCGCGTCTCGTCAGCCGCGCGATCACGCCGTCCAGCTCGGTTCTCAGCAGCTGGATGTCGATCATGTCCGTTTCTTGGCTGAAGTTGCGTCGAGGCTGCGGAGTCGTTCGAGCTTTTCCCGGATCTTCGCTTCCAGGCCGCGCTCGGTCGGACGATACCACTCGACCGCCGGCATGCCCTCCGGGAAGTAGTTCTCGCCGGCCGCGTAGGCGCCCTCCTCGTCGTGGGCGTAGCGGTAGGCCTTGCCGTAACCGAGGTCCTTCATCAGCCGCGTCGGCGCGTTGCGGATGTGCAGCGGCACCGGGCGCGTCCCGTCCTCGGCGACGAAGGCGCGGGCCGCATTATAGGCAGTGTAGACGGCGTTCGATTTTGCGGCGCAGGCCATGTAGATCACCGCTTCGGCGAGCGCCAGCTCGCCTTCGGGCGAGCCGAGGCGCTCGTAGGTTTCGCAGGCATCGAGCGCGAGCCGCAGGGCCCTGGGATCAGCTAGTCCGATATCTTCCACTGCCATGCGCACCACGCGCCTGCCGACGTAGAGCGGATCGGCGCCGCCATCGAGCATGCGCACCATCCAGTAGAGCGCAGCATTTGGGTCGGAGCCTCGCACCGACTTGTGCAGCGCCGAGATCTGGTCGTAGAACTGCTCGCCCTGCTTGTCGAAGCGCCGCAGGTTTTTCGCCAGTGTGTTCTCTACGAACGGCCCGTCGATCTCCTCGATTGCGGCGGCAGGCGCGGCAATCTCGAGGATTTCCACCGCGTTCAGCAGCCGGCGCGCATCTCCGTCGGCAAAACCGATCAGGCGTGCCCGCGCCTGGGCATCTGCGCGCACACCGGTGCGGTCGAGCAGGACAGCCAGATCATCTCCGGACAGGCTCTCCAGCACGTATACCGTGGCGCGCGACAGCAGCGCGCTGATGACCTCGAACGAAGGGTTCTCGGTGGTCGCGCCGACGAGTGTCACCAATCCCCGTTCCACGTACGGCAGAAATGCATCCTGCTGCGCCTTGTTGAAGCGGTGCACTTCATCGACGAACAGGATCGTGTGCCGGCCGGAGCGCGCCAGCTCGTGCTCCGCCGCCTGGACCGCTTCGCGAATGTCCTTCACGCCGGAAAAAACAGCCGAGATCGCGAGGAATTCGGCATCGAACGCTTTCGCCATCAGGCGCGCGATGGTCGTCTTCCCGGTTCCGGGCGGCCCCCACAGGATCATCGAGTGCGGCTTGCCCGACTCGAATGCGAGCCGCAAGGGCTTGCCCGGCCCGAGCAGGTGCCGCTGGCCGACCACTTCGTCGAGCGACTTGGGGCGCAGGCGGTCGGCGAGCGGCGCCCGCGGCTCGGGCTTGCCGAACAGGTCCTTCACTTTTCTCCGAGCACGTCGGCGCCTTTCGGCGGCGTGAAACGGAATTCGGACCCGTCGAGCCTGGGATTGCGCACGATGCCGGAAAACCGCAGCACCGTGGTCTGTCCGAAGTGATCGACGAGTTCCATCGCCTCGACACCGGCGACGCCCAAGCCGAGCCGTACGCGCTCGAATCCCGCCTCGCGCTCCCGCGGCCGGGCTTCGAGCCATGCCAGCCCTTCCTTGTCGCCTGCGTCGGAAAGCTCGAATGCCTTCTCGACATCGGAGGCGCCCGCGAGCAGCGCGGCCGGGGTGGAGCCCAGTGCGCGCTCCAGGCGCCGCACCGTCACCTGGTTCAGATCTTCGTCGTAAATCCAGACGCGCTCGCCGTCGCCGACGATGAGCTGCGGATAGGGCTTCGCATAGATCCAGCGGAACTTGCCCGGGCGCAGGAACACGAAGCTGCCGCGGGATTGCTGGACCAGCTTGCTGTTGCGGTCATACACCTTCTGCTCGAAGTCGGCGCGCGCCGCCTGCGTGGTTCGCACGTACACCTGGAAGCGCTCCAGGCTCGAGGCGTGGGCGCCCGCCGAAACGACCAGCGCGGCAAGCACGGCGAGGCGACGCACCGCTTTACTCGGCTCGCGCGGGAACGAGCACTTCGCGGTTGCCGTTCGATTGCATCGGAGACACGAGCCCGGCGCGCTCCATCTCCTCGATCAGGCGCGCAGCCCGGTTGTAGCCGATCCGCAGATGGCGCTGCACCAGCGAAATCGAAGGCCGGCGGGTGCGCACCACGATCTCCACCGCCTGATCGTAGAGCGGGTCCTTCTCGCCGGGGAGCTCGCCGTTGCCGCCGCCTGCCGCCGCTTCATCGCCAGCCGCGGGCTCGAGCACTTCCTCGAGGTATTCCGGTGCCGCCAGGCCCTTCAGGTGTTCGACTACCTTGTGCACTTCGTGATCGGCGACGAATGCGCCGTGCACCCGCTGCGGCAGTCCCGTGCCGGGCGGCAGGTACAGCATGTCGCCCGCGCCGAGCAGCGCCTCCGCGCCCGACTGGTCGAGGATGGTGCGCGAATCCACTTTCGAGGAAACCTGGAACGCGATGCGCGCGGGAATGTTCGCCTTGATGAGCCCGGTGATGACATCCACCGAAGGCCGTTGCGTCGCGAGGATGAGATGGACTCCGGCCGCGCGCGCCTTCTGCGCGAGTCGCACGACCAGCTCCTCGACCTTTTTGCCGGCAACGATCATCAGGTCGGCGAGTTCGTCGATCACCACCACGATCACCGGCATCGCCTTCAATGGCTGTGGCTCGCCCGAATCGATGGTGTTCGGGTCTTCGATCGTGCGGCCGTGCTTCTCGGCGTCCGCGATCTTGTGGTTGTACCCGGAAAGGTTGCGCACGCCCAGCCAGGACATCAGCCGGTAGCGCCGGTCCATCTCCGCAACGCACCAGTTGAGCGCGTTCGCCGCCTGCTTCATGTCGGTGACCACGGGCGCGAGCAGGTGCGGAATGTCCTGATAGACGGAGAGCTCGAGCATCTTGGGATCGACCAGGATCAGGCGCACGTTCCGCGGTTCGGATTTGTAGAGCAGCGACAAAATCATCGCGTTGAGCGCGACCGATTTGCCGGAGCCCGTGGTGCCGGCGACGAGCAGGTGCGGCATCTTTCCCAGATCGGTGATCACCGGATTGCCGGCGATGTCCTTGCCGAGCGCGAGCGCGAGCGGCGAGTGCGCAGTGTGGTACGCCTCGGAGCCCAGGATCTCCGACAGCCGCACGGTCTGGCGGTGCGGATTCGGGATCTCGAGGCCCATGCACGACTTGCCCGGAATGGTCTCGACCACGCGGATTGCGACCACGGACAGCGCGCGCGCCAGATCCCTCACCAGGTTCACGACCTGGCTGCCTTTCACGCCGACCGAGGGCTCGATCTCGTAGCGCGTGATCACGGGGCCGGGATATGCGGCGAGCACCTTCACCGAGACGCCGAAGTCGGAGAGCTTCTTTTCGATCAGGCGCGAGGTGTATTCGAGCGTCTCGGGGCTCACCTGCTCGCCTTCGCGCCCCGGCTCGTCGAGGAGCTTGAGCGGCGGCAGCGGCGTGTCGGGCAGCTCCTCGAAGAGCGGCGCCTGCTTTTCCTTGTGGACGCGCTCCGATTTCTTGATCTCCACGACAGGCGGCGCAATGACCAGCGGCGGGTGCTCCTCTTCACGCTTCTTCTCCGCCTCGACCACGACCTCGCGCTCCTCGCGCGCGATCTCGCCGAGCTTGCGGTCGCGCCGCCGGTCCCACAGGCGCAGCGCGAGCGAGGAAAACCCTTCGAGCACCAGGCCCGCCAGTTCGGCCACCGCGATCCAGGAAATACCCGTGAACAGGCTGAACCCGACCGCCGCCAGCGTGAGCAGCACGAGCGTCGCCCCGGTGTACCCAAGATGCGATGCACTGAGCACACTGACGGCGTTGCCGAGGAGCCCGCCAGGCGCAAGCGGCAGCTCGGCACGAATCGACTGCAGCCGCAGCGCCTCGACCGAAGCGCTGGAAACAATCAGGAGCGCGAAGCCGACCAGCGCGATCGCAATTGGCCTGCGATCGATCAACGCCGAACCCTCCAGCCGCCGGTAGCCTCGCACCACGATGTACAGGCAAAGGACGGCCCACCAGTATGCTGACAGACCGAACACATAAAGCAGGACATCGGCCAGCCAGGCGCCGAATCGTCCGCCCGCATTTTGCGCCACGGCCGACGTGGCGCTATGCGACCAGCCCGGGTCGCCCTTTTGAAACGTGAGCAGAATGAGCAGCAGATAGGCAGCAGCAGCCACTGCAACCAGCCATTTCGCCTCGCGCAGCAGGCCCGCGAGCTTTGCCGGAAGGGGTGCGCCTTGGGTCTTGTCTGCCGCCGCCATGGTGCCTGGCCGGAATGGAACAGTTTACCGCAAAAAACAAAAACCCCCGCCGCGGCGGGGGCTTGGAAAACAAATGTCGGGCGGTTTCTAGCGCACGACGCACTCAGCGGGCTTGCCACCCGAAGCCGCCGGCCGCGAAAAAGCCTGCGGCGGCGCAATCGCCAGGCCGGGGTTGTCGGTGAGGCGCGGGCGCTGGCCCTTTTCGACGATGCTGAACTGCCCCGCGGCGAGGCGAAGCTGGCCCGCCGGGTTGCTCACCATCACGCTGCCGTTCGTGACTCCAAAATACACACCCGGTTTCAACTGCCCGCAGGCGGACGTCAGGCAGTCATGCGCGCTGAACGTAGTGCCGCGGATGCCGATGGTCGCGGTCGCGGTTCCCATCTGAAACTTGTTCCGGCTGCGGTTGCCGACAATCCCGGTCACCACGCGCAGCCCGCCTTTGAAGAGACCGAACAGAAACGAGTCGTCCTTGGGCTTGTCCTTCGCGAAGCGGAAGCTTTCGATTTGCATCGACGTACTCGGCGTGAGCGTCACCTGGCCGCCGTCGGCAAAGCGGATCTGTGCGTGGCTGTCGCGCTCGGTGCTGATCGTGTCGCCGGTCCCCACCAGCGCCCTCGGTGACAGCACACGCGTGCTGCCATCGGCTTTCTTGGCCGACAAGGTGCCCGCAACATGGGTCACGGTACCGGTATTGGCAAGTACGCAATCGGTACCCGCTGCAAGCGCCGCGGCAGCCGCCAGCGCGAGAATCCTACGCGTCGATTTCATGCACCGCTCCTTTGCTCGGAATCCATTTCACGCTCACTCCGGCAGCAGGATCTTGTCCCGCAGCACGATTTGTGATCCCTTCACCTCGATGAAGCCTCCCAGCTGCAGGTCCTTCATCACGCGGCTGACCATCTCGCGCGAAGCGCCGATCATCTTCGCGATGTCCTGCTTCGGCAGGCGCTTGGTGACGATCCTCTGCCCGTTCACCATCTCCGACATGTCGAGCAAGAGCCGCGCGACGCGTCCGTAGACGTCGAGCAGCGCGAGGCTGCCGATCTTGCGATCGGCCTCGCGCAGCCGGCGCACAAGCCCCAGCATCACGGTCATCGCCATGTCGAAGTGCTCGACCAGGCATCGTTTGAAGTCGCGCTTTGCGAGCACGATCAGTTCGCAAGGCTCCACCGCCATCACGGTCGCCGAGCGCGGACTGTCGTCGATCAGCCCCATCTCGCCGAAAAACTCACCGGGGCCGAGCATCGCCAGGATGACTTCCTTGCCTTCCGCGTCGCTCATCATCACCTTCAGGCGGCCCGAGATGACGATGTAGAGCGAATCGGTCGGATCACCCTCGACGATGACGATGGCGCCGCGCGGCACGTTGCGCCGGGTTACGACGCCCGCGAGCGTGCGCAACTGGTCGTCGAGAAATCCCGCGAAGAGCGGGACGGTTTTCAGCACTGTCGTCGAGATTGCGGTTGCCATGGCCGGAATTTCCCCCATCCATTCCGTCAATGAGGACACCTATGGTAGCAGACCGGTGCGTCCTTGTAGGCGCGAAGGCCGCGGTCATCGCCTTGCTACAATCGGCGCGGTATCTGTCCGAATCGATCCGAGCTGACCCCCATGCCTTCCCGTCATGCCCGCCTCCTGATCCTCGGTTCCGGTCCCGCGGGCTACTCGGCGGCGGTGTACGCCGCACGAGCCAATCTGAAGCCGGTCCTGGTCACCGGGATTGCGCAGGGAGGACAGCTCATGACGACGACCGACGTGGATAACTGGCCTGCCGATGCGGACGGAGTCCAGGGGCCCGACCTGATGGAGCGTTTCCGCAGGCATGCCGAGCGGTTCGAAACCGAGGTCGTGCTGGATCACGTCCATACGGCGAAGCTCGATACGCGCCCGTTCGTACTCGAAGGCGATTCTGCGACTTACACGTGCGACGCGCTCGTCATCGCCACCGGCGCATCGGCCAAGTACCTCGGGTTGCCGTCCGAGCAGAAATTCATGGGGCGCGGAGTCTCGGCATGCGCCACGTGCGACGGCTTCTTCTACAAGGGACAGGAGGTGGCGGTGGTCGGCGGCGGCAACACCGCGGTCGAGGAGGCGCTCTACCTCGCGAACATCTGCAGCAGGGTCACGCTCGTACACCGCCGCGACAGGTTTCGCGCCGAGAAGATCATGGTCGACAAGCTCATGAAAAAGACCGCGGACGGCAGGATCGCGCTCGAGCTCGGCGCCGTCCTGGAGGAAGCGCTCGGCGACCAGAGCGGCGTCACCGGCATCCGCGTCCGGAAGGTGAAGGGCGGCGCCATGCGCGACATCGCCGTCAAGGGCCTGTTCATCGCGATCGGGCATACGCCGAACACGCAGATCTTCTCCGGCCAGCTCGAGATGGAAAACGGCTATATCGTCACGCGGGGCGGGCGCGAGGGCAGCGCGACCGCGACCAGCGTTCCAGGGGTGTTCGCCGCGGGCGATGTGCAGGACCATGTCTACCGACAGGCGGTCACGAGCGCGGGGAGCGGCTGCATGGCCGCGCTCGACGCGGAGAAATTCCTCGATGCGCAAAGCCAGGCGTGACGCCGACTTCCGCAACGCCGTCGCTGATGTCGTGCCGCTCGCGCACGCTCGCCGGCAGGCTCTGAGGCCGCCTCCGGCGCCGCCGGTTGCGGCGCAAAGCCGGCGCGACGAGCGCGCCGCGCTGCACGAAAGCCTGCACGGGCCGGTCTCGGTCGACGATGCGCTCGACTCCGGAGAGGAGCTCACTTACCTGCGCGCCGGGCTATCGCGCCAGGTGCTGCGGCGCCTGAGGCGCGGCCACTGGGTGGTGCAGGCGAGCCTCGACTTGCACGGCATGAACCGCACGGCTGCGGCCGGGGCAGTGGCACAATTCCTGCGCTCCAGCTCGGCGCGCAGCATGCGCTGCGTGCGGATCGTGCACGGCAAGGGTCTGGGCTCGAGGAACCGCGAGCCGGTGCTCAAGGCAAAACTCGGGAAGTGGCTGCCGCCGCGCGATGAGGTGCTTGCGTTCTGCCAGGCGCCGGCCGCGCACGGCGGTGGCGGCGCGGTGCTTGTGCTTCTCAAGGGAATAAATGGGGTCAGAGTAAGCGTACTCTGACCCCATTTATTCTAGATCGCCGTTTCGTTGGTTTCGCCGGTGCGGATACGCACTACGTGCTCGACCGCGGTGACGAAGATCTTGCCGTCGCCGATCTTGCCGGTGCGCGCGGCCTTGATGATCGCCTCGATCGCGGGCTCCATCTGGTTTTCCGTGACCACCACCTCGATCTTCACCTTGGGCAGGAAATCGACCACGTACTCGGCGCCGCGGTACAGCTCCGTGTGACCTTTTTGCCGGCCGAAGCCCTTCACTTCGGTGACCGTAAGTCCCGTCACCCCGACCTCCGAGAGCGCTTCGCGCACTTCGTCGAGCTTGAACGGCTTCACGATCGCTTCGATCTTTCTCATCGCGGGCTCCCTGCTGGTCTCAGGATTGTAGGCCTAATTCTATAATGTCCGCATGGCATCGTTCTGCGTCGCGGCGAAATAGCATTGGACGGCCTGCGCGTCGTCGATTCGCTCGCCGGCGTGGCTGCCGAGGAGTGGAACGCCCTGACGGACGGCAATCCATTCGTGCGTCACGAGTTTCTGTCCGCCCTGATCGAAAGCGGCTGCGCCAGCGCGCGCACGGGGTGGCAGCCGCAGTTTCTTCTGCTCGAGCGCGGCCGGCGGCTCGCCGCGGCGATGCCGCTGTTCGTCAAGTCGCACTCGTACGGCGAATACGTGTTCGACTGGGCCTGGGCCGACGCGTACCAGCGGCACGGGCTGGAGTATTACCCGAAGCTGCTGTGCGCCGTGCCCTTCACGCCGGTTGCGGGGCCGCGCCTGCTCGCGGCCGACGACGAAGCCCGGCGAACGCTCGTTGCGGGAGCACTGGAGGCCGCGCGCGAATTCTCATCGCTGCACGTGCTCTTTCCGGGCGCCGCGGAAGCCGCGCTGATGCGGGACGCCGGAATGCTCCTGCGCCGCGCCGTGCAGTTCCACTGGAACAATGAAAACTACGCCGATTTCGACGATTTCCTGGCGCGGCTCACGCACCGGCGGCGCAAGGTGATCCGCCAGGAGCGGCGCCGCGTGCGCGAGGCGGGGGTCACGTTCCGCTGGCTGCGCGGCGGCGAGATCGAGCGCGCGAACTGGGAATTCTTCGAGCGCTGCTACCGGCGCACCTATGCGGCTCACCGCTCCACGCCGTATCTGAACCGGGAATTCTTCCTGCGCCTCGGCGCTTCGCTCCCCGGGCATACGCTGATGATGCTGGCGGAGCGCGGCGGGCGCGCCGTGGCGGCCGCGCTCAACGTCGTCGCCGGCGGCGTGCTCTACGGACGGTACTGGGGCGCGATCGAGCACGTGCCGCTGCTTCACTTCGAGGCCTGCTACTACCAGGCGATCGAATTCGCGATCGCGCAGCGCCTCGAGCGCTTCGAGGGAGGGGCGCAGGGCGAGCACAAGATGCTTCGCGGACTGATGCCGGTCGAGGCGCTTTCGGCGCACTGGCTGGCGCACCCGCGCTTTGCGCGCGCAATCGAGGACTATCTGCAACGCGAGACGCTCGGCGTGGCGCGCTACGTAGACGAGCTGAACGAGCACAGCCCGTTTCGGACTGCAAGCGTCAGCGGGTAGCCTTGCGGCCAGCGCCTGGAATGCAGTCGTTCGGCACATCGCGGCCGGAGGGGACGCGGTCGAGATTCATGGCAGGCCTTCTATAATCGGGTCACACTCAAGGGGAAATTATGCGGCTCAAGGACAAAGTTGTAATCGTCACCGGCGCAGGTTCCGGCTTCGGCGAGGGAATCGCGAAGCGTTTCGCGCACGAAGGCGCGAAAGTGATCGTGAATGACATCAGTGCCCGGGGTGGCGAGCGCGTTGCCGGCGAAATCGCAACCGCCGGCGGCAAAGCCCTGTTCGTACGCGCCGACGTCACCCGGGGCGGCGAATGGGCGGGCATGATCGGCGCTGCCGAGTCGGTTTTCGGCGGGCTCGATGTGGTGGTGAACAACGCCGGCTGGACGCATCGCAAGAAGCCTTACCTGGAAGTGACCGAAGCCGAGTTCGACAAGGTGTACTCAGTGAATGTAAAGAGCGTGTACCTGTCGGCGATGCACGCCGTGCCGGTGTTCCGCAAGCGGGGCGGCGGCGCTTTCGTGAACATCGCCTCGACCGCCGGGATCCGTCCGCGGCCCGGACTTTGCGTCTACAACAGCTCGAAGGCTGCGGTCATCCTGCTGTCGAAGTCGATGGCCGCGGAGTTCGGCCCCGACCGGATCCGCGTCAACTGCGTAAACCCGGTGTTCAGCCCGGAGACGGGGCTGTCTGCCGATTTCGCCGGCGGCACGATCTCGCCGGAGGTTCGCGCGGCGTATCTCGCCACGATTCCGCTCGGGCGCTTTTCCACGCCGCTCGATGTGGCAAACGCCTGCCTTTACCTCGCCTCGGACGATGCCGCGTTCGTCAGCGGCGTCTGCATCGAAGTGGACGGCGCGCGCTGCGTCTGACTATTTTTTCTGCTTGTCGTGCTTCTGCTTGGCGATGCGCCGGCTCTCCACGTCCTGCGCGTGCTCGATCCTGCGCCGCTCCTTCTTCGTCACCTTGCCGTCGGCCACCGCTTTGTCTTCCATCTTCTGCACGCGGGCCTGGCCTTTTTCCAGCCGCGCGGCTTCCTTGCCGGTCAGCGCGCCCGATTTCTTGCCCTGCTCGATGCGCTGCGCCTGGTTTGCCTGGCGCTGGTCGATGCGCGGCGTGCTTTGCGTCTGCGCCAGCGCCGGAAGAGCCATGGCGGCGATCGCCGCGGCGGCCAACAATTTCACGGTTTTCATCGGTTTATCCCTTTCAGGAGATTTGCGTGGAGGACCCACGGACGCCTTAACGCAGCAGGCGCCGCATCGGCGGACACGCCCGTGAATCTGGTCAATGCCCGAAATCCGGACCGACCTGATCCAGCGCGTCGGTCACGAGGCAGTTCACCCCCCAACCGAGCAGCCGCCGGGCGTCCGCGGTTTCGTTCACAGTGTAAACGAGGACCGCGTACCCGGCGGAGCGGATTTGCGCTGTCATCGTCTCGTCCAGATGCTTGTAGTTGCAGTGAAGCCCGATACACCTCAGCTCGCGCAAGCGCCCGTCCCAGTCAGCGGGGATCTTCCCCACCAGGCAGCCGCGCGGCAGCTCAGTTGCTGCGTCGCGCGCCGCAATCAGCGCTTCGATCGAAAAGGACGACAGCACGGGCGCAAGATCCGCGCCGCGCCAGAGGTCCTGCGCCATCCTCGCAACCGCCTCGCCGGTGGTGCGCTCGTGTCCCTTCGCAGGCTTGATCTCCACGTTGGCCCACACTCCCAGCTCACGGCACAGGCGCGCGGCCTGCTCGAACATCGGAATCCGTTCACCCCGCCAGCGCGGCCCGTGCCAGCTTCCGGCGTCGAGCCGGGCCAGTTCCGAGTACGGCGTTGCGGCCACGTCGCCGCTCCCGTTGGTGGTGCGTTCCAGCGTTTCGTCGTGAATCAGAACCGGAGTCCCGTCGCCGGCCAGCATGACATCGAACTCGACGCCCTTGAAGCCCATGGAAGCGCCGAGCCGGATCGCGCCCAGCGTGTTCTCGGGAGCGAGCGCGCCTGCGCCGCGATGCGCGACGATTCTCGGGTACGGCCAGAAATTCACAATGCCGTCCGCCGGGGTCAGGGGTCAATGCGCTGGCCGCTCGCGGGATCGAAGTAGTGCGCGCGCGCGGGATCGTAGCGCACGGGCAGATGGCCGGTGCGGGCGTCCACCGACTGGTGCAGCCGCACGGCGACGCGCGCGCCGGTGCCGTCCGCTCCGAGATGGCCGTACACCAGCGTATCGCTGCCGAGCGGCTCGATGAGGTCGATGTCCACGCTCATCATCGCCTCGCCTGCTGCGCAGGGCTCCAGGTGCTCCGGCCGCACGCCGAGCAGCACCTCGCGGCCGTTTCGTGATGACGGAATCAAGTTCATTGGCGGCGAGCCGATGAAGCTCGCGACGAACGTGGTCGCGGGCCTGGCGTAGACCTCGAGCGGCGCGCCGATCTGCTCCGCACGCCCCGCATTCATCACGATCATGCGCTGCGCGAGCGTCATCGCCTCGACCTGGTCGTGGGTGACGAACAGGCTGGTCGTCTCCAATCTCCGGTGCAGCGCCTGCAGCTCGGCACGCATCTGCACCCGCAGCTTGGCGTCGAGGTTGGAAAGCGGCTCGTCGAACAGAAACGCCGCCGGCTCGCGCACGATCGCGCGCCCCATTGCCACGCGCTGGCGCTGGCCGCCGGAGAGCTCGCGCGGCCTTCGATTGAGGAATTTCTTCAGCTCGAGGATCTCCGCGGCCCTCTGCACCCTGGAATCGATGTCGGTCCTGGAGAGGCCGCGGATGCGCAAGCCGTAGGCCATGTTGTCATAGACCGACATGTGCGGGTAGAGCGCGTAGTTCTGGAACACCATCGCAATGTCGCGGTCCTTGGGCTCGAGGTTGTTGACCACGCGGCCGCCGATCGCGATTTCGCCCGAGGTGATCGGCTCGAGGCCCGCCACCATTCTGAGGAGCGTCGACTTGCCGCAGCCGGAGGGGCCGACGATCACCACGAACTCGCCGTCGGCGACCTCGGTGGTCACCCCGTGAATCACCTCCAGCCCGGCATAGCTCTTCCTGACGTCGCGGAACGAGATCTCGGCCACGCTATTTTTCCGTTTCGACCAAGCCCTTCACGAACCATTTCTGCATCAGCACCACCACCAGCGCCGGCGGCAGCATCGCCAGGATCGCCGTGGCCATGATCAGGTTCCACTCGTTGGCGGCATCGCTGCCGACGATCATGCGCTTGATGCCGATCACCGTCGTGTACATGGACTCGTCGGTGGTGATGATCAGCGGCCACAAGTACTGGTTCCAGCCGTAGATGAACTGGATCACGAACAGCGCCGCCATGCTGGTCTTCGACAGCGGCATCAGCACGTCCCAGAAGAACCGCATCGGCCCGGCGCCATCCACGCGCGCGGCTTCCGCGAGCTCATCGGGCACCGTCATGAAGAACTGCCGGAACAGGAAGGTGGCGGTGGCAGATGCGATCAGCGGCACCGTGAGGCCGGCGTAGGTATTGAGCATTCCCAGGCCCGTGATCACCTTGTAGGTAGGGATGATGCGCACCTCGACCGGCAGCATCAGGGTGACGAAGATCATCCAGAAGAAGAACATGCGCAGCGGAAAGCGGAAATAGACGATAGCGAAGGAAGCAATGATCGAGATCGTGATCTTGCCCAGCGGAATCACCAGCGCCATCACCAGGCTATTGACAAGCATGTGGGACACCGCGGCCTTCGAGCCCGTGGTCGTTCCGCCGGACAGGACCTGCGAGTAGTTCTCGAGCAAGTGGCTGCCGGGCAGCAGCGGCATCGGCACCGACATGATTTCCTTGAAGCTCAGTGTCGAGGCGACGAACATCACGTAGAGTGGAAACGCGAACGCCAGCACGCCGAGGATCAGCACCGCGTGCGACAAGGCCGTTAGCCAGGGACGGTTCTCGACCACTAGTACTGGACCTTTCGTTCGACGAAGCGGAACTGCACCACCGTCAGCACGATGACGATGAACATCAGTATTACAGACTGCGCAGAAGAGCCGCCCAAGTCAGCCGCTATAAACCCGTCGTGGTAGACCTTGTAGATGAGGATCTGGGTCGCCTGCGCGGGGCCACCCTGCGTGGTCGCATCGATCACGCCGAACGTATCGAAGAACGCGTAGACGATGTTGACGACCAGGAGGAAAAACGTGGTCGGCGAAAGCAGCGGGAACACGATGGTCCAGAAGCGGCGCGCCGGGCCCGCGCCGTCGATGGCCGCGGCCTCGATGAGCGAGCGCGGGATGGACTGCAACCCGGCGAGGAAGAACAGGAAGTTGTAGCTGATCTGCCTCCACACCGAAGCGATGACTACCAGCAGCATCGCCTGGTCGCCGTTGATGATCCAGTTCCAGTCGACTCCCATGCCCTTGAGCACGTAGGTGACGATGCCGATCGAAGGCGCGAACAGGAACGCCCATAGCACGCCCGCGATCGCCGGCGCCACCGCGTAGGGCCAGATCAGCAGCGTCTTGTAGGCCAGCGCCCCGCGCAACACGCGGTCGGCCATGGTCGCGAACACAAGCGAGATCGCGATGCCGGAAAACGCCACCAGCACGCTGAACACCGCCGTGACTTTGAACGAAGCGAGGTAGTTGCCATCCTTGAACAGCGCGGCGAAGTTCTGCAGGCCGACGAACTGCGTCTTCAGGCCGAAGGCGTCCTGCAACTGGAAGGAATACCAGACCGCCTGCACCGCCGGCCAGAAGAAGAACACCAGCGTGATCGCGATCTGCGGCGCGACCAGCGCATAGGGCAACCACGCCGAGCGGAAGACGACGCGCTTTTCCATGAAAAGAAAAGGGCGCCGGAGCGCCCTACTCCCTCAGGCGGTTATTTGTTCGCCGCCTCAAACTGCCGCAGGATCTCGTTGCCGCGCTTGACCGCGTCGTTGAGCGCGGTCTTGGCGTCCTTCTTGCCCGCGAACACCTCTTCCAGTTCCTCCTCGATCACCGTGCGCCCCTGCACGAAATTGCCGAAGCGCAGGCCCTTGGAATTCTCGGTCGGCGCCTTGTTGGTGAGCTGCTTCACCGGCATGTCGGCGCCCGGATTCTTGTCGTAGAAGCCGGACTTGCGCGTCAGCTCGTAGGACGCCTGCGTGATCGGCACGTAGCCGGTGGTGGTATGCCAGTCCATCTGGATCTCCGGCTGCGACAGGAACGCCATGAACTTGGCCACACCCTTGTACTCCTCGGGCTTCTTGCCGCCCATCACCCAGACCGAAGCGCCGCCGATGATCGAGTTCTGCGGCGCGCCCTTGACGTCGTCGTGGTAGGGGATGAAATTGATCGACCAGTCGAACGTGGCCGCCTTCTTGATCCCGGCCTGCGCGCCGGCGCTGCCGCTGAACATGGCGCACTCGCCGCTGGAGAACTTGGCGTCGCCCTGGTTGGTGCGGCCGGCGTAGGTGAACAGGCCCTTCTTCGACATGTCGCCGAGCATCTCGATGTGGCGCACGTGCAGCGGCGAGTTGATGGTGAACTGGGTGTCGAAGCCCCCCATGCCGTTCTGCTTGGTGCCGATCGGCACGTTGTGCCAGGCGCTGAAGTTCTCGATGTGCATCCACGAAGGCCAGCTGGTGGTGTACACGCACTGCTGGCCCGAGGCCTTGAGCTTCTCCGCCGCGGCGACCACTTCCTTCCAGGTGCGCGGCGCCTTGTTCGGATCCAGCCCGGCCTTCTTGAAGGCGTCCTTGTTGATGTAGAACATCACCGTGGAGCTGTTGAAGGGGAACGACAGCATGTTGCCCTTCAGGTCGGTGTAGTAACCCGTCACCGTCGGCAGGTAGGCCTTCGGATCGAACGGCTCCTTGGCGTTCGCCATCACAGTCGCCACCGGCACGATCGCGCCCTTCGCGGCCATCATGGTCGCGGTGCCAACCTCGAACACCTGCAGTAGGTGGGGCGCGTTGCCGGCGCGGAACGCCGCGATCGCGGCGGTCATCGACTCGGGATAGGTGCCCTTGAACGTCGCGACGACCTTGTAGTCTTTCTGGCTGGCGTTGAACTTGTTGGCCAGCCCGTTCAGCGCCTCGCCGAGCGCACCGCCCATCGAGTGCCACCACTGAATCTCGGTCTGCGCCTGCGCGTTGCCACAAAGCAGCCCGGCGCTCGCCAGCGCCGCTGCTAAGAGTTTGATCCTCATGGAGTCTCCTCAAATTGGGGTGCCCGGTCTTGGCGCCGGACGGTGCCCGAGTATAGCCAAACCAAATGAAAGAATTTTGACTTATTTCTTGGCGCGCCTGGAGGTTCGCGCAGGGACCTCCGGCTCGACGCCGCCCCGGTGGGCAAGCTCGAACTTGCGCAGCAACTCGTTGCCCCTCTCCGCGGCATTGTCGAGCGCCAGCTTGGGCGGCTTTTTCCCGTCCCAGACCGATTCCAGTTCCTCCTCGATGATTTCGCGGATCTTCTGGAACTCGCCGATCCGGATGCCGCGCGACTCGCGCGTGGGGCTGTTGAGCAGCAGTTGCCGGATCGCGATCTCCTGGCCCGGATGCACCGCGTAGAACCCTTGATCGCGCGTCAGCTCGTACGCCGCGCGCGTCACCGGCACGTAGCCGGTGCGCTGGTGCCACTCCGCCTGCACCTGCGGCCGCGCGAGATAGGCGAGGAACTTCGCCACACCGCGGTAGTCCCCGCTCGCCTTGCCGGCGAGCACCCAAAGCCCTGCGCCACCGATGAGCGAATGGTGCGGGGCGCCCTTGACATCGTCGTAGTACGGGAGCTGCGCAACGCCGAAGTCGAAGCCTGCGGCGCGGCGCAACTCTGCTGCGCTCGACGAGGCCGCGGTGAGCATCGCGCAGTTTCCCTTTGCGAATCGCTGCTCGCCCTCGATCCGCCGGCCGCTGTAGGTGAAATATTCGGCACGCGCCCAGGACGCAAGCATCGACACGTGCCGCACCATGAGGTGGGTGTTGAAGATCAGCTTCGCGTCGAGGCCGCCCAGGCCGTTCTCCTTCGTGGCGAAGTCCTGGTTGTGCCAGGTGCTCATGTTCTCCAGCTGCACCCACGAGGGCCAGGTCGTGGTGTACGCACACTCGATTCCCGCTTCCTTCAGTTCCCCCATGACCTTCGGCATCTCGTACCAGGTCTTCGGCGGCCGCTCGGGATCGAGCTTCGCTTTGCGGAATGCGTCCTTGTTGTAGAAAAGGATCGGAGTCGATAGGTTGAATGGCAGTGCGAGCAGCCGTCCGCCGTTGTCCGCGAAATAACTCGCCACCGCAGGCAGGAACGATTTCGTCTCGACCTGCTCGGAGCCTTCCGCGAGCACCTGCGACACGGGCCGATAGGCGCTTCGCGCCGCCATCATGTGGGCGGTTCCGACTTCGTACACCTGCACGAGATGCGGGCCATTGCCCGCGCGCTGCGCCGCAAGGGCCGTGATCATCGTGTCTTCGTAGCTGCCCTTGTGCTCGGCGACGACCCGGTAGTCCTTTTGCGACTCGTTGAAACGCTGCACCAACGTTTCAAGCGCGTGGCCCAGTGCACCGCCCATTGCATGCCAGAAACGGATCTCCTGCTGCGCCTGCGCAAGCGCGGGAAGGCAGGCGAGCACCACGATCGAAACGAGCAGTCGAGTCATGAGGCGGCCATTGTATGATGCAAGCGCCATGGCCGCGATTCACGAACTCTCGGCGGTTGAACTGGCGGCGCAATACGCGAGCGGCGCGCTCTCGCCGCTCGCGGCGGTGCGCGCGTGCCTGGAGCGCATCGATGCCTGGGAACCGCGGCTCAATGCGATGTATCGCGTGGACCGCGATCGCGCGCTTGCGTCCGCGCGCGCATCCGAGTCCCGCTGGCGCGCGAAGCAGCCGCTCTCGCCACTCGACGGCGTGCCGATCACGATCAAGGAAAATCTCTACACCAGGGGCGATCCGTCGCCGATCGGCACGCGCGCCAACGACGACGCTGCGCCGCAGTCCGCAGACGCGCCGCCCGCCGCCAGGGTGCGCGAAGCCGGCTGCATCCTTCTCGGCAAGACCACGATGCCGGACTACGGAATGCTGTCCTCGGGCCTCTCGAGCATTCATGGCATTACGCGCAATCCCTGGAGGCTGGACCGGAACACATCCGGATCGAGCGCGGGCGCCGGTGCCGCGGCGGCGGCGCGCTACGCGCCCCTGCACCTCGGCACCGATATCGGCGGATCGGTGCGGCTGCCGGCGACGCACTGCGGCATCTTCGCCCTCAAGCCTAGCCTCGGGCGCGTGCCGATCTACCCGCCTTACATCGGCCGTGTCGCGGGACCAATGACGCGGACGGTGTTGGAAGGCGCCGTGCTCATGAACGTGCTCACCAAGCCCGACGCGCGCGACTTCATGAGCCTGCCGTATCAGCCTGCCGACTACGCCGCCGATCTCGATCGATTCGAACTGAAGCAACTCCGGATCGGGTTTCTGCCGGATATGAAAGTCGGATTGCCGGTACATCCGGACGTGCGGGCCGCCGCACAAACCGCCGCGCGCGCGCTCGAAGCCGCAGGCGCGCATGTAGAGGAAATGAAATCGTTCCTCGCTGCCGACTTGTTCGACGGCATGGCGCGCTTCTTCGAGGCGCGCTGGTACAACGATTTCGTGCAGCTTTCTCCCGAGCGACAGGCGAAGGTGCTGCCCTTCATCGCCGAGTGGTGCACGTGGCGCGCGAAGCACTTTACCGGCCGCGACGTGATGGCGGCGTACGGGAGCTACGTGACGCTGCGCGAGGTAACCCTGATTGCGTGTCAGCCATACGACTTCGTGATCTCGCCTGCCTCGCCGATCCTCGCCTACGAGGCGGAGCTCGCCTGTCCGGGAAACGATCCGCGCGACGCGTTCCCGCACATCGCGTTCACCGTTCCCTACAACATGTCCGAGCAGCCCGCGGCGTCGCTCAACTGGACCTTCAGCGCGGACGGGCTGCCGATCGGGATTCAAGTAATCGGCAGGCGATTCGATGACATCGGCGTGCTGAAATTGTCTCGCGCCCTCGAGCAGATGCGGCCAGCGCAGAGACCCTGGCCGCAGCCTGCATAAGATGGGAATTCAAGCTGCGATCTGCTGGTAGTCGAGAGCAGGCAGATCGGCGCGTCGGCTGGCGTGCTCTACCGTGATCGCGCTGATATTTCCGTTGGCGTCCACGTCTATCTGCGTGTCCTCGTCGAGGTCGCGCGTCTCTGCGACTGGCGCCTCCCGGAACTCGATGTAGAGCGTGTCAGTATCGCGGTAGTACCTGATCTTCACGGCTTGAACCTCCGGTCGAAGAAGGCATTATGCACGGTCGTACCGTCCTCCAGCACCACTACGCGAAGCCACTTGTTTCCCGCCTCCGGAATCCGGCCCCAGCGCCTGATTCTGCCATCCGCCTGCATCCGTATCCGATCGCCGTCCGGCGCAAAGGCCCTGGTCCGAGCTCGGCTCATCGTCTATTACAATCTGTTGCACGCAGTGCGAAGCGTACGTAAGAGCCATGGCTACACTGACCATCCGCTTGGACCGCCGGCTTGAGAAACAGCTCGCCGCCCTGGCCAAGGCGACGAAGCGCTGCAAAAGCGAAATCGTGCGGGAAGCATTGCGGCGTGAGGTCGCGCTGGCGCCATGAGCCAGCTCCTCATTCAGCAGTACCTCAACCAGCTCGCGACCCTGAAAAGAGTTTCCGGTACGACGCGCGAGAGCGTGGTGCGCGAGGCGTTCAAGGATCTGCTCAAGGGCTGGGCCAGGTCGCACGACCTGATCTTCGTCCCCGAGCACGAGGTCGCGGCGCCGACCAGGGAGCGCCGCTATGTCGACGGCGCGCTCATGCACACCCTGCGCGTGCCCTTCGGCTACTGGGAGGCGAAGGACATCCAGGACGACATCGACGCCTCCATCGAGAAGAAGTTCCGCGCCGGCTACCCGAAGACCAACATCATTTTCGACAACTCGAACGTCGCGGTCCTGATTCAACACGGCCAGGAGGTGATGCGCTGCGAAGTCGAAGACGTAGAAGCGCTGGAGAAGCTGCTCAAACTTTTCTTCGGCTATGCGCGCCCCGAGATCGAGGCCTTCCGCAAGGCGGTCGAGCAGTTCAAGCAGGACCTGCCGGCCGTCCTGGAGGCTCTGCGCGCCATGATCGAACGCGCGCACGCCGCCGAGCCAAGGTTCCGCAAGGCAGCGGAACAATTCCTCAAGCACGCCCGGGACGCGATCAATCCCAGCCTCACCGAAGCCGACGTGCGCGAGATGCTGATCCAGCACGTGCTCACCGGCGAGGTGTTCGCGGCCGTGTTTCCCGGTACCACCTACCATCAGGACAACAACGTCGCGCGCGAGCTGCACAAGCTCGAGGACACATTCTTCACCGGCAACACCAAATTCCAGACGCTCAAGGGACTGGAGCCCTACTACACCGCGATCCGCAAAGCCGCCACCGAGATCGCCACCCACCACGAGAAACAGTCGTTCCTCAAGGCGATCTACGAGAACTTCTACAAGGTCTATAACCCGAAGGCCGCCGACCGGCTGGGCGTGGTCTACACGCCGAACGAAATCGTGCGCTTCATGATCGAGAGCGCCGACTGGCTGTGCGAGAAGCACTTCGGCCGCAACCTGATCGACAAGGAAGTCCAGATCCTCGACCCGGCTGCCGGCACCGGAACCTTCATCTGCGAGCTACTGGAGCATTTCCGCGGGCAGAAAGCGAAGCTCGCCTACAAATACGAGAACGAGCTGCACGCCAACGAAGTGGCGATCCTGCCCTACTACGTCGCCAACCTGAATATCGAGGCGACCTACGCCGCGATCACCGGCGAGTACACGGAGTATCCCAACCTCTGCTTCGTCGATACGCTCGATAACACCTATGGCCTGCGCAAGCACGCCGGCCACATGGACGACCTGTTCGGCGCCGTGACGGACATCAACGTCAGGCGCATCCGCGCCCAGAACGCCAAGCGCATCAGCGTCATCATCGGCAATCCGCCGTACAACGCCAACCAGTTGAACGAAAACGAGAACAACAAGAACCGCGAATACCCGGCAATCGACAAGCGCATCAAGAACACCTACATCGCCGCCAGCACCGCGCAGAAGACCAAGCTCTACGACATGTACGCGCGGTTTTTCAGGTGGGCGAGCGACCGGCTGGATGCGAACGGAGTCCTCGCATTCATCACCAACCGTAGCTTTATCGACAGCCGCACCTTCGACGGGTTCCGGAAGGTCGTTGCGGACGAGTTCAACGAGATTCGGATCGTCGATCTCGGGGGAGACGTACGCGCGAATCCGAAGCTATCTGGAACGAAGCACAACGTCTTCGGCATTCAGACCGGCGTGGCGATCAGCTTCATGGTCAAGCGCGCAAAAGCGAAGGAGTGCCGCACGTTCTACGCGCGGCGGCCAGAGTTGGAGACTGCGGAGGAGAAGCTTGAATGGGTGGGCAGTGTAAGACTTCGCGACATCAGTCAGGAGGAGATGCGTCCGGACGCACAGCACAACTGGATTAACAATGACCCAAACGACTTCGATTCGCTGATGCCGCTTGCTTCCAAGGCGACGAAGGCAGCAACGAATGCCAGTCACGAGAAGGCGATCTTCAAGCTGTTTGGCAACGGCGTGAACACAGCTCGCGACGCTTGGGTCACCGATCTATCACCGATCGAGTTGGAACGCCGCGTTCGATTCCAACTCGAACATTACGACGAAGTGCCAAGGACCGCGAAGGCCTTTTCACCGCCGATCAAATGGTCCCGAAACCTAAAGAACAAGCTTGCGCGTGGCGAACGCGAGAACTTCAACACTGCCTATGTCGTGCCGTATGCCTATCGGCCCTACTTCAAGCTGTTCGCATACATCTCGCCGCTCCTCATTGATGAGCAAGGCCAGCTCGCCGCGTTCGACTTGCGTGGAAACGTCACGCTCAACTTCCCCAATGGGAGGGACTTTCGAATACTGGCAACTACAGAGGCCAGCGATTTCCACTACATCGGCGACACTCGCGTAATCGGACTCTTCCGCTGCGGCGATCCGGGTGAGAGAGTCGCAAACATTACCGACTGGGCCTTCGAACAATTTAGGAAACACTACCGGTCCGGCCGCGGCAAGAAGGATCGCCCGATCAGCAAGGAAGCGATCTTTCATTACGTCTACGGTGTCCTGCACGACCCGATCTACCGGGAGAAGTACGCGCTGAACCTGAAGCGCGATTTCCCACGCATCCCGTTCTACAAGGACTTCTGGCAGTGGGCCGACTGGGGCAAGCAGCTCATGGATCTGCATATCGGCTACGAAACGGTCGAGCGGTGGAAGCTCAAGCGCACCGACATTCCGGACGAGAAGGCGAGGCAGGCAGGTCTCGCGCCGAAAGCGCTGCTCAAGGCGGACAAGGAAGCCGGCACCATCCGTTTGGACAGCGAGACAACGCTTTCCGGCGTACCAGCCGAAGCGTGGGGCTACCGGCTCGGCAACCGCTCGGCGCTGGAGTGGGTGCTCGACCAGTACAAGGAAAAGAAGCCGAAGGACCCGACGATCCGGGAGAAATTCGACACCTATCGCTTCGCGGACTACAAGGAAAAAGTGATCGACCTGCTCGCGCGCGTCACAACTGTGTCGGATGAGACACAAGAAATCGTCGAGGCGATGACAAAGACGGCGCGTTGAGACGCGGGCCCATGGCGATGTTATTGTTGCCGGAGACCGCTTCGTCGGAAACCCAGGAGCCCAACCATGCCGATGAACTATCAGAGCTACATCGTCAGAGACCCGGGGATCTGCGGCGGCGAGCCTGTCATTCGGGGTACGCGAGTGACGGTTCGGACCGTCCTCGCGAGCCTCGCCGAAGGGGTGACGCCCGAGGAGATCTTGGCGGACTTCCCGACGCTGACTGCGGAAGCGCTGCGCGCGGTGATTGCGTTCGCGGCAGCCTCGGCTGAGGAGGACCTTCAAGTGCCCGCGGCGCCCGTGCAGATGTGAATCAGAGTCGGTCAGCCTCAATTGGCGTGACCAGCTTGCGGATTGCGCGCGACGTGCCAGCTGCAGGCAGATGAACCTCGATCAAACGAGATTGGACCAACCGCTCGACGATGCCGACTGGGATCGCCTCGAGGCGATTCTCACGTCGCTTGGCGATCGGGCCGAGCTGGATCTCGAAGGACTCGACGGGCTGATCGCCGCCAACGCCTGCGGCCCGCGCAAGATGCGTCCGCTTCAGGTGCTCGCGACGGCCTTCGTGGACGGCGAGATGCCCGAGTTCGCAAGCGCGACCGATTTACAGGACTTCATGTCGCTGTCGCTCCGGCGGAACAACGAATACGTCCGCTTCTTCAGTCTCGCGAAAAGAGAACTGACCGTCGACAACGTCATCGTGCCGGCGCTCGCTGAGCTGGGCGAGGAGGAAACGGCGCCGGCCCGCGATTGGTCGCCCGACGCGGCCACGGCACGGTCGGGTGTGCGCCGCCAGGGCCGCTGGCCGGGGCAAGCATGGGCGCGAGGATTCATGCGCGCGCATTGGGCGTATCCGGATTCATGGGACGCCTTAAGCGACTCCGAGGATGGGCCGCTCAGACTCGCGCCGCTGATGATGCTTGACGTCGGTTACAACCCGGACCAACCCAGTCAGCCGTTCGATCCCGAAACTTGGATGGCCATGCTGCCGCTGATGCTCCGCGACATCGACAAGTTTTATCGCGATGAGTTTGTGCGCGACATGCGCAGCCGCGAGCCCTACCGCGCGCCGCCGAAGGTGGGGCGCAACGATCCCTGCCCGTGCGGCAGCGGCAGGAAATACAAGCACTGCTGCGGCGCTGCATCTTAAGTCGGACGTAGATCTCTTCCGGCGGCACACCGGCGCCGGTTGCGCGCTTGGCGTCCTCCTTCAAGGGCGAGTACAGCACCGGCATGCTCTCGCCTTCCCCTCTCAATCATGCCAAACATTTGGCAAGATATTGACTTTCTTGCCAATAGTTATTACATTGAAAACATGTAATTATATATATCTAGCCAATTGTGTAGTATACCATGCCAAAAAAACTAGCCCCCGATCTTGCCGACCGCCTGGAGATCGAAATCCTTCGTCATCCGAACGGAATCGGCGCCACGCCGCTGTCCCGGGCTTTTGCGCGTGAGGCCAGCCCGCGCTCGCTCGCGCGCTTGCTTACGCGGCTCGCCCGCAGCAACCGCATTCTGGTTCACGGCGAAGGGCGTGCTACCCGCTACCTCCCGGCGCCCGCCATTCAAGGCACCGTCGAAGCGACCGAGGCCGGCGACACCGCGCGCGCCGAAGGCTGGGTGTTCCCCGTGTCCAGCGAGACCGCGACGCTGCGCGGGTGGGTGCGGCGTCCGATCACGCAGCGCCGCCCAGTGGGATACGACCGCGCGCTTCTCGACCACTATCGCCCGAACGAGACCTACTATCTGAACAACGCCGATTGGCGCGTGCGCCTCGCGGAAATCGGCCGCACGCAGTTCACGCAACGCCCGGCCGGCACCTATGCGCGCGACGTCATGAACCGGCTGTTGATCGATCTATCCTGGGCCTCCTCGCGCCTGGAAGGCAATACCTACACGCGGCTCGACACCGTAAACCTCATCGAACACAGCCGTGCCGCGGAAGGCAAGGATCGGCTTGAAACCCAGATGATCCTCAACCACAAGCAGGCGATCGAGTTCCTGATCGAGCAGGCAGCGGACATCGGCTTCAACATGTACACGTTCATGAACCTGCACGCGCTGCTCTCGGAGAACCTGGTCCCCGATCCTGCGGCGAGCGGCCGCCTGCGCGAACGGATCGTCGAGATCGGCGGCACGGTTTACCGGCCTCTCGCGGTTCCGCAGCAGATCGAGGAGCTTTTCCGGATTATTCTCGACAAGGCCAGTGCGATCGACGATCCGTTCGAGCAGGCGTTTTTCCTGATGGTGCACATCCCCTACCTGCAACCATTCGAGGACGTGAACAAGCGGGTGTCGCGGCTTGCGGCCAATATCCCGTTCATCAGGAACAATCTCTGCCCGCTTTCCTTCGTCGACGTGCCGGAGCGCGCCTACGTGGAGGGAACGCTCGCGGTCTACGAGCACGCGCGCGTGGAACTGCTGCGGGACGTGTTCACCTGGGCTTACGAGCGCTCGTGCGAGCAATTCAGGGCGGTCGCCGGCGCGCTGCCGGAACCCCATCCGTTCCGTCTCAAATACCGCGCCGAGCTGGCCGACGCGGTCGCCGGGCTGGTGCGCTCCGGCGCAATGCCGTCGCCTGCTCCCATCAGATTGGTCGCAGCAACTCTTGTTCCGGAAGATGATCGGCCGCGTTTCGTGAAGATGGTCCTAACCGAGCTTCGAAATCTTCACGAAGGCAACATCGCGCGCTACCGCCTGCGGCTTGCGGAGTTCAGGGCCTGGCGGGAAAAGCAGCCGGCTGGCTGACTTCGATTTCCTCCGGCGGCACCTCGACCACTCGTCCGTTGCGCCAGATCACGACCGGAATTCCCAGCGCCTTGTGCCGCGCAAGCGCCTCCCGGCCGGCCCGGTCGAAGATGTTCATCACTTCGCTGATGGGGATTCCCGCTACGCGCGGCTCCGCGGCACCGTACTCCGCTTCCTTCTCTTTCACGCGCATTCCCTCCTGGATGATTTCCCAAAGCGTCTGGTTACCGATTCGGATCGAGCCATCACTATCCTTTGCCGCGATCAGCTTCGGCGGCGGCGACGTATTCTCGTGCATCTCCCAGGAGTCGGCAATCGGCGAATAGAGCCGGAAGAAGTTCCTCAGCCCCCGTTCGTAGCGGCGCCGGATGTCTTGCGCCGGAACCGAGTGGCCTCCCGCGCGCACGCGTCCGGAAACGCGGCTCACCGCCATCTCCGCGTCCGGCAGCCACAAGAAGAAAAAATGAAAGCGGTAGCCGCGTTCGCGGCGAAGCCGCGCGATCCACGGCGCAAAACTACGCGAGGCGAGCGTCGTCTCGAAGGCGAAGTCCGCACCGGACGCCGCAAGCTCGTCCAAACGCCGCAACATGATCCGGCCTGCCTCGATTGCGACACTCTCGGGGGCGAACGCCGAAAGTCCTGCGGCGATCACGTCGGCATTGACGAACTCGGCGATCCCGAGCCGCTCGCCGATCAATAGCGGCGCTGCAGTGGATTTTCCAGCGCCGTTCGGTCCTGCGATGACGACCAGGTCAGGCAAACGCGGGGCCCAGGGGCCTGAGCCGGATTCCTTTGCGCAGCTTCGTCCACTTGAACTCCGATGGATCGGCGAGCGCCGGCCCGGGCGCCTTCACCACCAGCACTTCCTTCGCGATCGGCTCGAAGTCGGCGCGAAAATGCACCGAGCTTTTGAGCGCGAGGATGCGCTCCTTTCGCGGCTCGACTCCGAGGTGGCGGAACATCTCCTGATCGGCAGCCTGACACTTGCGCGAGGCGAGCGCCACGCGCACGCCGGGCGCAGCGCGGCTTCGCAGCAGCGCCATCGGCCCCAGATTCATGCGAAAGCCGCGGAACATCGGCCCGGTGCAGGTGAAGTGGCCGTCGCCCAGCCGCTCGACGCTGAATTCGTCGCTGAACGGCGCATCGCCCTGGATACCCGACTTTCCGCCCAGCGAAAACGGCAAAGTCGCGCCCTGCCCCGCCTCATGCGCGCGTGCGGCGGAGTGCGGATCGATCAGCAGTCCGAGCACCGCCTCGCGCGCGCCGTGCCTCACCAATGCGCCGAGCAGGCCGGTGGTGTCTCCGTTGCCTCCCGCGCCGGGATTATCCTGAGTGTCGGCGAGCACCACCGGCGCCCCGGGCTCGCCGCGCTGCTTCGCGCGCGCCACCGCTTCGTCGGGGAAGTGCAGCTCGAGCGCAAAGTCCTTTTCCGAGCCGGCCACCCTGGCGCGCAGCCCCTCGACGGCGGCGGCAACTGCCTTTTCGTTCATGCCGTAACCCAACACGGCCATGCCGCACTCTTCGAAGTCCGCCATGGGAAAACCGGGAGTAAACGAAAGCACGACGTCGTTCCGGTTCTCCAGTTCGCCCAGGTCCCGGTAGATGCCGCGGCCCGGCTCGATGACCGAGCACTGCGAGGGTATCCCGGTGAGGAAATCGAAGGTACGGCGGCCTCTCGCGAGCCGTGCTCCGGTGCGCAGCATCCGGTCGAGCAGCCGCGCTGCTCGTGCGCCGGTCTCTGCCATGTCCACGTGCGGATAGCTCCGATACGCGACCATCGCATCCGCCCGCTCGAGCATCGCGCGCGTCACGTTGGCGTGCAGGTCGAGGCTTGCGGCGATCGGCACGCGCGGCCCGACCGCTTCGCGCACGCGGCGCAGGATCTCCCCCTCGCCGTCGTCGTGCGCCTCGGTGACCATCGCGCCGTGCAGATCGAGATAGACCCCGTCCACGGGACCCGCGGCTTTGAGCCGTTCCACAAGCCCGCCGACGATGCGCTCGAACGCTTCGGTCGTGACGTGGGCCGAGGGGCTCGCCGCCGCCCACGCAGTGGCGACCAGCGAATGGCCCATCCCGCGTAGCGCCTGGATTGCGCCCTCGGCCGGGATGTTCGCACCTGCCACGGCATCGAACAGCGGCTCGCCGAACTGCACTCCGGGCCAGCCGCCGCCGGCCTCGAACGCCGGAAAGTCCGCCTTCGAAGGGGCGAAGGTGTTGGTTTCGTGCTGCATGCCGCCGATTGCGATGCGTGCCAAGTCGTTCTCCCCTCAGTTGCCACGGCGCAGCACGCGCCCGGCGCGCGCGCCGGTGGGCCGTCCGCCGGCGATCGCCTTCACGCCGTTCACGTACACCGCCTCGATTCCCTCGGGCGGGCGATGCGGTTCCTCGAACGTGCCGCGGTCGATGATGCGCTGCGGATCGAAGAGCACCAGGTCCGCGCACGCGCCTTCCTTCACCGCGCCCCGGTCGCGAAGGCCGAACTTGGCTGCCGCGAATCCCGTCATTCGATACACCGCCTCGGCAAGCGGAAACAGCCCCTCGTCGCGCGCGTAACGGCCCAGCACGCGCGCGAACGTGCCGTAGAGCCGGGGATGGGGCTTTCCTTCGAGCGTGGGAATCCCGTCCGAGCCGATCATGGTGCTCGGGTGGCGCATCACGGTGCGCACGTCTTCCTCGCTCATCGCGTGCAGCACGACCGTGACTCCCGAATCTTCGGCGAGGATCCGCGCCGCAGCCTCTTCAGGCGGGCACGCCATCGCGGCAGCGAGCGCGGCAATGGACTTTCCTTCCCACGCGGGATGCCGCGCGGTCGAGGCGATCACGATCTCTTCCGGCCCCAGGTCGCCGAGCACGCCGCGCAGCGTTCCATCGCGAAACACCGCGGCGAGGATCGTGTTCCCCGCCGTGTACGGATACTGGTCGGCATGGACGTCGAGGCCGCGCCGCTGCGCCGCCTCGATGAGTTCGATCGACTTGCGCACCAATCCCCACGCCGAACGCCCGGAAGCCTTGTGGTGCGAAATCTGGACCGGCACACCGGCTCGCTCGCCGATCTCGATCGCTTCGCGCACCGAATCGAGAAGCCCCGCGCTTTCGTCGCGCATGTGGGTCGCATAGAGCGCACCCGTGCCGCGCAGGAGCGTAGCGAGCTCTACCAGCTCGCCGGTCGCGGCGAAGCGCCCGGGATCGTAGACGAGTCCCGAGGAAAGGCCGAGCGCGCCCGCCTCCAGCCCCTCCGCGACGATTGCTTTCATCGCTGCCATCTCGGCGCCGGCAGGCGCGCGGTTCTCGAGTCCCATCGCCGCGAGCCGCGCGGTTCCGTGCCCGACCAGCACGCCGATATTCGTTCCGGGCGGGTTGCGCTCCAACAATTGCGCGTAGCCGGCGTATCCGTCCCACGCCGGAAGATCGAGCTTCGGGTGCAAGGTCTTCGCCATGACGGAGGCGGCGGCGAAGGGCGCGGCGCCGAAGCCGCAGTTGCCAACGATGCACGTCGTCACCCCGCCGACCAACTTGAACGCCATCTCCGGATGCATCACGGCAGCAAAATCGTCATGCGTGTGCACGTCGATGAAGCCGGGCGCAAGCGCGAGGCCCCGGCCATCCACGGTCTCGCGGCCGGCGCCCGCCACCGCGCCCACCGATGCGATCCGCCCCCCTTCGATGGCTACGTCCGCGGTGCGCGGCGGCGCTCCGCTGCCGTCGTAGACCGAAACCTCGCGGATCACCGTATCGAATCCTCCGGACATCCAGCCCTCCTTGCTCCTGACAGGTCGTTTAGGATATCTTGCGCCGTTCAATCCAGGAGGGAATTCCACATGACCATTTCACGTATCGCGGCGGCGATTGCGGTCGCCGCGACTATCGTTGCCGGCTGCGGCGCGGCTCTGGCGCAGGGCGACCCTAAAGTCCTGCGCATCGTCCCGCACTCGAACCTGGCGATCCTCGATCCCATCTGGACCACCGCATACATGAGCCGCAACCACGGCTACATGATCTACGACACGCTCTTCGGCTCCGACGAGAAGAACCAGGTGCAGCCCCAGATGGTCGAGGACTGGAGCGTCAGTTCCGACAAGCGGCTCTGGACGTTCAAGCTGCGCAAGGGCCTCGAGTTCCACGACGGCAAGCCGGTCACGGGCGAGGACGTGGTGGCGTCGCTGGCGCGCTGGGGCAAGCGCGATTCGATGGGCGTCGCGCTCATGGGCTTCGTCGAGCGGATGGACGCGCCCGCGGCCGACAGCTTCCGGGTCTTTCTCAAGGAACCGTGCGGGTTCGTGCTGGAGGCGCTTGGCAAGCCCTCCTCCAATGTGCCGTTCATCATGCCCAAGCGCATCGCCGAGACCGACGCCTTCAAGCAGATCGAGGAGCACATCGGCTCAGGACCCTACATCTTCAAGCGTGACGAGTTCAAGCCGGGCGACAAGGCAGTGTACCTGCGCAACCCGAAGTACGTGCCGAGGAAGGAACCGCCCTCGGGCTCGGCCGGCGGCAAGCTCGTTTTCGTCGAGCGTGTCGAGTGGAACCTGGCGCTGCGCGACGCGCAGGCTCAGGTGAATGCGCTGCAAAATGGCGAGGTGGACATCCTCGAGCAGCCTTCTTTCCCGCACGTGCCGGCGCTGAAGGCCGACCCGAACATCGTTGTGTACACCTACAGCCCTCCGCTGCAATACATGGCGCGCTTCAACCACCTGCACAAGCCCTTCGACAATGCCGCGGTGCGGCGCGCGGCGATGGCGGCGTTCGCGCAGGAACCGTTCCTCAAGGCGCAGGTCGGCGTGGCGGAGCTGTACAAGACGTGCGCGTCGATGTACACCTGCGGCACACCGTACGCCAGCACCGCGGGCAGCGACATCCAGTCGAAGTCGAACATGAAGAAGGCGCAGGAACTGCTCAAGGCCTCGGGCTACGACGGCACAACGGTGGTGCTGATGAAGCCCACCGACCTCACCGCGATCGACAAGCTGCCCGACGTCGCTGCGCAGCTCATGCGCCAGGCAGGCTTCAAGGTGGACCTGCAAGCGATGGACTGGCAGACGCTCGTGGGCCGGCGCTCGAAGAAGGACGCGCCCGACAAGGGCGGCTGGAACATGTTCCTCACCGCCTGGCAGGGGCCGGACATCTGGAACCCGATCGCCAACGCCGCGCTCGACACGCGCGGTGAGCAATCCGGATGGTTCGGCTGGGGCAAGGACGACAAGATTGTCGAGCTTCGCAACCAGTTCATGCGCGAGACCGACGACGGCAAGAAAAAGAAGCTGGCCGAGGCGATCCAGGTGCGGGCGTTCGAAGTCGCGACGCACGTGCCGCTGGGCGAGTTCGACGCCCCGCTCGCGGCGCGCAAGAACGTCACCGGCTTCTTCCGCCAGACGGGGAATTTCTACTGGAACATCAGGAAGAACTGAACGCAATCGGCTCTGTGACGGCTCCGGCGTAAACTCCCGGAGCCGTTTCTTTTTCCACCACCATGTACGCGTTCCTTGCGCGGCGCCTGCTCGCAACGATCCCGGTACTCGCGATCGTCGCAGTGCTGGTGTTCCTGATGCTGCGGCTCACGCCCGGCGACCCGGCCGCGATCCTGGCCGGCGACGCCGCGAATACCGAGCAGATCGCGCACATCCGGGCGAGCCTCGGCCTTGACCGGCCGATCGTCGTCCAGTTCGGCATCTGGCTCGGCAACCTGTTGACCGGCGATCTGGGCGAATCCTTCTACTACAAGACCAGGGTCGCTGCGCTGATCGCCCAGCGGCTCGAGCCCACGCTCGCGCTCGCGACGCTCACGATCCTGATCGCAGTGGTCGTCTCGGTGCCCCTCGGGATCATCGCCGCGTGGCGCTTCGGCGGCTGGTTCGACCGCGCGCTCATGGGATTCTCGGTGCTCGGATTCTCGGTGCCCGTGTTCGTACTCGCCTACATCCTGATCTACATCGTGTCGCTCAAGCTGGGCCTCCTGCCGGTGCAGGGCTATCAGCGCCTCGCCGACGGCTTCTGGCCGTTCCTCAGGCACCTGATCCTGCCGTCCGTCACTCTCTCGGTGATCTACATCGCGTTGATCGCGCGCGTGACGCGCGCTTCGATGCTCGAGGCGCTGGGCGAGGACTACATCCGCACCGCGCGCGCCAAGGGCCTGCCGGAAGTGCGCGTCCTGGTGCGCCACGCGCTCGCCAACGCGGCGGTGCCGATCGTGACCGTGATCGGCATCGGCGTCGCGCTGCTCATCGGTGGCGTCGTGGTGACCGAATCGGTGTATGCAATCCCGGGCCTGGGGCGCCTGACCGTGGATGCGGTGCTGGCGCGCGATTTTCCCACCATCCAGGGCGTGATCCTGTTCTTCTCGTTCGTGTACGTCCTCGTCAACCTGCTGGTGGACATGTCCTACGTCTTTCTTGACCCGCGGATCCGCTACTGATGGACGCGCCGGGGCTCAAGCAGTACGAAGCGCTGTCGGTCGAGGCGGCGGCGGTGGTACGCCAGGAAATCGCCTGGCAGCGCGTGCGGCGCAACTGGTCGGTGCGCATCGGCGGCATGGTGCTGCTCGTCCTTGTCCTCGTGGCGCTCGCCGCGCCGTGGCTCGGTACGGTGGATCCGACCCTGTTCGACGCCGGCAGCCGCGACCTGCGTCCCGGCAATGCCGGCGAAATCATGACCCTGGAAGGGGGGGTCATCAAGCACACTTTCTGGATGGGGTCGGATTCGCTCGGGCGCGACATCTATAGCCGCGTGATGTACGGCACACGCGTGTCGTTGATCGTGGGCATCCTGTGCGCCCTGCTTGCGCTCGCGATCGGCATCGTATGCGGCCTCGCAAGCGGCTATCTGCGCTGGCTCGACGGGATCCTGATGCGCTTCATGGACGGCCTGATGGCGATCCCGGCGATCCTGATCGCGATCGCGCTGGTGGCGATGTGGCGCGGAAGCCTTGCGACGGTCATCGTCGCGATCGCGATCCCGGAAATCCCGCGCGTGACGCGGCTAGTGCGCTCGCTGGTGCTGACGATCCGCGAGGAACCCTACGTCGAGGCCGCGATCTCGCTCGGCACGCCAACCTGGAAGATCCTGGTCGGCCACATCCTGCCCAATTGCATCGCGCCTCTCGTCGTGCAGGGAACGTTCATCTGCGCGTTCTCGATCCTGGTCGAGGCGATCCTGTCCTTCCTCGGCGTGGGGCTGCCGCCCGACATCCCGACCTGGGGCAACGTGATGGCCGAGGGGCGCCAGCAGTTCAACGACTACCCGCACAATATCTTCTTCCCGGGCGTGTTTCTCGCTGTGACCGTGCTCGCCGTCAACATGCTGGGCGACGGGCTGCGCGACACGCTCGATCCGAAAATGGCGAAGAGAGTGTGAGGCGAGAGGGGTGAGCGATTCGCGGCAACCTGTGCTCGAGCTGCGCGAACTGACAATCGCGCTGCCGTCCGGCGGCGACCGCAAGGAAGCGGCGTCGAAAGTCTCCTTCACGGTACTCCGCGGCGAGATCCTGTGCCTGGTCGGCGAATCGGGTTCGGGCAAATCGGTCATCGCTCAAGGGGTCATGGGCCTGTTGCCGCGCACGCTGCCGGTGACGGGCGGCGAGGCGCTGCTCGAAGGCGAGGACACGACGCGCGTTACGCAGGAGCGCCTGCGCGCGCTGCGCGCAACGCGCATGTCGATGATCTTCCAGGAGCCGATGACCGCACTCAACCCGGTCATGACTTGCGGCGAGCAAATGGACGAGGTGTTGCGCGCGCACACCCCGCTGCCGCCCGCCGAGCGGCGCCGCAGGATCCTCGACATCGAGCGCGAAGTGCTGCTGCCGGACCCCGAGCGCATGATCGCCTCCTACCCGCACCAGCTCTCCGGGGGCCAGCGCCAGCGCATCATGATTGCGATGGCGCTGGTACTGGATCCCGTGCTTCTGATCGCCGACGAACCCACCACCGCGCTCGACGTGACGACGCAGGCGCAGATCCTGAAATTGATCCGGGATCTGCAGGCGCGCCACGGCACCGGAGTGCTCTTCATCACGCATGATTTCGGCGTCGTGGCCGAGATCGCGCACCGGGTGGCGGTGCTGCGGCTGGGAGAGCTGGTCGAGCTCGGCGACAAGGACGCGGTGCTGAAG
Organism: uncultured Enterobacteriaceae bacterium; assembly: GCA_964651335.1. Lineage (GTDB taxonomy): Bacteria > Pseudomonadota > Gammaproteobacteria > Burkholderiales > SG8-39 > 2-02-FULL-66-14. The sequence continues at coordinate 35,552 of CAZYVT010000013.1, read as the reverse complement.
CGCCCGCGGCACGACTATACGAAGATGCTGATCGCCTCGGTGCCCACGCTGAAACCGCACGGGCGCAAGGCGGATGCCGGTGCGCCGGTGGTGCTCGAGACGAAGGGTCTTTCCAAGACCTACATCGACCGCGGATGGTTCGCGAAACGCCGCGAGGTTCCGGCAGCGAAAGGCGTATCGCTCACCGTCCGGCGCGGGCAGACGCTCGGCATCGTGGGCGAATCGGGCTCCGGCAAATCCACCGTCGCGCGCTGCATCGTCCGGCTCATCGATCCGACTGCCGGGGAGATCCGCGTGCACGGCGAGGACATCGCCGCAAGCAGCCGCCGCGCGCTGCGGCCGTTCCGGCGCCGCGTGCAGATCGTGTTCCAGGACCCGTACCGCTCGCTCAATCCACGGCGCACGGTCGGCGAGGCGATCATGGAGGGCCCGCGCAACTACGGCGTGCCGCGCGCCGAGGCGCTCGACCGGGCGCGCCGCCTGATGGAGCTGGTGCGCATGGACCCCGGGGTGCTCGACCGCTATCCGCACCAGTTCTCGGGCGGGCAGCGGCAGCGGATCTGCATCGCGCGCGCGCTCGCGATGGAGCCCGAGCTGCTGATCGCCGACGAGGCCGTGTCCGCGCTCGACGTCTCGGTGCAGGCGCAGGTGCTTGCGCTGTTCGAAGAAATCCGCACGCGGCTCGACCTCGCGATGCTCTTCATCACCCACGACCTGCGCGTCGCAGCGCAGGTCTGCGATCACGTCGCGGTGATGTCCAGCGGCGAAGTCGTCGAATACGGCCCCGCGGAGGAGGTCTTTCTCCGCCCGAAGCACGCGTACACGCAGGCGCTGTTCGCGGCCGCGCCGGGACGCGGATTCGTTTTCGGTACCGCGTAAACTACCTGCATGGATTCGCTGCACCGAGGGATGGACCGGCTGGACGCCGGGGCGATCGCCGCAGCGCTCGGCCCGCGTGCGCGCGAGCTGGAGATCGAGGTCGTCGAGTCGTGCGGCTCAACCAACGCCGCGCTCCTGGAGCGCCCGGACACGGACATTCCGCGGCTGCTCGCGGCCGAGATTCAGACCGCCGGCCGCGGGCGCCACGGCAGGCGCTGGTACGGCATGCCCGGAGCTGCGATCACGTTTTCGCTGCGGCGTCGCATGCGGCGCCCGGTGCGCGAACTGGGCGGCGCCTCGCTCGCAGTGGGCGTGGCCGTGGCGCGCGCGCTGCGCGAGCTCGGCGCGAGTGAGATCGCGCTCAAATGGCCGAATGACCTGCTGGCCACGGGTCGAAATGCGGGCGCGAAGCTCGGCGGAATTCTGACCGAGACCCGGGTGCAGGGTGGCGCGGCAATCGCGGTGATCGGTGTCGGCGTGAACTGCCGGCCGATGCCGGGGCTTGCAGCGCGCCTGCGCCGCAGCATCGCAACGCTCGAGGAGCTGGTGCGCCCGCTGCCCCCGCGCAACCTGCTGATCGCGCGGATCGCGTCGGAGCTGCTCGACGTTCTCCAGGCGTTCGACGCTTCGGGGCTGGCGGTCTTCCGCGAGGAGTGGGAGTCGCTGCACGCGCACGCCGGTCAGCGCATCCGGGTGCGGCTCGCCGACGGGCGCGTGCTCGCCGGCGTTCCCGCGGGCGTCGCGGAGGATGGCGCGCTGCGGCTGCGCACGCGAACCGGCCTGCGCGCCCTGCACTCGGGGCGCGTCGTAACAGCGAGGCCGGCGTGAAGCTCGCCATCGACGCAGGCAACTCGCGGGTCAAGTGGGGGTGGCACGACGGTAGCGGCTGGACGAGCGTCTCCACCGTGTCGCTGATCGAGTTCGCGGCCTCCAGCGATCACATCAACCCGTTCTCGGTCACGCACGACAATCCTTCGCGCATCGTGATTTCCAACGTCGCGGGCGAGGGCGCGCAGCAACTCCTGGTCAACTGGACCAGCATCTTCGACGCCCAGCCCGAGTGGGTGCACGGCGAAGCGGAGCGCTGCGGGGTGCGCAGCCGCTACGATCGTCCCGAGCAGCTCGGTTCCGACCGCTGGGCGGCGCTGATCGCCGCACGGGCGCTGCACGCCGGGCCCTGCCTTGTGGTCAACGCCGGCACCGCGACGACCGTGGACGCGCTATCGGCCGACGGCCAATTCCTCGGCGGGCTCATCCTGCCCGGCGTGGAGCTGATGCGATTCGTGCTCCACGAGCACACCGGCCGCCTGCCGATGCAGGAGGGAAATTTCCGCGACCTGCCGCGCAACACGATCGACGCGATCGAAACCGGGTGCAGGCACGCCCAGGCGGGCGCGATCGAGCGCATGTTCCGCACCATGGGCGGCCAGGGCATTTGCCTCGTATCCGGCGGCGGCGGCGCTGCGCTGATCGAGCGGCTCGAGGTGCCCAGCCGCTACGTGGAGAACCTGGTGCTCGAAGGGCTGGCGCGCATCGCCAATTCGTGACCGCCATGCGTGCGCTGTTCCTGCTGCTCGTCGCGGCCAACCTGGGATTCTTCGCCTGGGCAAATTTCTACCTGCCGCCCGATGCGACGTCCGATCCGCGCCCGCTCTCGCGCCAGATCGAACCCGGAAAGCTGAAGATTCTGTCGCCGGAGGAACTTGCCGCCGCGGGCTCTGCAAAGCCGGGTCTGGTGGCGTGCATCGAATGGGGCAGCTTCACTCTTACCGCCGCGCCGCGCGCGGAGCAGGCGCTCGAGCCGCTCGCACTCGGCTCGCGCCTGTCGACGCGACGCGGCGAGGAGACCGCGCGCTGGTGGGTATTCATTCCCCCGAAGGAAGGGCGCGCGGGCGCGCAAAAGGCGGTGAGCGAGCTGAAGTCGATCGGCGTCGACGAATATTTCGTCATGCAGGAGGAGGGCCGGATGCGCTGGGGCATCTCGCTTGGCATATTCGGCACCGAGGCGGCGGCAAAAGGCCGCCTCGAGGCGCTGCGCGCCAAGGGCGTACACCTTGCGCAAGTCGGCGCACGAGACACTCAGGTCACCAAGGTCTCGTTCCAGGTGCAGAATGCGGACGCGGCGACGCAGGCGAAGTTGAACGTACTCGCGCAGGGTTTCCCGGGCAGTGAACTGCGCAGCTGTCCTTCGGAGAGCTGAGAGCGGATTTCCACATTGGGTCTTGCCCCGGATCAATGAGTTGATCTTGCCGCACTGGCGCGGGCCGAGCAATACGCACACGGGGTTGTGCGCGAGGACGCGCCCGATTTCAGCGCGCGGGCGGGGGCGCCGGATCATCGGTTCTGATCATTGCATTTCTGCATGGAATATACAGAAATACAAGGATAGTCGTAACCCGACCGAACTGCTCCGGGTGCCTGCGGAATCGCAATTTTTTCCTGCAGCCGGCCCCGCTCGGGCAGCCGACCTTCCAGGGTTATTGGTGCTGGTGGTCCGACTCGAACGGACGACCTGACGCTTACGAAGCGACTGCTCTACCAACTGAGCTACACCAGCAGGAGTGTTTCACGAAAACGCCGGCGCAATTGTAACCCGCGCCCGCTGGTCAGCCGCCCGGCTTCCGCTCTTCGGCGCCGACCGTGATCCGCACCCGGGTCTTGACCGCCAGACTGCCGATCCGCCCGGGAGAAAACCGTACGCCGGCGAAGATCGCGGCGGCGCGCTCTGCGGCTTCCGGCGGCAGCGTCGCGGAATCGATCTCCACCGACGTCACGCGGCCCGACTCGTCGATCAGAAGGATCAGGCGCGCGACGCCCGGCCGCGCCAGGATCGGCAGGAGCAAGTCCACCGGCGGCTCCTCGAGCGGCCTGGGAATCTCGGTCAGTCTGGATGGATCGATGAAGGTCGCGGGAATCGCCAGAGCGCTCGCCGATTGGGGGCTTGGGCCGGAGGTCGTGGCTTGCGCGGCTTCCGTGCCCGCCGCCCGCCCGGTCGCCACCGGTGCACGGATCTCTGCAACTGCGTGCGACGGATCTGGCGCGCGAGTCGGCTCGGGGATGAGGGGTCGCAGAGTCGCGCGGATCGTGCGCCCTGAGGACAAAAGCGGAAGGCCGCGCTCCCCCGGCGCTCCGCCCAGCGGCAGCGACAGGACCGCGGCGTGCAGGCAAAGCGATCCCAGCGCCGCGATCTGCATCGCGCGGCGCCGGGACTGGATCAGTTGTCTACCGAAAGGTTCCAGAACACGCGGTAGCGTTGGCCGACCGGCGAGGACGGGGGTTGCACGACCTGCGTCCCGGTGATGGCGCCCTCGTAGAACTTGTCGCCGATCTGCGTCGAGAAGGGAATCGCGGTCGGCGGGAAGCCGCCGCCGATCCGCTCGGTGGCGCGCTCGCCGGACGTGACGGCGCCGCTGTGATTGAAGTCGATCGTCGCGGTGGCGTTCTTGAAGTCCACCGCGTAGATCAGCGCCAATCCGAGGCTGCCCGTGCAGGTCCCGGGAGTCGATACCGACGCCGGCGTGTTGGTGGCGAAGATCGTGGTGCCGCCCAGCGTGGTCGCTCCCGTCACCGTCTTCTCTCCGGTCCCAAGTCGGATGAACCAGCCCTTGGAGGTCGCGAGACAGGCTGCATCGGCCAGCGCCGCGACCGAGCCCGGCGCGGCCTGCACGCTGTTGGCCGTGAGATCGCACAGTTCCGACTCGGTCGCCGCGGTTCCGGGGAGATCGGTCATCCCGTGCGAGTCCTTGATCATGTAATAGCGGTTGGCGATCGCCGTATCGAACGGGTGCTCGCGGTCGCCCGAGCCGATCAGGATCGAATCGGTGGTGCTGTCGAACGCCACCGTATCGGGTGAGAACAGGAACTTGCGCGCGTTCGCGCCGCTGCCGCCGAGCGACGCGACCTTGGCGACGCCCCAATTGCCCGGATCCGGGTCGGAGATGTTGACGCGCCAGATGTTGCCGCCGGTGTCCGCCGCATAGATGCGATCGGCCAGGTGCTGGACATCGAGGTCCGTGTTGATGACCGCGAGGTCTGCCGGGATGGCAAAGTCCATTCCGGAGGTCTGCCTATAGGTGGCCCCGACGGGCATGGTCACGCTGCCCGATGCCACGGGACTCGTGTGCCAGATCAGGGCGCCGGTTGCCGCATCCACTACGAAGATGCCACGGCCCATGGTAGCCGTGCCCTGTGTGGCCGGGTCGTTGGCCGCAGCGTCGTTCCCGGCACCGAAGACCAGCACCGTGCAGTTTCCATCCGCGTCGGCGGTTCCCGGACAGGTGGTGAGCCTGACCTTCACCACCTTCGCTTCGGACCAGGTCTGCCCCAGCTCCGCAAATCCGGTCGTGTTGTTAGTGATCTTCCATTCGTAGACCGGTGCGTCCGGACTGGTGACATTGAGCGAGTAGTAGAGGCGCCCGCCGCGGCGCATTCCGACGTAGATCTGCGCCTTCGCCCCGGCGCCTTCCATCCGGTCGTTGACGTACACCGCGTCCACGCTGATCGGTCCGTCGGCAAAATAGGTGCGCGGCACGTTGGACGAGATGATCGGGGTCTCCGCGTACAGCCTCGCGAAGCCGATGTAGAACTCGCTCGGGATGAAGCCCCACTTCTCGTTGCCGTCGGCGTCGTTCTGCCCGCCTTTGACCGCGTGGATGACGCCGTCGTTCGAGCCGTAGTACACGACCAGGTCGCGGTCGGCCGGCTGCGTAGCACGGTTGTAGTTGATCACCGCCGGACGCGAATGCAGCACGTCGCCGTGCAGGTAGCCGCGCACCCGGGTTGCCGTCGGGGTCGGATTGTCATCGACCAGCACGTTCTGCCCGCGGACCCAGTTGATCAGTGAATCCTTGTTGATTCCGCTCGATCCGGTCGCGGTGATCGAACCGGTCGCGGGAGTCGTCGGCTGCGGCGTGATCGTGAAGGTGAACGTCGTTGCGGTCACGCCGGCGATGACGAAATTTCCGTTGTACAAGGAATCCGAAGCGCCGGAGATCGCGATCGTGTTACCGTTGCTGAACGTGTGCGCGACGCTGGTCGTCACCGTCACCGTTCCGCTGCCGGTGGGGCGCGTCATCGACGTGATCGTGCGCGAAACGGACGCGTCCGCAGTGAGCGCGCCTGTCGCGGGCGTGGTCGGCGTCAATTCAGATGCAAGGAGCGTAAAGGTCAACGCCTTGTTGCCGGTCTTGACGCATGGAGTCCTGCTCGTAACGTTATAGACCGCCGCTACGGCGCCGGTAATCGTCACCGAACTGCAGGTGAGCGTACCGGTGAAGACGTTGCTGGAAGTGCCCACGGTCACGGTTGTGCCGCTCCGGGTCATCGAGCTGATCGCGCTCGCCGCCGTGGTCGCGTCGCTTCGGGTGACCGAGATGTTCCCGAGGGTGGTGGGGTTTGCCGGCCCGCTGGTGACCGTGTACGTGAACGTGCTCGTGGCCGGACCGCCGGTCGAGATCGTAAAGGTGCCGGTGTATTCGCTCTGGGTTACACCCGGCGTACCGCCGATCGTCACCGATATGCCATTCGTAAGACCGTGCGCAACAGGGGTCGTCGCAGTGGCCGTCGTTCCCGAAAGCGTGATCGTGGAAACCGTTTGCGCAGCAGTGCCTTTGGCCGCGGTAAGGGTCTGGCCGCTGGCGGCGGTCGCGGGCGAGACCGGCCGTTCCGTCACCAGATAGGTGAAGGTATTGGCATCCACGAGCGTGATATTGGTCGCGATGTTGTAGTCGGTTTCGTTTGCGCCGGCGATCGTCACGCTCTGTCCGTTGGTGAATCCGTGAGCCGTTGACGTCGCTGTTACGGTGCCGCCCGATCGCGTGAGCGAGCTGACCGTCTTTGCCGCGGAGATGCCAAGCAGGGTGTCGGTGATGTTCGCATTCGAGGTGACGAACTCGTGACCCGCACCGCTCAAGTCCGTCCCGGGCGTGCAATCCGGGGTACCCCCGCTGATGCAGGTGTAGAGCTTGCGCGTGGTCACGTCGGTCGCGTGCACGGTGCGCAGGTGCTGCGCGGCGCCTCCCTTTTCGACGAACTCGCCGTCCGGCGAATCGGAGGTGGTCGGCGTTAGCGGCGCCTGGGCCACCGTATCCGGGTAGTACACGTTGTCCCAGAATGTCGAGGCGGTCGTCCAGTAGCTCACCGTCGAGGGCGAGACGAATCCCGTGGATGAGTTCTCGATCGTCTGTGCGTTCTTGTCCACCAGGAACACGTTCCCGCTTGCATCCGCCCCCAGGGCGTATTGCTTGACGTTGCCAGGCCAGCGCGGCGAGGAATTGGCATCGGGCCGGAAGACGCCCATGTACACCTGGTTGAGGAAGGTGCCGCGCACGTTCACGCTCACCGGCAGCGTGGAGGACGCAAAGACGCTGTTTACCGCGAGGATTTCTGCGAAGATCTGGTTCAACGCATCCGCGATCGCGGCCCCGCCGCCGGCGCTTGAAACGCCGAAGTACTTGCCCTTGCCCTGATGCGCGATGCTCTTCAGCAGCTCGGTGGTGTTCGGTTGCTGGCCCAGCAACCCGGGATTCACCTCCACCGCGTAGGTGACCACGGTCGGCTTGCTGGCGTTATTCGGATCGGGGTTGGAGAGAAACCGCGCCCACTCATCCGAAATGTTGTCCTGCAGGCCGGTGTTCTGCGTGAACAGGATCGTGCTGGTGTTGCCGCCCGCCTGGGACAGCTTCGTCGTCGCCGTGTTATTCGAGCTGGTGTTGTCACTGAAGGGGCCGTTGGCGATGAAGATGATGAAGTTCTTCTGGCAGGCGTCGCTGACCGGGCTGTTGAAAACCGTAGAGGTCGAGCCGGTGAGCGCGTTGCGCGGCAATCCACCGGCCGCAGGCAGGGCCCAGATCACCTCCTGAGAGGCTTTCATGGCCGCCGGGGCATTGCCTTGTGAACCCGATGTTGCCCAGAGGTTATTGAGAAAATCGCGTTTCTCCTTGCCAATCGATGAATACGAGGTCAGGCCGGAAAAATAGAGGTAGGCCTCGTTGAAGGCGATGCCCGCGGACGTGTTGTTGGATTTGTCGAACCCGGAATCCACGCTGTTGAAGAAGTTCACCAGCGCGGTCCGGTTGGCCGCGTTCATCCAGCGCATGCCGGCGCGCATCACGCCGCCGTCGATATTGTCGTTCGGGTTGCCCGTTTCGGCGTACATCATCAGGCCGACGTTGAATTGGTCGGTCAGCCCCCCGATCGTGCTCGCCATCGCGGCGAGCACGTATTGGGCCCTCTTGCCCGTTTCGACGGGGTCGTTCTGGTCCCAGTTGGCGCTCGAATCGAGCATGATGAGCACGTTCGGGCGCAGCCCCGCGACGTTCGGGTTGATCGAGAAGATGTCGATGTCCTCGGCGCGGGCCGGCGAAGCCAGGCTGAGCAGCGCCGCGGCATAGACGAACAACGCGACCATCAGGCGGCGATTTGTACGGGGTGTCATGACGAATCTCCGATCAAGGGTTCACGCAGACCGCGTTCACCGGCAGGCGGATCTTCACACCCTGCCGCAGGGTGACGGTCGCGCCAAATACGCTGTCCGATGCGTTGGCGACCACCTCCCACACCGTGTCTTTCGGCGCCGAGGCGGCGAATTCGTAGCTGTAGCCGGGGGCCGGCACGATGCTGAGGCACTTCGGCGGCTGGGTGGTCACCACGAAGTCGGTCACGCTGTCGCCGTTCACGTCCACATTGGTGACGGTTGGCGCTACAGCCACCGTTATGAAACCGGTGACGCTGTTCAGCACCTGCTCGATCTGCTGCTGCGCCGCATACTCCGCTTCGACCATCATCTGCGCGTTGTTGGCGGTGCGCAGGTTGATGACTCCGGTGTTCATCCCGGAAACCGCAAGCAGGGTCAGGATGACGAGAAAGATGAGCGCGATGAGGAGCGTCGTGCCGCGCTGACGCCGGTTCAAATTCCGTTCGGTGTGCATCGTCACTCGCGCCGCATCGCAATGTTGTTGAGGCGGACGAATGTCGAGTAGGCGTGGCGCCGGTACCCGTCGTTGGTCGCCGTGGTGTATCCCTTGAGGCCGAGGCTGTAGGTCTTGTCGTCGGCGTAACCGGGCGAGCGCTCGGTATTGCGCGCGACCAGGTTGATCTGTGTGGACACGACGTTGCTCCAGTCGGTCGCCGAGCAGGGCCCGCCACTGTCGCACATCACGATGCGGTCGGCGACGCCGTCTCCGCTGTCATCGATGCCGAAATCGAACTGCAGGTGCTCGATCCCCTCGGCGATGGCGAGCTTCTGGAATGCCGGTCCGGGGCCGAGCTCGAGCATCTTGAGGGTCGGAATCGGTGTGCCGCCGTCGTCAGTAGTGCCGTTGCAGGTCGCGCCGCTCGCCGGCACGTTGCACTTGCTCACGAAGTAGATCCTGACGATGTAGCGGTGCAGCGGCGCGACCACGGTCGTGGTGTTATTCGTCGCGGGGTGGGTGAGCGTGAAGGTGGCGGGGTTCGCGCCAGTGTCGAGCTTGTATTCCTGCGGGGTGGTCTGGATGAACGGCTGGTTATCGTCCGCCGCGACCAGCGCCACCACCGCCTTGGTCGAGGTGCTTGCACGGCGCACCACCAGGATGTCGGTATTCGCCAGATAATCCGCCGCGGCAAGACACGCCGACAGGTCGGTGGGCACCGAAGCGCCGCCGTCGTAGGCCTGGATCGCGAGCGGCATGCCCGCGGGAAGGCCGGCGATCGTGTCCGCGCACGGGGCGGCAGCAGTGGTCGTAGCGGGAAATCCTGCCGCGCCAGCCGCCGGGACCTCGAAGAACTCGCTGAAGAAGCCGGCGTGCCGCAGATCCTCGGCCATGCGGTCAAGCGCATAGCGGCCGTTCTCGATCTGCCGGCTCGAGCGCTCGATCTCGGCGCGCGAGCGGCTGGTTTCCGCGATCAGGTACACCAGGCCGGCGATCAGGAACAGGCCGATCGTCATCGCGATCATGAATTCCACCAGCGAAAATCCGCGTGCGCGCATGGCTCAGGCCGTAAGGTTGGCGAGGCGAATGGTGACGCTGACCACGCGCCGCACGCGCTCGTCGGTGTACTGGTTCTTGCCGCAGGTGTAGGCCGCGGGCGGCGCCACGGTCGGCTGCAAGCCGCGCCACGCCACGCTCACCGTATAGACGCCGCTCGAGGGATTGGTGACGCAGCCGCGCGCATCGATGATCGCCCCGACTTCCGCGCCGCTCTTTCTCTCCGAGGTCCCCAGAAGCGAGTTGTTCCACGCCTTCAGGTCGGCGCTGCCCCTCGCCTGCTGCGATACGCTGCCCGCGCCGCAGACGAAGCTCGCATCGACGGCATTGCCGGTGCCAAGCGCGGGAGTGCCGTTGGTCGTATCCGTCGTGATCGCGTAGCACGTGGCGGATATCGGGTTCGCGGTCATGCGGTCGGTCATGTCCTGCAACAGCACCGTCGCCTGCTTGCGCTGGTATGCCTCCACTTCACCCTGCTGCGTCGTGACGAGCAGCCCGGCCAGGCCGAGCAGGCCGATCAACAGGATGAGCAGCGCGACCAAAACTTCGAGCATCGTGAAGCCTTGCTGCGCCTGTGCGCGCCGGAAGCACGCCGTTTCTGACGAACGAGCGATCATGGGCACGAGGTATCGCTGATGTTGGTGGATTTCGGCAAGCCGCTGAGATCGACCCGGATGCAGCGGTTGGGGATCGATGCGGCGGCGGTCTGCGGTTGGATCAGCACTCCGACCGTTGAACCGCTGACGAGGCGCCCGTCGAGCCGGTACACCACGGAAGTCGCGCCAGACATCAGGACCCCCGTGAGCGCGTCCTGGCTGCGCAGCGTGGTGTCAACTCCCCCCACGACGGTGTTCACCGTCCAGCCGGTCGCCCAATCGCCGCCGTTTGGCGCCACTGTGACCGGCTGCCTGCGCTTGATCGCCTCGCTGCGGGCGAACGCCAGCGTCGCATAAATATCGAACGACGCGGTCTTCACCTTCTGGCTCGCGGTATAGGTGATAAACGAGGGCGCCGCAAGGGCAAGCAGCACGCCGATCATGACGATCACGATCAGCGCCTCGATAAGCGTGAAGCCCTGCTGCCGATTGGCGCTGCGCGGCGTCATGCGTGCGCCTACCTCTTCCATTTGTCCGCCGGCGTCTTGACGCCGGCGCTGGTCAGCGTCAGATCGCCGTCGGGCACCTGGTTTCCGGTCGCAGTGGCCGCGATCGTGTAACTGGTCGGTGTTGGCAGCGTCACCGCAAACGTGTACTTGCCCGTCGTCTCGGGGGGCTGCGAGAGGCCCCCGAGGTCGGAGATTGTCGCCGTGTAGGTCCGACTGGTGAGCAGGTATTGCTCCTGCCGGTTGGCGATGGTCATCATGAAGGTCTGCGCGGCGGAACGATTTCCCCTGCGCACGTAATCCAGATACGACGGGTAGGCGACTGCGGCCAGGATACCGATGATCACGACCGTGATCATCAATTCCAGAAGCGAAAATCCGCGCCGGCGTGAAACGCGCGCCCCTGCACCGACACGGGAAACCTCCCGCAACTCGATTTCTGTCTTCATGTGAGCTCCCTTCGCAGTATCTTCATTTGGCAGGAACCGGGCAAAACAGGATGACGAACGGTCGATCGGCGGCAACGAATGGTCGGCCGCAGCATGCAATCGTGACAAATTGCCGCAGGGCGCGGTCAGCTGCGCGGCGCCGCGGTCGCCGCGCGCGGGGTCCGGGCGAGTTCGCGCGGCAGCGTGAATACCACGTGCTCGGCGATGCCCTCGAGCGGAAGCACGCGTACTGCGCCGAGCTCCGTCAGGCGCTGGATCACCTGATTCACCAGCACTTCGGGGGCTGACGCGCCGGCGGTGACGCCGACGCGCCGCCGGCCGGCAACCCACTCGGCCTTGAGCTCCGCGGCGCTGTCCACCATGAATGCGTCCGCACCCATGGTGCGGGCGACCTCGCGCAACCGGTTGGAGTTCGAGCTGTTCGGGGAGCCCACGACGATCACGACGTCGCACTGCGGCGCCATGAACTTGACGGCGTCCTGCCGGTTTTGCGTCGCGTAGCAGATGTCGTCCTTTTTCGGCCCGCGGATCTCCGGAAAGCGCGCCTTGAGAGCCTCGACGATCCGTGCCGCATCGTCCACCGAGAGCGTCGTCTGCGTCACGTAAGCGAGCCTGCGGGGGTCTTGCACGGCCAGCCGCGCCACGTCCTGCAGCGACTCGACCAGGTACATGCCCTGCGTCGCCTGCCCCATCGTGCCTTCGGCCTCCGGGTGGCCGCGGTGCCCGATCATCACGATTTCGTGGCCCTCCCTGAGCATCTTGCCGACCTCGACGTGTACTTTGGTGACCAGCGGGCAGGTGGCGTCGAATACCTTCAACCCGCGCCGTTCGGCGTCGCTTTGCACCGCCTTCGAGACGCCGTGGGCGCTGAAGATGACCGTTGCACCGGCGGGCACCTCATCCAGTTCTTCGACGAAGATGGCGCCCTTGCGCCGCAGGTCCTCGACGACGTACTTGTTGTGCACGATTTCGTGGCGAACGTAGATCGGCGCGCCGCACACTTCAAGCGCACGCTCGACGATCTCGATCGCGCGCTCGACGCCGGCGCAGAAACCGCGCGGATTCGCGAGCAGGATTTCCATGGTGTGATTATCCCCCCGCATCGCGGCGCAGGAAGCTCTCCACGATCAGGAGCCCCGCGCCCACGGTGATCGCCGAATCGGCGACATTGAACGCGGGCCAGTGCCAGCCGGCGGCGTGAAAGTCGAGGAAATCGACCACGTAACCCCACGCGACACGGTCCCAGAGGTTGCCGAGCGCCCCTCCGAGGATCAGGCCGAGCCCGCCGCAGAACAGGCGCCTGCCGGGATTGCGCAGCAGAAGAACCGAAATGACCACCGCCGCGATCAGCGCGATGGCCATGAAGAGCGGCGTTTGCCATCCGGGCGCGCCGGCAAGAAAGCTGAACGCCGCCCCCTTGTTGAATACCAGCACCAGGTTGAAGAATCCGGTCACCGGCCGGCTTTCCCCCGGGGCGAACGCCTGGAGCACGAGGATTTTCGTCAGCCGGTCGGCGGCGACGATCGCCGCCGCCACGGCGAACCAGGGTAGCGTCCGTTTCACGGGCACGCTCGCGTGCTACGCATAGGGGCGGCGCTCTCCGGGCCCGAACAGGTTGCCGATGCATCGTCCACACAGACCCGGATACCGCGCATCGGCGCCCACTTCCTCCCGATAGTGCCAGCAGCGCTCGCACTTTCCATGCCCGCTCGGCGTCACCACGACACGAGATTCGTCCGCCCTGAACACGCGCGCGGCCGACGTGAGCATGACGTACTTGAGATCATCGCCCAGGCTGGCGAGCAGCTCGTAGTCGGCGTCGTTGATGTGGACCTCCACTTCGGCCTGCAGCGACGAGCCGACCTTGTTCTCGATTCGCAGCTGCTCGATCTGCTTTCGCACCGGGCTGCGCAGTGCGCGCAGCCGGTCCCACTTCGCGAGCAGTGCCGCAGCATCGGACACCTCCGGCACGCGGTGCCAGGTGTGGAAGAAAACGCTGTCGTCCTCCTTGTTCCCGAACAGGCGCCAGACTTCCTCGGCGGTAAACGAGAGGATCGGCCCCATCAGCCGCACCAGGCTCGCCGTGATGTGCCACAGCGCGGTCTGCGCCGAGCGGCGCGGGCGCGAATCCGCGCCGCAGGTGTACAGCCGGTCCTTCAGGATGTCGAGGTAGAACGCGCCCAGGTCCTCGGAGCAGAACGTCTGCAGCTTCTGCGCCACGAGATGGAACTGGTAGCGCGCGTAGTCGTCGGTCATGGCCTGCTGCTCGCGCGCCGTCAGCGCGAGCGCGTAGCGGTCGATCTCCGCCATCTCCGCGACCGGCACAGAATGCCGCACAGGGTCGAAATCGGAGGTATTGGCGAGCAGGAACCGGAGCGTGTTGCGGATGCGCCGATAGCTCTCGACGACGCGCTTCAGGATCTCACTCGAAATCGCGAGCTCGCCGCTGTAGTCGGTCGCCGCGACCCACAGCCGCAGGATTTCCGCCCCGAGCGTGCTCGAGACCTGCTGCGGCGCGACCGTGTTGCCCTTGGACTTCGACATCTTGCGGCCTTCGCCGTCCACGGTGAAGCCGTGCGTCAGCAACGCCTTGTAGGGCGGCACGCCGTTCATCATGCAGGAGACCAGCAGCGACGAATGAAACCAGCCGCGATGCTGGTCGGAGCCCTCGAGGTAGAGGTCTGCCGGAAACCCCGTTTCCGGCGCATGCGAGCCTTGCAGAACCGTGAAATGCGTCGAACCAGAATCGAACCAGACATCGAGCGTGTCCCGCACCTTTTCGTAATGCGCCGCTTCCGAACCGAGGAGCTCGCGCGGATCGATCGTCTGCCAGGCTTCGATGCCGCCCTCCTCGACGCGCCGCGCCACCGCTTCAAGCAGCCCGAGCGTATCCGGATGCAGCTCGCCCGTGTCCTTGTGGATGAAGAACGGCATCGGCACGCCCCACTGCCTTTGGCGCGACAGCGTCCAGTCGGGGCGGCTGGCGATCATCCCGTGCAGCCGCGCTTGGCCCCAGGACGGAAAGAACTGCGTGCTCTCCACCCCGCGCAGCGCGGTCTCCCGCAGACTCTCCGCGGGCTTCACGCCCTGGTAGCCCGGTACCGCATCCATTCCAGCGAACCACTGCACGGTCGCGCGCAGGATCACCGGCGTCTTGTGCCGCCAGCAATGCATGTAGCTGTGCAGGTACGAATCCTTCGCGAACAGCGCGCCGCGGCGCTCGATCTCGGCGACGATTTCGAGGTTGGCATCCCAGATCGTCAGGCCGCCGAACAGCGGCAGCGACTTCGCAAAGCGGCCGTCGCCCTGCACCGGCGTCAGGATCTCCTCGTCCTTCATTCCATAGCGGCGGCAGGATTCGAAGTCCTCGACGCCGTACGCGGGGGCCGAGTGCACCATTCCGGTTCCGGTGTCGAGCGTGACGTATTCCCCCAGATACACGGGCGCCGCGCGATCGTAGAACGGATGCCGGAAGCGGACATTCTCCAGCGCGCGCCCCTTGCAGGTAGCGATCGTTTTTCCCTCGAGTGCGTAGCGCGCGAGGCACGCGTCCCGCAGTCGGGCCGCAAGGATGAGCAGGCCGCGTTTCGTGTCCACCAGCTCGTAGGTGAACTCGGGATGGACGTTGAGCGCCTGGTTGCCGGGCAGCGTCCAGGGGGTCGTGGTCCAGATCACCGCATGTCCGGGTTTCTCGGGGAGCGCCGCCAGGCCGAACGCGCGCGCGAGCTTGTCGGGTTCGGCAATCGGGAAACCGACGTCGATCGCCGGGTCTCTGCGGTCCTCGTATTCCACCTCGGCCTCGGCGAGCGCCGAGCCGCAGTCGAAGCACCAGTTCACCGGCTTGAGCCCGCGATAGATGAAACCCTTTGCGAGCAACACGCCAAGCGCGCGGATCTCGTCGGCCTCGTTCCTGCAGGCCATCGTGAGATACGGGTTGTCCCAGTCGCCGAGCACGCCCAGGCGCTGGAAGTCCTTTTTCTGGCGCTCGATCTGCTCCACGGCATAGGCGCGGCACAGGCGCTGCGTCTCCTCGACCGGGAGGTGCTTGCCATACTTTTTCTCGATCTGCACCTCGATCGGCATGCCGTGACAGTCCCAGCCCGGGACGTAGGGGGCGTCGAACCCGGCCAGCGTCTTCGACTTGACCACGATGTCCTTCAGGATCTTGTTCATCGCCGTGCCGATGTGGATGTCCAGGTTGGCGTATGGCGGCCCGTCGTGCAGGATGAAGCGCGGCCGGCCCCTGGCGATGCTTCGCAGCCGCTTGTAGGTCCCCTGCTCCTGCCATTCCTGTACCCAATGCGGCTCGCGTTTGGCGAGGTCGCCGCGCATCGGGAACGGCGTGTCCGGCAGATTCAGCGTGTTCTTGTAGTCAGCCATGGTCCCTGAAATAGTCCTTTGCCTGCATCACGTCCGCCGCGATCGCCGCGCGCAACGCGCCCAGTCCGTCGAACTTCTGCTCGGCGCGCAATTTCTCGAGGAACGTCACCCGCAGGTGCCTGCCATAGAGATCGCCTTCGAAGTCGAGCAGATGCACTTCGAGCAGCGGCTGTGCGTGCTCCCGGATCGTGGGCCGGCGCCCGACGCTCGCCGCGCCGCGCAGCTTCCGGTGCGTCTCTTCGAGCTCCGCCTCGACCACGAAGATCCCCGCCAGCGGCGCTCGCCTGCGGAGCACGATGTTCGCGGTCGGGAAACCCAGCGTACGCCCGAGTCCCTCGCCGTGGGCGACCCGGCCGCTCATCGTATAGGGCCGGCCGAGAAACTCTTCGGCGCGCCGCAGGTCGCCCGATTCCAGCGCCGCACGCACGGCCGAACTCGACACTCTTTCGCCCCGATGCGTCACCTCGGGCATCGCCTCGAGCTCGAATCCGATCTGCGCGGCCGAGCGCGCGAGAAGCGCGAAATCGCCCGCGCGCCTCGCCCCGAAACGGAAATCGCTGCCCACCAGCATCCACGCAACCCCCAGACCGCGCCCCAGCACGTCGTCGATAAAGCGCTCCGCCGAGAGCCCTGCGAGCTTGGCGTCGAACCGCGCGACGTGCGTACGGTCGATCCCGGCATCGGCAAACAGCTCGAGCTTGTCGCGCAATCGCGTCAGCCTGGTGGGTGCCGACCCGGGAGAGAAAAACTCCCGCGGGTGCGGCTCGAACGTGAGCACGCACGCGGGTATCCCGCGCGACCGCGCTTGCGCAACCACGCGCTCGAGCATCGACCGGTGCCCGCGGTGTACGCCGTCGAAATTTCCGACCGTCAGCGCGTGCCGGCGCCGGCCCGGCGGAAAAGTTCCGTGCGTGACGACCATCGGCGAGCGTAAAGGGTTGAATTCTAGCGGAGGTCTAATTCAGCCGCGCGCACAGCGAGCTCAACTCGATCACTTTCGCCCGCACGTCTTCGCTGTCGACCGCATCCGGCGCGCGCGTCACGTAATCCGAAAGGTCTTTCAGAGCCGCCCGATAGCATTCCAGTCGCTGGTACACGAGCCCCCGGTCGCGCAGGTCGGAGGTCGCATCCGGCGACACCACCAGCGCCCGGTTCAGGACTTCGAGCATGCGTTCCGGTTTGTCGATCTCGCGGTAGATTCCCTTCAGGTTTCGCAGGATGCGCGCCAGGATCTGGCGGTTCGTCGCCGGCTCGAGGAACTGATCGAGCGGGAGATCGCGGACGGGAACTCCGCCCGTTGCGTCTTCCGGAATGACCCGCTTCAGGCGATCACGCAGCTCATCCTCGGACTGCGGCTCGCCGCCGGAGAATGGATCCAGCACCAGCATTCCGCCGCGCATGCGCAGCCGCACGAGAAAGTGGCCCGGAAACGAGACTCCCCGCAGCGGCAGGCCGATCTTGCGGCCCAGCTCCATGTACAGCACGCCCAGCGTGATGGGAATGCCGGTGCGCCGGTCCATCACCTCGTTCAGGTAGGAGTTGCGCGGGTCGTAGTAGTGGTCGGCGTTGCCGGTGTAGCCGAGGTCGTCGAACAGAAACTGGTTGAGCGCCACCACTTTTTCCTCGGCCCCCGGAGCGCGCGGCAGCCGCGCGCGAAGGCGCAGCGCGAGGCGTTCGACCTCGCCCACGTAGTTCTCCACATCGAGACCCGGATACGCGTCCTCGGCGATGAGAAGGCACCCGCGCGCCAGTTCGATCCGATCGTCGTCACGGGCGAGAAGCTCGGCAAATGGCTCGAGCGCCGCCATCATTCCACTGCCTGGCGCGAGAAATCGCGCACCCGAAACCCGAGCGCGAAGAGGCAGGCGCCGTATGCGGCGAAGCCCAGCAGCACGAGCCCGGCCAGCGCCGGCACCTTTTGCTGCCAGCCCGCGGCGAGCCACCAACCCACTGCGCCCATCGCGTACTGCAGCGCCGCCGCCATGACCGCGACGGCGGCGATGACCTTGAGTGCGTACACGCGCCATCCCGCCTGCGGCGTGAAGATCCCCTGCGCGCGCAGATGGCGGTACAGCAGCCCCGCGTTCAGGCAGGCGCCAAGCCCGATCGCGAGCGCAAGGCCGGCGTGCTTGAGGGGCGCGATGAACACGAGGTTCATCGCCTGCGTCGCGACGAGCGTGACCACGCCGATCTTCACCGGCGTCACGACGTTCTGGCGCGCGTAGAAACCGGGCGCGAGGATCTTCACCAGGATCATGCCGACGAGCCCCAGACTGTACGCGACCAGCGCCTGGCGCGTCATCCACGCGTCCTCCGCGGTGAAGCGGCCGTAGTGGAACAGCGTCGCGATGAGCGGGATGGCGAGCACCGCGAGCGCCGCGGCCGCAGGCAGCGCGAGAAGCAGCGTCAGGCGCAGGCCCCAGTCGAGCAGCTTACTGTACTCCTCCGGCGCGCCGTCGGCATGGCATTTGGCGAGGCTCGGCAGGAGAATGGTCCCCACCGCCACGCCGAGCACCCCCGCCGGGAACTCCATCAGGCGATCGGCGTAGTAGAGCCAGGACACGCTGCCCGAAGCCAGGAATGACGCGAACACGGTATTGATCAGGAGCGAGATCTGGCTGATCGAGACGCCAAACACGGCCGGCGCCATGAGCTTGAGCACGCGCGACACGCCGGGATGCTTCCAGTTCAGCCGCCAGCGAGGCAGCACGCCGATCTTCGCCAGGAACGGAAACTGGAATGCAAGCTGCAGAATGCCGCCGGCGAACACCGCCCAGGCGAGCGCGAGGATCGGCGGGTCGAACCACGGCGCGGCAAACGCCGCCGCCACGATGAAGGCGACGTTGAGCAGCACCGGGGTGAACGCAGGCACCGAAAAACGGTTCCACGTATTGAGGATGCCCGCGGCAAGCGCGACCAGCGAAATGAACAGGACGTAGGGAAAGGTGATTCTCAGCATGCTCACCGTGAGATCGAACTTCCCGGCGTCCGCCGCGAAACCCGGCGCCGAGATGTAGACGATCAGCGGCGCGAGCGCGACCCCGAGCGCGGTCGTGAGCACGAGCGCCAGAAACAGCGCCGTCGAAACGCTGTCCACGAGCGAGCGCGTGTCCTCCGGTGACTGGCGGTTGCGGTACTCGGCGAGGATCGGCACGAATGCCTGCGAGAACGCACCTTCCCCGAACAGCCGCCGCAGCAGGTTCGGGATGCGGAAGGCGACAAAGAACGCGTCGGTCGCAAGCCCCGCGCCGAAGACGCGCGCGATGAAGAAGTCCCGCGCGTACCCCAGCACGCGGGAGAGGAACGTCAAGCTGCTGATGGTCGCAAGCGACCTCAGCAGGCTCATTTCGCGTTCCTCGCGCGCACGCTCATGCTAGAATGCCGCCCCATTTTCGCAATCGGATCAAAGCAATGGCCAACATCAAGTCAGTGCGCAAACGCGCCCGCCAGGCGCTCAAGCGTCGCAGCCGCAACATGAGTCTGCGCACTGAGGCGCGCAGCGCGATCAAGGACGTCAAGAAGGCGATTGCCTCGGGCGACAAGACCGCCGCAGCGGCGGCGCTCGAAAAATCGCGCCCGGTCATCGATCGCATCGCTGCCAAGGGCGTGCTGCACTGGAACGCGGCGTCGCGCCACAAGAAACGGCTGGTGCACGCGATCAAGTCCATGGCATAGACCCGGCGCGCTGGGCCGCACCTTCAATCCGTGTCCCCCGCTCGCTGCAGCCGGGCGAGCATGGTTCGCTCATCGAGCCGTCCGCGGCGCGTACGCAGTTCGTTGTCCGCGGCGAAACCCACCAGAAACCGGTACGCCATCGGCTCGATCTCTTCGAGCCGGATGTCTACCACCACGCAGCGCGCGCCATCGGCCGTGACCGGGTGCACATAAGGCGAGTACTGCATCCTGTGGTCGCCGCCAAACGCCGCCATGATCCCGCACAGGCGCTCGGCCCAGTCGCTCGGGCGAAACGGTTTGCCGTTGGCGGTGATCCCCTGAATGAGAAACTCTACGGCCGCGGCATCGGGCATGCCGTCGATTATAGCTTCTTGATTTTTCAGCCTCTCTGGCCCTAGAGTGCGCGCTCTTCACGCGGGGTGTGCCCGCGTTGGAACCGGTTCAGTCCTGAGTTTCGAGCGTGTCGGCGAGGGATTGCGACAGCGCCGGCGCCGCCGCCCGCAGTCTGCTGTCCTCGGTCACAAGCCGCGCGCCAAGACTCTGCGCTGCGGCGAGGAAGCGCGCATCGTATGCAGACACGGCATACTCGGCGGCAACGCTCAGGGCGCGGGCATGCGGCACCGTGACCAGGCCGCGCAGCCTCGTTTCCGCGTCGTGCAGCAACCGCGCTGCCCGATCCCGGCCCAGCGACCCTGCGCGCACGTAGGTCGCGAGCAGATTGGAGAACTCGACCAGCAAGAAGGTCTCGCTGCGCCAATCGGGGTCCTGCGCCAGCAGGGCGTGCGCCTCACGGCTGCGGTCGCCATCGATCAACAGATAGGCGACGATGTTGGTATCGACCACCACCATCGGTCGCGCCCGGCTACTCGCGGCCTGCGGCGATCGCCGCCTCGATGTCGTCGATGGTGACGCGGCCGCGCCTGCGCAGACGCACCGGCCGCGGCGCGCGCCGCGGTGCGGCGCCCTCGGGCGCCGACGCCATGCCGAGCTGCAGCAGCTGCGCGATTGCATCCTTCAGCTTCTGGTTGCGATGTACGGCGCGCAGTTTGACCTGGCGCATCAGTTCATCGGGTAGATCGAGGGTCGTTTTCATGCCGCCATAATTCCATAAAGCTGCGTTTCCGGCTACCGGCGGCCTTGCGGCATGCACGCAGACAACCGGGGTCAGGTCTTGAGTTCGCGATCGTGCCGACGGTCGGTACCTGCGAACTAACGATCTGACCCCATTGGGCGCCCGGTCTACCCAAGATCGCCCGCCCCTGATACGATTCTGCAAACGGCGGTTTTGCGACCGCCGTTTTGCATTTGGAGGCGCGGACATGTCGCATCTGATGAACACCTACGCCAGGCAGCCGGTCGCGTTCGTCAAGGGCCAGGGCGTCTGGCTCTGGGACGAAGCGGGGAAAAAGTATCTCGATGCGCTCGCCGGCATCGCGGTGAACACGCTCGGGCACAACCACCCGCGGCTGGTCGCCGCGCTGCGCGAGCAGATCGGGCGCGTGATCCACACCTCGAACCTGTTCCGGAACCCGTTGCAGGAGGCCGCAGCCGACCGCGTGTGCGAGATCACCGGGCTGGACGAGGTGTTTTTCTGCAACTCCGGCTGCGAGGCGAACGAGGCGGCGATCAAGATCGCGCGCAAGTATGGCCACGACAAGGGCATCAGCGAGCCGGCGATCGTGGTGATGGAGAATTCGTTTCATGGCCGGACGCTCGCCACGCTTTCCGCGACCGGCAGCCGCAAGGTACAGGCCGGGTTCGAGCCGCTGGTGCAGGGCTTCGTGCGCGTGCCACTCAACGACCTCGACGCGGTGCGCCAGGTCGCCGCGCACAACAGGAACGTGGTCGCGGTGATGGTCGAGCCGATCCAGGGCGAGGGCGGCATCAACGTCTCTCGGCTGGAGTATCTGAGGGGCCTCAAGGAGCTCTGTGACCGGCACGAATGGCTCTTCATCGCCGACGAAGTGCAGTGCGGCCTCGGCCGCACCGGCAGGTGGTTCGTCTATCAGCACGCCGGCTTCCTGCCGGACGTCGTGCCCCTCGCAAAGGGCCTTGGATCCGGCGTGCCGGTCGGCGCCTGCGTCGCGGGCGGACGCGCGAAGGGCGTATTCAGGCCGGGCAACCATGGCTCGACGTTCGGCGGCAATCCGCTCGCCATGACTGCGGTCGTCACCACCGTCGACACAATCCGGGAGGAAGGCCTGCTCGCGAACTCGGTGAAGGTCGGCGATGCGATTCGGGGCGGCCTTGCGGCGGCGCTGAAGAACAGGGCGGGTGTGACCGAAGTTCGCGGCATGGGCCTGATGATCGGGATCGAGCTCGACCGGCCGTGCGGCGAGCTGGTGCAACTCGCGCTGGAGGCCGGGCTTGTGATCAACGTGACCGCCGAAAACGTGGTGCGCCTGCTCCCCCCCCTCGTCATGAGCGAGGTCGAGGGGCGCGCGGTCGTCGAGCGGCTCGCGCCGCTCGCCCGGGATTTCCTCGCCCAGCCGGCCGCGCCGCTCAGCGCCGCCGCCGCGGGCTGAATCGGGGGCGAGGTCGTGGCGGCAGTGCGCCACTACCTTCAGTTCAAGGACTTCTCGCGCGAGGAGTACGAGCACCTGTTCGCGCGCGCGCGCTGGATCAAGGACCGGTTCAAGCGCTATGAGCGCTACTGGCCGCTCGAGGATCGCACGCTGGCGATGATCTTCGAGAAGCAGTCGACGCGCACGCGCCTTTCGTTCGAGGCCGGGATGCACCAGCTCGGCGGCGCCGCGATTTTCCTTGCGACGCGCGACTCGCAGCTCGGCCGCGGCGAGCCGGTGGAGGACGCCGCGCAGGTCATTTCGCGCATGTGCGACATCGTGATGATCCGCACTTTCGAGCAGGAGGTGCTCGCGAGGTTCGCGAAGTATTCGCGCGTGCCGGTGATCAACGGCCTCACCAACGAGTATCACCCCTGCCAGATCCTGGCGGACATCTACACCTACATCGAACAGCGCGGCTCGATCGCCGGGAGAACGGTGGCCTGGATCGGCGATGCGAACAACGTCTGCAACACCTGGCTGCAGGCGGCGGAACTGCTCGATTTCAACGTGCGCGTCTCGACGCCGCCGGGATACGAAGTCCGGCGCGAGCGCGCCGGCGTGCACGGTACGAATTTTCAGGCGTTCGCCGACCCGATCGACGCGGCGCGCGGCGCCGACCTCGTCACCACCGATGTCTGGACTTCGATGGGGTTCGAAGCCGAGGACGCGGCGCGCAAGCGCGATTTCGAGGACTGGCAGGTGGACGCCGAGCTGATGCGCGCGGCCGGGAAGGACGCGCTCTTCATGCACTGCCTGCCGGCGCACCGCGGCGAGGAGGTGGCTGCGGAAGTGATCGACGGGCCGCAGTCGGTGGTGTGGGACGAGGCCGAGAACCGGCTGCACACGCAGAAGGCGCTGATGGAGTACCTGTTGCTGGGCAAGGTGAACCCGACATGACGAGGCGATCGAGAATCAGGAAGGTGGTGCTCGCCTATTCCGGCGGGCTCGACACCTCGGTCATCCTCAAATGGCTGCAGGACCGCTACCACTGCGAAGTCGTCACCTTCACCGCCGACATCGGGCAGGGCGAGGAGCTGGCGCCGGCGCGCAGGAAAGCGCTCAAGCTCGGCATCCGGCCCGGGAACATCTTCATCGAGGACCTGAAGGAGGAGTTCGTACGCGATTTCGTGTTTCCAATGTTCCGCGCCAACGCAGTGTACGAAGGCGAATACCTGCTTGGGTCCTCGATCGCGCGGCCGCTCATCGCGCAGCATCTGGTGAAGATCGCAAGGAAGACCGGTGCGGATGCGATCGCCCACGGCGCCACCGGCAAGGGCAACGACCAGGTGCGCTTCGAGCTCGGCGCCTATGCGCTCAACCCGGACATCAAGGTGATCGCGCCGTGGCGCGAGTGGGACTTGCTGTCGCGGGAGAAGCTGCTCGCGTATGCCGAAGAAAACGGCATCCCGATCGAAGGCAAGAAGCGCAAGGGCGGCGCGCCTTACTCCATGGACGCCAACCTGCTTCACATCTCGTACGAGGGCGGCGTACTGGAAGACCCGGACTACGCGCCCGAGGAGTCGATGTGGCGGATCACGGTCTCGCCGGAGAAGGCGCCCAACCGGCCGGAAACCGTGAAGCTCGAGTACCGGCGAGGCGACATCGTCGCCGTGAACGGCAGGACATTGACTCCCGCGCGGGTGCTCGCCGAACTCAACCGGCTCGGCGGCCGGCACGGCGTCGGGCGGCTCGACCTGGTGGAAAATCGCTACGTCGGAATGAAGTCGCGCGGCTGTTACGAGACGCCCGGCGGCACGGTCATGCTGCGCGCGCACCGTGCGATGGAGTCGATCACGCTCGATCGCGAGGTGCTCGCGCTCAAGGACGACCTGATGTCGCGGTACGCACGGCTGGTGTATAACGGCTACTGGTTCAGCCCCGAGCGCAAGCTGCTGCAGACGCTGATCGACGCGTCACAGAAGCCGGTGAACGGCACGGTGCGGGTCAAGCTCTGCAAGGGAACAGTGCTCGTCACCGGGCGCGCGTCGAAACGCGATTCGCTGTTCGACGCGTCGATTGCGACTTTCGGGGACGACCAGGGCGCCTACGACCAGGCTGACGCCGCGGGCTTCATCCGCCTCAATGCGCTTCGCATGAGGATCGCGGCGAAACGGGGCAGATCATAGGAACGGGAAAACTCCTGCTCGCCGTGCTGCTTGCTGGCGCCGCGACGGCGCGGGCGGCGCCGGTTCCGGTGCTGGTCGGAACGGAGCGTTTCGTGCTCGACTCGCCGCCGGGCTTCTCCGATTCGCTGTCCCTGTCCTCGCCGCGCCTGCAGGAGCTCGCCGAATCGCTCGCCTCGGCCTCGGACCGGGTGCTGCTGTTTGCGCTCACCGACGCCGACTTGCGCGCGTTCATGTCCGGCGACCGGCCCGATTACAGGCGCTACATGGTCATCGTGACTCCGACGCGGCTGGAGCGCGAACGCCTGGACGCCGCGCTCTTCGCCTCGGTGGTCGGCGACTCGCTGCGCGAAATGGGCCCCGCGGCCGCTACCGGCGACTACTTCAAGTTCCTGGACGCGCAGCCGCAGGGAAAAGCGAGCCTGCTCGCGGAACTGCGCCGGGAACCCGAACTGGTCAGCGTGCTGCAGGGCGCGCGCCATCTTGCGCGCGCCTCCACGTTCTGGGAAAAAGAGAAATGGCAATACATCGTCTCGACCCACTCGATGCTGCTGCTGCGCGGCAAGGTGCTACAGCTCGTCATCTACAGCGGCTTCGACGGACCGCAGGACCTCGACTGGATCCGCGGCACCACGCAGCGCTGGGTCGAGGAGCTGCTGCGGCTCAACAGGCGCTGACAGGACAGCATGCCCTCCTTCGATATCGTTTCGCAGGTCGACAAACAGGAAGTGAAGAACGCGATCGAGCAGGCGAACCGGGAGATCCAGAACCGATACGACTTCAAGGGCTCGGATGCGCGCATCGAGCAGGCGGAGCTTGCGCTCACGGTCCATGCCGACGACGAGTTCAAGCTCGGCCAGGTGGTGGACGTTCTCCGCATCCGGATGGCGAAACGCAACGTCGACGTGCGCTGCCTGGAGCTCGGCTCTGTCGAGAAGATTTCCGGCGACAAGGTGAAGCGCGCCGTGACCGTGAAGGTCGGCGTGCCGCAGGAGAAAGCGAAGCAGATCCAGAAGCTCGTCAAGGATTCGAAGCTCAAGGTCCAGGCCTCGATCCAGGGCGACGCGGTGCGCGTGTCGGGCGCGAAGAAGGATGAGCTGCAGGCCGTGATTCAGCTGGTGCGAGCGTCGGTGACCGACATTCCGCTCCAGTATGTCAACTTCCGCGACTGAGGCCCTCCGTCCACCGGTCATAGACCCGGTTGGCGACCTGATGCAGGTGCTCGACCCGCTGCGCGAGATTTCTCGCTATTTCCCCGGCCTGCTGCACGCCGGGACTCGAGGCGCTCTGCTCGATTTCCTTGCGGCCCCCGCGACACCACGCGCGGACCATTTCTTCGGTCATCTCGACGTGGCACTGCAATCCAAGGTGCCTGCCGAGCGCGAACGCCTGGTTGGCGCAATGCGCGTTCGACAGCACGCGCGTCGCGCCCGGCGGGATGCTGAAGGTCTCGCCGTGCCAGTGGAAGGTGTCGAACGCGGCCCGATCGCCGAACCACGCCCGCGCCACGCCGTTGTCCTCGACCTGCACCTCTCCCCAGCCGATTTCCGTGACCGGGTTGCGCGTCACCGTGCCGCCGAACGCCTTGCACTGGAGCTGCCCGCCCAGGCAATGGCCCAGCGTCGGCACGTCGTGGCGCACCGCGCTGCGGATCAGTTCGAGCGCCGGGGCGATCCACGGCAGGTCGTCGTTCACGCTCATCGGCCCGCCCATGAAGGCGAGGCCGGCGAACGGGCGAGCGTTCTTCGGCGCCGCTTCACCTTCGTCGATCGCAACCAGCTTCCAGGGGATCGATCGGCGGTCGAGGTAAGTGGCAAAATAGGCGGGCCCCTCCACGCGCGTGTGGCGAAAAATAGCGACCGGTTTCATGGACAGATATTCTAGTGCCATCGTTCTGCTCCTGGCGGCGCCGCCGGCATGGGCGGCGGACGTCCAGCTGATCGGCGCATTCAGCGACAAGGCCGCGATCCTTTCGATCGACGGCGGCGAGCCGAGGACCGTCAAGGTCGGCCAGCGATTCGGCGGCGTGACCGTGGTTTCCGTCGACCAGGACCGAGCCACGGTCGAGATCGATGGCAAGCGCCGTACCCTCCAGCGCGGACAGCACTACAGCTCGCGGGCCGCGGCGGACGACCGCCAGAGCGTCGTGCTCGCCGCCGATCCGCAAGGCCATTTTCTCGCCGAGGGCAGCATCAACGGCGGCTCGGTGCGTTTCATCCTCGATACCGGCGCGACCTCGGTCGTGCTGCCCGCGTCGGACGCCGGGCGCCTCGGCCTGGACTACCGTAAGGGCCGGCCCGGCCTGGTCCAGACTGCGAACGGATCGGTACCCGCCTGGCGCGTCAAGCTCGACAGCGTTCGACTCGGCGGCATCGAGCTGCACAACGTCGACGCGGTTGTGCTGGAGCAGGGCCTCGACATCGCGCTGCTCGGCATGAGCTTTCTCAATCGAGTCGAGATGCGCCGCGACGGCGAGAGCATGACGCTCAAGCGCCGGTTTTGAACGCTGTTCCCGAATGGCGGGACCACTCGCGTTCCAGCCCCTGGCTGTAGCGCGACATCGCGAAGCAAAAGACGAAATACACGGCCGAGGCGAACAGGTAGGCCTCGACGCCGAATCCGGTCCACGCCGGCTCCTGCAACGACACCTTGACCGCGGTGAGCAGATCGAACAGCCCGATGATCACGACGAGCGAAGTGTCCTTGAAGAAGCCGATGAAGGTGTTGACGAGCGGCGGAATCGCGACGCGCAGGGCTTGCGGCAGGATCACCAACCCCATCTTGTGCCGGTAGCGCAGGCCAAGCGCGTCCGCCTGCTCGTACTGCCCGCGGGAGACAGCCTGCAGACCGCCGCGCACCACCTCGGCGAGGTAGGCCGCCGCAAACAGGATCATCGCGATCAGCGCGCGCAGCAGCTTGTCGATGCTCACCCCTTCGGGCAGGAACAGCGGCAGCATCACCGAGGCCATGAAAAGAAGCGAGATCAGCGGCACGCCGCGGATGAGCTCGATGTAGCCGACGCAGAGCGCGCGGACCAGCGGCATCTCCGAGCGGCGGCCGAGCGCGATCAGGATCGAGAGCGGGAACGCGAAGGCGAGCCCGAACGTGGCCAGCAGCAGAGTGAGCACAAGCCCGCCCCAGCGTTCATTCTCGACGTAGGGCAGGCCGAGGACACCGCCCCACATCAGCGTGCCGACCGCCGTGAGCCCGGCCAGCCAGACGAGTGCGAGCCACGGCTTCCAGCACCTGCGCCATGCCGAAAGCAGGTACAGCGCGACCAGCAGAGCGATGCCGCCCGCCGGGCGCCAATGCTGCTCGAACGGATAGGTGCCGAAAATGATGAAGCGATGCTTCTCGGCGATGAACGCCCAGCAGGCCCCCTCGCCCTTCGCGGCCCTGCAGGCCTGCGGATCGGCGGCGCTCCAGATCGCGTTCACGAACACCCAGTCGGCGAACCCCGGCACGAGCTTCAGGGCGAGCCAGAGGATCGAGAGCGTGGCGAGGGCGCTGATCCAGCTCGAGAACAGATTCTGCCGAACCCACCTCACGCATGCCCCCCCTTGAGGGCGAAGCGCGCGTTGTACCAATTCATGAGCGCCGAGATCGCGAGGCTGATCGTCAGATAGACGGCCATGATGATCGCGATCCCCTCGATCGCCTGCCCGGTCTGATTCATCGTGGTGTTGGCGATCGAGACCAGGTCCGGGTAGCCGATCGCCACTGCGAGCGAACTGTTCTTGGTGAGATTGAGGTACTGGCTGGTCATCGGCGGCACGATCAGGCGCAGGGCCTGCGGAACGATCACATGCCTGAGCGCGCCGCGCCGCGTGAGGCCGACCGCGTACGCCGCCTCGACCTGGCCGCGGCTGACCGCGAGGATCCCGGCACGCACGATCTCGGCGACGAACGCCGCGGTGTAGGTGACAAGGCCGGTCAGCAGCGCCGCGAACTCGGGTGTCAGCGCGACTCCGCCGGCGAAGTTGAATCCGCTCAGGATGGGAACGCTCCAGGGCGTCGGGAAGACGATCCCGCGGTTGGAGAGAAACACGCCCGGCAGGGGCTCGAGCGCCTGGCGCGGCCCGGGCAGGTTCTCGGCGATCAGCACGTACCAGAAAAAGAGCTGCACCAGCAGCGGCACGTTGCGAACGATCTCCACGTATCCGGCGGCGAGCCTGGCCAGCAGCCAGTTGGGTGACAGGCGCGCCAGTCCGATCAACGCACCGAGCAACGTCACCAGCACAATGCCGATCGCCGCGACGCGGAAGGTATTGGCGAGCCCGACCGTCAGCGCCCGCAAGTAGCTGTCGGCGGCGCCGTAGGCAAGGAACGTGGTCTCGCCGATTTCGAAGCCGGCCTCGCGCGCGAGGAACGCGAATCCGCTCGCGATGTTGCGCGCTGCAAGGTTGGAGGCGGTGTTGGAAACGAAATACCAGGCGACGAGCGCCACTGCGGCCGCGAGTGCCGCCTGGGCCGCGATCGCCCGCGTGCGCCGCGGACTCAACGAATGGGCGGCGCGTACATCAGGCCGCCCTGGGTCCAGAGCCGGTTGATCCCGCGCTCGAACCCGAGCGGCTTGAGGTGCGCGTCGAACGACTCGCCGTAGTTGCCGACCTGCTTGACGATGTTGTACGCCCACCGGTTGTCGAGGCCGAGCATCTTGCCGATGTCGCCGCTCGCGCCGACGAAGCGCTGCACTGCCGGATCCTTGCTCGCCAGCGCCGGCTCGATCGTCTTCGAGGTGAGTCCCATCTCCTCGGCCTCGATGGTCGCGAACAGCGACCACTTCACGACGTCGAACCACTTGTCGTCGCCGTGCCGCACCGCCGGACCCAGGGGCTCCTTGGAGATCACCTCGGGCAGGATGACGTGGTCGGCGGGATTCTGCGCGCGCGAGCCGCGCACGCTCACCAGCCCGGAAACGTCGGTCGTGAACACGTCGCAGCGCCCGGAGAAATACGCGTTCAGCACTTCCTCCAGTTTTTCGATCACGACCGGCTTGAAGCTCATCTTGCTGGCGCGGAAGTAGTCGGCGAGGTTGAGCTCGGTCGTCGTTCCGGGCTGCACGCACACGGTCGCGCCGTTCAACTGCGTGGCGCTTTTCACGCCGAGCTTCTTCGGCACCATGAAGCCCTGGCCGTCGTAGAAGTTGACGCCGACGAAATTGAGCCCGAGACTGGTGTCGCGCGTGATCGTCCAGGTCGTGTTGCGCGACAGGAGGTCGACCTCGCCCGATTGCAGCGCCGTGAAGCGCTGCTGCGCCGTGAGCGGCGTATAGCGCACCTTGTTCGCGTCGCCGAACACGGCGGCCGCGACCGCGCGGCACACGTCCACGTCGATGCCGCGCCACACGCCTTTCGAGTCGGGCTGCGAGAAGCCGGCGAGGCCGGTGTTCACGCCGCACTGCACGAAGCCCTTCGACTTGACCGCATCCAGCGTCGATTGACCATGGGCGTTTGCTGCAAGGGCGAGCATGACCACGAACGCGGCGACGATCCTCATGACGGCCTCCTTTGCGGCGATTCTAACGCCCCGGCACCAGCGGCACGAACCGGACCGGCAGCACGTTCTTCTGCCCGATCCTGCCGTTCGCGTCCTTGGTCACGAGCAGCAGCTGCTGCACCTCCCAGCGCTCGCCCACGGGAACCACCATCCTGCCGCCCGGCTTGAGCTGCTCGACGAGCGCCTGCGGCACGCGCGGCGCCGCGGCAGTGACCACGATGCCGTCAAAGGGCGCCTTCTCGGGCCAGCCCTGGTAGCCGTCTCCAATCCGCACTTCGACGTTCCGATAACCGAGCGCTGCGAGGCGCGACGCGGCTTCGCGGCCGAGCGCTTCCACGATCTCGATCGTATAGACCTGCTGCACGATCTCGGCGAGCACTGCGGCCTGATAGCCCGACCCGGTGCCGACTTCGAGCACGACGTGATGCGGCTGCGGTGCAATCAGGTCGGCCGAAAGCGCGACGATGTAGGGCTGCGAGATCGTCTGCCCGTGGCCGATCGGCAGCGGATGGTTGCGGTAGGCCAGGGGAACCTGGCCGGGCGGCACCAGGCGGTGGCGCTCCACTTTGCCGAGCGCCGCGCGCACGCTCGGCGCCATCGCCGCAAGCCCGGTCTCGGCGCGCGTCTCCGCGTACATCGCGTCCACCTCGGCGACCAGCCGCGCACGCTGCGCCGAAAAGTCCTGCGCGCCGGCGCCGCTCATGCCGAGCCAGGCGAGCGCAAGGCTAACGAGCCTTCTTGTCGCGTTCGATGAGAGCGTAGGCGGAATGGTTGTGGATCGATTCGAAGTTCTCCGACTCGACCACGTAGGCTTCGATGCGCTCGTCGAGATTGAGCACGGCGGCAACGTCGCGCACCATGTCCTCGACGAACTTCGGGTTGTCGAAGGCGCGTTCGGTGACGAATTTCTCGTCCGGACGCTTGAGCAGGCCGTACAGCTCGCTCGAGCCCTGCTTCTCGACGAGGTCCACGATCTCCTCGATCCAGACGAACGAGTTGATGCGGCAGGTCACCGTGACGTGCGAGCGCTGATTGTGCGCCCCGCGCTCGGAGATCTTCTTCGAGCAGGGACACAGGCTGGTTACCGGCACGAGTACCTTGAGAGCGAAGCTCTGCCTGCCCCTGCAGATCCCGCCGACGAACGTGATCTCGTAGTCCATCAGGCTCCTGACGCCCGACACCGGCGCCGATTTCTCGATGAAGTACGGGAAGGTCATCTCGATGTGGCCCTCTTCGGCCTCGAGCTTCTCGACCATCTCGCGCAACATCACCTGAAACGATTCCACGGTGATCTCGCGTTCGTGCGCACTGAGGATCTCGACGAACCTCGACATGTGCGTGCCCTTGAAATGGTGCGGCAGCCCGACGTACATGTTGAAGCTGGCGATCGTGTGCTGCACCTCTCCGGAGCGTTCCTGGATGCGCATGGGATGGCGGATCGCCTTGATCCCCACCTTGTCGATGGCGAGCTGGCGCGAATCCGGCAGGTTCTGGACGTCGGGGATGTGGTGGAGGTCTTTGGCTTTCATGACGCGAGGTCTCGCATTCCGAGGCGGGATGACCGGCGCCTTGCGTCCGGTCCAACCCGCATGCCGTGAATTATATCGCCGGCCAAGTTACCCGGGGTTCGCTGCGCGGATCGACCTTTCGATTCCGGCAGCGTCGAGACCGACCGAAGCGAGCAGTTTCGCCGGGTCTCCGTGCTCGACGAAGCGGTCGGGAAGCCCGAGCAGGAGCACCCGCCTTTCGGCGCCGGCCGCGTTGAGCGCCTCGCACACCGCGGCGCCCGCGCCTGCCATCACCTGGTGTTCTTCCACCGTCACGAGCAGCGCGTGATCTGCGGCGAGCGACCTCACCAGCTCGACGTCGAGCGGCTTGACGAAGCGCATGTTCGCAACCGTGGCGTCGAGCGACTCGGCCGCTTCCAGCGCGGGCTTCAGCATGCTGCCGAACGCGAGGATCGCGATGCGCCGGCCGCGGCGCCGGATCTCTCCCTTGCCGACCGGCAACGCGCGCATCTCTTTTTCGACCGCGACGCCGGGACCGCTGCCGCGCGGGTAGCGCACCGCCGCGGGGCCGTTCAACTGGAAGCCGGTGTACAGCATCTGACGGCACTCGCGCTCGTCCGCGGGCGCCATCACCGTGACGTTCGGCACCGTTCGAAGATAGGCGTAATCGAAGGCTCCGTTGTGCGTCTGGCCGTCGCCGCCGACGAGCCCTCCGCGGTCCAGCGCGAACAACACCGGCAAGTTCTGAACCGCGACGTCGTGGATCAATTGGTCGTAGCCGCGTTGCAGGAACGTCGAGTAGATCGCCACGACCGGCTTCAATCCCTCGCAGGCAAGTCCCGCGGCAAAGGTCACCGCGTGCTGCTCGGCGATCGCAACGTCGAAATAGCGCTGCGGGAATTCCTCCGAAAAGCGCACCATGCCCGAGCCTTCGCGCATGGCCGGCGTGATCGCGACCAGGCGCTCGTCGAGCCTTGCCATGTCGCATAGCCAATCGCCGAAGACCTGCGAATACGTGGGTTTGCCTGCGACCGCCTGCTTGATCCCTTCTCCGGGGTCGAACTTGCCGGGTCCGTGATACGTGATCGGATCCTCCTCGGCGAGCTTGTATCCCTGTCCCTTGCGCGTCACTACATGCAGGAACTGCGGCCCGGAGAGTTTGCGGATGTTGGCGAGCGTCGGAATCAGCGCGTCCAGGTCGTGGCCGTCGATCGGGCCGAGGTAGTTGAAACCGAATTCCTCGAACAGCGTCCCGGGCGTGACCATGCCCTTGACGTGCTCTTCGGCGCGCCGGGCGAGCTCGAGCATCCCGGGCACGCGCTTGAGTAGGTGCTCGCTCGCGCGCTTGGCGGTGTCGTAGATCCGGCCCGAAAGCAGCCGCGCCAGGTAATTGGTGAGCGCCCCGACCGGCCGCGAGATCGACATCTCGTTGTCGTTCAGGACCACTAGCAGGTCCACGTCCATCGCGCCGGCGTTGTTCAGCGCCTCGAACGCCATGCCGGCGGACATGGCGCCATCGCCAATCACGGCGATGCAGCGCCGCTTCTCGCCCTTGGTTTTCGCCGCGACCGCCATCCCGAGCGCCGCGGAGATCGAGGTCGAGGAGTGTGCCGTACCGAAGGTGTCATAGGCCGATTCGCTGCGGCGAGGGAACCCGGAAACTCCACCAAGCTGGCGCAGGGTCGTCATCCGCTCGCGCCGGCCGGTGAGGATCTTGTGCGGATAGGTTTGATGCCCCACGTCCCAGACGATGCGGTCCTCGGGGGTTTCAAACACGTAGTGCAACGCGATCGTGAGTTCGACCGTGCCGAGGTTGGAGGAGAGATGTCCGCCCGTTTTCGACACCGAGTCGAGCACGAACGCGCGCAGTTCGTCGGCGAGTCGTTGCAATTGCCTGCGGTCGAGCTTGCGCAGCTCTGAAGGGTCGTTGACCGTCTTCAGCAGTTCATACATGAACGGATTGTAGTCGCGCAATGCGTCAGGCAGCTCCCCGTGCGGCAGCTCGCCGGATGCGCCGGTGATCGACGACATCAGAATTTCCTCAGCACGATGAAATCCGCCAGCTCGCCCAGGCGCCGCGCGCGCGCGCCGAACACTGCAAGCGCGGCGTGCGACTCGCGCCGCAGCTCGTCGGAAAACCGCCTTGCGTCCGCCACGCCCATTGCCGAGACGAAGGTGGGTTTGCCCTGCTTCGAGTCCTTCCCGGCCGTCTTGCCGAGCGTCGCCGTGGTCGCCTCGGCGTCCAGTACGTCGTCCACGACCTGGAACGCAAGCCCGATGCAGTGGACGTAGCGGTCAAGCCGTGCGCGCTCATCCGGCGCGAGTGGCGCACCGCATGACGCGCCGAGCATCACCGCCGCACGAATCAGGGCGCCGGTCTTGCGGATGTGCATGAACTTCAGCTCGGGAAGCATGAGAGGCTTGCCGGTCGATTCGAGGTCGATCTGCTGCCCTCCAGCCATGCCGCGCGATCCGGATGCGACCGCGAGCGTCTTCACCATCTCGAGCTGCACCATGGGATCGTCCGCCAGCCGGTGCTCGGCGAGCACCTGGAACGCGAGCGACTGCAGCGCATCGCCCACGAGCAGCGCGGTCGCCTCGTCATACTCGACATGCACCGTGGGCTTGCCGCGCCTGAGCACATCGTTATCCATGCACGGCATGTCGTCGTGCACCAGCGAATAGGCGTGGATCATCTCGACCGCGGATGCCGCCACCTCCAGCCGTTCGGCGGCGGCGCCGGCCACCTCGCCCGCGGCAAAGCACAGCAGCGGCCGCACACGCTTGCCGCCCTCCAGCGTCGCGTATCGCATTGCCCCGTGCAGCGCTGCCGGAGCAATTCCCGGCCCGGCCATGAGGCGAGCGATCACCTGTTCCATGCGCGCCTGGACCGTGCCCATCCACGCGGAAAAGGGAACTGCCGCGGCCGACGCCGGGGTGCCGAAGTCATTCATCTTCATTGGCTTCCGACGCGGCGGCGAGCGGCTTGAGCACTTCGCCCTCGAGCACCTGAACCTGCTGCTGTGCCGCCTCGAGCCGTCCCTGGCAGAACTTCGCCAGCTCCAGGCCGCGTTTGTGCGAGGCGAGCGCCTGTTCGAGCGACAGCTCGCCGCTTTCCATGCGGCCGACGATCCGCTCCAACTCCGCGAGCGCCTTCTCGAAGGTCAGCTCAGCGGCGGATTTGGCGTCGCCCGGCACGCTTTCGCGAGGTAACTTGCGCATATGCAGACCTTACCGGAGGGAGGTTGCCCGGTCAAAGGCTGGCTGCGATAAAATGCGTGCCTTTTTAGGCCCTTAGGGCCATTTCTGCGATCCGCGATCAGCCATGTCCAACCTTGCAACGTCACGACAGCGCAGAGCAACGCGGTGCCAGCCGCCGGTGTCATGGTACTTCGACCCTGCGATCTTTGCGCTCGAGAAAAAGCTGCTGTTCGACCCCGGACCGAACTACGTTGGGCATGAGGTCATGGTTCCGAATGTCGGCGACTACCAGACCCTCGCCTGGATGGACCACGCAAAGATGCTGGTGCGCAACGGTTCCGGCGTAGAGCTTCTTTCCAACGTCTGCAGGCACCGGCAGGCGGTCATGCTCGAAGGCCGCGGCAACGCGGAAAGCATCGTTTGCCCGTTGCACCGCTGGACATACGACATGAAGGGCGAATTGCTCGGTGCGCCGCATTTTCCGGAGAGTCCGTGTGTGAAGCTGCGCTCAACACCGCTCCAGAACTGGAACGGGCTGCTTTTTGCCGGAACCCGCGATCCGCACGCCGACCTCGCCGGGCTGCCGGTCGGCGCGGATTTCGATTTCTCCGGCTACCTGCTCGACCGCGTCGTGGCCGAGGAGTACCCGTTCAACTGGAAGACCTTTCTCGAAGTGTACCTCGAGCTGTATCACGTCGATCCGTTCCATCCCGGCCTGGGCAACTTCACCGATTGCAGCAACTTCCGCTATGCGTTCGGCGCCGAGTGGTCGGTGCAGATCGTCGCGGCGAAGAACGCGCTTGCAAAGCCGGGTACGCCGGTGTACTGGCGCTGGCACGAGGCGTGCCTGAAATTCCTGGATGGCAGCGCTCCGAAGTACGGCGCGCTGTGGATGACGTACTACCCGAACGTCACGCTCGAGTGGTACCCGAACGTGCTCGTGGTCTCTCAGGTGCTCCCGCGCGGCCCGCAGAACACCACCAACGTGGTCGAGTTCTACTACCCCGAGGAGATCGCGCTGTTCGAGCGCGGGTTCGTCGAGGCACAGCAGGCCGCTTACACCGAGACGGCGGAAGAAGATGCGGTCCTGTGCTTGCGCATGGAGCGCGGGCGGCGCGCGCTGTACGAGCAGGGCCTGGATGACGCCGGCCCCTACCAGTCGCCCATGGAGGACGCCGAGCTGCACTTCCACGAGTGGCTGAG
>CAZYVT010000012.1:82311-85033 GCA_964651335.1 uncultured Enterobacteriaceae bacterium | reverse complement strand
GGAAGTTCTTGTCCCAGCGCACGGTGATGCCGTATTCGGCGACGCCGCCGAAGCCCGCCATCACGCGGGCTTCGAGCGGTTCGTAGAGTTCCAGCGCATCGCGCACCGGATGGAACGGAACGCGTCGCCCGAGCGCATCCACGCCCGAGTGCTCGAGCGCAAGCGGCTCGATCTTCAGCCCGTCGATTCCGACGACCGTGTGGCCGTCGTTCATCAAGTAATGCGCGAGCGTGAATCCGGCCGGGCCGAGTCCGACCACCAGCACCTTGCGCCCCGAATCGGGAAGCGGCAGCGGACGGCGCAGGTTGAGCGGGTTCCAGCGGGTGAGCAGCGAATAGATCTCGAAGCCCCAGGGCAGGCCGAGCACGTCCTTCAACGTGCGCGTCTCGGCCTGCGGGATGTTGACCGGGTCCTGCTTCTGGTAGATGCAGGCCTTCATGCAGTCGTTGCAGATGCGGTGGCCGGTCGCTGCAACCATCGGGTTGTCGACCACGATCATCGCCAACGCGGCAAGTGACTCGCCACGCGTCTTCACCATGTGGAATTCGGAGATCTTCTCCTCCAGCGGGCAGCCGGCGAGGGCGACCCCGAGGGGCGTTTTCTTGTATCCCGTGGCTGGGGCTTTTTCCTTCAGGCCCTTGGAACAGGAGTCCTTGCCCTGCTCGTGGCACCAGATGCAGTAGTTCGCCTCGTCGAGCGCCCCGACCAGATCGGTGCCGGTGTCGGTGAGCGCAAAGCCCTCGCGGCGCCGCAGGTGATCGAGCCCATGCCGTGCATACCCTTGCGATTCGTCGGTGCGCAGCGGCACGAGCCTCAGGTGGTCGATCTTGCGCGGCGCCTTGAAAAGGACGCCGTTTCGGTGCTTTTCCCTTCCTTCCTTGGTGCTCGCCGCCCAGGCGGCGTAGCGCGCGGCAAGATCGAGCTTCGCCGCGTTTGCCGCCTCGTCCTTCAGCCACTCGGTGACGTGCCGCGCGAACGCCAGCTCCGTGAACGAACCGCCGAAGAGCGCGCGAAGCTCCCGTTCCGCCGCCGCGCCGTCCAGCGCCGCCACCTCGTCCGGCTTGACCTTGTGCAGCGCCCGGCGTTG
This sequence comes from uncultured Enterobacteriaceae bacterium, assembly GCA_964651335.1. Lineage (GTDB taxonomy): Bacteria > Pseudomonadota > Gammaproteobacteria > Burkholderiales > SG8-39 > 2-02-FULL-66-14. Next base: position 83,946 of record CAZYVT010000012.1, on the reverse strand, counting down.
AACGAACAGGCGCTTGACCGAGTAGAGCGGGGCGAAGTTGTGGTGCCGCGCGGCGAGCGCCTGTACCTCGCTTTCGATGCGAAACAGGCGCGCCAGGAAATCGTCGAGGTGCGGCGCGAGCGCGACCAGGAGGTCCGATTCGGATCTTGCCGGCAAGGCGCCGGGATCGGCGCGTGCCGCGAGCAGGCGCTCGCACAGAGCGGGTTCCGATTCACGCAGGAATACGAGAAAGCCGGCGTCGAGCCGCGCCAGGCCTTGGCGTGCGTACAAATCGCTGAATTCGAGACCGAAGTCGAGGCGCAGCGTCACGGCGCGCATGGTTCAATTAGTTTGGGGTCCAAACAAATCGCATTATACGGCCGCCGTCCGTTCGGCAGGTCCGGCTTGCCGCTTCGGGGAAAACTGAATACTATCGCCGCATCCGTTTGCACGGGGAGCTTTATGCAGATCAAGAACAGCGTCTTTCTGGTGACCGGCGGCGCGTCCGGCCTCGGCGCCGCGACTGCGCGCATGGCGGCGGAGAACGGCGGCAAGGTCGTCATTGCCGACATGCAGGCCGAAGCGGGGGAACAGCTCGCGCGGGAGATCGGCGGGCGGTTCGTCAAGTGCGACGTCAGTTCCGAATCCGATGCCAAGGCCGCCGTCGCGATGGCGCTGAAGGAACACGGCGCATTGCACGTGCTCGTGAATTGCGCCGGCATTGCGATTGCCGAGAAAACGATCGGCAAGGAAGGGTCGCACAGCCTGGCGTCGTTTACGCGTTGCGTGACGGTCAACCTGATCGGCACCTTCAACATGATCCGGCTGGCCGCCGATGCGATGGCGAAGGCGGTGCCGAACGCGGCGGGGGAACGCGGCGTGATCATCAACACCGCGTCGGTGGCCGCGTTCGACGGCCAAATCGGCCAGGCTGCCTACTCGGCGTCCAAGGGGGGAATCGTGGGGATGACGCTTCCCATCGCGCGCGACCTTTCGCGCAGCGGCATCCGCGTCTGCACCATCGCGCCGGGTATCTTCGAGACGCCGATGTTGATGGGGTTGCCGAAGGAAGCACAGGATTCGCTCGGCAAGCAGGTGCCTTTTCCTTCCCGACTTGGACGCCCGATCGAGTACGCGCAGCTCGCGCGGCAGATCATCGAGAACGAGATGCTCAATGGAGAAACCATCCGTCTGGACGGCGCGATCCGGATGGCACCCCGGTGACCCGACTCAACCAGCGGAAGGGGCGGACCACTCCTCGCGCAGCGCGTTCCTGAACCCTGCCTTCCGGGATCAGCGATCCGGCGCCGATCAACGATGCAGCGCCGATCTTTGCGCCGTTCATCACGACGCTTTTGATGCCGACCAGCGCGCGGTCGCCGACCGTGCAGCCGTGCAGCATGACCTTGTGACCGATCGTGACGTCGCGTCCGAGTCTCATCGGAAATCCGGGATCGGCGTCCAGCACCGAACCGTCCTGGACGTTGCTGGATGCACCGATGTGGATCCGGTCGTTGTCGGCGCGGATGATTACGCCGAACCAGACGCTCACGCTTTCCTCGAGCACGATCGGGCCCGCGAGCGTCGCATCCGGCGCAATGTAATGATGCTCGCCGCGCAGTTCGACGCGCCGCTCGCCCAGCGATTAGATCGGCA